>NZ_JBIAZD010000027.1:0-77447 GCF_042898795.1 Streptomyces sp. NPDC000348
GCCCGCCCCCGCCCCCGCCTCCCGGTCCCCGCCCGGGGGGACCCGGGTCGCCTTGGCCGGTTCATGACCTCGGGCCCGCCCCCCCCCCGGGGGGGCGGGGGCCGTCGGTCTTCTCCGGACGGGTCAGAGCGCGAGGCCCGTCAGGACCATCACGCGCTCGTAGGTGTAGTCGTCCATCGCGAACTTCACGCCCTCGCGGCCCACACCGGACTGCTTGGCACCGCCGTACGGCATCTGGTCGGCGCGGTAGGAGGGCACGTCACCGATGACCACGCCGCCGACCTCCAGGGCCCGGTGGGCCCGGAAGGCGGTCTGCAGGTCGTGCGTGAACACGCCCGCCTGGAGGCCGTACTTGGAGTCGTTGACGGCGGCGAAGGCCGCCGCCTCCCCGTCCACCTTCTGCACGGTCAGCACCGGTCCGAAGACCTCCTCGCAGGAGATCGTCGCCTCGGCCGGTACGTCGGTGAGCACGGTCGGCGCGTAGGAGGCGCCGTCGCGCTTGCCGCCGGTGAGGAGGGTGGCGCCCGCGGCGACGGCCTCGTCGACCCAGGACTCCACGCGCTGCGCGGCGGCCTCGCTGACCAGCGGGCCGACGTCGGTGGCGTCGTCGTTCGGGTCGCCGGTGACCTGCGCCTCGACGGCGGCGACGATGCGCGGCAGCAGACGGTCGTGGACGGAGGCGTCGACGATCACGCGCTGCACGGAGATGCAGGACTGGCCGCCCTGGTAGTTGGAGAAGGTCGCGATGCGCTGCGCGGCCCGGTCCAGGTCCTCGTCGCTCGCGAAGTCGGCGAGGACGACGGCCGCGCCGTTGCCGCCCAGCTCCAGGGTGCAGTGCTTGCGCGGCACCGAGTCCATGATCGCGTAACCGACCGTCTCCGAGCCGGTGAAGGAGATCACCGGCAGCCGCTCGTCCTGGACCAGGGCGGGCATGCGGTCGTTGGGGACCGGGAGGATGCTCCAGGAGCCGGCCGGCAGCTCGGTCTCGGCGAGCAGCTCACCGAGGACCAGGCCGGAGAGGGGCGTGGCGGGCGCGGGCTTGAGGATGATGGGCGCGCCCGCGGCGATGGCGGGGGCGACCTTGTGGGCGCACAGGTTCAGCGGGAAGTTGAACGGCGCGATGCCGAGGACGACGCCCTTGGGGAAGCGGCGGGTGAGGGCGAGCCGGCCCTGGCCGCCGGCGTCGGTGTCCAGGCGCTGGGCCTCGCCGCCGTTGAAGCGGCGGGCCTCCTCGGCGGCGAAGCGGAAGACGGAGACCGCGCGGCCGACCTCTCCGCGGGCCCACTTGACCGGCTTGCCGTTCTCGGCGGAGATCAGGCGGGCGATCTCCTCGGTGCGCTCGGCGAGGCGGCGGCTGACGTGGTCGAGGGCGGCGGCCCGGACGTGGGCGGGGGTGGCGGCGAAGTCCTCGCGGACGGCGTGGGCGGCGGAGACGGCGTCCTCGATCTGGGCGTCGGTCGGGACGCTCACCGTGCCGACGGTGCGGCCGTCCCAGGGGGAGGTGACGTCGAAGGCGGTCTCGCCGGTGGCCTGGCGGCCGGCGAGCCAGAAGGCGGTGGTGGAAGTCATGTGCGGGTTCCGGCCCTTCCGCGGTCGGGGTGTGGGTGGAGTGCTGGGTCCACGGTAGGGCGGGGGGCGGGGGGCGGAGTTTGGCCGAGTCGTAGTGGTGGGGGTGGGAGGGTTCTACGGTTTGGCGGGGTGGGTGGGGGTGTCGGCTTCGGGTTTTTCGCCCCCGCCGCCCCTTCCCTTCCTGTCCCCGGGGCTGCGCCCCCGGCCCCCTTGTCCTCGAACGCCGGACGGGCTGGAAGTGCTGGACGGGCCGGGAGGGCCGGGCCGGGGGAGGGGTGTCACTCCGATGTGGTCGCCTTCAGGGCCAGCCACAGTTCCATGCGGGTGTCCGGGTCGTCGAGGGAGCGGCCGAGGATTTCCTCCACCCGGCGCATGCGGTAGCGGAGGGTGTGGCGGTGGACGCCGAGGTCGGCCGCCGCCGCGTCCCACTGGCCGTGGCGGGAGAGCCAGGCGCGGAGGGAGGCGACGAGGTCGCCGCGGCCCGTCGCGTCGTGTTCGCGCAGGGCGCGCAGCAGCCCGTCGGCGAACGCCCTGACCGCGTCGTCGGCGAGCAGCGGCAGCACCGACCCGGCGGCCATGTGCTCGTGCTCCACCAGCACCCTCCCCCGCCGCCGCGCCACCGAGAGCGCCTGTTCGGCCTGCTTGTAGGCGGCGGACGCGGCGATCGGCCCGGCCGGTGCGGACAGTCCGACGACCAGTTCGTCGTCGCTCTTACGGGCCGCCTCCCGCGCGGCGGCGTGGTCGCGGCAGGCGGCCACGACGGCGCCGCCGTCGCAGGCGAGTACGACCAGCCGGTTCCCCTCCGGCACGACCAGGACCGCCTCCCCGGAGCGGGCGGCGGCGGACTCCGCTGCCTCGACGAGGCCGCCGAGGGCGTCACCGTTCGCCTCGCCCCCGGCGGCCACGATGATCCGGAAGGGTGCGTCCAGGAGGTCCCCGTACAGGTCCCCGGCCACCGCGCGGGCGTGGTCCGGCTCCCCGGCGAGCAGCATGCGCAGGACGGCGGCGCCGATGCGCTGCTCGGCGGCGTGCAGGGAGCGGGAGCGTTCCGTGGTCAGGGTGAGCAGGGCGACCGCGGAGTGGACGGCGTACCGCTCGGCGGTGCCGGGGGCGGCGGCGGTGCCGACGGCGAGCGCCGCGCGGGGGCGCTTGCCGGTACCGAGGGAGTGCAGTTCGACCCGGTCCTCGTGCTCCGGGCCGGCCACCACCGAGGAGGCGGGCGCGGGCCGCTCCCGCAGCCGCGTCACGTCCGGGGTGAGCCGCGCGGCGCGCCGCACCGCCCACTCCGGCGCCGCGGCCACGACGGTGCCCGAGGCGTCGTACAGCGCGGTCCACCCGTCGACCTGGGCGGCGAGCGCGGCCAGCAGGCCTTCGGGGCCTTCCGCCAGGGCCTGCCTGGTCAGTTCCCGCTGGGCCGCGAAGCCCGCGGTCACCGCGCGGTACTGGTCGGCGGCTATGGCGGCGGAGACGGCCTTGCTGATCGCGAGGAAGGGGGTGCGGCGCGGTACCTCGAGGAGCGGCAGACCCTCCGCGCGGGCCGCGTCGACGAGGGCGTCGGGGATGTCGTCGTAGTGGACGCCGACGGCGAAGCCGAGACCGACCACTCCCGCCCCCGCCAGCCGCTTCACATAGCGGCGCATCGCCTCCCGGTCCTCCGCGTCGAGTTTCAGCGCGGTGATCAGCAGAAGCTCCCCGCCCTCCATGTAGGGCACGGGGTCGGCGAGCTCGCTGGCGTGCGCCCAGCGGACCGGCACGTCGAGGCGGTCCTCGCCCGCGCGCACGGTCAGTTTGAGCGCGGAGTGGTGGACGAGCGAGGCGAGCGTCGGGGGCATGGGTGCCTGGACCCTTCGGGTCTGCGTCGGGTGGGTGGGAACGCCGTGATCCTTTGGCCGCCGTGTATGAACGGCCTGTGTCGATTCTGCCTCACTGTACGGTCCCCGGCTGCCCCGACCGGACAGCTCACTCCCGCAGGTCCACCAGCAGCGGCGGCGCGTGCTCGCCCTTGACGTCGGTCAGGGACAGCACCGCGTGCCCGGCCGGCACCGCGTGTGCCAGCTCCGAGGCGGACCACCGCTCCCGCTCGACCTGCCGCACGGTGACCGCCCGCGCGGTCGGCGCCTTGCCGGTGATGGCCCGCCGCAGTGCGTGCACCGCCTTGCCCGCCGGGCTCTCCGCGATGATCTGCCGGTCGGTGACGTCCCGGGCCTCGGTCCACTCCTTGCCCCACACCTCGGCGAAGTCCTGGCCGTCCCAGGGGGTGACGCCGGACAGCGCCATCCGGCATCCGGTGGCCCCGAGCAGCGGCCCGCGCAGCGGCCTCGGCACGTCGTCCAGGGTGCGCAGGGTCAGCACCGCGCCCGCGTTGGCCGACCGCAGCCGCTGGATGCCCCGCACGGCCTCCGGGGTGACCACGCCGGTCGCGTCGTCCAGCACCAGGCAGGCGAACAGCGAGCGGTCCTCGCGCACCGTCACGCTCGCCGTGAACTGGGCCAGGACCAGCCGCGCCAGGATCCGCGAGGCGTCCGCGTGCCCGCGCTGGGGCAGGTCGACGCGGACCCGCACCGGGTGGTCCAGTGCCTTGAGCGAGAACGGCCGGGACTGTCCGGACGTGTCGAAGAACCCCGCGAAGGCCGGCCGGTCCAGCAGCGCCACCCGGTCGGCGAGGACGCCGCCGACGTCGCCGGGGTGGGCCAGCTGCCGCTCGCGGGCGTCGAGTTCGCGCAGCAGCGACTCCTGGCCGGCGGCCTGGAGCCCGCTGCGCAGCTCGGCCAGCGGGCCGGGGGAGCCGTCGAGGAGCCGCCGCAGCTCGGGGACGGACGGGAAGCGGCCGTGCACCGCGCGGAACGGGCCCAGCAGCTGGGCGAGGACGGTGGTGGAGCGGCGGCTGTCGCTGCCCGGGTGCGGATCCGCCAGGTCCCCCACCAGCGCCTCGGCCAGTACGGCCGCGGCCTCGTCGGGGTCCGTGGTCCCGCCGTACAGATCGAGGTCGTGGACCGAGTCGGGGCTGCCGATCCGGACGACGACGTCGTACGCGTCGGCCTCGCCGAGCCCCGCGCCCGCCGCGCCGACCACCACCACGGCGGCCTTCCCGGCCAGCGCGTGCAGGCACAGCGACTCGGCGAGCGGCCGGACGACACCGCCGGTCTTGCCGGAGCCGGCCGGCCCGACGGCGAGGAGCGAGGTGCCGAGGAGCTCCGGGCCGAGGGCCAGGCCGGTGCCGCGGTAGGCGTAGGGGTTGCGGGGGTCGTCGGCGGTGGTGCCGAGCCGCACCTGCCCCGTCAGCAGGTCGTGACGGGCCCGGCGGGCCGGCAGGTCGCGCGCGCCGGAGGGGTGGGCGCAGGCGGCGGCGCCGTGGCTGAGCACCGCACCGGTGAAGGTGGCGAGGCTGTGCCGGCCGCTGCGCACGCCCTGCCAGGCACGGGTGATGCGGGCGTGGTCGACGTCCCGCATCAGCCCGGCGCGGGCGTCGGCGGCGAGCCGCTCGGCGGCGTCCGCGGCACCGGCGGCGCGCAGGTCGGGCCAGGCGGCGGGGTCGGCCTCGGGGGCGGGCGGGCGCTCGTCTGGTACGGTGCCGCGGCGCCAGGCGGGCGGGCCGTAGCGGTGCCAGATCTCGCCCCAGCGGCCGAGGCGGCCCACGCCGACCATGATGATCCCGGCGACCAGCACGTAGTAGGCGTAGACGACCACGACGGCGCCGAAGCTGTGGGGCTCCGCCCAGGAGTCGGGGATCATCGCGTAGAGCGGCAGCAGCCACCAGCCGCCGAGGTAGCCGTTCCACAGGAGCGACCAGAGGAGCCAGCCGACGAGGAACGCGATCAGGGCTCCGCTGAGCAGCTGGCGCCCCGGGACGCGCTCCGGTTCCTCCTCCGGCCGGGGGCGGTGCCCGAACCGCCACACGCCGGGGAGGGCCTCGGGGCGGGGGGTGCGGAGCCAGGTGAGGAACGCGGAACCGTCGGGCGGGGGCGGCGTGCCCGGGGCCCTCGTGGGGCGCGGGGGCACCGCCGGTACGTCCGGTGGGCCCGCCGGGCGCGGTACGGGGTCCGCCTGTGTGCCCCGCGCGTCCTGGGTACCGTCGCTGTTCATCGCCCTTGCCCCCTGAGCCGCCGCTCCATCCGCCGTCAGCGAGTCAATCTAACGCCCCGGCAGGCGTAGTCCACCGCTTACACGGCCCGGCCGCGGGCAGTCGTGCGGCTGGGGCCGGTGAGAAGGACACCTCCCGCCCGGCGGCGCGGCGCGGGCGTCGCCCCCCGCTATGTCCACCACGGACAACCCGGGCCCCCGAACAGCGCCCACATGGAGCATGCCCACCCCCCGCTCCCCGCCCTAGCCTGCGAGAAAAGAACGCACATGTCCGAACCCCCCAGGAGCCCCGCATGACCGCACTTCCGCAGGAGCGCCGCGTCGTCACCGCCATCCCCGGGCCGAAGTCGCAGGAGCTGCAGGCCCGCCGCACCGCCGTGGTCGCGCAGGGCGTGGGCTCCGTGCTGCCCGTGTTCACCGCGCGCGCGGGCGGCGGCATCATCGAGGACGTCGACGGCAACCGCCTGATCGACTTCGGCTCCGGCATCGCCGTGACCTCCGTCGGCGCCTCCGCCGAGGCCGTCGTCCGCCGCGCCTCCGCCCAGCTCGCCGACTTCACCCACACCTGCTTCATGGTCACGCCGTACGAGGGCTACGTGGCCGTCGCCGAGGCGCTCGCCGAGCTGACCCCGGGCGACCACGCCAAGAAGTCGGCGCTGTTCAACAGTGGCGCCGAGGCCGTCGAGAACGCCGTCAAGATCGCGCGTGCTTACACCAAGCGGCAGGCGGTCGTCGTCTTCGACCACGGCTACCACGGCCGCACCAACCTCACCATGGCGCTGACCGCGAAGAACATGCCGTACAAGCACGGCTTCGGTCCGTTCGCGCCCGAGGTGTACCGCGTCCCGGTCGCCTACGGCTACCGCTGGCCGACCGGACCCGAGAACGCGGGCCCGGAGGCCGCCGCGCAGGCCATCGACCAGATGTCCAAGCAGGTGGGCGCGGACAACATCGCCGCGATCATCATCGAGCCGGTGCTCGGCGAGGGCGGCTTCATCGAGCCGGCCAAGGGCTTCCTGCCCGCGATCGTCGAGTTCGCCCGGGACAACGGCATCGTCTTCGTCGCCGACGAGATCCAGTCCGGCTTCTGCCGCACCGGCCAGTGGTTCGCCTGCGAGGACGAGGGCATCGTCCCGGACCTGATCACCACCGCGAAGGGCATCGCCGGCGGTCTGCCGCTGGCCGCCGTCACCGGCCGCGCGGAGATCATGGACGCCGCGCACGCGGGCGGCCTGGGCGGCACCTACGGCGGCAACCCGGTCGCCTGCGCGGGCGCGCTCGGCGCCATCGAGACGATGAAGGAGCTCGACCTCAACGCCAGGGCGAAGCACATCGAGGCCGTCATGAAGGCCCGTCTCACCGCCATGGCCGAGAAGTTCGACGTCATCGGCGACGTCCGCGGCCGGGGCGCGATGATCGCCATCGAGCTGGTCAAGGACCGCGACACCAAGGAGCCGGACCCCGCGGCGACGGCCGCGCTGGCCAAGGCCTGCCACCAGGAGGGCCTGCTGGTCCTGACCTGTGGCACCTACGGCAACGTGCTGCGCTTCCTGCCGCCGCTGGTCATCGGCGAGGACCTGCTGGGCGAGGGCCTCGACATCATCGAGCAGGCGCTCGCGCGCATCTGAGCCGGCATCCGGGCAGGTGAGCCGCCCGGAACGGCCGCCGGGGCCGACGAGCGGCAGAGCGTGTGAAGAACGTGTGCGGGGTGGATGACAGGACCCCGTCGGCCCTGTCGCGGGGCCACCCCCTGCCGTAGGTTTTTCCGCGGATGAGAGATACACCCCGCCCACAGGGAACTGTGGGTGGTTCAGGCCGGGGCCTCCCCAGCTTCGACCTGGTCGTGCCTTCGCGCACACGAACCGGGGCCCCAGGGCCCCGGGTCTCCTCACGATCGGACGGTCGCCCGCCCCAAACCCCCCGGGGCGCGCGACGTTCCGGTCAGGACGGCCGTCCGGGCGCATCACACGGCAAGCCGTTCCCGAAGGGCCGGCGCACCCCCCTGCGCCGGCCCTTCGGCGTGTGCCGGGTCCGCACCTGCGAAGCTGTGCACCATGCTGCTGCTCGGACCGCCCGTCCTCCTCTTCGCGCTGATCACCTGGCAGGTCGTCGCCGACGGTCCGCTGGTGGGCCTCGACGAGCGGCTGAGCCGGGCCCTGGTCCGTCCGGACCGGGCCTCCGAACTCCTCGCCGACCTCGGCAACGTCCAGGTCGCCGTGCCGGTCCTGGTGATCGCGCTGGCGTACGTCGCCCGGCGCGGACGTGCCGCGGGACGGGACCGCTGGTGGCTGCCGCCCGCGGCCGGGGTCCTGGCGATGGTGCTGGTGCCGGCGCTGGTCGCGCCCCTGAAGGAGTGGACCGACCGCCCCGGCACCCCGGCCGTGCCCCCGGCGGTCGGCTACTACCCCTCCGGTCACACGGCCACCGCCGTCGTGGCGTACGGCGCGGCGACGCTGCTCCTCCTCCCGCTGCTGCGTTCGCCGGCGGTGCGTCGCGCGCTCGTCGTGGTCTGCGCCGCCCTGGTTGCCGGCGTCTCGTTCGGGCTGGTGCGCCGGGGCTACCACTGGCCGCTGGACGTGGCGGCCAGCTGGTGCCTCGGCGCGGTACTGCTGACCGGCCTGTGGCTGCTGGCCGTCCGGGGCGCTCGCCCCGGGCCCGCCGGCACCCCGGCCCCCGGCCCGGTACGGGCTGACCGACCGGGGACCCCTGGCCCTCGGGCCGGTACGGGCTGACTGCCTTGTCGGCCCGGGGGCGCAAGTTCAGCCGTCGAACCGGGCGGGGTGGTCGCCGCAGGCCCGCCGGCACCCCCGGCCCGGTACGGGCTGACCGATCCGGGCCGGCCCGGATCCGGCGGCCCGGGTCCGCGGGTTCAGCTGTCGAAGCCGAGGCCCAGCCGGTCCATCGTGCGCAGCCACAGATTGCGGTGCCCGCCGTGTGCGTCCGCCCTGGCCAGGGACCACTTGGTGAGGGCGATGCCGGTCCAGGCGAACGGCTCCGGCGGGAACGGCAGCGGCTTCCTGCGCACCATCTCCAGCTCCGTGCGCTCGGTCCGTTCCCCCGCCAGCAGGTCCAGCATCACCTCGGCCCCGAAGCGGGTGGCGCCCACGCCGAGCCCGGTGTAGCCCGCCGCGTACGCCACCCTCCCCGCGTGGGCCGTGCCGAAGAACGCCGAGAAGCGGGAGCAGGTGTCGATCGCGCCGCCCCAGGCGTGGGTGAAGCGGACGCCTTCCAGCTGCGGGAAGCAGGTGAAGAAGTGCCCGGCGAGCTTGGCGTAGGTCTCCGGCCGGTCGTCGTACTCGGCACGCACCCGGCCGCCGTACGGATAGACCGCGTCGTAACCGCCCCACAGGATCCGGTTGTCGGCGGACAGCCGGAAGTAGTGGAACTGGTTGGCGCTGTCCCCGAGGCCCTGCCGGTTCTTCCAGCCGACCGACGCCAGCCGGCCGGCGGTGAGCGGCTCGGTCATCAGGGCGTAGTCGTAGACCGGGACGGTGTAGGAGCGGACCCGTCTGACCAGGTTCGGGAAGACGTTGGTGCCGAGCGCGGCCGCGCGGGCGCGGATCCGCCCGTACGGGGTGCGTACGGCCATGCCGGCGCCGTACGGCTTCAGGGTGAGGGCGGGGGTGTGCTCGTACACGCGGACGCCGAGGTCGAGGCAGGCCCGTTTCAGTCCCCAGGCCAGCCTGGCCGGGTGGAGCATCGCCACGCCCCGGCGGTCGTACAGGCCCGCCCGGAAGGTCGGGGAGTCCACCTGCTCCCGTACGGCCCCGGCGTCCAGGTACTCGATGCCGTCGGCGAGGCCCTCGGCCCGGATCTCCTCGTACCGGTCCCTGAGTTCCCGGGCCTGGTACGGCTCGGTGGCGACGTCGATCTCGCCGGTGCGTTCGAAGTCGCAGTCGATGGAGTGGCGGGCGACCGTCTCCTCGATGGCGTCGAGGTTGCGGGCGCCCAGCCGCTGAAGGGTGTGGATCTCGTCCGGCCAGCGGGTCAGCCCGTTGGGCAGGCCGTGGGTGAGGGAGGCGGCGCAGAACCCGCCGTTGCGGCCGGAGGCGGCCCAGCCCACCTCACGGCCCTCCACCAGCACCACGTCCCGCGCGGGGTCGCGCTCCTTGGCGATCAGCGCGGTCCACAGCCCGCTGTAGCCGCCGCCGACGACCAGCAGGTCGCAGGTCTCGGCGCCGGTGAGGGCGGGCTCGGGTCCGGGCCTGCCGGGGTCGTCCAGCCAGTAGGAGACCGGCCGGGCCTCGGAAAGGGATCTCGTCCAACGGCTCATGGCGCTCGGGGCCATGATTTCAACTCCCTACGGGGGACTGCGGCTGTGTTGCTATGCCTTCTGACGGTTGCGGCGATTGCCGACGGCCATGGAGACCAGCACCAGCAGCACGGCGATGACGAACATGGCCGTACCGATGACGTTGATCTGTACGGGGGTGCCGCGCTGGGCGGATCCCCAGACGAACATCGGGAAGGTGACGGTCGAGCCGGCGTTGAAATTGGTGATGATGAAATCGTCGAAGGAGAGCGCGAAGGCGAGCAGCGCGCCCGCCGCGATGCCGGGGGCGGCGATCGGCAGCGTGACCCGGACGAACGTCTGGACCGGGCCGGCGTACAGATCCTGCGCGGCCTGCTCGAGGCGGGGGTCCATCGACATCACGCGCGCCTTCACGGCGACCACGACGAAGCTGAGGCAGAACATGATGTGGGCGATCAGGATCGTCCAGAATCCCAGCCGGGCGCCCATGTTGAGGAACAGGGTGAGCAGCGAGGCCGCCATGACCACCTCGGGCATCGCCATCGGCAGGAAGATCAGCGAGTTCACGGCGGAGCGGGCGCGGAAGCGGTAGCGGACCAGCGCGAAGGCGATCATCGTGCCGAGGAGGGTGGCGCCGAGCGTCGCCCACAGCGCGATCTGGAGGCTGAGCGTCAGCGAGCCGCACAGGCCGGAGACACCGCAGGGATCCCGCCAGGCCCCGGTGGAGAACTCCTGCCACTGGTAATTGAAGCGGCCCTTCGGATCGTTGAAGGAGAAGACCGTGACGACGACGTTCGGCAGCAGGAGGTACGCGAGCGTCAGCAGTCCCGCGATCACGACCAGACGGCGCTTGAGCCAGTTGACGAAGGCCATTTAAACGAGATCCTCCGTCCCGGACTTGCGGATGTAGAGGGTGACCATGACGAGGATCGCGGCCATCAGGAGGAACGAGAGTGCCGCCGCCGTCGGATAGTCGAGGATCCGCAGGAACTGCGACTGGATGACGTTGCCGACCATGCGGGTGTCGGTCGAGCCGAGCAGATCCGCGTTGACGTAGTCGCCCGTGGCGGGGATGAAGGTCAGCAGCGTGCCGGAGACCACGCCCGGCATCGACAGCGGGAAGGTGACCTTGCGGAAGGTGGTCGAGGGCGTGGCGTACAGGTCGTTCGCCGCCTCGTGCAGCCGGGGGTCGATGCGCTCCAGCGAGGTGTAGAGCGGAAGGATCATGAACGGCAGGAAGTTGTACGTCAGACCGCAGACGACCGCGAGCGGCGTGGCGAGCACCCGGTCGCCGACGGTCCAGCCGAGCCACGCCGTGACGTCCAGGACGTGCAGCGTGTCCAGGGCGCCGACCAGCGGGCCCCCGTCGGCGAGGATCGTCTTCCAGGCGAGGGTGCGGATCAGGAAGCTGGTGAAGAACGGCGCGATCACCAGGATCATGATCAGGTTCCGCCAGCGTCCCGCGCGGAAGGCGATGAGGTACGCCAGCGGGTAGCCGAGCAGCAGGCACAGCACGGTCGCGGAGGCCGCGTAGAGCACCGAGCGCACGAACTGCGGCCAGTACTCGGACAGCGCGTCCCCGTAGGTGGCGAAGTGCCAGGTGACCCGGTAGCCCTCCTCCAGGGAGCCCGTCTGCACGGACGTGGAGGCCTGGTAGATCACCGGCAGCGCGAAGAACACCAACAGCCAGAGCAGGCCGGGCAGCAGCAGCCAGTACGGCGTCCAGCGCCCCCGCCTGCGCGCCGGCTCCGGCTCCGGCGGGGCGGGCG
Source organism: Streptomyces sp. NPDC000348 (assembly GCF_042898795.1). Lineage (NCBI taxonomy): Bacteria > Bacillati > Actinomycetota > Actinomycetes > Kitasatosporales > Streptomycetaceae > Streptomyces > Streptomyces sp. NPDC000348. The sequence continues at coordinate 11,671 of NZ_JBIAZD010000027.1, forward strand.
CCAGGGGCGGCGCCTCGGTGACCGTCGTCATCGGGCGACCTCTTCCCCGGCCGCCTCGACGCCGGCGGAGTCCGCTGTCCCGGCAAGCAGGGACTGGGCCGCGTCCAGACCGAAGGTGTGCGCCGGGTTCCAGTGCAGGACGACCTCGGCGCCGGGCACCAGCCGGGTATCGCGGTCGATGTTCTGGACGTAGACCTCGAAGTCGGCGCAGACCGGGCTGTCGACGACGAACTGCGTGGAGACGCCGATGAAACCGGCGCCGGTGATCCGGCCGGTGATCCGGTTGCGGCCCTCGGGTATCCGGCCGGCGTCGTCGGCGTGGGTGAGGGAGACCTTCTCCGGGCGCACCCCGACCAGCACCCTGCCGCCGGTCGTCGCGGGCGCGCTGTTACGGGCCACGGGCAGGACCAGCTTGCCGCCGCCCGCCTTGAGGACGATCCCGTCGCCGGACCTGCCGTCGACCTCGGCCTCGATGAAGTTGGAGGTGCCGAGGAAGTTGGCGACGAAGGTGGTGCGCGGGTTCTCGTACAGGTCGGCGGGCGAGCCGAGCTGCTCGACCCGGCCGGCGTTCATCACGGCGACCGTGTCGGCCATGGTCATGGCCTCCTCCTGGTCGTGCGTGACGTGCACGAAGGTGATGCCGACCTCGGTCTGGATGCGCTTGAGCTCCAGCTGCATCTGGCGGCGCAGCTTCAGGTCGAGGGCGCCGAGCGGCTCGTCGAGCAGCAGCACCCTGGGGTGGTTGATCAGCGCGCGGGCCACGGCGACGCGCTGCTGCTGGCCGCCGGAGAGCTGGTGCGGCTTCTTGCGGGCCTGCTCGCCGAGCTGCACCAGCTCCAGCATCTCCTCGACCTGCTTCTTCACGCTCTTGATGCCGCGCCGGCGCAGACCGAAGGCGACGTTCTCGAAGATGTCGAGGTGCGGGAAGAGGGCGTAGGACTGGAAGACCGTGTTCACCGGCCGCTTGTACGGCGGGAGCGCGGTGACGTCCTGGTCGCCGAGGTGGACGGTGCCGGTGGTGGGCTCCTCCAGGCCGGCGATCATGCGCAGGGTGGTGGTCTTGCCGCAGCCGGACGCGCCCAGCAGGGCGAAGAAGGAGCCCTGCGGAACGGTCAGGTCGAGCGGGTGCACGGCGGTGAAGGAGCCGTACGTCTTGCCGATGCCGGTGAGGCGGACGTCCCCGCCGCCGTTGCCGGCCGTGGTGGTGTCTTCGGTCGTCTTCATCTCGTCACGCCCCAGTGAGCTTCGCGAACTTCTCTTCGTATTCCGTTTCTTCCTTGGAGCTCAGGGAGCGGAAGGCACGGGACTTGGCCTGCATGGCCTTGTCGGGGAGGATCAGCGGGTTGTTCGCCGCGTCCTCGTCGATCTTCGCGAGTTCGTCCTTCACTCCGTCGACGGGACAGACGAAGTTGATGTAGGCGGCGAGCTCGGCGGCCGGCTGCGGCTCGAAGTAGTAGTCGATCAGCCGCTCGGCGTTCGTCTTGTGCCGGGCCTTGTTGGGGATCAGCATGGCGTCGGTGGACGTCATGTAGCCGCTGTCCGGGATCAGGAACCCGATGTCCGGGTTGTCCGCCTTGAGCTGGACGACGTCGCCGGCCCAGGCCAGACAGGCGGCGAAGTCGCCCTTGGTGAGGTCGGCGGTGTAGTCGTTGCCGGTGAAGCGGCGGACCTGGCCCTTGTCGACGGCCTTCTGCAGCCGGGCGATCGCCGCGTCGTAGTCGTCGGCGGCGAACTTCGCCGGGTCCTTGTCCATGTCGAGCAGGGTCATGCCGACGGTGTCGCGCATCTCGGTGAGCAGACCGACGCGGCCCTTGAGCCTCGGGTTGTCCAGCAGGTCGGAGAGGGTCCTCACCTCGACGCCGTCGAGCGCCTTCCTGTTGTAGGCGATGACCGTGGAGATGCCCTGCCAGGGATACGAGTAGGCGCGGCCGGGATCCCAGTCGGGGTCGCGGAACTGGGCGGACAGGTTGGTGAAGGCGTTCGGGAGGTTGGAGGGGTCCAGTTTCTGGACCCAGCCGAGGCGGATCAGCCGGGCGGCCAGCCAGTCGGTGAGGACGACGATGTCGCGGCCGGTGTCCTGGCCCGCGGCGAGCTGCGGCTTGATCTTGCCGAAGAACTCGGTGTTGTCGTTGATGTCCTCGGTGTACGTGACCTTGATGCCGGTCCTCTTGGTGAACGCGTCCAGCGTGGGGTGGGTGCGCCCGCTGTCGTCGACGTCCATGTACTCGGTCCAGTTGGAGAAGTTGACGGACTTCTCCTCCTCGGAGTGGTCCTCCGCCGGAACGCCGCCCCGGGTGGTGCCGGCGGCGGGGATGCCGCAGCCGCTCAGCGCGCCGAGTCCGCCGGCCACGAGCGCGCCGCCCGCGGAGGCGCGCAGCAGGGAACGGCGGGACAGGGCCGCCCTGCTCTTGCGGAAGCTGCGCCGCACGGCGGCCACCTGGGCCGGCGAGAGGCGGTCGGGCTCGTACTGCTCCATGCGCGTGGTGCCCTTTCGGGAGGGTGGCCGCAGGTCGGGCGGCCTGGCTGCTATCGGTCCCCGAAGATGGTGCGGTGCCAGTCCTTGCGGACCACCGCGGTGTTGTCGAACATGACGTGCTTGACCTGCGTGTACTCCTCGAACGAGTAGGCGGACATGTCCTTGCCGAAGCCGGACGCCTTGAAGCCGCCGTGCGGCATCTCGCTGATGATCGGGATGTGGTCGTTGATCCACACGCACCCGGCCCTGATCTCACGGGTGGCACGGCCCGTGCGGTACACGTCCCGGCTCCAGGCGGAGGCGGCGAGCCCGTACGGGGTGTCGTTGGCCAGCGCGATGCCCTCGTCGTCGGTGTCGAAGGGCAGGACCACCAGCACCGGCCCGAAGATCTCGGACTGCACGACCTCGCTGTCCTGCGGCGCGCCGGCGATGAGGGTGGGGCGATAGTACGCGCCGTTCCCCAGTTCGCCCAGGGGTGCCTCGCCGCCGGTCACGACGCGCGCGTAGGCACGGGCCCGGTCGACGAAGCCGGCCACCCGGTCGCGCTGGGCGTGCGAGACCATCGGGCCGAGGTCGGTGCCGGGGGCGAAGGGGTCGCCGAGCCGGACGGTCTCCATCAGGGCGGCGGTCCGCTCGACGAACGCCTCGTAGAGCGGACGCTGCACGTACGCGCGCGTGGCGGCCGTGCAGTCCTGGCCGGTGTTGATGAGCGCGCCCGCCACGGCGCCGTTGACGGCGGCGTCGAGGTCGGCGTCGTCGAAGACGACGAAGGGGGCCTTGCCGCCGAGCTCCAGGTGGAGACGCTTGAGGGTGGCGGTGGCGATCTCGGCGACCCGCTTGCCGACGGCGGTGGAACCGGTGAAGGAGGTCATGGCCACATCGGGGTGGCCCACCAGGCGCTCGCCCGCCTCCCCGCCGGTCCCGGTGACGATGTTGATCACACCGTCCGGGATGCCCGCGTCGGTGGCGGCCTGTGCGAAGAGCAGCGAGGTCAGCGGGGTGAGCTCGGCCGGCTTCAGGACGACGGTGTTGCCCGCGGCGACCGCCGGGAGGATCTTCCAGGCGGCCATCTGGAGCGGGTAGTTCCAGGGCGCGATCGAGCCCACGACACCGATCGGCTCACGGCGGACGTAGGAGGTGTGGTCGCCGGAGTACTCGCCGGCCGACTGGCCCTGGAGATGACGGGCGGCCCCGGCGAAGAAGGCGATGTTGTCGATCGTGCCCGGTACGTCGAACCCGCGGCTCAGCTTCAGGGGCTTGCCGCACTGCAGTGACTCCGCGCGGGCGAAGTCCTCCGCGCGGTCGGCGACGACGGCGGCGAACCGGTGCAGGGCGTCGGACCGTTCGCCGGGAGTGGCGCCGGCCCACGCCGCGAACGCCTCCCGCGCGGCGGCGACGGCCGCGTCGACGTCGTCGGGGCCGGCGAGTTCGTACGTGTACGCCTCCGCGCCGGTGGCCGGGTCGACGACCGCGTGGGTCCGGCCCGAGGTGCCCTTCGCCGGGCGGCCCGCGATGAACTGCGCGCCGTCCGCGAACCGGTCCTGGGCGGGAAACCGTTCCGGGGTGGTGCTGCCCGGGTTGTGCATGTCGCTCTCCTCCGTGTCCCCGAGGGGGGCGGCGTGGCTCCAGCTCGATTTGAGTGCCGATCCTGACAGAGTGATGGGACTCCAACAAGTGATTCCGTTGTTGCCTTTTGGTTACGCGACGGAATCTGTCGACCAGGTGTCGAGTGGCCACGGAAAAGGCGGGACGGGGTGTCAGTGGTTGCTGCCAGACTCGCGTGCATGGAGAGGATCACGGGGGCGACGGACTCACGGGAGACGCTGATCGAGGCGGTCCGTGCCGGGGCGAGGGTCACATACCTGTACTTCTGGGGGCACCGGCCGCTGCCCGACGGCCGGATCGGGGCGAGCTGTCTGAGCCAGTGGTGGCCGTCGCCGTTCACGGTGGACGGCGTGGAGTACGCGACCGCCGAGCACTGGATGATGGCGGCCAAGGCCCGGCTGTTCGGGGACCCGGAGGGGGAGCGGCGGGTGCTGGCCGCGGGGCACCCCTCGCAGGCCAAGAAGGCGGGACGGCTGGTGCGGGGCTTCGACGAGGAGACCTGGCGCCGGGAGCGGTTCGGCGTCGTCGTCGAGGGCAGCGTGCACAAGTTCGCGGCCCACGACGGCCTGCGGGCCTTTCTGCTGGGCACGGGCGAGCGCGTGCTGGTCGAGGCGAGTCCGGTGGACCGGGTGTGGGGCATCGGCCTCGCGGCCGGCGACGAGGGGGCGGCGGACCCGGAGCGCTGGCTGGGCCCGAACCTGCTGGGGTTCGCGCTGATGGAAGCCCGCAGACGGCTGCGCACCGGCTGAACGCGAGCCCTCGCACACGGCGGAGGGGCCGGTCCGTCCGGACCGGCCCCTCCGCCGGGACGGGCGTTCAGGACGCGGCGCCGACGCCTCCCATGACACTGGCGAACAGCAGGACGCCGAGCAGCGGCAGGATCACCGTGGCCACGATGCCGCAGATCAGCCCGGCGGTCGCCGAGCCCTTGTTGGTGGCCTCGCCGCGGTTCGCCTTCCCCCGGCCGACGGCCCCGAAGATGATCGCGAGGATGCCCAGGATCACTCCGAAGAACCACAGGAAGAAGGTCAGGCTGCAGACCAGGCCGATGATGCCCAGCACCAGTCCGGTGGTCCCCATGCCGTTGCTCGGCTGCAGGGGCATCCCGTAGCCGGGCGTCTGCGGATAGGGCGCGGGGGGCATGCCCTGCGGAGCGGGAGCCGAGGGATAGCCGTAGGACGGGCCGGACTGCGGATGGCCGTAACCGGGGCCCGGCTGCTGCGGGGGCTGGGACGGCGGCCCGAACCCACCGGGTGCGGGATTGGTGCCGGACATGAGAAAGCTCTCCCCTCCACTTACAACTGACCCCGGCATCATAGGGACTGCGCGGCTTCCCCAGGGGTGGATTCCGCCGGGCCCGGACCGCCTCCCGCAGCGGCGCCCCGGGAGGGTCCGCGTCCGACGGGAAGGGGCCCGGCACCGGTTCCCACCGGTGCCGGGCCCCTTCATCGCGCCGGCCGCCTCCGGACCCTCAACCGGAGAAGCCGACGTGCGCGAGCCGCAGCGGGCCGCGCAGTCGCAGGCGCACGTCGTGCACCCCGCCGGCGACGGCGAGGGACGCGCGGAGCGTGGTGTAGTCGTACGGGCCGGACGTGGGCGCCTCTGGAGACAGTTCGGCGCGTACCGGCCCGCTGCCGAGCGAGACCTCGACCGTGCCCGCGCCGGACACCTGCACGGTCACCTCCGTCACCCCGCCGCCGAAGTCACAGCTGCGGAAGAGGAGTTCGCCGTCCTTCCCGGCCACGGCGGTGACCGAGTCGCCCGCCGCCTTCGTCCGGTCGACGATCTCGATGCCGCTCTGCTCGTCGAAGTCGGCGGCGTCCAGGCCGCGTTCGAGGACGGGACGCGGAGCGGCCGGCTCGCCGTCCAGCGTGACCGCGGCCCGTGCGCGCACGTCCTCGCTGGAGGCCCCGGCCAGCAGCTCGTACGTCCCCGGCTCCACGCGCCACCGGCCCGTCGCGACGTCCCAGAACGCGAAGGCGGACAGCGGCAGCACGAAGGAGAGCCCGGCCGTCTCCCCGGGCGCCAGCGTCACCCTCCGGTGCGCCAGCAGTTCGCGGCGCGGACGCGGGACCGAGGGGTCCACGGCCCGGGTGTAGAGCTGGGGCACCTCGTCGGCGGTGACGTCACCGGTGTTGGTGACGGTGAAGGAGACGTGCACCGCCGATTCGACGACGTCCGCCGTCAGCTCCCCGTAGGAGAAACCGGCGTACGACAGGCCGTGCCCGAAGGGGAACAGCGGCGTGCCCTCGAAGTACAGGTAGGTCTGCCGGCCGCCGATCACGTCGTAGTCGAGGAGGTCCGGCAGGTCGGCGTCGTCGGCGTACCAGGTCTGCGGCAGCCGGCCGGCGGGGGAGACGTCGCCGGCGAGCACCCGGGCCAGCGCGGTGCCCGCGGCCTGTCCGCCGTGCGCGGTCCACAGCAGCGCCGGGAGGTCCGCCGCGTCCACCGCGTACGGGTAGGCGGAGGTCAGCACCAGCACCGTGTCCGGGTTGGCGGCCCGGGCCGCGCGCAGCAGCCGCTCCTGCTGGGCGGGCAGCCGCAGCGTCGTACGGTCCTCGGTCTCGCGCCCGTTGATGTGCGGATCGTTTCCGGCGACCACCACGACCACGTCGGCGCCGGCCGCGGCGCGCGTGACCGCGTCCTCCCCGCGCTCGACGACGACCAGCTCGAAGACCTCGGGATCCTCCTCGGCAACCTTCACGCCGTCGGCGGCGACCTGCACGTGGCGCCCCGTCCCCACATGCCTGAGGAGGTGACCGTCCCCGTGCGGTTCCAGCCGGAACGTCTCCTGCACGACCCAGCCGCCCGGCTGGTCGGCGGAGGCGCGCACGTACCCGTCCTCGGCGACCGAGAGGTAGCGGCCGTCGGGCGCCCGCAGGGTGAGCACGCCCTCGCCCCAGTCGGCCAGGGCGAGCTCGGTGCCGCCCGCCCCGGCGGTGAGCGGCGGCAGGTCGGTGCGGCCCGCGAGCAGCGCCGGGTCGAGGGCGCCCTCGGCGCCACGCGCCGCCTCGGGGGCCCCGGGGGCCTCCGGGACGTGCAGAAACGTACCGGCGGAGGTCTTCAGCAGCACCCGGTCCACGCCCTCGGCGAACTCCACGCGCTCGGCGCCGAAGCGCTCGCGGAGGCCCTCCAGCGGGGTGACGCGGTGGATGAGGCTGCCGCTGTACCAGTCGAGCTTGCACTCGTCGGCGAGCAGCCCGACGACCGCGACCCGGGCGTCCGGGGCGAGCGGCAGCGGGCCGTCGTTCTTCAGCAGGACGATCGCCTGCTCGGCGGCCTCCCGGGCGAGCGCCCGGTGCTCCGGGGTGTCGAAGGGCTGCTCCCCGGCGTACGGGTCCGCGCCCGGGTCGAACTCGCCGAGCCGGAACCGCACCGAGAGCTGACGGCGTACGGCCGTGTCGATGTCGGCCTCCGTCAGCAGCCCCTGTTCCAGCGCGCCCCGGACACGTCCGATGATCTTCGAGCCGTCGGTGCCGTGGTCGGTGAAGCTGTCGACCCCGGCCCGCAGGGCCGCCGCGGTGGCCTCCTCGTGGGTGTCGAAGTAGTGCTCGGAGTCGACCAGGTTGGACGGCGCCCCGGCGTCCGAGCAGACCAGCAGGTCCTCCTCGGTCCAGGCGCGCAACTGCTCGCGCAGATACGGGGAGACGTGGTTCGGGCGGCCGTTGACCAGGTTGTAGGCCGGCATCACGCCGGCCACCGTGCCCGCCTCGACCGTCTCCCGGAAGGCGCGCAGGTCGTACTCGTGCAGCACGCGCGGGCGGACGGAGCTGGAGGTGGTGTCGCGCTCCGTCTCGTTGTTGTGCGCCAGCCAGTGCTTGAGGACGGGGGCCGTGCGCCAGTAGGCCGGGTGGTCGCCGCGCAGGCCCTGGGTGTAGGCGGTGGCGATCGCCGAGGTGAGCTTCGGGTCCTCCGAGTAGCCCTCCTCGTTGCGGCCCCACAGGGGGTGGCGCAGCAGGTTGACGGTCGGCGCCCAGACGTTCAGGCCGACACGGTCGTCGCGGGCGCGCATCGCGCGGGTCTCGCGGGACACCGCCTCGCCCACCCGGCGCACCAGCTCCTGGTTCCAGGTCGCGCCCAGGCCGACGGCCTGCGGGAACACCGTCGCCGGACCCATCCAGGCGACACCGTGCAGGGCCTCCTGGCCGGTGCGGAAGGCGGCGACGTCCAGGCGCTCGACGGCCGGCGCGAACTGGTGCAGAAATCCGATCTTCTCGTCGAGGGTGAGCCGCGACAGGAGGTCGTCGATGCGCTTCGCGAACGGCAGAGCCGTATCGCGGAAAGGCGGCGTAGGCGGCGTTTGTGCGGTCACGTGGGGTTCCCCTCGGGATGGAGCGGCGAGGCGCTTTCGAAGCGCTTCGATGCTCATTCGGGGTGGGGGTGGGTGTCAAGGGATCCGAGGACAACGGATCGAACACCTCATGAACGATGCATGGACAATATGCCTGCATCGCAATCGCGCATACATCCGAGGAATCTTGGATGCGGCCCTTGTGTGCCCCTGGGTGTTCACTTAACCTCGCAGCAACATCGAAGCGCTTCGACTGCGAGGCCCGCCTTTCCGGCGCACCTTCCGCCGAACCACCGCTTCGGCTCAGCCAGTTCCACTGAAGACACCGCAGCCGACGGCCACCTGCCGGGTGTCCCGGTGCGCCATGAAGGGTTGACGCAATGACGCCGAACGCCGCCCCCAGCTCCTCCGGACCGAGCCGGAGAAGCTTCCTCGCCTCCACGGCGGTCGCCACCGCAGCGGTGGCGGGAGGAATGCCGCTGCTCGCCGCGTGCGGTGGATCCGACGGAGGTTCGCGGGACGGCACCACGTCGGGCAAGGACGCCAAGAAGATCCTCCCGGCGTACGTGGCGAGCAACGTGGTCACGCCCGACATCCCCAGCAAGAACGGTTCCGCGGTCGGCTTCACCGGCAAGCTCGACCTGGCGGACCTGAAGACGTCGGTGCCGAAGAAGCTCGGCAAGGGCGGCAAGGTCACGATCATGTCGCCGTTCTGGGGCTCCCCGCCCAAGGACGGCAACGCCTACTACACGTCGATGAACGACCTCATCGGCGTCGACGTGGTCTGGCAGAACCAGGACGGCAACACCTACGACCAGAAGCTCGGCGCGGTCCTCGCCTCCAGCGAGGTGCCCGACGTGGTGGTCGTGCCCGGCTGGAACATGACGGGCAAGATCCCCAGCGCCATCATCGGCAAGTTCGCCGACCTCGGCCCGTACCTGTCCGGAGACGCGGTCAAGGACTACCCGAACCTCGCGGCGATCCCCACCGACGCCTGGCAGCGGTCCATCTTCGGCGGCAAGCTGCGCGGCCTGCCCATGCCGTCCTCGTACGTCACCGGCATCGTGCCGCTCTACCGCCAGGACATATTCGAGAAGGAGGGCTACGAGGTCCCCCGCTCGTGCGACGAGTTCATGGCGCTGGCCAAGGACGCCACCAACGCCAAGGCCAAGCGCTGGGCCTGCCTGGACATGAAGTGGACCGCCTTCAACGCCTTCGGTGTGCTCTCCGGCGAGGAGAAGTCGCTCGGCTGGAACCTGGTCGACGGCAAGCTGATCTACCGCATCGAGACCGAGGAGTACCTCGAGGCCCTGGAGTGGACGCGCAAGCTGTTCGCCGCCGGAGTCGTGCACCCCGACGCCAAGCTGGGCAAGAGCAACGCCACCGACCCCGGGCCCAAGTTCGCCGCCGGCGAGTTCCTCATCTACAACCAGGACTCCTCGCAGTGGTGGAGCCGCACCGCCGAACAGGCCACGCAGAACCCCGACTTCAAGATCTGGGGCATGGACGTCTTCGGCCACGACGGCGGTGACCCCACGCTGTGGGCGAAGAACCCGGCCGGCATCTTCGCCTTCGTCAACAAGAAGGCCTCCGAGGCCGTGATCCGGGACGTGCTGGCCGTCGCCAACGTCACCGCCGCGCCGTACGGCACCAAGGAGTACATGGCCACCAACTACGGCGTGGAGGGCACCCACTACACCGTCAAGGACGGCGTGCCCACCAAGACCGACCAGGGCAACATCGACGTGATGAACGCCTACGTGATGGTCGCGAGCCCCGCCCCGACCATCGCCCACCCCGACTTCCCCGAGGTCGCCAAGGGCCAGGTGGAGTGGCAGCAGCGGATGGGCGCCTTCACCCGGAAGTCGTCCTTCTACGGGATGCAGATCACCGAGCCCGCCCGCTACACCAACCTCTCCAACGACTTCGAGCAGCTGGAGGACGACGTCATCCGCGGCCGCAAGAAGATCAGCGACGTGCAGCAGGCCGTCTCCGACTGGAAGAGCAAGGGCGGGGACGAACTCCGCGACTGGTACAAGAAGATCCTCGACGAGAACGGCTCGGCGGCCGGCTGACCGGATACCGAGGCAAGGAGAACCGCCGTGTCCCACAGCACGGTGCCTCGGACCGACACCGAGGCCGAAGCGAAGGAGAACCCCCCGGCGGCGCACGGCGGCGCCACCGGGACCACGGGGAAACCGCCCGCCGGGAAGCTCGGCCTCCGGGCGAGGTTCCGACGCGACCGCGTCCTGCTGCTGATGACGCTGCCGGCCGTGCTGCTGGTGCTGCTCTTCAACTACGTGCCGATCCTCGGCAACGTCGTCGCGTTCCAGGAGTACGACCCCTACATCAGTGACAACGGGGTCGTCTCCATCCTGCACAGCCCCTGGGTGGGCCTGGAGAACTTCCAGCGCATCTTCGAGGACTCCGCCTTCTGGAACTCGGTGCAGAACACCCTGGTGCTGTTCTTCCTCCAGCTGGTGCTCTACTTCCCGATCCCCATCCTGCTCGCGCTGCTCATCAACAGCGTGGTCAGGCCGCGGGTGCGGGCGATTTCACAGGCCGTCCTCTACCTGCCGCACTTCTTCTCCTGGGTGCTGGTCATCGCCGTCTTCCAGCAGCTGTTCGGCGGCGCCGGGCTGCTGTCCCAGCTGCTGCGCGACCACGGGTACGACGGGCTCAGCCTGATGACCGACCCGGAGACCTTCAAGTTCCTGGTCACCGCGCAGAGCGTGTGGAAGGACGCCGGCTGGGGGATCATCGTCTTCCTCGCCGCGCTGGCCTCGGTCAGCCCCGACCTGTACGAGGCCGCCGCGATGGACGGCGCCAACCGCTGGCGCCGCATGTGGCACGTCACGCTGCCCGCGCTGCGCCCGGTGATCGCCCTGCTGCTGGTGCTGCGCGTCGGTGACGCCCTGACGGTCGGCTTCGAACAGATCCTGCTGCAACGCGACGCCGTCGGACCGGGGGCCGCGGAGGTCCTCGACACCTTCGTGTGGTGGAACGGCGTGCGCAACCAGGACTTCGGCTACGCGGCCGCCGCGGGACTCGTCAAGGGCGTCATCAGTCTCGGCCTGGTCCTGATAGCCAACAAGGTGGCCCATCTCATGGGCGAACAGGGGGTGTACAAGAAGTGACCGCCGTCATCGACAAGCCCGCGCGCACGCCCGGCCGCTGGGCGGCCCCGCCCCGGCCGGTGTGGGAGGAGAAGCCCAGCCGGGCCGGGCTCGCGGGCAAGGGGCTGGTCCTGTTCCTCGCCTGCCTGGCCATCCTGTTCCCGCTCTGGATCGTCGTGGTCACCAGCCTGTCCACGCGCAAGGCCATCGACGAGGCCGGCGGGCTGGTGATGATCCCGACGGACATCACCTTCGTCGCCTACCAGGAACTGCTCAGCGGCGGCCAGGTCACCCGGGCCGCGCTCGTCAGCATCGGCATCACCCTCGTCGGCACCCTGTTCTCGATGGCGGTGTCGGTGCTGTGCGCCTACGGACTGTCCCGCACCGGCTCCCTCGGCCACCGCTGGATCCTCATGGTGCTGCTGGCCACGATGTTCTTCAGCGCCGGCCTCATCCCCACCTACCTGCTGGTGCAGTCCATGGGCCTGACGGACAGCTACCTCGCGCTGATCCTGCCCAGCGCGATCAGCGTCTTCAACATCCTGGTGCTGCGCGGCTTCTTCATGGGCATCTCGCAGGAGCTGATCGACAGCGCCCGCATCGACGGGGCCGGGGACCTGCGCATCCTGTGGCAGATCGTGCTGCCGCTCTCCCGCGCGGTCGTCGCGGTGATCACGCTGTTCTACGCCGTCGGCTACTGGAGCGCCTGGTTCAACGCCTCCCTGTACCTGAACGACCAGGACATGCTGCCGCTGCAGAACGTCATGATCCAGCTGGTGCAGAAGCAGGAGGCGCCGGTCGGCCTGGGCCAGGCGATCAAGACCGGTGAGCTGTCCGGCCTGGCCGTGCAGATGGCGGTGATGGTCATGGCCCTGCTGCCGGTGGCCGTGCTGTCGCCGTTCGTCCAGAAGCACTTCAAGAAGGGCATGCTCACCGGCGCGGTCAAGGGTTGACACCCTTGTCTTTCCGGGGAACCGCGCGGTTGTTCGGCTGCGGGTCCCTTGCGGCTGGTCGCGCAGTTCCCCGCGCCCCTGAAGTCTCTCCGCCCACCCCTGATACGAGGTCACCCTGTCATGCTCGCGTCCTCCCTCGGTCGGCGTGCCGTTCTTGCAGGAGCGGCGGCCGTCGCCGCTGTCGCCGGAGTCCCCGTCCTCGCCGGCCGGGCGGAGGCCGCCGGGTCCTCCGCCTACCGCTGGCGCAGCGTCGTCATCGGCGGGACCGGGTTCATCACCGGTGTGCTGTTCCATCCCTCCGTGCGCGGGCTCGCCTACGCCCGGACCGACATCGGCGGCGCTTACCGCTGGGACGACCGGGCCGACCCGGCGCTCTTCTACGCGTACGACACCGACACGGGAACGCTGCTCGCCAGCACCGACGGCGGCCGCTCCTTCACCGCCCGGGCGACCGGACTGCCCTTTGGCGACAGCCAGTTCAAGCTGGCCGCGGCGCCCGGCCGCACCGGCGACCCGTGGCTGAGCGCCAAGGGGAACGGGCTGTACCGATCCACCGACGGGGGCGGGAGCTTCGCCAAGGTCGACAGCTGCCGGTCCTCCCACGCCCGCGGCTTCGGCAAGGCCGCCGACGGCGCCGGCTACCCGGCGGTCTACCAGGTCGGCTCCACCGGGGCGATCACCGCCGTGTACCGCTCCGACGACGAGGCGAGGACCTGGGTGCGCATCAACGACGACGGCCACCAGTGGGGCTGGACCGGCGAGACCGTCACCGGCGACCCGCGCGTGTACGGCCGGGTCTACCTGGCCACCAACGGGCGCGGCATCCAGTACGGGGAGCCCGTCTGATGCCGAACCTGAGCGACGCCACCCGCGGCCGCCTCCTCTACGGCGGCGACTACAACCCCGAGCAGTGGCCCGAGGAGGTCTGGCACGAGGACGTCCGCCTGATGAAGGAGGCCGGCGTCAACTCCGTCACCCTCGGCGTCTTCTCCTGGTCGAAGCTCGAACCCCGCCCGGGGGAGCGGGACTACGACTGGCTGGACCGCCTGATGGACCTGATGCACGACAACGGCATCGGCGTCGTCCTCGCCACCCCGACCGCCTCCCCGCCGCCCTGGATGGGCCACCTGCACCCCGACACCCTGCCCCGCGACGCGGAGGGCCGGACCGAGGGGTGGGGCGGACGCCAGCACTTCTCGCACTCCAGCGCCACCTACCGCCGGTACGCCGCCGCCATCACCGAGGACCTGGCCGCCCGCTACGGCACCCATCCCGCCCTCACCCTGTGGCACATCAACAACGAGTACTGCACCTACGACTGGGGCGACGAGGCCGCCGCCCGCTTCCGGGTCTGGCTGCGCCACCGCCACGGCACCCTCGACGCCCTCAACACCGCCTGGGGCACCGCCTTCTGGAGCCAGGGCTACGGCGACTGGGCCGAGGTGCTGCCGCCCCGGCACGCGCACTACCTGAAGAACCCCGCCCAGGTGCTGGACTTCAAGCGCTTCACCTCCGACATGCTCCTGGAGTGTTACACCGCCGAACGCGACATCGTCCGCCGGCACACCCCGCACCTGCCGGTCACCACCAACTTCATGCCGCTGTGGGCCGGCCAGGACGCCTGGCGCTGGGCCGAGGAGGAGGACGTCGTCTCCGTCGACCTCTACCCCGACCCGCGCGACCCGCTCGGCGCCCAGAGCGGCGCCCTGGTCCAGGACATGACCCGCTCCCAGGCCCGCGGCCCCTGGATGCTGATGGAGCAGGCGGCCGGACCGGTCAACTGGCGCCGGGTGAACCACCCCAAGCCGCGCGGCCTCAACCGCCTGTGGTCCCTCCAGGCCGTCGCCCGCGGCGCGGACGCCGTCTGCTACTTCCAGTGGCGCCAGTCCCGGCAGGGCGCGGAGAAGTTCCACTCCGGGATGGTGGGCCACGCCGGTGAGCAGGGACGTACGTACCAGGAGGTCAGGCAACTCGGCGCGGACCTGGCCCGGATCGCCCCGCACGTCACCGGCGGCCGGATCACCGCCGAGGTCGCGGTGCTGCACGACTGGCACTCCTGGTGGGCCGGCGACCAGGAGGCCCGGCCCTCCCACGAGGTCGACTACCCGCAGGTCCTGGGCGCCTGGCACCGGGCGCTGTGGCAGGCGCACCTCACCGCCGACTTCGCCCACCCCGGACACGACCTCTCCGGCTACCGGCTCGTCGTCGTCCCGCAGCTCTACCTCCTCACCGACACGGCCGTCGACAACCTCCTGGCCTACGTACGCGGCGGCGGCACCCTCGTCTGCGGGTTCCTGACCGGCGTCGCCGACCAGGACGACCGGGTGCGGCCCGGCGGCATGGACGCCCGGCTGCGGGAACTCTTCGGCATCCGCACCCTGCACGAGTGGTGGCCGCTGGAGCCGGGGGAGACCGCCGAGTGCGACGGCCTGCGCGGCACCCTGTGGTCCGAGGAACTGGAGCCCGACGGCACCGCCGACGAGACCGTCCCCTACCGGGGCGGGGAACTCGACGGACTGCCCGCCGTGCTGCGCAAGGGCCGCGCCTGGTACGTCTCGACGCTCCCCGAACCGGAGGCGCTGCGCGCGCTGCTGACCCGCGTCGCGGCCGGTGCGGGCGTCCGGCCGGTGCTCGACGGACTCCCCGACGGAGTCGAGGCGGTCCGCCGCGGGGACCTGCTGTTCCTGCTCAACCACGGCCGCGAGCCGGTCACCGTGGACGTCCCGGGAACCCACCACGACCTGCTGACGGAGGCCACCGTGACCGACCGCATCACCCTCGGCCGCTACGGCGTGGCGGTGCTCGGGTCATGAGCGCCGCGCCCGTCCACGGAACCTGGGAACCACGGCCGGCCGCCCGCTGGGAGGACGCCTTCCTGAGCGGCAACGGCCACCACGGCGCCCTTGTGTTCGGCGATCCGGACGACGACCGGACCGTCGTCACCCACCACACCCTCGTCCGCCCGGGCGAGGGCGACGACCACAACCGGCTGCCGCCGCGGCTGGCGGACCGGCTGCCCGACCTCCAGGACCGGTTGCTGTCCGGAGACCCGGCCGCCGCCGAGGGGTTCACCGACGGCCGCCCGCTCCAGTGGGTGCGGCCCTTCCACCCCGCCTTCCAGATCCGCCTCCGCCGCCCGGACGACGACGACCGGGAGCGGGACGGATACCGCCGGGCGCTCGACTTCGCCACCGGCGTCGCGGAGGCGACCCGCGCCGGCCGGACCAGCCGGGTCTTCGTCTCCCGCGCCGACGACGTGATCGTCCAGCACGTCACCGGCCCCGGACTCACCCTCGACGTCTGCCTGGACCACCGGCTCCCGGGCGCCCCCGCCGGCCTGGGCGTCGGCCACGGAGCGGTCCTCACCCCCGAGGGCGCCCTGCTGAGCCTGCGCGCCCGCTACCCGGGCAGCGACCTCGCCTGCACCGGCGTCACCCTGGTCGCCGTCACCGGCGGCCGGACGGCGCTCGCGCCGCCGGGCGTGCACGTCGAGGGCGCGCGGTCCGTGCTGCTGCTCACCCGGGTGCGGCGGCACACCGGGGAACTCGACGTGGTCGCCGAGGGCCGCGCCCTGCGCGATCTGCTCGACGACGACCCCGGGTCCTCGTACGACGGCCTCCTCGCCCGCCACCTCCCGCTGCACCGCACCGCCTACGCACGCGTCACCCTGGACCTGGCCGCCGACCCGGACGAACGCGCCCTGCCGGGCTCGGAGCTGCTCACCCGGCCGCGCAGCGCCGCCCTGCTCGAGAGGCTCTTCGCGGCCGGCCGCTACCACCTGCTGTCCTCCAGCGGCCTGTTCCCGCCCCGGCTGACCGGACTGTGGACCGGCGACTGGGACACCGCCTGGTCCGGCGCCTTCACCCACGACGCCAACCTCAACCTCCAGACCGCCTCCGCCGCCGCGGCGGACCTCCCCGAGGTGACCGGGGCGCTGGCCGCCCTGATCCGGCGGCAGCTGCCCGACTGGCGGGACAACGCCCGCGCGGTCTTCGGCGCCCGGGGCGTCGTCGCGCCCGCCCACAGCGACGGCGAGTCGGGGCACTCGTACCACTTCAGCCGCGAGTACCCGCTGCACCTGTGGACCGCCGGCGCCGACTGGCTGCTCAAGCCCCTCGTCGACCACGACGAGACGCACGGCGGACGCGACCCGCACACCGCCGCCGCGCTCGCCGAGGTCGCCCTGTTCTACGAGGACTTCCTCACCCGCACCGACAGCGAGGGCCGGCCGGCCGTCGTCCCCTCCTACTCGCCCGAGAACCGGCCCGCCAACGCGAGCTGGGGCACCGTCAACGCGGCCATGGACCTCTCCGCGGCCCGGCACGCCCTGCGGACCGCCGCCGCGTACCACCCGGAGCACGCCGACCGCTGGCGGGCGCTCGCCGACCGGCTGCCCCCGCACCGGATCAACGCCGACGGCGCGCTGGCCGAATGGGCGTGGCCCGGCCTGGAGGACTCCTACGACCACCGCCACCTCAGCCACCTCTACGGCGTCTGGCCCCTGGACGAGATCACCCCCTACGACACCCCGGACCTGGCCGCCGCCGCCCACCGCGCCCTGGAACTGCGCGGCGCCGAGAACGACTCCGCGCACGGCCATCTGCACCACGCGCTGATCGCGGCCCGCCTCCGGGACGGCGAGCGGGTCGCCCACGCGCTCGGCCAGGTCCTCGACGGCGACTTCTTCCACGCCTCCCTGATGAGCGCGCACTACCCGCACCGCCACGTCTACAACGCCGACGCCGCCCACACCCTGCCCGCCGTGCTGATCGAGGCGCTCGTGCAGTCCACCCCCGACCGGCTGGTCCTGCTGCCGGCGCCGCTCCCGGCGTACCCGAGCGGCGAACTGCGCGGCATCCGCACCCGCTTCGGCGCCTCGCTCGACCTCACCTGGTCCCAGGACGGCGTCACCGCCGTCCTGCGGCCCACCCGCACCCACCGCATCGACCTGTGGACTTCCGCCGGCGCCGAGCCGCTCGACCTGGTCGCCGGAGAAGACCGCGTCCTCACCCCGAAGGCGCGGTGACCCTCCCGCAATTCCCCCCACCCATGGAAGGAAAGCCATGGCACCAAGCACCTTGAGCAGGATCACCAAGGCCCTGCTGGCGCCCGCCCTCGCCCTCGGCGCGACGGTCGGCCTCGCCTCCGCCCCCGCGCACGCCGCAGTCTGGAGCTCCTGCGACCAGTGGGGCAACACCAGCCTCAACGGCTACACCCTCTACAACAACATCTGGGGCTCCGGCGCCGGCGCCCAGTGCGTCTGGGCCAACTCCGGCACCAACTGGGGCGCGTGGGCCGACCACCCCAACACGGGCGGCATCAAGTCCTACCCGAACGCCAAGAAGGTGATCAACAAGCCGATCACCTCCCTCTCCTCGCTCACCAGCAGCTACAACGTCACCGTCCCGTCCTCGGGCGCGTACAACACCTCGTACGACATCTGGGACACGGACTACGACTACGAGATCATGCTGTGGGTCAACCACAACGGGGCCGTGGGCCCGCTCGGCAGCCCGCAGGGCACCGTGAGCCTCGGCGGCCACACCTGGAACGTGTACAAGGGGAACAACGGGGCCAACGAGGTCTTCTCGTTCCTGCGCACCTCGGACTCGAACTCCGGCACCGTCGACATCCTCCCGATCCTCAGGTGGATCAAGGACACCAAGGGCTGGATGGGCAACGAGACCATCGGTGACGTGCAGTTCGGCTACGAGATCACCTCGTCGGCCGGCGGGCTGGACTTCCGTACCAACAACCTGACGGTCAGCGGCGGCTGATCCGTGCCCGTACGGCGAGGGGCCGGTCCGCCCGGGCCGGCCCCTCGCCGTACGGGCGGACTACCGGACGGGCGCCGGGCCCGAGCTGGCGCGGACCGTCAGCTCGGGTGCGATCAGGACGACCTCGTCGCCGCCCCGCCCGCCGAGCTTGGCGACCAGCTGTTCCACGGCGAGCCGGCCCATCTCCTGCGCGGGGACGGCGACCGACGTCAGCCGCACCGAGGCCTGCACGGCGACCTGCTCCGGGCAGATCGCGACCACCGAGACGTCCTCGGGCACGGCCCGCCCCTGCTGCCGCAGCAGGGCGAGCAGCGGTTCCACCGCCGACTCGTTCTGCACGACGAAGCCCGTGGTGCCGGGGCGTTCGTCGAGGATCCGGGCCAGGGTCACGGCCATCGCGTCGTACCCGCCCTCGCACGGCCGGTGCAGCAGCCGCAGTCCCAGCTCCCCCGCCCGGCCGCGCAGTCCGTCCAGGGTGCGCTCGGCGAAGCCGGTGTGCCGTTCGTAGACCGCCGGCGCCTCGCCGATGACGGCGATGTCGCGGTGCCCCCGCTCCGCCAGATGCTCCACGCACAGCGCACCGGTGGCCTTGAAGTCGAGGTCGACGCAGGTCAGCCCGGTGGTGTCGGCGGGCAGCCCGATCAGCACCGCGGGCTGGTCGTCCCTCGCCCCCGGCTTCGCCCGAGCGGGGGAACCCCCGCCGCGCAGCAGCGGCAGCCGCTCGTCGTCGAGTTCGACGTCCATCAGGATCATGCCGTCGGCGAGTCCGCTGCCCGCGACCCGGCGCACCGCGTCCGGGCCCTCCTCGCCGGTGAGCAGCAGCACGTCGTACCCGTGGGTGCGGGCCGTGGTGGCCACCGCGATGGCGATCTCCATCATCACCGGCACGTACATGTCCGTACGCAGCGGGATCATCAGTGCGATGATGTTCGACCTGCTGCTGGCCAGGGCACGGGCCCCGGCGTTCGGGTGGTACCCGAGTTCGTGGATGCTCCGCTCGACCCGCTGCCGGGTGTTCGCGGAGATGGACCGCTTGCCGCTGAGGACATAGCTCACCGTGCTCGCGGAGACTCCGGCGTGCTGGGCGACCTCGGCGAGGGTGACCATCCAGTCTCCAAGCTTGTGAAGCGCTTCGACAGTGCGCGCAATGTAAGGGGGGCAGGTGAGGGTGGTCCGACAGTAATCCCACAGGAGGACGGATGTCCATAGGCTGTCGAAGCGCTTCGACACCCTTCTCCGGAACCGGATCGGATGGGAGGAGGCGCCGGAGGAATTCTCCCTCACCCCGCCCGCCCGCCGGGCACGGGAGTGTCGGCCGTGCGGCCGTACGAAGGGTGGCGGGGCGGCTACGGATCGGGTACACACGATCGAGTGGCACCAGTCGGTAATGTAATGATCCCATCCCATTCGCGGCGAGGTGAGCCTCATGTCCGCAGCACCCGAGTCTCCGTCCCGGCCCACGGTCACCGAACGTGAGGCCCGTCAGGTGGCGGAGGCCGCCCGGGAACAGGACTGGCGCAAGCCCAGCTTCGCCAAGGAACTGTTCCTCGGCCGCTTCCGGCTCGACCTGATCCACCCCCACCCCCTGCCCGCCGACGAGCACGTCCAGCGCGGCGAGGAGTTCCTCGCCAAACTCCGCGACTTCTGCGAGACGAAGATCGACGGTGCCCGGATCGAGCGCGACGCCCTGATCCCCGACGACGTGATCACCGGGCTCAAGGAGCTCGGCGCCTTCGGCATGAAGATCGACACCAAGTACGGCGGCCTCGGCCTCACCCAGGTCTACTACAACAAGGCCCTGGCCCTGGTCGGCTCCGCGAACCCGGCGGTCGGCGCGCTGCTCTCGGCGCACCAGTCGATCGGCGTCCCGCAGCCGCTGAAGATCTTCGGCACGCGGGAGCAGAAGGAGACGTTCCTGCCGCGCTGCGCCCGCACCGACATCTCGGCCTTCCTGCTCACCGAGCCCGACGTCGGCTCGGACCCGGCGCGGCTCGCCACCACCGCCGTCCCCGAGGGCGACGAGTACGTCCTCGACGGGGTGAAGCTGTGGACCACCAACGGCGTGGTCGCCGACCTCCTCGTGGTCATGGCGCGCGTACCGGGGTCCGAGGGCCACCGGGGCGGCATCACCGCGTTCGTGGTCGAGGCGGCGTCCGAGGGCGTCACCGTGGAGAACCGCAACGCCTTCATGGGCCTGCGCGGGCTGGAGAACGGCGTCACCCGCTTCCACCGGGTCCGGGTCCCCGCCTCCCACCGCATCGGCGAGGAGGGGCAGGGCCTGAAGATCGCCCTGACCACGCTCAACACCGGCCGGCTCTCCCTGCCCGCGATGTGCGTCGGGTCCGGCAAGTGGTGCCTGAAGATCGCCCGCGAGTGGTCGGCGGCCCGGGAGCAGTGGGGCAGGCCGGTGGCGCTGCACGAGGCCGTCGGCTCCAAGATCGCGTTCATCGCGGCCACCACCTTCGCCCTGGAGGCCGTGGTCGACCTCTCCTCGCAGATGGCCGACGAGGACCGCAACGACATCCGCATCGAGGCCGCCCTCGCCAAGCTGTACGGCTCGGAGATGGCCTGGCTGATGGCCGACGAACTGGTCCAGATCCGCGGCGGCCGCGGCTTCGAGACCGCAGAGTCCCTGCGGGCGCGCGGCGAACGGGCGGTCCCCGCCGAGCAGTTGCTGCGTGACCTGCGCATCAACCGCATCTTCGAGGGCTCCACGGAGATCATGCACCTGCTGATCGCACGCGAGGCCGTCGACGCCCACCTCTCGGTCGCCGGTGACCTGATCGACCCCGAGAAGTCCCTCGGCGACAAGGCGCGGGCGGGCGCCGGCGCGGGCGTCTTCTACGCCAAGTGGCTGCCGAGACTCGTCGCCGGCCCCGGACAGCTCCCCGGCGCGTACGGCGAGTTCAAGCACGGCGTCGACCTCTCCCCGCACCTGCGCTACGTCGAGCGCACCTCCCGCAAGCTGGCCCGCTCCACCTTCTACGCCATGTCCCGCTGGCAGGGGAGGATGGAGACCAAGCAGGGCTTCCTGGGCAGGATCGTCGACATCGGCGCCGAACTGTTCGCCATGAGCGCCGCCTGCGTCCGCGCCGAGCTCCTGCGCGGCCGCGACGACCACGGCCGCGAGGCCTACCAGCTCGCCGACGCCTTCTGCCGTCAGGCCCGCATCCGCGTCGAGGAACTCTTCGGCCGCCTGTGGACCAACACCGACGACCTCGACCGCAAGGTCGTCAGGGGCGTGCTCTCCGGCACCTACGAGTGGCTGGAGCAGGGCGTCATCGACCCCTCCGACGACGGTCCCTGGATCGCCGACGCCACACCCGGCCCGAGCACCCGGGAGAACGCGCACCGTCCGATCCGCTGACGACGCGTGCCATCACGGCACCGGAGGGAGGGCGGCCGGGTCCCCGCACCCGGCCGCCCTCCCTCCTTCCCGTCCTGAGCGCCCAACTCCCTTACAGCTGAAGGTTTTTCCTGTTTTGCGGACCATGTGCCGGGTCCTTGGACGTTTGCTTACCCTTCCTTGCCGTTCCCTGTTCGAACCTTGCCCCGTTCGTTGCGGTCGATGGCGAAAGGTGGATGACCTCCCACCATCCGATGAGGGGTCATCCGCATGTTCTCCCACCACATACGCACGGCCGTCGTCTCCGCGGCCGTCGTCCTCACGGCCGCCACGGCGACCGCCTGCACCGCCACCGCCACCGCCTCCCCGGCCGGCGCGTCCCGGGAGACCCCGCACTGGAGCTACGAGGGAGCCACCGGCCCGGAGCACTGGGCCTCGCTCAGCGAGGACTTCGAGGCCTGCGAGAAGGGCCGTGAACAGTCACCCATCGACCTCACCGAGGACATCGCCGTCGAGACGGACACACCCGTCACCGTCCACTACCGACCCGTCACCGCGGAGCTCGTGAACAACGGCCACACCGTTCAGGCCAATGTCTCCGCCGGCAGCAGCATCGTCGTCGACGGCACCACGTACCAGCTGCGGCAGTTCCACTTCCACCTCCCCAGCGAGCACACCGAGGACGGTGCGCACGCGGCCATGGAGATGCACTTCGTGCACGAGGACGGCAAGGGCGAACTCGCCGTCCTCGGCGTGCTGATGAGGGCGGCGAAGGGCCACTCCGCCTTCACGGACCTGTGGAAGCGCCTCCCGGCCGAGGAGGGCGGGCGGAGCCGCGTCACCAAGCCCGTCGACCTCGCACGGTTCCTCCCCGGCGGCCGCGGCCAGTACCGCTACGAGGGCTCCCTGACCACCCCGCCCTGCACGGAGGGCGTCAAGTGGACCGTGCTGGAGGACCAGGTGCGCGTCACCCCGCGGCAGGTCGCGGCGTACCGGGAGCTGTTCCCGAGGAGCAACCGCCCGATCCAGCCGCGCGGCGGCCGTGAGGTCGACCACATCGACCGCTGACCGGCGGGCGGGAACGCCGGCGGACCACCGGGCCGGCGCACGGAGCGGGGGCGCGCCTCCGGGTCGCCGGGGTGCGCCTCCGGGCCGCTGGGACGCGCCCCCGGGTCGGCCGGGGGTGCCTCCGGGGCGCCGGGGTGCGCCCCCGGGCCGCTGGGACGCGCCCCCGGGTTGCCGGGGTGCGCCTCCGGGACACCGGGGCGCGCCCCTGGGTCGCCGGGGTGCGTCCCCGGGTTGCCGGGGTGCGCCCCTGGGTCGCCGGGGCGGGGCCCGGCGGCGGTCGAGACCCGACACAATGGGTCCATGACCGACGCTCCAGCCCCCCTCGCCGACCCGCACCTCGTCTACGACCCCGTGGCGGGAGACGGCCCGAAGGACGTGGTGATCCTCGGCTCCACCGGGTCGATCGGCACCCAGGCCATCGACCTCGTGCTGCGCAACCCCGACCGCTTCCGGGTCACCGGCCTGTCCGCCAACGGCGGCCGGGTCGCCCTCCTCGCCGAGCAGGCCCGCCGGCTGCGGGTGCGCACGGTCGCCGTGGCCCGCGAGGACGTCGTACCGGCGCTGCGCGAGGCGCTGTCCGCGCAGTACGAGGCGGGGGAACCGCTGCCCGAGATCCTGGCCGGCAAGGACGCGGCCACCCAGGTCGCCGCCTCCGACTGCCACACCGTCCTCAACGGCATCACCGGTTCCATCGGTCTCGCCCCGACCCTCGCCGCCCTGGAGGCGGGCCGCACCCTCGCGCTCGCCAACAAGGAGTCGCTCATCGTCGGCGGCCCGCTGGTCAAGGCCCTCGCCAAGCCCGGTCAGATCATCCCGGTCGACTCCGAGCACGCCGCCCTCTTCCAGGCGCTGGCCGCCGGCACCCGCGCCGATGTCCGCAGGCTCGTCGTCACCGCCTCCGGCGGCCCCTTCCGGGGCCGCACCAAGGAGCAGCTGGCGGACGTCACCGTCGAGGACGCCCTCGCCCACCCCACCTGGGCCATGGGCCCGGTCATCACGATCAACTCCGCGACCCTCGTCAACAAGGGCCTGGAGGTCATCGAGGCGCACCTGCTGTACGACATCTCCTTCGACCGCATCGAGGTCGTCGTGCACCCGCAGTCGTATGTCCACTCGATGGTTGAGTTCACGGACGGATCGACACTGGCCCAGGCGACGCCCCCCGACATGCGCGGGCCCATCGCCATCGGTCTCGGCTGGCCCGAACGGGTCCCCGACGCCGCCCCCGTCTTCGACTGGAGCAAGGCGTCCACCTGGGAGTTCTTCCCCCTCGACAACGAGGCCTTCCCCTCCGTGAACCTCGCCCGGCACGTCGGCGAGCTCGCGGGAACCGCCCCGGCGGTGTTCAATGCCGCGAACGAGGAGTGCGTGGAGGCGTTCCGCGCCGGCGCGCTGCCGTTCAACGGGATCATGGAGACCGTCACCCGGGTGGTCGAGGAACACGGCACCCCGGCGACGGGAACTTCACTGACCGTGTCGGACGTCCTCGAAGCGGAGACCTGGGCGCGGACGAGGGCCCGGGAACTGACCGACCGGACGGCGAGCGCGGAGGCGCGTGCATGACGACCCTGATGTTCATCCTCGGCATAGTCGTCTTCGCGGCCGGCCTGCTGTTCTCGATCGCGTGGCACGAGCTGGGCCATCTCTCCACGGCCAAGATGTTCGGCATCCGCGTGCCCCAGTACATGGTCGGCTTCGGCCCGACCCTCTGGTCGCGGAACAAGGGCGAGACCGAGTACGGCGTCAAGGCGATCCCGTTCGGCGGCTACATCCGCATGATCGGCATGTTCCCGCCCGGCCCCGACGGCCGGCTGGAGGCCCGCTCCACCTCACCGTGGCGCGGCATGATCGAGGACGCCCGCTCCGCCGCGTTCGAGGAGCTCAGGCCCGGCGACGAGAACCGCCTGTTCTACACGCGCAAGCCGTGGAAACGGGTCGTGGTGATGTTCGCGGGCCCGTTCATGAACCTGGTCCTCGCGGTCGTACTGTTCCTGATCGTGCTGATGGGCTTCGGCATCCAGCAGCAGACCACCACCGTCAGCTCGGTCTCGCAGTGCGTGATCTCGCAGACCGAGAACCGCGACGACTGCAAGAAGTCCGACCCCCAGTCCCCGGCCGCCGCCGCCGGGATGAAGGCCGACGACAGGATCGTCGCCTTCGCCGGGGTCAGGACCGACGACTGGGGCACCCTCTCCGACCTCATCCGCGACAGCGCCGGCAAGACCGTGCCGATCGTCGTCGAACGCGACGGCCGGGAGGTCACCCTCCAGGCGACGATCGCCACCAACATGGTCGCCAAGAAGGACGGCAACGGCGCCTACGTCGAGGGCGAGTACGTCAAGGCTGGCTTCCTCGGCTTCAGCGCGGCCACCGGCGTCGTCAAACAGGACTTCGGCGACTCCGTGACCTGGATGACCGACCGGGTCGGCGACGCCGTCGACTCCCTCGCCGCCCTGCCGTCCAAGATCCCCGCCCTGTGGGACGCGGCCTTCGGCGACGGCCCTCGCGAACCCGACTCCCCGATGGGCGTCGTCGGCGCGGCCCGGGTCGGCGGCGAGATCGCCACCCTCGACATCCCGGCCTCGCAGCAACTGGCGATGTTCGTGATGCTGCTCGCCGGCTTCAACCTCTCCCTGTTCCTGTTCAACATGCTCCCGCTGCTGCCGCTCGACGGCGGACACATCGCGGGCGCCCTGTGGGAGTCGCTGCGCCGCAACCTCGCCAAGGTGCTGCGCCGCCCCGACCCCGGCCCGTTCGACGTGGCGAAACTGATGCCGGTGGCCTACGTGGTGGCCGGGGTCTTCGTCTGCTTCACCCTCCTCGTCCTGATCGCGGACGTGGTGAACCCGGTGCGGATCTCCTAGCCCGGGCCGTGACACCCGCCGTTCACGACGGCCTGGAACCCTTGGTTTCCAGGCCGTCGCCCTTTGGGCGGGTTTACGTGCGCGATGTGCTCGCGCGTCGGCCGGTGCCGTAATCTCGGAGCCCGGAGCCCGCTGCTCACGGGGAGCCGGACCTTGATCCACGACTTGGGGTTGCACAGCAGATGACTGCGATTTCTCTCGGCATGCCGTCCGTTCCGACCAAGCTCGCCGAGCGCCGGAAGAGCCGGCAGATCCAGGTCGGGTCGGTGGCGGTGGGCGGGGACGCCCCGGTGTCCGTGCAGTCGATGACGACCACGCGCACGTCCGACATCGGCGCCACCCTCCAGCAGATCGCCGAGCTCACCGCCTCCGGCTGCCAGATCGTCCGGGTGGCCTGCCCCACCCAGGACGACGCGGACGCGCTGGCGACCATCGCCCGCAAGTCGCAGATCCCGGTGATCGCCGACATCCACTTCCAGCCCAAGTACGTCTTCGCCGCGATCGAGGCGGGCTGCGCGGCGGTGCGGGTGAACCCCGGCAACATCAAGCAGTTCGACGACAAGGTCAAGGAGATCGCCAGGGCGGCCAGGGACCACGGCACCCCGATCCGCATCGGCGTCAACGCCGGCTCGCTGGACCGGCGCCTGCTCCAGAAGTACGGCAGGGCCACCCCCGAGGCGCTGGCCGAGTCCGCCCTGTGGGAGGCGTCCCTCTTCGAGGAGCACGACTTCCGCGACATCAAGATCTCCGTCAAGCACAACGACCCCGTGATCATGGTCGAGGCCTACCGCCAGCTCGCCGCCCAGTGCGACTACCCCCTCCACCTCGGCGTCACCGAGGCCGGGCCCGCCTTCCAGGGCACCATCAAGTCGGCCGTCGCCTTCGGCGCGCTGCTCTCCCAGGGCATCGGCGACACCATCCGCGTCTCGCTGTCCGCCCCGCCGGTCG
Organism: Streptomyces sp. NPDC000348; assembly: GCF_042898795.1. Taxonomy (NCBI): domain Bacteria; kingdom Bacillati; phylum Actinomycetota; class Actinomycetes; order Kitasatosporales; family Streptomycetaceae; genus Streptomyces; species Streptomyces sp. NPDC000348. The sequence continues at coordinate 38,115 of NZ_JBIAZD010000027.1, forward strand.
AGGAGGTCAAGGTCGGCATCCAGATCCTGGAGTCGCTGAACCTGCGCCAGCGCGGACTGGAGATCGTCTCCTGCCCGTCCTGCGGACGCGCCCAGGTCGACGTCTACAAGCTCGCCGAGGAGGTCACCGCCGGGCTGGAGGGCATGGAGGTGCCGCTGCGCGTCGCCGTCATGGGCTGCGTCGTCAACGGCCCCGGCGAGGCCCGCGAGGCCGACCTGGGCGTGGCCTCGGGCAACGGCAAGGGGCAGATCTTCGTGAAGGGCGAGGTCATCAAGACCGTGCCCGAGTCGAAGATCGTGGAGACGCTGATCGAGGAGGCGATGAAGATCGCCGAGGAGATGGAGAAGGACGGCATCGCGTCGGGCGAACCGCAGGTCTCGGTGGCGGGCTGACGGGTTTTCACCTGTGCCGGCCGGCGCCCGACGACGAGGCCCCTCCAGGGCCGGAGCACGGGTCCGGGGGCGGCGGCCCCCGGCTCGCGAAGGTACAGTGCGGACATCAGGCAGACCCCGTTGTGTGAGGCCCCGCACGTGTTGACGCAGACCACTTCCCGGGTCCTCGAACCGAGCGACCTGGACGCCGCACTCGCCGTACTCGACCGCGAGCCGGTCGCGAACGCCTTCGTGACGGCCCGCGTCCGGATCGCGGGCCTGGATCCCTGGCGGCTCGGCGGTGAGATGTGGGGCTGGTACGAGGGCGGCGTCCTCACGTCCCTGTGCTACGCCGGCGCCAACCTGGTGCCCATCTGCGCCACCCCCCGGGCGGTCCGCGCCTTCGCCGACCGTGCCCGCCGGGCCGGCCGCCGCTGCTCCTCCATCGTCGGCCCGGCCGAACCCACCGCCGCGCTCTGGCGGCTGCTCGAACCCCAGTGGGGTCCGGCCCGCGAGGTCCGCGCCCGCCAGCCCCTCATGGTCACCGACCGCATGTCCGAGCTCATACCCCCGGACCCCCGCGTCCGCCGCGTCCGCAAGGACGAGCTGGAGACGATCATGCCGGCGTGCGTGGCCATGTTCACCGAGGAGGTCGGCGTCTCCCCGCTGGCCGGCGACGGCGGCCTGCTCTACCAGGCCAGGGTCGCCGAGCTCGTCGGCGCCGGCCGCTCCTTCGCCCGCTTCGACGCCGACGGCAGGGTCGTCTTCAAGGCCGAGGTCGGCGCCGCCACCGACCGCGCCTGCCAGATCCAGGGCGTCTGGGTGGCCCCCGAGCACCGGGGCAGGGGCGTCGCGGCCCCCGGCATGGCGGCCGTCCTCCGCTACGCCCTGACGGAGATAGCGCCCGTGGCGAGCCTCTACGTCAACGACTTCAACACGCCCGCCCGCAGGACGTACGCGAGGGTGGGCTTCCGAGAGGCCGGCGCCTTCATGAGCGTGCTGTTCTAGCGTGCTGTTCTGACGGGGCACGCCCTGTAGTCTCCCCGGCATGCTGCGCTTTCCCGGTCACGGACGCCCCCACCCCGACGACATCGTGATCGGCCCCCTCGACCTCCCCGGCCACGTCGACGAGGCGCTGGCGGTGCAGGCGGTGGCGTTCGGGCTCGGCCCCGACGAGGTGGCCGTACGCCGGCAGATCGTGCTGCGCCACATGACCTTCCCGGGCGCCCGGGCCTTCGGCGCCACCGTCAAGGGCCGCCTGGTCGGTTTCGTCTACGGCATGCCCAACGACCGCGCCCACTGGTGGTCCACCGTCGTCGAGCCCTATCTGCGCGCCCGGGGCCACGACGACTGGCTCGACGACTCCTTCGTCATCACCGAGCTGCACGTCCACCCCCGGTACCAGAAGCACGGCATCGGCCGCGCCCTGATCACCACGATCACCGACGGCGCCGAGCAGCCGCGCTCGATCCTCTCCGCGATCGACACCGAGAGCCCGGCCCGGCATCTGTACCGCTCGCTCGGCTACCAGGACCTCGCCCGCCAGGTCCACTTCCCCAGCGCCGCCAAGCCGTACGCCGTCATGGGCGCCCCGCTGCCGCTCCTGCGCGGATAGCGGACAATCGATTTCCGCCGCCGTGTCCCGCCCGGCTAACCTCCTGTCCATCACCCAGACGCAGCAGGAGTACGTACACCATGGCGAACGCACCGGTCCAGCGCATGTCCCAGTTGATGGCGAAGACGCTGCGCGACGACCCGGCGGACGCCGAGGTCCTCAGCCACAAGCTTCTCGTCCGGGCCGGCTACGTGCGCCGCACCGCCGCCGGCATCTGGACCTGGCTGCCCCTCGGCAAGAAGGTCCTCGCCAACGTCGAGCGCATCGTCCGCGAGGAGATGGACGCCATCGGCGCCCAGGAGGTCCTGCTCCCCGCCCTGCTGCCGCGTGAGCCCTACGACGCCACCGGCCGCTGGGACGAGTACGGCCCCGAGCTGTTCCGCCTCCAGGACCGCAAGGGCGGCGACTACCTCCTCGGCCCCACCCACGAGGAGATCTTCACCCTGATGGTGAAGGACCAGGCGTCCTCCTACAAGGACCTGCCGGTGATCCTCTACCAGATCCAGTCCAAGTTCCGGGACGAGGCCCGCCCCCGCGCCGGCATCCTGCGCGGCCGCGAGTTCCTGATGAAGGACTCCTACTCCTTCGACCTGGAGGACGAGGGCCTGGCGAAGTCGTACGCCCTGCACCGCCAGGCGTACCAGAAGGTCTTCGAACGCCTCGGCCTCGACTACCGCATCTGCGCGGCCACCGCCGGCGCCATGGGCGGCTCCAAGTCCGAGGAGTTCCTCGCGCCCGCCGAGGCCGGCGAGGACACCTTCGCGGACTGCCCCAACTGCGACTTCGCCGCCAACACCGAGGCGGTCTCCCACGAGCTGAAGCCGGTCGACGCCGCCGGTGTCCCGGCCGCCGAGGACATCCCCACGCCCGACACCCCGACCATCGAGACCCTCGCCGCGTCGCTCGGCGTACCGGCCTCGGCCACGCTGAAGAACCTGCTGGTCAAGGTCGACGGCGAGATCGTCGCCGTGGGCGTCCCCGGTGACCGCGAGGTCGACATGGACAAGGTCGAGGCGCACTTCGCCCCGGCCGTCGTGGAGATGGTGACCGAGGCGGACTTCAGCGCCCGCCCCGACCTGGTGCGCGGCTACGTCGGCCCGCAGGGCCTGGGCAAGGTGACGTACATCGCCGACCCGCGCGTGGCACCCGGCACCGCCTGGATCACGGGCGCCAACAAGGCCGACACGCACGCGAAGAACGTGGTCGCGGGGCGCGACTTCGAGGTCGACGCGTACGTGGACGTCGTGGTGGTGCAGGAGGGCGACCCCTGCCCCAAGTGCGGCACCGGCCTCAAGCTCGACCGCGCCATCGAGATCGGCCACATCTTCCAGCTGGGCCGCAAGTACGCCGACGCCCTCAAGCTCGACGTCCTCGGCCAGAACGGCAAGCCGGTCCGCGTCACCATGGGCTCCTACGGCATCGGCGTCTCCCGCGCGGTGGCGGCGCTCGCCGAGCAGACCGCCGACGACAAGGGCCTGTGCTGGCCCGCGGAGGTCGCCCCGGCCGACGTCCACGTGGTCGCCGCGGGCAAGGCCCTCCAGACCGAGCTGGCGCTGGACGTCTCCGAGAAGCTGTCCGCCGCGGGCCTCCGCGTCCTGGTGGACGACCGCCCCGGAGTCTCCCCGGGCGTGAAGTTCACCGACTCGGAGCTGATCGGCGTCCCGCAGATCCTGGTCGCGGGCCGTCGCGCCGCCGAGGGCGTCGTCGAGCTCAAGGACCGCCGCACCGGCGAACGCGAGGAACTCACGGTCGACGAGGCCATCGCCCGCCTCACGGCGTAACGGCGTCACGGGGCCCGTGCCGGCCACCCGCCGCACGGGCCCCGGGTCCGCCTTCGGCCACCCGCCGCACGGGCCCCGGGTCCGCCTCCGGCCACCCGCCGCACGAGTCCCGGGTCCCACCCGGCCCGTCTCACTTCCACCGGCCGGCGCGCAGCCGGACCGGGCCGGCCGGGGAGCGCGGCACCGGCCCGCTGCCGGTGGCCCCGAACAGCGCCGCCGGCACCTCCGCGGGCTCCGGAGCGAGTTCCGCGGGTCCCCGGACGTCCGCGCAGCCGCCGGGACTCCGCCGTGATCGAACGCGTTCCCACCGCCGTCCCCTCCGGGGCCGCTCCGTCTGCCGCCACCGGCCCGACGGAGACCTGGCGGACCGCGGCGGAGAGGTGTGCCGCGGGCCCCGGGGCCAGGTGACCGGCCTAGAGCCAGCCCGCGAACTCCAGGAGGAGCTCAGCGTCCCGCTCACGCCCCACGCGCCGGGCCCGCACCCCCGACTCCACCGCGCGGAACAGGGTCCAGCCCCGCAGCCGTTCCCGGTCGACCTCCAGCGACTCCGCGAGCCGCTTCACCCGGCGACGGGTCGTCGCCGCTCCCGACGCCTGCGCGATGAGGTCCTCGACCCGGTCCCGCACCAGCCGCGCCAGGTCGAACGCGTGTTCGCCGACCACCGGGTCCGGCCCCACCGCCAGCCACGGCATGCGCTCCCCGGACAGCACCTTGCTCTGCCGGAACGTCCCGTGCAGCAGCCGGTGCTCGGGCGGCGCCGCCAGCAGCTCCTCGCGGGCCGCCAGCGCCGCCTCCACCAGCGGAGCCACCTCCGGGTCGACCGCCGCGCTCGCCCGCATCGCCCGCGCCTGCCGCTCCGTCCGCCCGGCCACCGTCTCGAAACCGTGCCCGTCCGGCGGGTCCACCCAGAGCCGGCGCAGCGTCCCCGCCGCCTCCAGCAACGCCTTCGCCTCCGGCAGCGACCGCACCGACACATCCGGATGCAGCCGCTCCAGCAGCAGCACCCCCTCGGTCGCGTCCGGGACCGGCTCCAGCAACTGGACCGCCCCCCGACCGCCCCAGTGGGCCAGCGCGGCCCGCTCGCTCTCCGGGCGCGCCCGGCGCGGCGCCAGCTTCAGCACGGCGGGCGTCCCGCCGGCCGTCCGCACCAGCACGACCAGGCTGCTGCGCCCGCCCGGCACCTGCACCCGCTCCACGGTCAACTCACGCTGCGCGACGGCCTCGCGCGCCAGCTCCGGCAGCCTCGCCAGCCAGTCGTCACCCTCGGGCGCCGTCTCACCGAGAGCCCTCACCAGACGCTGCGGCGGTTCGAAAACCATGCGCGAGTCGTTCCCTTCCTGCTGTACGCGGTGCCCGCCGTCCCGTCACGCCGTCGGCGCCGGGGTCCCCGAAGCCGTACCGCCCCGCTCGGCGAGCCCAGGGAAGGCTACGCTCTCGCCGCTCCAGCGCACCGACCGCACCGCCGCCTCCCGCATCGCCTCGGCGGCCCCCCGCCGCCGCTCGCCCCCGCTCGCGCGCACCAGATCGGCGTACACCCCGGCCACCCTGTCCTCCAGCTCCGCCGCCAGCCGGACCGCCGCCGCCGCGTCCGGCACCGGGAACGGCAGCGCGTACCCCGCGGCGGCGGCGACGGGCGCGCCCCCCGCGTCCTTCACCGCGCGCACCAGCGCGTCCCTGCGCGCCCGGTGCGCGTCGTACGCCGTTCGCGCCTCGGTGCGCCGGTCCTTGCCGATCCGGCCGCCGACGACCCCGTAGCCGTACACCGCCGCGTGCTCCGCCGCCAGGGCGGCCTGGAGGGCCCGCAGTTCCCGGTCCTCCGCCTCGCGTGACTCGCTCACCCTCGTGCCTCCGTCAGCAGGTACACATGTGCCGCGCCGGCCGCCGCGACCGAGGCCAGCAGCCGGGCCAGCTCGCCCGGCGCGTCCAGCAGCGCCTCCGTGAGCCGGCCGGCGACCTCCCGCTCGGCGGCGGCGAGTCCGGCGAGGGCGTCCCGCTCCTTCGCGGGCACGGCGGCCGGCGGGGGGGCCGAGGGGGAACCCGGCCCGGACGACGACGGCGACGCCGAGGGCTGCGCCGTGTCCCCGAACGCCTCCGCGTGCCGTGCGACCTCGGCGCGCAGCGGACGCAGCCGCTCCGCCAGCTTCGGATGCGCGGCCACGACCGCGTCGTACCGTGCGGCCAGCTCCCTGCTGTCCCGGGCCGCACGCGCGCGTGCCCGGTCGGCGGCCGAGGGACGGCTGCCGCCGGAGGCGCCGGAGTCCTCGGATCCGGCGGAGCAGCCCGCCACCAACAGGGCCGTCGGCGCGACGGCGAGCAGACTCCTTCTGCGCGGACCCGAACGGGCGCGCGGAGACGGGGTGAACGACACGGCAGACGTCCTCGGGGGGCTCGTACGAACGTAGCGACGAAAGATGGGGCGGGACCCGTGATCACCGTACCCGTGCGCCCGCGCGGGGACGCTCAGCGGCACCCTCCGTGACCGGGTGGACGGCAACACCCTCCGCGACCGGATACCCTTTGACCAGACACGCGCCCCATCCCACAACAGCACACGCGGCCGAGGAGTCACCCGGATGAGCACCACCCAGAGCGAGAGGCTTCGAGAACTTCTGGAACCGCTCGTCAGCTCCCAGGGCCTGGATCTCGAAGAGATCGCCGTGGACGCGGTCGGCCGCAAGCGTGTGCTGCGCGTCGTCGTCGACTCCGACACCGGAGCGGACCTCGACCGGATCGCCGATGTGAGCCGCGCGCTCTCGGCGAAGCTCGACGAGACGGACGCGATGGGCGGCGGGGAGTACACCCTCGAGGTCGGAACCCCGGGCGCGGAGCGCCCCCTCACCGAGCACCGGCACTACGTGCGTGCCACCGGCCGCCTGGTCCGGTTCCAGCTGGCCGAGGGCGGAGAACTGGTCGCCAGGATCCTCGGGGTGGACGACGACGGTCTCGACCTCGAGGTGCCCGGCGTGAAGGGCCGCAAGGCCACCGCGCGCAGACTCGCCTTCGACGGCATCACCAGGGCGCGCGTCCAGGTCGAGTTCAACCGCAAGGACAACGAGAAGGAAGAGGAGGCGTAATCGTGGACATCGACATGAGTGCCCTTCGGCTCTTGGTACGGGAGAAGGAGATCTCCCTCGACCTGCTGGTCGAAGCGATCGAATCGGCCCTCCTCATCGCCTACCACCGCACCGAGGGAAGCCGCCGGCGCGCGCGCGTGGAGCTGAACCGGGAGACCGGACACGTGACCGTGTGGGCGAAGGAGGACCCCGAGGACCTCGAGGAGGGCCAGGAGGCCCGCGAGTTCGACGACACCCCGTCCGGCTTCGGCCGTATCGCCGCCACCACGGCCAAGCAGGTCATCCTGCAGCGCCTGCGCGACGCCGAGGACGACGCGACGCTCGGCGAGTACGCCGGCCGCGAGGGCGACATCGTCACCGGAGTGGTCCAGCAGGGCCGCGACCCGAAGAACGTGCTGGTCGACATCGGCAAGCTGGAGGCCATCCTGCCGGTGCAGGAGCAGGTGCCCGGCGAGACCTATCCGCACGGCCTGCGGCTGCGCAGCTACGTCGTCCGGGTGGCCAAGGGGGTGCGCGGCCCCTCCGTCACCCTGTCGCGCACGCACCCCAACCTGGTGAAGAAGCTCTTCGCCCTGGAGGTGCCGGAGATCGCCGACGGGTCCGTCGAGATCTCCGCGATCGCCCGCGAGGCCGGCCACCGCACCAAGATCGCCGTACGCTCCACCCGCTCGGGCCTGAACGCCAAGGGCGCCTGCATCGGCCCCATGGGCGGCCGGGTGCGCAACGTCATGGGCGAGCTGAACGGCGAGAAGATCGACATCGTCGACTGGTCCGACGACCCGGCCGAGATGGTGGCGAACGCGCTGTCGCCGGCCCGGGTCTCCAAGGTGGACATCGTCGACATGGCGGCCCGCTCGGCCCGCGTGACCGTGCCGGACTACCAGCTGTCCCTGGCGATCGGCAAGGAGGGGCAGAACGCCCGCCTCGCCGCCCGGCTGACCGGCTGGCGGATCGACATCCGGCCGGACACGGAACAGGCCGGGGAATAGATCCAGGCCGCAGGCCGCTGAGATCACGACAGCTTTGCGCGCGGCAAGTGTTCGATTCTTGCCCCAAAGGGGTGAGGTCGGCGCGGGGAGGTAGACTGAGGAGTGTCTGGCCGGACACGTGCTGGCGTACGCCCCGAGCGCACCTGCGTGGGGTGCCGGGAGCGAGCGGTCAAGAACGAGCTGCTGCGGATCGTGGCGATCGAGGACGCGTGCGTCCCCGATCCTCGCGGTACGCTGCCCGGCCGGGGTGCGTATGTGCACCCCGTCCCGGTCTGTCTCGACCAGGCGGTGCGCCGCAGGGCGTTCCCGCGGGCGCTCCGCGTCCCGGGACCGCTCGACGTAAAGGCGTTGCGCCACTACGTCGAGCAGGCACAAGGTTGCTGAGCAGCGGCTCCACGCCGGCTGGACAGGCAACACGTAAGAACATGCCGCACGGACCTCCCCGTGCGGTCTGGTACCTCGCGAGTCGAAAGCAGGTCGAGATTGCGATGAGCACTCGATGAGTACGCGATGAGTACGCCCATGAACTAGCGACGGTCCGGACGCAACCCGGACCTCAAAGGAGCGAAGTGGCTAAGGTCCGGGTCTACGAACTCGCCAAGGAGTTCGGTGTCGAGAGCAAGGTCGTCATGGCCAAGCTCCAGGAACTCGGTGAATTCGTCCGTTCGGCGTCTTCGACCATCGAAGCGCCCGTAGTACGCAAGCTGACCGACGCCTTCCAGCAGGGCGGGGGCAACGGCAGGTCCGCCGCGAAGCCCGGCGCGCCCCGCAAGGCGGCCCCCAGGCCCGCCGCGCCGTCCCCGGCGCAGGCGGCGCGTCCGGCCGCCCCGAAGCCGCCGGCCGCACCCAAGCCCGCCGCGGCCCAGCCGCCGGCGGCTCAGTCGGCCCCGTCGGCGCCCGCGCCGGCGGCTCCCGGTCCGCGTCCGACGCCGGGCCCGCGCCCCGCGCCGCGTCCGGCTCCGGCGGCCCCGGAGTTCCAGGCCCCGCCCGCGGCGGCGGCCCCGGCTCCGGCCGGTCCGAAGCCCGGCGGCGCGCGTCCCGGTGCCCCCAAGCCCGGCGGTCGTCCCGCCGGTCAGGGGCAGGGTCAGGGCGGCCAGGGCCGTCCGGCCGGTCAGGGTCAGCGTCCCGGTGGCGGCGCACCGCGTCCGGGTGGTCGCCCGGCCGGTCCGCGTCCCGGTAACAACCCCTTCACCTCCGGTGGCTCCACCGGCATGGCCCGTCCGCAGGCTCCGCGCCCGCAGGGCGCGCGGCCCGGTCCGGCCGGTCCCGGCGGCGCCGGTCCCCGTCCGCAGGCCCCCGGTGGCCAGGGCGGCGGTCCGCGTCCGCAGGCTCCGGGCGGCCCGCGCCCGACCCCGGGCTCGATGCCGCGTCCGCAGGGCGGTCCCCGTCCCGGTGGCGGCCCCGGCGGTCCGCGTCCGAACCCCGGCATGATGCCGCAGCGTCCCGCTGCCGGCCCGCGTCCCGGCCCCGGTGGCCGCGGTCCGGGCGGTGCGGGTCGCCCCGGCGGCGGTGCCGGTCGTCCCGGCGGCGGCGGTTTCGCCGGTCGTCCGGGTGGCGGTGCCGGTGCCGGTCGTCCCGGTGGCGGCGGCGGTTTCGCCGGTCGTCCCGGCGGCGGTGGCGGCGGCTTCGGTGGCGGCGGTGGCCGTCCCGGCTTCGGCGGCCGTCCCGGTGGCCCCGGTGGCCGCGGTGGCACGCAGGGCGCCTTCGGCCGTCCCGGCGGTCCCGCGCGTCGCGGCCGCAAGTCGAAGCGGCAGAGGCGCCAGGAGTACGAGGCCATGCAGGCCCCGTCGGTCGGCGGTGTGATGCTGCCCCGCGGCAACGGCGAGACCATTCGCCTGTCGCGCGGTGCCTCGCTCACCGACTTCGCGGAGAAGATCAACGCCAACCCGGCGTCGCTCGTCGCGGTCATGATGAACCTGGGCGAGATGGTCACCGCGACTCAGTCCGTCTCCGACGAGACGCTCCAGCTCCTCGCCGGCGAGATGAACTACACGGTTCAGATCGTCAGCCCGGAGGAGGAGGACCGCGAGCTGCTCGAGTCCTTCGACCTGGAGTTCGGCGAGGACGAGGGCGACGAGGAGGACCTGGTGGTCCGCCCGCCGGTCGTCACCGTCATGGGTCACGTCGACCACGGAAAGACCCGCCTCCTCGACGCCATCCGCAAGACGAACGTCATCGCGGGCGAGGCCGGCGGCATCACCCAGCACATCGGTGCCTACCAGGTCGCGACCGAGGTCAACGAAGAAGAGCGCAAGATCACCTTCATCGACACCCCGGGTCACGAGGCGTTCACCGCCATGCGTGCCCGCGGTGCGCGCTCGACCGACATCGCGATCCTGGTCGTCGCGGCCAACGACGGCGTCATGCCGCAGACGGTCGAGGCGCTCAACCACGCCAAGGCGGCCGACGTGCCGATCGTCGTCGCGGTCAACAAGATCGACGTCGAGGGCGCCGACCCGACCAAGGTGCGCGGTCAGCTGACCGAGTACGGCCTGGTGGCCGAGGAGTACGGCGGCGACACCATGTTCGTCGACATCTCCGCCAAGCAGGGTCTGCACATCGACAGCCTCCTCGAGGCCGTCATCCTCACCGCGGACGCCTCGCTCGACCTGCGGGCCAACCCCACGCAGGACGCGCAGGGCATCTCGATCGAGTCCCGGCTCGACCGCGGCCGCGGTGCCGTGGCGACCGTCCTCGTCCAGCGAGGCACGCTGCGGGTCGGCGACACGATGGTGGTGGGCGACGCCTACGGCCGCGTGCGCGCCATGCTCGACGACAACGGCAACAACGTCGCCGAGGCGGGCCCGTCGACGCCGGTCCAGGTCCTGGGCCTGACCAACGTCCCGGGTGCGGGCGACAACTTCATCGTCGTGGACGAGGACCGTACGGCCCGTCAGATCGCCGAGAAGCGCGCCGCCCGTGAGCGCAACGCCGCGTTCGCCAAGCGCACGCGCCGCGTCTCCCTCGAGGACCTGGACAAGGTGCTCAAGGCCGGCGAGGTCCAGCAGCTGAACCTGATCATCAAGGGTGACGCCTCCGGTTCGGTCGAGGCCCTCGAGTCCTCGCTGCTCCAGCTGGACGTCGGCGAAGAGGTCGACATCCGCGTCCTGCACCGCGGCGTCGGTGCGGTCACGGAGTCCGACATCGACCTGGCGATGGGCTCCGACGCCATCGTGATCGGCTTCAACGTGCGCGCCGCCGGGCGTGCCGCGCAGATGGCCGAGCGCGAGGGTGTGGACGTCCGTTACTACTCGGTCATCTACCAGGCGATCGAGGAGATCGAGGCGGCCCTCAAGGGCATGCTCAAGCCGGAGTACGAAGAGGTCGAGCTCGGCACGGCGGAGATCCGCGAGGTCTTCCGCTCGTCCAAGCTGGGCAACATCGCGGGTGTGCTCATCCGCTCCGGCGAGGTCAGGCGCAACACCAAGGCGCGCCTGCTGCGCGATGGCAAGGTCATCGCGGAGAACCTCAACATCGAGGGTCTGCGTCGCTTCAAGGACGACGTCACCGAGATCCGCGAAGGCTACGAGGGCGGTATCAACCTCGGAAACTTCAACGACATCAAGGTCGACGACGTCATCGCGACGTACGAGATGCGCGAGAAGCCGCGGGCGTAACATCCCACGGTGCGTGCCGGCCGGCGGGACCCACCCGGGTCCCGCCGGCCGGCACGTGTGTGCGCGGCGGGGCGGCCGGCGGAGCGCAATATCCGTCGATCACCCCGCCCCCTTCGATGTACGGTTCAGATGTCCCCGCCCACCACGGACGGCGGGGCCGTCGATCCCGTACCGGCGGGTGAACCGGTTGCACACATGTATGTGGGGACGCTGTCCTTCGACCTCCTCCTCGGTGACGTGCGTTCGCTGAAGGAGAAGCGCTCCGTAGTCCGCCCGATCGTCGCCGAGCTCCAGCGCAAGTACCCGGTGAGCGCGGCCGAGGTGGATCACATGAACCTCCACCGCAGGGCGGTCATCGGCCTGGCCATGGTGTCCGGCGACGCGGGGCACCTGACCGACGTACTGGACCGGTGCGAGCGGCTGGTCGCCGGACGCCCAGAGGTGGAACTGCTGTCCGTCAGGCGGCGCTTCCACGGCGAAGACGACTGACGACCACAGCCCAGAGATACGCAGACAGGAAAGAACGGGAGACGGACCAGTGGCCGACAACGCGCGGGCGAAAAGGCTGGCGGACCTCATCCGAGAGGTGGTGGCCCAGAAGCTGCAGCGCGGGATCAAGGACCCGCGGCTCGGCTCGCACGTCACCATCACGGACACCCGGGTCACGGGTGACCTCAGGGAGGCAACCGTCTTCTACACGGTGTACGGGGACGACGAGGAGCGCAAGGCCGCCGCGGCGGGCCTGGAGAGCGCCAAGGGCGTCCTGCGCTCCGAGGTGGGCCGGGCGGCGGGCGTGAAGTTCACGCCGATCCTGACCTTCGTCATGGACGCGCTCCCGGACACGGCACGCACCATCGAGGACCTCCTCGACAAGGCGCGCCAGTCCGACGCGAAGGTGCGCGAGGCGTCCGCGGGCGCCACGTACGCCGGCGAGGCCGACCCGTACCGCAAGCCGGAAGACGACGAGACGGACGACACCGCCGAATGACCCAGAAGCACACCACGCCCGACGGCCTCGTCATCGTCGACAAGCCGTCGGGCTTCACTTCGCACGACGTGGTCGCCAAGATGCGCGGCATCGCGCGCACCCGGCGCGTCGGCCACGCCGGCACCCTCGACCCGATGGCGACGGGCGTCCTCGTCCTCGGCGTCGAGAGGGCGACCAAGCTCCTCGGCCACCTCGCGCTGACCGAGAAGGAGTACCTGGGCACCGTCCGGCTCGGGCAGAACACGCTCACCGACGACGCCGAGGGGGAGATCAGCTCCTCCACCGACGCCTCCGCGGTCACCCGCGAGGCCATCGACGCCGGCGTCGCCGAGCTGACCGGCGACATCATGCAGGTGCCGTCCAAGGTCAGCGCCATCAAGATCAACGGGGTGCGCTCCTACAAGCGGGCCCGGGAGGGCGAGGAGTTCGACATCCCCGCCCGGCCGGTCACCGTCTCCTCGTTCTCCGTGTACGACGTCCGGGAGGCGGTCGCCGAGGACGGCACCCCGGTGCTGGACCTGGTGGTGTCGGTCGTCTGCTCCTCCGGCACCTACATCCGCGCCCTCGCCCGCGACCTGGGCGCAGGACTGGGCGTCGGCGGGCACCTCACCGCACTGCGCCGGACCCGCGTCGGCCCGTACAAGCTGGACTCCGCGAAGACGCTGGACCAGCTCCAGCAGGAGCTGACGGTGATGCCGATCGCCGAGGCCGCCACGGCCGCGTTCCCGCGCTGGGACGTCGACGACCGGCGGGCCAGGCTGCTCACCAACGGAGTGCGCCTGGAGATGCCCGAGGAGTACGCCGGCTCCGGAGCCGTGGCCGTGTTCGGCCCCGCGGACCGGTTCCTGGCGCTCGTCGAGGAGCAGCGGGGCAAGGCCAGGAGCCTGGCCGTCTTCGGCTGACCGCTCCACGGGCGGATCCGCCCGTGGAGCGGCGTCACGGGAATGACGTGACGCCGCTCCACGGCCCCCCTCGGTTCCCCCACCCCTAGGGTTATCCATCCACCTCCGCCTGTTCACCCGTAAGCGCGGGCGCTCGGAGTGAACCGGGGGAGCGGAAGGGGCGCGTTCACCGGGCGATCTGTCCCGCTGATCATCCCGGCCCTACTGTCGCGGTCAAGGGCACGGATGCGCGACGGGAGGCTTCGACGATGCCGTCCCCCTACGAACCCCGCGACGAACGGGACACGCCGGACGGGACTCCGGTTCCGTCCGACGTCCTGGTCCGCCTGCACGACCTCGCCGGCCGGCCGCGCGGAACCGGCTTCGTGGCCGATCACCGCGGCACGGTGCTCACCAGCCACGAGGCGGTCGACGGTCTGCCCCGACTCGTGCTGCACGCGGCGGCCGGCCGCCGGTGCGTGGTGACCGCGGACGCGGTGACCCCGCTGCCCGCGCTCGGCCTGGCCCTGGTCCGCAGCGAAGGGCTCGGCGTCGCACCGCTGCCGGTCACCGCGCGGCGCGCCGTCCGGCCCGGCACCTATGTGCGGATCGCCGCCGGGGGCTGGCGCGAGGCGCGCGTGCTGGGGACGAGCGCCGTGACCTACACCGCCACCGACCGCGCGTACCCCCTCGGCGACGCCCTGGAGCTGGCGGTCGGCACTTCGGGCCGGGACGCGCTGCGGCTCGGCGGCGGGGCCGCCGGCGGCCCGGTGCTCGACGCCACCACCGGCACTGTGCTCGGCGTCCTCAACACCGCGCTCCGCTCGGACGACCGGGGCGAGGGCTTCGCCGTACCGCTGCCTCCCCCGGCCCCCGCCCGGGGCCCGCTCGCCGAGCTGCTCGCCGAGAACGCGGCGACGGTCCCGGCCTACGGGGCCGATCTCAACCTCGCCGGGCTGGTGCGGCTCACGGCCGGCCCGGTCGGACGGGACGGGCCGCCCGGTGCCGTGGAGCCCGTCGACCGGCCCGCCGTGCTCGCGGAGTTCGCCGCGTTCGAGCGGGGCGGGGTCGCCGTGCTGGGCCTGGTCGGGCCGCCCGGCAGCGGCCGTACGACGCAACTCGCGGCGCTCGCCGCCCGCCGGCACCGCGCGGGCCGGCCCACCCTCCGGCTGCGCGGCGCCGACCTGGGCGAGGGCGACGGCTCGGTCGCGGACGCCGCCCGCCGGGCACTGGACCGGGCCGCCGCCGTCGTCGCCGCCTCCCGCGCCCCGTTCCCGGCCGGCCCGGGCGCCCTCGGCGACGTCGGCCCGGAGCGCCTGGCCGGGATCGCCCGCAGGGCCGGCCGTCCCCTGCTGCTGCTCCTCGACGGACCCGAGGAAGCCCTGCTCGACAGGCCGGCCGAGTGGACCGCCGCGACCGCGCGGTGGCTGCGGGCGACGGGGGCCCGGCTGGTGGTGGCGTGCCGCGCGGAGTACTGGGAGGAGGCGGGGTTCCCGGAGGACCTGCTGCACCCCGGCACACCCCGCCCCGACGGGCTCCCCGCCCGTGTGGTCCTCGGCGACCTCACCGCCGAGGAGGCCCGCGAGGCGCGCGCCCGCCACGGCGTCCCCGAGGGCGCGGTCGCCGACGCCGACGCCCGCCACCCCCTGACCCTGCGGATGCTCGCGGACGTCCGGGCGGCCCTCGCCGGCGCCACCCCCGAGGCCCCCGTCGACCGCGACGCCGTCTTCTCGGCCCACCTGGACCTGGTGTGCCTGCGGATCGCCGCCCGCCTCGCCGACCGGAACGGGATCTCCGGCACCGCCGTGCGCCGGCTCGCCGCCAGGGTCGCCGGACAGGTGCACGAGGCCGCCCGGCGCAGTCTCGGCACGGGGCAGCTGGACCGGGAGACGTTCGACGCGGTGTTCCCCCGGGGAGTCGCCCCCGACCGGCTCGGCGGCGGCACCGGCTGGGCCTCCGCCGTGCTCGCCGAGGGGCTCCTCGTCCCGGCCGGGACCACCGGCCACCGGTTCGCGGACGAGGAGCTGGCCGACTGGCTCCACGGCACCCACCTCGATGTGGACGACGCCCTGCGCGCCCTGGTCCACACCGTCCCCGCCACCACGGCCATCCACGACGACCGCACCCCGCCGCCCGCCGCCACCGGGGACGGCTCCCCGCCGCCCGGTCACCGGACCCGGCCCGCCGCCGACGGTCCTCTCCCGCCGGCCGGCCGTGCCGCCCTGCCCGCCGTCGCCTTCGACCCCTGGACCGTCGCCGGCCCCGACCCCTGGGCCGTCGCCGACGCCGAGTACCGGCCCGCCGACGACGACCTCCTCCCGGCACCGCCCTCCCGGCACAGCGGCGCGGCGACCGGCACCCGTCCGGGGAACGCCGCCGACGGCGGTGGGGCCGGTGCGGCCGCCGGCCGCCCGGCACCGCCCGCCGCCGGCCCCGGCGCACGGTCACGGTCCGCGTCCGGCCTCCGTCTCCCACCGGCCGGCCGCCGGGCCGCGCCCGGGGCCGAAGCCGTCCTCCCGGGCGTCACCCCCGTCCCGCACCACCGCATCGGCGCCGTCGTCGAGGCCCTGCTGTTCCTCGCGCGGCGGTACGGGAGCCGACGGCTCTCCTCGCGGCTCACGGATCTGGTGCACGCCCTCGACGCCGATCCGGGCTCCTGGTGGGCCGCCCGCCTGCTCGGCGGGACCCTCGCGCGCGTGGCTGACGCGACGCCGTACACGGACGTGCTGCGGCTGCTGGCCGACCGTCTCGTGGCCTGGCGGGAGCAGCGGCGGGCCGTGCCGCCCGAGCTGGGGCCCGCCTTCTGGACCACTCTCCGGCTGCCGCTGGAAACGCGCTGCGCACTGCTGCGCCGGCTCGTCCACGCCGACGGCCCGCCGTGCGAGAACGGGCCCCGCTTCCTCGACGCCGCCGCCCGGCTGCTCGCCGCCGACCCCGTCGCCGTCATGCCGTACCTCATCCGCTGGTTCGAGGACGAGCGCCCGCTGCCCGCCACCCCGCACGCCACCGTGGCGACCGCCGCGCAGGCGCTCCTGCACACCCACCGGCACGCGGCCCCGGACGCGCTGACGGAGGCGCTCGCCGACAGCGCGCACCGGCGGGCCGACCAGCTGCTCACCGTGCTGGCGGAGGAGGAGCCCGCCGCGATGTGCAGGGCCGTCGACCGGTGGGCGAAGGACGAACGGCCCGCACGCCGGGCCACGGCCGTCGCCCACGGACTGCGGGTCGCGCCGTACGCGCGCGACGACACCGACCGCACCCTGCTGAGGTACGCGGCGCTCGCGGTCCTCGTCCGCACCGCCGACCGCGATCTGCACGGCGGCGCCCTCGCCCTCCTCGTCCGCGACCCCGACAGCAGGGACCGCCACCTCCCACGGGCCCTGGAGCGCTTCACGGCCGGCGACCCCCTCCTCCCGCCGAGCGCGCTCACCCCCGCCCTCGGCACCCATCCGCAGCCCGTCCTCGACGCCTTCCGGACCAGACTCGGCGGGGCCGACGCGGGCGAGGCGTTCCGTGCCCTCGCCGACGCCACCCCACCCGCCCTGGCCCGCCCGGTCGCCGCACTCGTACGGGAGACGGTGGAGCGGCGGCCGGAGCTGACCGGACACGTGGCCGCGTACGCCGACGGACGGCTGGAGCGGGGCCCGGCCGCCCGCGCCGTACTGAGGACCCTGCTCACCGGCCTGCTCGACGGCGGCCCGCAACCGCTCAGGGTGGCCCTCGCCGGCGTCCTCGCCGCTCCCGGCACACCGGCCTCCCGCCCGCTGCGCCGCGAGCTGCTGGACACCCTGCTCGCCCGCGAGTCCGACCCTTCCGTCCTGGAGGCGGTGCTGCGCGCCGCGGCCCGCGGCAGCGGCCCCGAGCCGCGCGTCCTCGTGCACCGCACCGGGCTGCTCCTCGTCCGCACCGCGGAGGGCGCCACCCGCTTCGACCGCTGCCTGGCCGACCTGGGCCGTCATGTGCCGGGCTTCGCCGCCGCCCTGACCGGCTGGCTGACGGACGCCCCGCACGAGTGGGCCGCGCTCGTCGGCCCCGCCACCCGCCGGACGATCGAGAACCCGGCCGGCGCGGGCGTCCCCGTCTGACCCCGGCCGGCACGTGCACCCCGTCACACAGCCCCCATGCCGATGCGGACCCCCGGCATGCGGCATGGCACCCTTAGAGCTGCGCAGAGAAGTCCACGGACCCGGGTTCGTCCGACAAGGTTTCGACAAGGAGCAGGCACAGTGCAGCGCTGGCGTGGCTTGGAGGACATTCCCCAGGACTGGGGGCGCAGCGTCGTCACCATCGGCTCCTACGACGGAGTCCACCGCGGGCACCAGCTGATCATCCGTCACGCCGTGGACCGCGCCCGGGACCTCGGCGTGCCCGCCGTCGTCGTCACCTTCGACCCGCACCCCAGCGAGGTCGTCCGCCCCGGCAGCCACCCCCCGCTGCTCGCCCCGCACCACCGGCGCGCCGAACTCATGGCCGAGCTGGGCGTCGACGCGGTCCTCGTCCTCCCCTTCACCAGCGAGTTCTCGAAGCTGTCCGCGGCCGACTTCGTCGTCAAGGTGCTGGTCGACAAGCTCCACGCCAAGGCGGTCGTCGAGGGCCCCAACTTCCGCTTCGGCCACCGGGCCGCGGGCACCGTCGCGTTCCTCGCCGAGCAGGGCGAGGTCTACGACTTCGAGGTCGAGGTCGTCGACCTGTACGTGACCGGTGAGGCGGGCGGCGGCGAGCCGTTCTCCTCCACGCTCACCCGCCGCCTGATCGCCGAGGGCGAGGTCGAGGGCGCCGCCGAGATCCTGGGCCGCCCGCACCGGGTGGAGGGCGTGGTCGTCCGGGGCGCCCAGCGCGGCCGCGACCTGGGCTTCCCCACGGCCAACGTCGAGACCCTCCCGCACACCGCGGTCCCCGCCGACGGCGTCTACGCCGGCTGGCTGCACGCCCAGGGCGAGGCCATGCCGGCCGCGATCTCCGTCGGCACCAACCCCCAGTTCGACGGCACCGAGCGCACGGTCGAGGCGTACGCCATCGACCGCGTCGGCCTCGACCTGTACGGCCTCCACGTCGCCGTCGACTTCCTGGCCTTCGTACGCGGCCAGGCGAAGTTCGACACCCTGGAGGCGCTGCTGGAGCAGATGGCCGAGGACGTCGAGCGCTGCAAGGACCTCGTGGCCGCGGCCGGGAAGCCGTAGCCGGTCAGCTCTTCCCGGCGTGCGCCCAGTGGCACGCCACCTGGGCCGCGCCACCCCCGTCGAGGATCCCCGGGTCCCGGCCCCGGCACGCCTCCGCCACCCCCGCCCGGTCCGCCTCACCGCCCGCCAGGATCTGGCAGCGGGCGTGGAACCGGCACCCGGACGGGACGCGGGAGGGGTCCGGGGGCTCGCCCGTGAGGATCACCGGCTCGCCCGGCGCCTCGGGGAGGACCGACAGCAGGGCCCGGGTGTACGGATGCCGGGGCGCCGTCAGGACCTGCTCCACCGCTCCGGTCTCCACGATCCGGCCCAGGTACATCACCGCGACCCGGTCGGCGATGTTCCAGGCCAGCCCCAGATCGTGCGTGACCACCAGCGCGGACAGGCCCAGCTCGGCGCGCAGCCGCAGCAGCAGGGCCAGGATCTCCCCGCGCACGGACGCGTCGAGGGAGGCCACCGGCTCGTCGGCGACGAGGAGTCCGGGTTCCAGCACCAGCGCGCCCGCGATCACCACGCGCTGCCGCTGACCACCGGACAGCTCGTGCGGACGGCGCAGGAAGAAGCGCTCCGGCGGGCGCAGCCCGGCGCGGGACAGGGCGTCGGCGACCAGGGCCCGCTCGTCACCGCCGTGACCGTGGATGCGCAGCCCTTCGGCCACCGCGTCGTACACCGTGTGCCGCGGATTGAGCGAGCCGCCCGGGTCCTGCGGCACCAGTTGCACGCGCCTGCGGTACGCCTTCAGGGAGCGGCCGGAGTACTCCAGCGGCCGTCCGCCGAAGGTGACCCGGCCCGCGGTCGGCACGACCAGACCCAGCAGGGCGCGGGCCAGCGTCGTCTTGCCGCAGCCCGACTCGCCGACCAGGGCGACGATCTCACCGGGACCGATGTCCAGGTGGACACCGTCCACCGCCCGGGTGTCCGGAGCGCCGCGCCGGCCCGGGAAGGTGACGTGCACGCCCTCGGCGCCGAGGAGGGGAGAGGTGGTCATGGGATGGGTGGCCTCGCTTCCTCCGGGGACTCCGGTTCACCGGGCGCCGTGCCTGCCGCGCCTTTCGTGCCTGCCGCACCTTCCGTGCCTTCCGGAGCGACCCGTACGCACGCCGCCCGCCGGTCCCCTCCGGCTTCCCGGAGCGGCTGGTCCTCCGTGGCGCAGGAGTCCAGCGCCACCGGGCACCGCGGACGGAACGCGCAGCCCGACGGCAGCGCCGCCGGGTCCGGCGGGTCGCCCGGCAGACCACGCGGCGCGAAACGCGACGCCGGGTCGCCGATGCGCGGGAACGCGGCCGACAGCGCCCGGGCGTAGGGGTGGCGGGCGGCCCCGTACACGTCTCGCGCCGGGCCGTCCTCGACCACCCGGCCCGCGTACATCACCGCGAGCCGGTCGCACGTTCCGGCGAGGACCGCCAGATCGTGGCTGATCATGATCAGCCCGACGTCCTGGTCCGCCACCAGCCGTTCGATCAGCCGCAGGATCTGCGCCTGGACCATCACGTCGAGCGCGGTCGTCGGCTCGTCGGCGACGATCAGCCGCGGACCGCAGGCCAGTGCCATGGCGATCATGACGCGCTGCCGCTGACCGCCGGACAGCTCGTGCGGATAGGCCCTCGCACGGGCGGAGGGCAGACCGACGTGCTCCAGCAGTTCCCCGGTCCTCCTGCGCGCCCCCGCCGGGGTCGCCTTCCGGTGCAGCAGGACCGGTTCGGCGATCTGGTCGCCGATGCGCCGCACCGGGTTGAGGGAGTGCATCGCCCCCTGGAACACGATGGACGCACCGGCCCAGCGGACCGCCCGTACCCGGCCCCACTTCATGGCCAGCACGTCCTCGCCGTCCAGCAGGACCTCACCGCCCACCCGGGTCCCGGCCGGCAGCAGCCGCAGCAGGGCCAGCGCCAGGGTGGACTTGCCGCAGCCCGACTCCCCGGCGATCCCCAGCTTGCGGCCCGCCTCCAGCCGCAGGTCCACCCCGCGCACGGCGGCCGCCCCGCCCGCGTACGTGACCGTCAGCCCCCTGACGTCGAGCAGACTCAACGGGACACCCCCAGCCCGGGGTTGAGGACGGACTCCACGGCCCGCCCGCACAGCGTGAACGCCAGCGCCACCACGGCTATGGCGATGCCCGGCGGCACCAGGTACCACCAGTGCCCGGCGCTGACCGCCCCCGCCTCCCGCGCGTCCTGCAGCAGCCCGCCCCACGACACCACCGTCGGATCACCGAGTCCCAGGAAGGCCAGCGTCGACTCCGCCAGGATCGCCGAGGAGATGATCAGCGTCGTCTGCGCCAGCACCAGCGGCATCACATTGGGCAGCACGTGCCGGGACATGACGTGCCAGTGCCCGCCGCCGAGCGCCCGCGCCCGCTCGATGTACGGGCGGGTCTCCACCGCCAGCGTCTGCGCCCGCACCAGCCGGGCCGTCGTCGGCCAGGTCGTCACCCCGATCGCCACCACGATCGTCGGCAGCGAGCGGGACATCACCGTGGCCAGCGCGATCGCCAGCACCAGCGTCGGCATCACCAGGAACCAGTCGGTGATCCGCATCACCACCGCCGCGTACCAGCCCCGGAAGTGCCCCGCCGTCACCCCGATCACCGTGCCGATGGTCACCGACAGCACGGCCGCGAGCAGTCCCACCAGCAGCGACACCCGTGCGCCCCAGATCACCAGACCGAGCAGATTCCGCCCGAACCGGTCGGCCCCGAAGGGCAGTTCACCGCTCGGGCGCTCCAGCGGGCTGCCCGGCGCGTCGGTCACGTCGTCCACGTCGGAGCCGACGAGCAGCGGAGCGGCCAGGGCGAGCAGTGCGAACAGCGCGAGCGTGGCCAGACCGAGGACACCGGCCCGGTGCCCGCGGTACTGCCGCCAGAAACGCGCGGCCGAGGCCCGGCGCCGCTGCCACGCGATGGCGCGAGGACGCCCGGCCGGGATCTTCCCGTTCGTCATCGGCCCACCCGGGGATCGAACAGCGGATAGATCAGATCGGCGAGCGTGTTCATCACGATCACCGCGGCGGCGAACACGAAGAACAGCCCCTGCACCAGAGGCAGATCGGGCACGCTCAGCGCCTGGTAGAACAGCCCGCCGAGGCCCGGCCAGGAGAAGACCGTCTCCACCAGGATCACCCCGGCCACCGTCCGCCCGAGGTTGACGAAGATCAGCGTCACGGTCGGCAGCAGCGCGTTGGGCACCGCGTGCCGGCGCCGTACGAGGTCGTCGCGCAGCCCCTTGGCCCGTGCGGTGGTCAGATAGTCGCTTCCCATCTCGTCCAGCAGCGCCGATCGCGTCACCAGCAGCGTCTGCCCGTACTCCACGGCCACCAGCGTCACCACGGGCAGCACGAGATGGTGCGCCACGTCCACGGCGTACGCGAAGCCCTCCTCACCGCCCGACTCCATGCCACCGGTCGGGAACAGCCCGGGCAGCGGGCCGATCCCGACCGACAGCGTGACGATGAGCAGCAGTCCCAGCCAGAAGGACGGCAGCGAGTACAGCGTCAGCGCCAGCCCCGTGTTCAGCCGGTCCCCGAACCGCCCGTGCCGCCAAGCCGACCGGGTGCCGAGGACGATGCCGAGCACCGTGTACAGCACGAAGGCGGTGCCGGTCAGCAGCAGCGTGTTCGGCAACGCCTCCGTGATCTTGTCGAGCACGGGAGCGTTGAACTGGTACGACGTCCCCAGATCGCCGGTGAGCGCCTTGCCGCAGTAGTCGGTGAACTGCTGCCACAACGGCAGATCCAGCCCGAACTGTTCCCGGTAGGCGGCCAGTTGCCCGGCCGACACCTGACGCCCGCCGGTCAAGGACCTCACCGGGTCGCCGGGGATCAGCCGGAAGAGGAAGAAGCCGGTGACGAGGACGGCGAGGAGGGACACGGCCGCGCCGGCCACCTTGCCCGCCACGTACCGGGGGGAGGCGGTGGCGACACGGCCGCCGACCGCCGCCGGCCCGTCCTTCGGCCCGTCCTTCGGCGGACCGGCGGCGGCCCCCGGGCCCCCGCCGGCGGATGCGGATGTCGCGTCGGAGGTCATGAGTGCCCGTTCGCCGTCTACTCGCGGTCCTCGGCCGTGGCCCGTCGCCGCAGCGTCAGGAACGCCCCCAGCCCCGCGAGGACGACGACACCCGCGACGATCCCGGCGACCACGCCCGTCGAGGACGAACCGCCGTCCGTGTCGGCGGAGTCCGCCGGCACCGCCGACCACCAGCTCCAGTAGCCGTCCTGGCCGTAGATGTTGCCCGCCTTCGCCGGCATGGTGGTGATCGACTCGATCCGGTCCGTGCGGTACGCCTCGACCGCGTTCGGATACGCCATGACGTTCATGTACCCGAGGTCGTAGAGCCGCGACTGCATCCGCTTGACGATGCCCGCCCGTTCGCCGGCGTCGTACTCGGCGAGCTGCCGGGCGTACAGCTCGTCGTACGTCCTGTCGCAGATGAAGTTGTCGGTCGCGCCGGTCTCCTCCGGGGTCGCCGGGAGCGCCGCGCAGGTGTGGATGGACAGCACGAAGTCGGGGTCCGGGTTGACCGACCAGCCGTCGAAGGCGAGGTCGTACTCACCGGCGAGCCAGGGATCGGTCACGTTGTCCAGGCAGTCGAGCGTCACCCCGATGCCGAGGTCGCCCCACCACTCCTCGAGGTACTGGCCGACCGCCTTGTCGTTCGGGTCGGTGGCGTGGCACAGCACGCGGTACTCGATCGGCCTGCCGTCCTCGCCGACCCGCTTGCCGTCGCCGTTCCTCAGGTACCCGGCCGCGTCGAGCAGCCGGGCCGCCTCCGCCGGGTCGTACGCCAGCTCCTGCTCGGCCGACGGCTCCCAGAAGTACCGGGAGAAGCGGGGCGGGAGGTAGCCGGCGCCCTCCACGGCGTGCCCCTGGAACACCTTGTCGACGATGGCCTTCCGGTCCACCGCCCTGAACAGCGCGTTGCGTACCCGCCGGTCGAGCAGTGAGGGGTGCCCGTCGCCCATCTTCTCGCCGTTCCTCGCCCTGGCGCCCGGGTTGGTGGCCAGCGCGTAGAAGCGGCGCCCCGGAGCGTCGTTGACCCGGATGTTCCTCTCGCCCTTCAGCGAGTCCGCCTGGGCGGGCGTCAGGGACGGCGACCCGGCGACGAACGACACCTCGCCCTTGCGCAGCGCCGACACCGCGGCGTCCTGGTCCTTGTAGTAGCGGAAGACCAGCTCGTCGAACCCGGGCGCCCCGCGCCAGAAGTCCTTGTTGGCCCTCAGTCGCACATGGCTGTCGGCCTTGTAGTCGGTGAGGACGAACGGCCCGTTGCCGACGACGGGGAAGTCCTCGTCGTTGTTGAACTTCGTGTAGTCGCCGACCTTCTCCCAGACGTGCTTGGGCACGATCGGCACGTCCAGCGCCGTCATCGTGGCCTGCGGCTTCTTCAGCTTGATGACCAGCCGGGTGGGGCTCGGCGCGGTCACCTCCTCGAAGTTGGCGACGAAGCTGCCGTTCGCGGTGGCCGCGCCGGGATCCGTCATCATCGTGTTGAACGTCCAGGCCGCGTCCTCGGCGGTGGCCTGCTCGCCGTCCGACCACGTGGAGTCCGAGCGGATGGTGTACGTCCAGGTCAGCTTGTCCGGTGACGACTCCCACGTGGTGGCCAGACCCGGGACGACGTGGTTGTCCTCGGCGTCGTAGTTCGTCAGGTACTCGTAGGTGAGCCGGTGGATGCTCGTACTGAGCAGCCGCACCGCCAGGAACGGGCTGAGCGAGTCGACGCTCTGCGCCACCGCGACGGTCAGCACCTTGCCGTTGCCGTCGGCCGCCCGGGCCTGCTGCGGCGCCGGGCCGAGGAGGGTGGCGAGACCGGCGGTGAGGGTGAGCGCGGCGGCGCCGGCCGCCATGACGAGCCGGGTGCGGCCCGGGGTGCGGGGGTGGTCGTCGTACTGATCGTTCGTTTCCATGGTCGCTGACCTCGCGTCATCGCTCGCACGGGAAGGACGGGCTGATCAGATGAGTGATGAGTGTGTCTATCAGCGACCACTGCGGGCGTCAACGGCGCGAACACCCCATGTGGCCTGCGGAAACAACGAGTTGACGCACATGGTGCGTCCATTGGTCGAGACCGGTGACGCACTGCTGGCCAGGGCCTGACGGCGGTTTCCGGCTCCGCACGCGAAAGCGGCCCCTCGGGAGGGGCCGCTCGGCCGAGTGGAGGGATGCGGGGCCTTACTGCTGGCCGGGGTGGGGAGGATAGGGCCGACCCTGGCCCGGGACCTGGCCCGGGACCTGCGGGTACGGGTGGCCGGGCTGGACCGGGGGCTGTCCGGGCTGGACCGGAGGCTGTCCCGGCTGTGGCTGCGGGGGGTACGGGTACGGCTGGCCGGGGACGGCCTGACCGGGCACGTGCTGGCCGGGGAAGGGCTGGCCCGGCAGCGGCGGGGCGGCGACCGGCGGCGGGTTGCCGTCGGAGGTCCACAGCCCGTGCGACTGCTGATGCCGTACGAAGTCCTCGGCGACCATCGCCGCGAGGTTGAAGTACGCCTCCCGCACCTTCGGCCGCATCATGTCGAGGTCGACCTCCGCACCGGCGGCCAGATGCTCGTCGAACGGTACGACGATCACGCCCCGGCACCGGGTCTGGAAGTGCGCCACGATGTCGTCGACCTTGATCATCTTTCCGGTCTCGCGCACCCCGGAAATCACGGTGAGGGAGCGCGAGACGAGGTCCGCGTACCCGTGCGCGGACAGCCAGTCCAGCGTCGTGCTGGCACTGCTCGCACCGTCCACGGACGGTGTGGAGATGATGATCAGCTGGTCGGCGAGGTCCAGCACGCCGCGCATGGCGCTGTAGAGCAGACCCGTGCCGGAGTCGGTGAGGATGACCGGGTACTGCTTGCCGAGCACGTCGATCGCGCGCCGGTAGTCCTCGTCGTTGAAGGTCGTGGAAACGGCCGGGTCGACGTCGTTGGCGATGATCTCCAGACCGGACGGCGCCTGTGAGGTGAACCGCCGGATGTCCATGTACGAGTTGAGGTACGGGATCGCCTGGACGAGGTCGCGGATGGTGGCCCCGGTCTCGCGCCGCACACGGCGGCCGAGCGTACCGGCGTCCGGGTTGGCGTCGATCGCGAGGATCTTGTCCTGCCGCTCGGTGGCGAGGGTGGCGCCGAGGGCGGTGGTCGTGGTCGTCTTGCCGACACCGCCCTTGAGGCTGATGACGGCGATGCGGTAGCAGGACAGCACCGGCGTACGGATCAGCTCCAGCTTCCGCTGCCGCTCGGCCTCCTCCTTCTTCCCGCCCAGCTTGAAACGCGAACCGCCGGCCGCGGGGCGGCTGCTCTTCGCCTTCTGCTTCTTGCTGTTGAGCAGCCGGTCCGAGGACAGCTCCACGGCGGCGGTGTAACCGAGGGGAGCCGCGCCGGGGTTGGTCGGCTGCCGCTGGTCGTGCTGAATGGGCTGCGGCCAGGCGGCCCCGGTACGCGGGTCGACGGGCTGCTGCGGCTGCTGCGGGGGAGTCGGGGCGGCTCCCGGCTGCGGGAAGCCGTAACCGGCCTGCGGGCCGGCCCCGGGCTGGGGCTGCTGCGGGATCGCCGCGCCGGGCTGGGGGAGACCGTACCCGGCCTGCCCGTCGGGAGCGGGGGCGCTCTCGGGCTGCTGTGCACGAGGCTGCGGGACCGCCGCGCCGGGCTGCGGGAAGCCGTAGCCGGCTTGGGCGTTGGGTGCCGGGGCGGGAGGGGTTTCGGGTTGTTGCCGGGGTGCCGGGCCGGCAGGCGGAAAGCCGTAGCCGGCCTGCGGGCCGGGTGCGGGGACGGCTTCGGCCTGTGGGTTCGCCGGGACCGCCGGGCCGGCGGGCGGGAAGCCGTAGCCGGCGGGCTGGGCCGGGGGAGTCGGGGCGGTTCCCGGAGGTGGGAAGCCGTAGCCGGCTTGGGTGTTGGGTGCCGGGGCGGGAGGGGTTTCGGGTTGTTGCCGGGGTGCCGGGCCGGCGGGCGGGAAGCCGTATCCGGCCTGCGGGGCGACCGACGGGTTCCAGGCGGCGGGCGCGGGCTGCGGTGCCTGGGGCTGGAACGGCGGCTGCTGGGCGGGGACGGCCGGCTGGGCGGGTGCCTGCGGCTGCGGCTGCGCGGGCCACTGACCGGCCGGCGCCGGTGCGGCGGGGTACGCCGACGGCACCGGGGGCACACCCTGCGGCGGCGGCGGAGTCCAGGCGGGCGCGGCCGGCACGTCGTCCCGGGGCGTGCTGTCCTCGAGGGCCTCTGCGGGAGCCGCCTCGGCGGGCACCGCGTCGTTCACCGGCTCGGCGTCCTCGGGCTCGGCAGCCGTCGGCACGTCCGCGGCGGGCACCGCGTCCTCGGGCTCGGCCTCCGGCTCCGCCGACGCGGCGTCGTCCTCCCCCTCGGTCGCCGAGGACCCGGAGCCCTCGGTCTCCACGTCCTCGGCCGTGACGTCCTCCGCGTCCTCGGCCGTGACGTCCTCCGCGTCGGAGACCTCGCCGGCCCCGCGCTCGTCGGACGCGCCGGACGGCTCCTCGGCGTCGTCGTCCGACGGGTCCACCGCGGTGTCGGAGACCTCCGCCGCGTTCTCGGTGTCACCGTCGGTCCCGTCCGCACCGTCGGACGGCTCCAGCCGCACCTCGGTCTCGGCCTCGGTCTCGGCCTTGGCCTCGTCCTCCGCGCCCGACGCGTCCTCTGCCTCCGCCTCGCGCTCCGCGATCTCCCGCTTCAGCGCGCCGGCGGAGAAGCGCATCGTCGCACCGCTCTCCAGTTCGCCGTTGCCGCCCTGGAATCCGCCGACCGGGATGTCCGGCACAGCCGAGGGGGAAACCGCACCGGACCCCGCGGGCTCCTCCTCCGCTTCCGGCCGCTGCGGCTCGAACCCGCTCCCCACCGGAAGCCTCGGCACGGCCACCGGCCCTCCGGACGGCGGTGCGGGCGGCGTGAAGGGCGCGGCGGGCGCGGGCGCCGGAGGCGTGAACGGGGCGCCCGGCGCAGGCGCGGGCGCGGGCGGAGTGAAGGGCGCCCCCGGCGCGGGCGCGGGCGGCGGCGCCGGAAGGGACGACGGCCCCGCGGCACCCACCGCGTGCGGCGGCGGAGTCAGCCCCGGCAACGGCGGAACGGGCCTGTCGGAGGAAGGAGCCGAAGCGGGCGAGGAAGGCGAGGAACCGGAAGACGCCGAAGCGGACGACCCCGGGGAACCGGAGGACGAGGACGACGCCCCCGACTCCGGACTCCCCGAACTCCCCGCAGCGTTCTGCGTGTACCAGGCCGGCGGCGCGTAGTCGATGGTGAACTCGCCCGTCGTCTCGATGGCGGACTCCGCGTCGGGCTGGTCATCGCCGGGTGTCGCCCAGCCCCCGCGCGTCCCGTCCCGGTCGCTGCTCACAGTTCCTCCTGGTGTGGTCGAGCACCCTCGTGCGTGCTGGGGGCGACCATGTGCCCTCCCCGTGGGACGCCGGCGCCCGGTTCACGGGTTCTGGCGTCGCGCCGGGTACCAGCCTAATCACCAGTAGCCCCACCCCGTCAGCCCCGCCCACCCCTCAACACGGGCCGTTACGCCCCATCTGCCGCGGTCAAGAGCCGTACGGATTTCGCTACTTAAGCGGGCAAAATCGCTCAACACCCGTGCGATGGTCAACAGGCGGGCCACCCGGTCCGTCAAACGTGGGACACCGTCAACCCGCCCTGGACATAAGCCCGTTGGCGCACAGGCCAACGGGCGGCACGCACGCGCACCGCCCGTTGCCGCGTCTCCGCCTCATTCGGATGCCGCGGCCGGCCCTTCGTCGCCCGGCGCCGGCTCCAGGTCGAACTCGCCGTCCCGCGCGCCCAGCACGAAGGCGCGCCACTCCGCCTCCGTGTACCGCAGCACCGTGTCCGGGTCGAGCGAGGACCGCATGGCCACGGCGCCGCCGGGCAGGTACGCGATCTCGACCCGCTCCTCGTGCTCCTCGGTGCCCGGCGCGCTGTGCCACTCGACGCCGGAGATGTCGAGGGCGTAGAGCTCGTCCTTCTCCCGCTCCTTGCGTGCCTTGATCTCCTCAGCCGTCTCCGCCATGCCGCAGCGACCCCTTCCCGACGTACGAACGGTCCGAGCGCTCACCCTAGTGGCCTGCGGCGTCCGGCCCGGCCGGTTCGGCGGACCGGGGGAAGGGCGACCGCCACGGCCTGGTACGCTGAGTGACGGCCGTTTGTGTACGCACCCCCGGAGCGGGTTCGCTCCGGAGGCCGCGCCCGACGGATCCCCGCCTTCCGAGTCATGGAAGACCCCCCGAGACGAAGACCGGGGGCGCTCGGTGGCCACTCACGGACTATGAGGAGTACGCGTGTCGCTCGACGCCGCAGTGAAGAAGCAGATCATCACCGAGTTCGGTACCAAGGAGGGTGACACCGGCTCCCCCGAGGTCCAGGTCGCCCTGCTGTCCCGTCGGATCTCCGACCTGACGGAGCACCTCAAGACCCACAAGCACGACCACCACTCCCGCCGTGGTCTGCTGATCCTGGTCGGCCAGCGCCGCCGGCTGCTGCAGTACCTCGCCAAGAAGGACATCCAGCGCTTCCGCGCGCTGGTCGACCGCCTCGGCATCCGCCGCGGTGCGGCGGGCGCCAAGTAAGACGCCGTGGAGGGAGCGGTTCCCTGGAGAAAGGGGACCGCTCCCTTTGCTGTACGTGCGGACTGTCACCGCGCCTTTGTAGTGTGGTAGCACAACGCAATAGTCACGACTCGGTGTGATGCCCCGTACCGCATGGGTATGCGGTTCCAGGAGCACCACCGACCGACGTCACCGGACGTCACGACGTACGAGGAGAAGCGCACCCCGCCGTCGCCGGTCCTCGGTAGTGGCCCCCGGGAGAGTGAACCCCGGGAGCTTCGATCGAAGACCGGCCCGCACCAGTGGAGCGCTTCTCCGCCCCGTCCCCCCGCCACACGGGCGAGGCGGGACGAAAGACGACAAAGTAACGGAGAAAACGCTAGTGGAGAACGAGACCCACTACGCCGAGGCCGTCATCGACAACGGCTCCTTCGGCACCCGCACCATCCGCTTCGAGACGGGCCGCCTGGCCCGTCAGGCCGCCGGCTCCGCCGTGGCCTACCTGGACGACGACACCATGGTGCTGTCGGCCACCACCGCCTCCAAGAACCCCAAGGACCAGCTCGACTTCTTCCCGCTGACGGTGGACGTCGAGGAGCGGATGTACGCGGCGGGCCGGATCCCCGGTTCCTTCTTCCGCCGTGAGGGCCGCCCCTCCGAGGACGCCATCCTCACCTGCCGCCTCATCGACCGCCCGCTGCGCCCGTCCTTCAAGAAGGGCCTGCGCAACGAGATCCAGGTCGTCGCCACGATCATGGCGCTCAACCCCGACCACCTGTACGACGTCGTGGCGATCAACGCCGCCTCCGCGTCCACGCAGCTGGCCGGTCTGCCCTTCTCCGGCCCGATCGGCGGCGTCCGCGTCGCGCTGATCAACGGCCAGTGGGTGGCGTTCCCGACGCACACCGAGCTCGAGGACGCCGTCTTCGACATGGTCGTCGCGGGCCGCACCCTGGAGGACGGCGACGTCGCGATCATGATGGTCGAGGCCGAGGCCACCGAGAAGACCATCAAGCTCGTCGAGGGCGGCGCCGAGGCGCCGACCGAGGAGGTCGTCGCCGCCGGTCTGGAGGCCGCGAAGCCCTTCATCAAGGTGCTCTGCCGGGCCCAGGCCGACCTCGCCGCGAAGGCCGCCAAGCCGACCGGCGAGTTCCCGATCTTCCTGGACTACCAGGACGACGTCCTCGAGGCGCTCACCGGCGCCGTCAAGCCCGAGCTGGCCCAGGCGCTCACCATCGCCGGCAAGCAGGAGCGCGAGGCCGAGCTGGACCGCGTCAAGGCGCTCGCCGCCGAGAAGCTCCTGCCGGAGTTCGAGGGCCGCGAGAAGGAGATCTCCGCCGCGTACCGCTCGCTGACCAAGTCCCTGGTCCGTGAGCGCGTCATCAAGGAGAAGAAGCGCATCGACGGCCGCGGTGTCACCGACATCCGCACCCTGGCCGCCGAGGTCGAGGCCATCCCGCGGGTGCACGGCTCGGCGCTGTTCGAGCGTGGCGAGACCCAGATCCTGGGCGTCACCACCCTCAACATGCTCCGCATGGAGCAGCAGCTGGACACCCTCTCCCCGGTGACCCGCAAGCGCTACATGCACAACTACAACTTCCCGCCGTACTCCACCGGTGAGACCGGCCGCGTCGGCTCCCCGAAGCGCCGCGAGATCGGCCACGGCGCCCTCGCCGAGCGCGCGCTCGTGCCGGTGCTGCCGACGCGCGAGGAGTTCCCCTACGCGATCCGCCAGGTGTCCGAGGCCCTCGGCTCCAACGGCTCGACGTCCATGGGCTCGGTCTGCGCCTCCACCATGTCGCTGCTGAACGCCGGTGTGCCGCTGAAGGCCCCCGTCGCCGGTATCGCCATGGGCCTGATCTCCCAGGAGATCGAGGGCGAGACGCACTACGTCACCCTCACCGACATCCTCGGTGCGGAGGACGCCTTCGGCGACATGGACTTCAAGGTCGCCGGCACCAAGGAGTTCGTCACCGCCCTCCAGCTCGACACCAAGCTGGACGGCATCCCGGCCTCCGTCCTGGCCGCCGCCCTCAAGCAGGCCCGTGACGCCCGCCTCCACATCCTCGACGTGATGATGGAAGCGATCGACACGCCGGACGAGATGTCCCCGAACGCGCCGCGGATCATCACCGTGAAGATCCCGGTCGACAAGATCGGCGAGGTCATCGGCCCCAAGGGCAAGATGATCAACCAGATCCAGGAGGACACCGGCGCCGAGATCACCATCGAGGACGACGGCACCATCTACATCGGCGCCGCCGACGGCCCCGCCGCCGAGGCCGCCCGCACCACGATCAACGGCATCGCCAACCCGACGATGCCCGAGGTCGGCGAGCGCTACCTGGGCACGGTCGTGAAGACGACGACGTTCGGCGCCTTCGTCTCCCTGCTCCCCGGCAAGGACGGTCTGCTGCACATCTCGCAGATCCGCAAGCTGGCCGGCGGCAAGCGCGTGGAGAACGTCGAGGACGTGCTCGGCGTGGGCGCCAAGGTCCAGGTCGAGATCGCCGAGATCGACTCCCGCGGCAAGCTCTCCCTGATCCCCGTGATCGAGGGCGAAGCCGAGTCCAACAGCGGCTCCGCCGCGGACGCTTCCGACAACGACAAGAAGGACGACGCCGACAAGTGACGTCCCGTAGCGCCAAGGCGACGGCCCGCACCTCCTCGGAGGCGCGGGCCGTCGCCCGTACCCAAACCCTGATCAAGGGCGAGAACGGCATCGGCACGGTCCGCAGGACCACCCTCCCCGGCGGCCTGCGCATCGTCACCGAGACGCTGCCCTCGGTCCGCTCGGCGACCTTCGGCATCTGGGCCCACGTCGGCTCCCGCGACGAGACCCCGGCCCTGAACGGCGCCACCCACTACCTGGAGCACCTGCTCTTCAAGGGCACCTCCCGCCGGTCCGCCCTGGACATCTCCTCCGCCATCGACGCCGTCGGCGGCGAGATGAACGCGTTCACGGCCAAGGAGTACACGTGCTACTACGCGCGCGTGCTCGACACCGACCTGCCGCTCGCCATCGACGTGGTGTGCGACATGCTGACCGGCTCGCTGATCCAGGAGGAGGACGTCGACGTCGAGCGCGGCGCCATCCTCGAGGAGATCGCGATGACCGAGGACGACCCGGGCGACTGCGTGCACGACCTGTTCGCGCACACCATGTTCGGCGACAACCCCCTCGGCCGCCCGGTCCTCGGCACGGTCGACACGGTCAACGCCCTCACCGCCGACCGCATCCGCCGCTTCTACAAGAAGCACTACGACCCGACCCACCTCGTGGTCGCCTGCGCCGGCAACGTCGACCACAACAAGGTCGTGCGCCAGGTCCGCGCCGCCTTCGAGAAGGCCGGCGCCCTCAGGAACCCCGACGCCGAGCCCATCG
The DNA here is from genome assembly GCF_042898795.1 of Streptomyces sp. NPDC000348. Taxonomy (NCBI): domain Bacteria; kingdom Bacillati; phylum Actinomycetota; class Actinomycetes; order Kitasatosporales; family Streptomycetaceae; genus Streptomyces; species Streptomyces sp. NPDC000348. The sequence continues at coordinate 70,522 of NZ_JBIAZD010000027.1, forward strand.
CCCCGCGCGGCGGCAGCCGCGCGCTGCGCACCGCCGGCCGGGTCGAGCTCATCGGCCGCAAGACGGAGCAGGCGCACATCGTCCTCGGCATGCCGGGCCTGTCCCGCACCGACGAGCGGCGCTGGGCGCTGGGCGTGCTGAACACCGCCCTCGGCGGCGGCATGTCGTCCCGCCTCTTCCAGGAGGTCCGGGAGAAGCGCGGACTGGCCTACAGCGTGTACTCGTACACGTCCGGCTTCGCCGACTGCGGTCTGTTCGGCGTGTACGCGGGCTGCAGGCCCTCCCAGGTGCACGACGTGCTGAAGATCTGCCGCGACGAACTCGACCGCGTCGCCGAGCACGGACTGCCCGACGACGAGATCGAGCGCGCCATCGGCCAGCTCCGGGGCTCCACCGTCCTCGGCCTCGAGGACACCGGAGCGCTGATGAACCGTATCGGCAAGAGCGAACTGTGCTGGGGCGAGCAGATGTCGGTCGACGACATGCTGGCCCGGATAGCCTCGGTGACACCGGACGACGTCCGCTCGGTCGCCCGCGACGTCCTGGGACGGCGGCCCTCCCTGTCGGTCATCGGCCCGCTCAAGGACAAGCAGGCGTCCCGGCTGCACGACGCCGTCGCCTGACCCCTCCCGTAAGGAAGCAACAGACATGAGCAAGCTGCGCGTGGCGGTCCTCGGTGCCAAGGGCCGGATCGGTTCCGAGGCGGTACGGGCCATCGAGGCCGCCGACGACATGGAGCTGGTGGCCGCTCTCGGCCGGGACGACAAGCTGGAGACCCTCGCCGAGAACGGCGCCCAGGTCGCCGTGGAGCTGACCACCCCCGCCTCGGTCATGGGCAACCTCGACTTCTGCGTGCGCCACGGCATCCACGCCGTCGTCGGCACCACCGGCTGGACCGACGACCGCCTCGCGCAGCTGAAGGGCTGGCTCGACCAGTCCCCGGGGACGGGCGTCCTCATCGCGCCGAACTTCTCCATCGGCGCCGTCCTCACCATGAAGTTCGCGCAGATCGCCGCCCCCTACTTCGAGTCCGTCGAGGTCGTCGAGCTGCACCACCCGAACAAGGTGGACGCCCCCAGCGGCACCGCCACGCGCACCGCTCAGCTCATCGCCGAGGCCCGCCGCCGGGCGGGCAGCGCGCCCGCCCCGGACGCCACGACCACCGCCCTCGACGGCGCCCGCGGCGCCGACGTCGACGGGATCCCGGTGCACGCGATCCGGCTGCGCGGACTCCTCGCCCACCAGGAGGTCCTGCTCGGCGGCGAGGGCGAGACCCTCACCGTCCGCCACGACTCCCTGCACCACAGCAGCTTCATGCCGGGCATCCTGCTCGGCGCCCGCCGCGTGGTGACCACTCCCGGCCTGACCTTCGGCCTGGAACACTTCCTCGACCTGAACTGAGCCCGAGCCGACCCATGCGCGCGAAGATCTCCTACGCCATCACGGCCGCCGTCCTGGTCGTCTACTTCGTCCTGGTCGGCAGCCGTGGCGTGCTGCTCATCGAGGCAGGCACGCCCCTCACCGTCACCTTCGGCGTGGCGGTGCTGATCCTGCCGGTCATCGGTGTCTGGTTCCTCTGGAAGAACACCGAGTTCGTCCGCGACGCCAACCGGCTCGCCGCCCTGCTCGACGCCGAGGGCGGCCTGCCCGTCGACGAGCTGAAGCGCCTGCCCAGCGGCCGGGTCGACCGCGACTCGGCCGACGAGGTCTTCGCCCGCCGCAAGGCCGAGACGGAGGACGCCCCCGACGACTGGCGCAGCTGGTTCCGGCTCGCCGTCGCCTACCACGACGCCCGCGACACCCCCCGCGCCCGCAAGGCGATGCAGCGGGCGATCGCCCTGCACAAGACCTCTCACTGAGCGCGCGGGGCCCGGGGCCGCTCAGTCGCGCCGGTACTCGGCGGTCCACGCCTCCACGGTGTCGGCCGCCCGGTCGAAGGCCAGCCGGTCCCGCCCCAGGAAGTCCGCGTTGTGCGAGGTCAGCAGCGGCGGCAGCGCCTCCGCCGAACGCCCCCGCCGACCGAGGACCAGCGCCTGCCCCTGCACCGTCCGGGGCAGCCCCAGCCAGCGCACCGGCTGCTGCACCGTGCGCACGGAGAGGACCTGCTCCCAGGGCGTCGTACGGGTGGCCACGAAGCCCACCCGGCGCAGCCCCCGGGAGCTCACCCACACGCCCATGCGCAGCAGCCGCAGCGCGCCGGCGACGGCGACCAGCGCGACGGCGAAGACCGTCCCGGCGGACGCCGGCGTCGCCGTGGCCGCGATGATCACCGCCGCGAACAGCACGAACGAGGCGAGCAGCAGCAGGAGCGCCGACGCCCCCACCCGCCACGGCCCGGGACGGTACGGGCGCCGCCAGCGGTCCCGGTCGTCGTACGGCAGGGCGACATCGTCCGCCGTGTCGAAAGCGCGGTCGGCCGTCAGGAAGGGCAGGGGCACGACGGGTCCTCACTCGATCCATGCGTCAGCAGTGCCCGGTGAGGCTATCGATCCGTGCCGCCGGTCACCACCTTCGGGGTCCGGATGGAGCCGGTGCCACGGCCCGGGCGGCTCAGCGCCCCTGGGTCGCCTGTGACTGCTGTGTCCCCGGACCCGAGGGATCGGCGGACAGCGCCGGCATCCCGATGACCAGGGAGCCCACCAGCCCGGCCACCAGGGTGAGCCCCAGCAGCCAGCGTCCGGCCATCTGACCGACGGAGGCCCGCTCACGGGGCGGCGGGGTGACATTGCTGCGGAACCTGTCGGCCTCGGCGACAAAGGCGAACGGTACGGGTTCGCGCCGACCGAACATCAGGGGTACGTCTCCTTCCGGATCGAACGAATCGCTGTCATCGACACAGACGAACGATCGCTCCGAATCGTGCCCACATCCGTGGATTTCGTCACGGCAGGGCACTTCCTTCACCGTCACGGACGCCCCGTAAAGTGGGCGCCGCCCTGCTGCTGCGACGGGAAGGACCCTCTTGACCTCCGCCGACGATCCCAAGCTGTCACCGCGCACCGACGTCACCTTGCGGAGTGACGTCACCGTCGAACTGGTGAAGTCCAGCGCCTCGGACTCCGATGTACTGTTCGCCGCCCGCGTCTCGACCCTGGGAGAGCAGTCCCTCGAGGAGCTGCAGAAGGATCCGGAGCGTTCCAAGGGCCTGATCAACTACCTCATGCGGGATCGGCACGGCAGCCCTTTCGAGCACAACTCCATGACCTTCATGATCAGTGCGCCGATCTTCGTGTTCCGCGAGTTCATGCGCCATCGGGTCGGCTGGTCCTACAACGAGGAGTCGGGACGCTACCGGGAGCTGCAGCCCGTCTTCTACGTCCCCGACGCGTCACGCAAGCTGGTCCAGGAAGGACGCCCGGGCAAGTACGTGTTCGTCGAGGGCACCCCCGCACAGCACAGGACCGTCCAGAGCGTGCTCGGCGACTCCTACCGCCAGGCCTACGACGCCTACCAGAAGCTGCTGGCCGAGGGAGTCGCCCGCGAGGTCGCCCGCGCGGCGCTCCCCGTCGGCCTGTACTCCTCGATGTACGCCACCTGCAACGCCCGCTCGCTGATGCACTTCCTCGGCCTGCGCACCCAGCACGAGCTGGCGAAGGTCCCGTCCTTCCCGCAGCGGGAGATCGAGATGGTCGGCGAGAAGATGGAGGCCGAATGGGCCCGTCTCATGCCGCTCACGTACGCCGCCTTCAACGCCAACGGACGCGTGGCCCCGTAAGGACCGCAGCTCGGGCCCGCGAGCACACATGTACGGTTCAGCCTCGCGAGGTGTCCGTATTGCGGCATTTCATGAAGTTCATCTAGCCTGATCAAACGGGCTCGGCACTGCCTGAACCCCCGAGCGGGCAGTGCCGGGTCCCCCGTGGTCGCACCTTGTCGCCTCCCCCTAGGGAAGACCTCGAGCTGAGCAACGAGTAGCGTGTAACCCATGGCTCCGACCTCCACTCCGCAGACCCCCTTCGGGCGGGTCCTCACCGCCATGGTCACGCCTTTCACGGCGGACGGCGCACTCGACCTCGACGGCGCACAGCGGCTCGCCACCCACCTGGTGGACGCAGGCAACGACGGCCTGATCATCAACGGGACCACCGGCGAGTCCCCCACCACCAGCGACGCGGAGAAATCGGATCTCGTACGGGCGATCGTGGAGGCCGTCGGCGACCGGGCCCACGTCGTGGCCGGAGTCGGCACCAACGACACCCACCACAGCACCGAACTGGCCCGCGCGGCGGAGCGCGCCGGCGCACACGGCCTGCTGGTGGTCACCCCGTACTACAACAAGCCCCCGCAGGAGGGCCTCTACCGGCACTTCACGGCCGTCGCCGACGCCACCGGGCTGCCGGTCATGCTCTACGACATCCCCGGCCGCAGCGGCGTCCCGATCAGCACGGAGACGATCGTCCGCCTCGCCGAGCACCCGCGCATCGTCGCCAACAAGGACGCCAAGGGCGACCTCGGCCGCGCCGGCTGGGCCATCGCACGCTCCGGCCTCGCCTGGTACTCCGGCGACGACATGCTGAACCTGCCCCTGCTCTCCATCGGAGCGGTCGGCTTCGTCTCGGTCGTGGGCCACCTCGTCACCCCTGAGCTGCGCGCCCTGGTCGAGGCGTACACCTCCGGGGACGTCCAGAAGGCCACCGAGATCCACCAGAAGCTGCTCCCCGTCTACACGGGCATGTTCCGCACCCAGGGCGTGATGACCACCAAGGCGGCGCTCGCCCTCAAGGGCCTCCCCGCCGGCCCCCTGCGTGCCCCCATGACCGAGTGCACGCCGGAAGAGATCGAGCAGCTCAAGATCGATCTTGCCGCAGGCGGGGTACAACTCCAGTAATCAGACTTCGCGCGCCCGGGCGCGCAGACGTACTTCACAACTGAATAAGCGGGCCACCGGTGCCCGCACCCCACACGACAACTGCTTCTGCACGAACGTCACGCGCGCCACGTGCCCCACCGGTACGTGGCGCGCGTGTTTGAGGAGAGTCTTTTGAGTCATCCGCATCCTGAACTCGGCCCGCCCCCGCCGCTCCCCGCGGGCGGCCTGCGCGTCACCCCGCTCGGCGGTCTCGGCGAGATCGGCCGGAACATGACGGTCTTCGAGTACGGCGGCCGCCTGCTGATCGTCGACTGCGGAGTGCTCTTCCCCGAGGAGGAGCAGCCCGGAATCGACCTGATCCTGCCGGACTTCTCGTCCATCCGGAACCGCCTCGACGACATCGAGGGCATCGTCCTCACCCATGGTCACGAGGACCACATCGGCGGCGTCCCCTTCCTCCTGCGCGAGAAGCCGGACATCCCGCTGATCGGCTCCAAGCTCACCCTCGCCCTCATCGAGGCGAAGCTCCAGGAGCACCGCATCCGTCCGTACACCCTCCAGGTGGCGGAGGGGCAGCGCGAGCGCATCGGCCCCTTCGACTGCGAGTTCATCGCCGTCAACCACTCCATCCCCGACGCGCTCGCCGTGGCCATCCGCACGCCCGCCGGCATGGCGGTCCACACCGGCGACTTCAAGATGGACCAGCTCCCGCTGGACAACCGCCTCACGGATCTGCACGCGTTCGCCAGGCTCAGCGAGGAAGGCATCGACCTTCTGCTCGCCGACTCCACGAACGCCGAGGTCCCGGGCTTCGTCCCGCCCGAGCGCGACATCTCCAACGTGCTGCGCCAGGTCTTCGCCGGCGCCCGCAAGCGGATCATCGTGGCGAGCTTCGCCAGCCACGTCCACCGCATCCAGCAGATCCTGGACGCGGCGCACGAGTACGGCCGCCGGGTCGCCTTCGTCGGCCGCTCCATGGTCCGAAACATGGGCATCGCCCGCGACCTCGGTTACCTCAAGGTCCCGCCGGGCCTGGTCGTGGACGTCAAGACACTGGACGACCTGCCGGACAGTGAGGTCGTCCTGGTCTGCACGGGCTCCCAGGGCGAACCGATGGCCGCCCTGTCCCGCATGGCCAACCGCGACCACCAGATCCGCATCGTCGACGGCGACACGGTGATCCTGGCGTCGTCGCTCATCCCCGGCAACGAGAACGCGGTCTACCGCGTGATCAACGGCCTGACCCGCTGGGGCGCCAACGTCGTCCACAAGGGCAACGCCAAGGTCCACGTCTCGGGCCACGCCTCGGCCGGCGAACTGCTGTACTTCTACAACATCTGCCGTCCGAAGAACTTGATGCCGGTCCACGGCGAATGGCGCCACCTGCGCGCCAACGCCGAACTGGGCGCCCTGACCGGCGTCCCGCACGACCGCATCGTCATCGCCGAGGACGGTGTCGCCGTCGACCTCGTCGAAGGCAAGGCCAAGATCTCCGGCAAGGTCCAGGCGGGCTACGTCTACGTCGACGGCCTCTCCGTCGGTGACGTCGGCGAGCCGGCCCTCAAGGACCGCAAGATCCTCGGCGACGAGGGCATCATCTCGGTCTTCGTCGTCATGGACTCGTCCACCGGCAAGATCACGGGCGGCCCGCACGTCCAGGCCCGCGGCTCCGGCATCGAGGACTCCGCCTTCGGCGAGGTGATCCCGAAGATCACGGAGACCCTGGAGCGCTCGGCCCAGGACGGCGTCGTCGAACCCCACCAGATGCAGCAGCTCATCCGCCGCACACTGGGCAAGTGGGTCTCCGACACCTACCGGCGCCGGCCGATGATCCTGCCCGTGGTGGTGGAGGTCTGACGGTCCGTAGGGCCGCACGCACGAGCGAACCGGCAGCGGGGCGCCTCGATTTGCATCGAGGCGCCCCGCTCCAGTACGTTTACAACTCCTCCCGATCGGGCACCTGACCACTTCGTGCGTCGGAACCGTCGCCCGACAGGGGAGGGAAAATCCGACTAAGAATCTCTGATAAAGTCGGAACCGCCGGAAAGGGAAACGCGGAAGCGGGAACCCGGAAAGCACCGAGGAAATCGGGTCGGAAAGATCTGATAGAGTCGGA
>NZ_JBIAZD010000028.1:0-47256 GCF_042898795.1 Streptomyces sp. NPDC000348
TGATGTTCGCGATCGACGCCACCCCACCCGTGGGGCTGATGGGCCGGCGGGGCCCCGGGCGCGCCCCCGACCGTGGGCCCCCGCCCCCCCCCCCCCGCGGGGGGGGGGCGGGGGCCGCCGCTCTTCTCCGGTCCATGGCGACCGGTGACGACCGGTCCGGTCAGCGGAAGGCGGGGGCGGTGGCGGCCGGGCGGTGGGCGCCGTAGTGGTCCTCGTCCTCCCAGCCGTCCTCCTCGCTGTTGATGGCGGCCGTGATGCCGACGGCTATCAGGACGATCACGGCGATGCCGAGGATGAGGCCGATGATGCCCGTGATCAGGCCGGCCTGGGCCTGCCCGTGGTTGTCGGCCAGGCCCTGCTCGGCCTTCTGGCGGCCCTTGACGCCGAAGACGATGGCGAGGACGCCGAGGACGACGGAGACCACGCCGTACAGGCAGAACAGGCAGCAGGCCAGGATGCCGAGCACCAGGGCGGCGACGCCCATGCCGTTCTGCCGCTGCACCGGCACGCCGGGCCAGCCGTAGCCCGGCGGGTAGCCGGGGTATCCGTAGCCGCCGGGTGCGCCGGGGCCGGTGGGTGCGACGGGCGGCGGGGGCAGCGCGGAGCCCCGGGTGTCGAACGGCGTGGGGCCGCCCGGCGGCGTGCCCCCGGCGGGCGGGACGAAGCCGGCGCCCGGCATCGAGGCGACGGTGGGCTGGTCGTGCACGGACGGCGGCCGCGGCGCGGACAGTCCGTCGGCGACGGTCGGCGTGCCCGGTGCCCCCGCCGGCGGCCGGCCGGCGCCGGACGCGCGGTCCTTGTCCTCCGGGGCCGCCCAGGGATCGCCGGCGCCCGTGTCCCCGCCCGGCTGCGTCGCGTCCGTCATCTGGAGTCCCCCCTGGCCCTCGGTCGTCCGGCCATGCTACGGCTCCGCCGCTCCCTGCCGCCCCGTGCCCCCCTCCGGCGACCGCCTACGATGACCTCGAGTCATCGATCAGCCGATCATCCGCGTCCCGCCGCCTGTGCGGCCCGGGGACGCCGCTTTGGGGAGGAACCTTGACCGACCGTCTCGTCGAGCCACGCGTCGCACGCGACCTGCACGCCTTCATCGCCGGACTGCCCAAGGCCGAACTGCACGTGCACCACGTCGGATCCGCCTCTCCCCGCATCGTCTCGGAGCTCGCCGCCCGCCACCCCGACTCCAAGGTCCCCACCGATCCCGAGGCCCTGGCCGACTACTTCACCTTCACGGACTTCGCCCACTTCATCGAGGTGTACCTGTCCGTCGTCGACCTCATCCGCACCCCCGAGGACGTGCGGCTGCTGACCTACGAGGTGGCGCGCGAGCTGGCCCGGCAGCAGGTGCGGTACGCCGAGCTGACCATCACGCCGTTCTCCTCCACCCGGCGCGGCATCGACGAGCGTGCCTTCATGGACGCGATCGAGGACGCCCGCAAGACGGCCGAGGCCGAGTTCGGGACCGTGCTGCGCTGGTGCTTCGACATCCCCGGCGAGGCCGGGCTGGAGTCCGCCGAGGAGACCGTGCGGCTCGCCACCGACGACCGGCTGCGCCCGGAGGGCCTGGTCTCCTTCGGTCTCGGCGGGCCCGAGATCGGCGTGCCCCGTCCTCCGTTCAAGCCGTACTTCGACCGTGCGATCGCCGCCGGACTGCACTCCGTGCCGCACGCCGGCGAGACCACGGGACCGGAGACGGTGTGGGACGCCCTCAACGAGCTGGGCGCCGAGCGCATCGGGCACGGCACCAGCTCCGCCCGCGATCCCGAACTGCTCCGGCACCTGGCCGAGCGGCGCATCCCGCTGGAGGTGTGCCCCACCTCCAACATCGCCACCCGCGCGGTGACCGTCCTCGACGAGCACCCCATCAAGGAGTTCACGCGGGCCGGCGTGCTCGTCACCGTCAACTCCGACGACCCGCCGATGTTCGGCACCGACCTCAACAACGAGTACGCGGTCGCCGCGCGGCTGCTGGAGCTCGACGAGCGGGGTCTGGCCGGCCTGGCGAAGAACGCGGTCGAGGCGTCGTTCATGGACCCGGCCGGCAAGGCGCGGCTGGCCGCCGAGATCGACGCCTACACCTCGTCCTGGCTCGCCTCCTGACCGTCCGCGAAGGGCCGTTATGCAGAACGTGACCGCCGTGGCCCACCGCGGCGACCCCTATCGGGTCCGCGAGAACACCCTCGCCTCGCTGCGTTCCGCGCTCCACCGGGGCGCGGACGCGGTGGAGATCGACGTACGCCTCACCCGGGACGGCGTCCCGGTGCTGCTGCACGACGAAACGCTGAAGCGGCTCTGGAAGCACGACCGTCCGCTGCGGTCGCTGTCGTGGGAGGAGGTGCGGGGGGTCACGGACGGCGGGGTGCCCACGCTCTCCGACGCGCTGGCGGCGACGGACGGCGGCCGGGTGATGATCGACCTGCCCGGCGCGCCGGACGTCCGCGCGGTGCGCCGGGTCGTGGACGCCGTGCGCGAGCGGGGCGCCCAGGACCGCGTGTACTACTGCGCGGGCGCCCCCGCCATGCTCGCCGTGCGCGCGGCGGACCCGTCCGCCGAGATCGCGCTCACGCGTACGACGCCGGCACCGGCCCGTGCCGGTCTGCTGGAGGCGATCCGTCCACGCTGGCTGAACTACCGCTTCGGCCTGGTCGACCGCGCCCTCGTGGACCGCGTCCACCAGGCCGGTCTTCTGCTCTCCGTCTGGACCCCGGACACCCGCCGCTCCATGCGACGCCTGCTGGCCCTGGGCGTCGACTCGGTCACCACCAACCGCATCGACGTCCTGTGCGCGCTGCGTGACACCGGCGGCCGGTCGCAGAGGCGGGCTCCTTAGGACTGGGATCAGAATGAGGGCTTCTTCGCTCGGGAATGACGGGTTGTCAGTTCATGTTGGTACCTGCCAGACAGGGGGGTGGGCCCGGCCGAGACACGTGGTGGGAGCGGCCGATCCCTGTGCCGCCCCCGCCGGGTCTACGCCGACCGCGGCTATGACCACGATGTCTACCGCGACAAGGTCCGCCGGCTCGAGATCACCCCGGTCATCGCCCGACGCGGCGCCGAACACGGCTCCTGTCTCGGAGTCCACCGCCGGGTCGTAGAGGGCGCCATCGCGCTGCTGCACTGGTTCCGGCGCCTGCGCATCCGCTGGGAGATCCGCGACGACATCCACCAGGCCTTCATCACCCTCGGCTGCGCCATCATCTGCCGGCGACGGCTGAAGACCTCGGTCGGTCCCTAGTGCTGGGCGTCGTTGTTGCTGCCGAAGTCGGGTGCGTCGGTGGACAGCAGGTGTTCGGCGCCGCCTTCGAGGGCCTTGGCCGTCTCGGTGGAGCGGGGGAGCATGGTCTTCTCGTAGGTGCGGATCGCGTCGGCGACGGTGGCGGCGTTCACGAGAGCGAGGGCGATTTCGCTGGCGTCGAGCATGGCGAGGTTGACGCCGACGCCGAGCGGGGGCATGAGGTGGGCGGCATCTCCGAGCAGGGTCACCGTCGGGTTGTGTTCCCACGTGTGCGGGACCGGGAGGGCGAAGATCGGACGGTCGACGTAGGGGCCGTCGTTCTCGGTGATCATCCGGCGCATGCGGGGCGACCAGTGGGCGTACTCGCCCAGGAGCAGGGCGCGGATGCCGTCGGTGTCCTCGACTGTCAGGCCGCTCGTGCTGATCCAGTCGACCGGGACGCGTTGGATGATGTAGACGCGGATGTGGTTTCCGCTGTTGCGCTGGGCGAACAGGCCGCGCTCACCGTCGGCTGCGTGGGCGCTGCCCTGGCCGACCAGCTCGGCCAGGTCCGGGTGCCGGTTCTCGACGTCTGAGAACCATGCTTCCAGGAAGCTCACCCCGGTGTATTCGGGGACGGCGGGGGACACGGCCGGGCGGACGCGGGAGAAGGCGCCGTCGGCGCCGATGACCAGATCGGTCTGGATGGTCGTGCCGTCGGTGAAGTGCAATTGCCGCGGACCGTCGTCGGGTCCACTGATCGTGTCGATGGCGTGGCCCCAGCGCACGGTTCCCGGTTGCAGGGAGTCGAGTAGCAGGTTGCGCAGCTGGCCACGGTCGATTTCCGGCTTGAAGAGTTCGTCGGGCGCCGGGACTTCATGGGACGTGAGCGTGCCGGTCGGGTCCATCTGGCGCATTTCCTGCCCTTCGGGGCGGGCGAGCTTGAAGAACTCGTCGAGCAGACCGGCTTCGCGCAGGGCGATCTGGCCGTTGTCGGCGTGCAGGTCGAGGGTGCCGCCCTGGTTGCGGGCGTCGGGGCCCCGGTCGCGGTCGTAGACGGTGACCGCTATGCCGTGCTGCTGGAGGATGCGGGCGCAGGTCAGTCCGCCGGGGCCGGCACCGATGACGCTGATGCGTGCCCGTGCGGGTTCTGGGGAGTTCATGGTTGTCCCTTTCAGTCGGCGAAGAGAGGCGAGCAGGCCGGGCATTGTCGACCTCGGCACCAACACCGGATGTGCCCCGCGGAGGGCCTCTCGGGTGAACAGGTCGGCGCGGTGCGGACGATGACCAGGCCGACGAGGATGTGCCGCCCAGGTGCTCGCGCATGTCCATGGAATCAGAGCAAGTCGAAAAGTGCAACGACTCTACTTAGCAACTGATTCGACTATCGAGTACGCTGTAGTCATGACCGTGCCCTCTGTCAGCCGCCGCGACCGCAAGAAGGCGGCCACCCGGCAGGCGATCGCCGACGCCGCACTGCGACTCTTCCTGGAGCGCGGCTACGATCAGGTGAGCATCCGTGACATCGCCGACGCCGCCGACGTGTCGACCGCCACGGTGTTCAAGCACTTCAGCGGCAAGGAAGCACTGGTATTCGACCAGGACGAAGACCGGGAATCACAGCTGATCGCCGCGGTGCGGCAGCGCCGCTCCGATCAGAGCATCCTCGATGCCCTTCGACAGCACGTCCTGGACACCTGGCCGTCGATCGAGGCACATCCTCAGGCGGCCGAGTTCACCAACCTGGTGAACTCAACGCCGGTGCTGCGCGCCTACGCCGAACGCATGTGGACCCGGTACACCGACAGCCTCAGCGCAGTCATCGCCGACGAGTTCGGCGTGGGGCGCGACAACCTCGCATGTGTGGCTCTTGCCCGATTCGTACTCGAGATCCCGGTGCTCGCTCGCGGCCGGCAGGACCGCCGGGCCGCCGTCGAGACACTCTTCGACATCCTCACCCACGGCTGGGAGCCGCCAGGCAAGCCGCCCGCGCCGTAGCACCTGGACCGTTTCCTGGGCCCGTCCTCGACCAGCCTCGGCTTGCCCCACCACACCTATCGGTCGCACTCACCCCCTGCCCGGCAAACGAGACCTGACACCCCGTCATTCCGAAACGGCAAGCACCTCATTCCGATCCCGGTCCTTAGGGGCGACCCCCGACAACTTCCCTTTCCCTCCGGGAAGTTGTCGGGGGCGCGCCAGGGCGGGTGTCCTCCCCGACGACGATCCGGAGGGGGCCCGCACGGCCGGAGGATGATCGCGTCCTTCCGCCGAACCCCCCCGAGGAGCAACCGATGCACCCCCGTCGTCGCACCACCCTGCTCGCCGCCTCCCTCGTCCTCGCCCTGGGCGCGGGCCCGCTCGCCGCGCCCGCGTTCGCCTCGCCCGCCCCGGCGGCGCCCGTGTGCAGTACCACTCCGTCCCACCGGGCGTTGTGCGAGGCGATCGAGGGGCTGCCCGACGGAGACGCGACCACCGCGCTCGTCCGGCTGGGCGGCACCGGGGGTTCCTGGCAGGGCGGTTCGGGGGTGCGGGACGTGGTGAGCGGCCGGGCGGCCGACCCGGACGCGCGGTTCAGGGCCGGTTCGACGACCAAGGTGGTGACGGCCGCCGTCGTCCTCCGGCTGGCGGCGCAGGGGAAGGTCGACCTCGACGCGTCCGTCGAGCGCTACCTGCCCGGTCTGCTCGGCCCCGGGTTCACGACACCCGTCACCGTGCGGAACCTGCTGAACCACACCAGCGGCATCCAGCCGGGCATCAGTTGGGGCGACACCTTCGAGGAGCTGTACGCGCACCGCTACGACACGCTCACCCCGCGGCGGGTCGTGGAGTCGGCGGTCGCGAAGGGCCCGGCGTTCACCGCCGGTGAGCGGCAGCAGTACCTCAACATCAACTACACGGTCCTCGGTCTGCTGATCGAGAAGGTGACCGGGCGGTCGTACGCCTCCGAGGCCACCCGGCTCGTGCTGCGCCCCGCAGGGATGCGGCACACGTACTTCCCCGGCGCCGACCCCCGCATCCGCGGACCGCACCACCGCGGCTACCAGGCGGTGCCGCGGGCGGACGGGACGACCCGGCTCGTGGACGTCACCGAGTGGAACGTGTCCGACCGCTGGGCGGCCGGGGACATGATCTCGACCACCGCAGACCTGGAGCGGCTCGTCAGGGCCCTCTTCGGCGGACGGATCGTGCCCGGACCGCAGTTGCGGGAGATGTTCACGGTCCCGGCGGGCATCGAGGGCGCCGCCCACAGCGCGGGCCTGACCCGCTGGGAGCACCGGGGCACGGTGTACTGGCTCAAAACCGGCGCCCGGCCCGGCTACAGCACGGCGATCGCCGCGACCGAGGACCTGAGCTTCACCCTCGTGTACTCGCTCTCCGACACCGACGCGAAGGACACGACCTCGAACCCGGTCGCCGACCGGATCCGGGAGGCCGCCCTCATGTAGCGAGGGCCGGCACCGTGTTCGGCGTGAGCGCCTCCAGCCGCTTGATCTTCCGGCGTACGGCGTACAGCGGGATCACGCCGAACACGCCGAACGCCATGTCGACGACGCTCCACCAGAAGGGGATGCCGCGGATCGGGCCGCAGACGAGGGCGAGCGGGACGATGCCGGCGCAGGCGATCATGCCGAACTCGACGACCCAGACGTTGCGGACGGGGTCGCGGTAGGGGCCGTAGAAGGCGACCGCGATCACGAGGTGCGCGAAGGCGAGCCAGTCGGTGCCGTAGAGGAGGAAGGGGTATGCGGCGTCGGCGGTGTCGAGCCCGTCCCGCACGCGCTCGATCCACTCCATGAGGGCGGGGAGGTGCTCCGGCGCCGACAGGGACCGCAACAGGTCCTCGGCCCAGCGCAGTTCGTGCACCAGGGGGAAGGCGGTGGCTCCGCTGAGCACCAGACAGACGACGAAGAAGACCAGCCAGGCGCGAATGCCCTTGAGCAGGGCGGCTCTGTCGCTCATGGCAGCAGCGTACGCCGAGAGTTGAACATGTTCAAAAAATGTTCCGCGCCCTGGGAACACGGCGGCCCCGGACGGTGGTCCACCGTCCGGGGCCGCCGCTTCGTCGCCTATCCGTCCAGGGACGTCATCACGTGCTTGATCCGCGTGTAGTCGTCGAAGCCGTACGCCGAGAGGTCCTTGCCGTAGCCCGACTTCTTGAAGCCGCCGTGCGGCATCTCCGCGACCAGCGGGATGTGGGTGTTGATCCACACGCAGCCGAAGTCCAGCTTCTTGGACATCCGCATCGCGCGGGAGTGGTCCCTCGTCCACACCGAGGAGGCCAGCGCGTACTCGACGCCGTTGGCGTACTCGACGGCCTGGTCCTCGTCGGTGAAGCGCTGGACGGTGATGACCGGGCCGAAGACCTCCTTCTGGATGATCTCGTCGTCCTGGTTGAGGCCGGAGACGACGGTCGGGGCGTAGAAGAAGCCCCTGTCGCCGACGCGCTTGCCGCCGGCGACCACGCGCGCGTGCGCCGGCAGCCGCTCGATGAAGCCCTCGACCTGCTTGAGCTGGTGGGGGTTGTTGAGCGGGCCGAAGAGCACGTCCTCGTCGTCCGGCATACCGGTCTTCGTGCCGGCGGCGGCCTCGGCGAGCGCGGAGACGAACTCGTCGTGGATCGACTCGTGCACGAGGACGCGCGTGGCGGCCGTGCAGTCCTGGCCGGCGTTGAAGAAGCCCGCGACGGAGATGCCCTCGACGGCCTTGGCGATGTCGGTGTCCTCGAAGACGACGACCGGGGCCTTGCCGCCCAGCTCCAGGTGGACCCGCTTGAGGTCCTTGGACGCGGACTCGGCGACCGACATGCCCGCGCGCACCGAACCGGTGATGGAGGCCATCGCCGGGGTGGGGTGCTCGACCATGAGGCGGCCGGTGTCGCGGTCGCCGCAGATGACGTTGAAGACGCCCTTGGGCAGGATCGAGCCGAGGATCCCGGCGATCAGGACCGTGGAGGCCGGGGTGGTGTCCGAGGGCTTCAGGACGACGGTGTTGCCCGCGGCGATCGCCGGGGCGAACTTCCACACGGCCATCATCATCGGGTAGTTCCAGGGCGCGACCTGCGCGCAGACGCCGACCGGCTCGCGGCGGACGATGGAGGTCAGGCCCTCCATGTACTCGCCGGCCGACCGGCCCTCGAGCATCCGCGCCGCGCCCGCGAAGAAGCGGATCTGGTCCACCATCGGCGGGATCTCCTCGGTGCGGGTCAGCCCGACGGGCTTGCCCGTGTTCTCCACCTCGGCCGCGATGAGTTCCTCGGCGCGCTCCTCGAAGGCGTCCGCGATCTTCAGCAGGGCCTTCTGGCGCTCGGCCGGGGTGGTGTCGCGCCAGCCGGGGAACGCCTCGGCGGCGGCCGCCATCGCGGCGTCCACATCCGCCTGCCCGGACAGCGGAGCGGTCGCGTACGCCTCGCCCGTCGCGGGGTTGACCACCTCGGTGGTCCGGCCGTCGGCGGCGTCCCGGAACTCACCGCCGATGTAGTTGCGCAGACGACGCAGCTCGGTGCTCACTGCAGGCCCTCCTGGTGTTCCTCGTGGGTGTCCGAGGTGTCTGGGGTGTCGAGAAATGTCGAGTGTCCAGCCTCTGAGACACCACCCTAAACCGATGACTGACGTTTTCAACACCCCCAACCGCCCCACTCCTGCGAAATCCGCAAGCAGGAACGCCACAGACAACGAATTTCATCGATCGAGCCTTGCGAAACTGTCGATACGTCGTGCACAGTGACCCCGTGGCCAGTCGAAGCGCAGACCCGAAGGACTCCCGCGAGTCCAAGAACGGCGGCGGTCCCCAGTTGGACGCCGTCTCCCTCGCCATCATCGAGCAGCTCCAGGAGGACGGCCGCCGGCCGTACGCCGCCATCGGCAAGGCCGTGGGCCTGTCGGAGGCGGCCGTGCGCCAGCGGGTGCAGAAGCTGCTGGACCAGGGCGTGATGCAGATCGTCGCCGTCACCGACCCGCTCACCGTGGGCTTCCGCCGCCAGGCGATGGTCGGGATCAACGTCGAGGGCGACGTGGAGTCCGTGGCCGACGCGCTGGCCGCCATGGACGAGTGCGAGTACGTGGTGATGACCGCGGGGTCCTTCGACCTCATGGTCGAGATCGTCTGCGAGGACGACGACCACCTCCTGGAGGTCATCAACAGGCGCATCCGTGCCGTTCCCGGAGTGCGTTCCACCGAGAGTTTCGTCTACCTCAAGCTCAAGAAGCAGACCTACATGTGGGGAACCCGATAATCGTGAGCACCGACAGCCCCAAGGACCTCAGCAGGTCCGCGTACGACCACCTGTGGATGCACTTCACCCGCATGTCCTCGTACGAGAACTCCCCCGTCCCCACCATCGTCCGGGGCGAGGGCACCCACATCTACGACGACAAGGGCAAGCGCTACCTCGACGGCCTCGCGGGCCTGTTCGTGGTGCAGGCGGGCCACGGCCGTCAGGAACTCGCGGAGACCGCCTCCAAGCAGGCGCAGGAGCTGGCCTTCTTCCCGGTCTGGTCCTACGCCCACCCCAAGGCCGTGGAGCTCGCCGAGCGGCTCGCGCACGAGGCTCCGGGCGACCTCAACAAGGTCTTCTTCACCACCGGCGGCGGCGAGGCGGTGGAGACCGCCTGGAAGCTCGCCAAGCAGTACTTCAAGCTCGTCGGCAAGCCGACCAAGTACAAGGTCATATCCCGCGCGGTCGCCTACCACGGCACCCCGCAGGGCGCCCTGTCCATCACCGGACTGCCGGCTCTGAAGGCCCCGTTCGAGCCCCTCGTCCCGGGCGCGCACAAGGTGCCGAACACCAACATCTACCGGGCGCCGATCCACGGCGACGACCCGGAGGCGTTCGGCCGCTGGGCCGCGGACCAGATCGAGCAGCAGATCCTCTTCGAGGGCCCGGACACGGTCGCGGCCGTCTTCCTGGAGCCCGTGCAGAACGCCGGCGGCTGCTTCCCGCCCCCGCCCGGCTACTTCCAGCGGGTGCGCGAGATCTGCGACCAGTACGACGTGCTGCTCGTCTCCGACGAGGTCATCTGCGCCTTCGGCCGGCTGGGCACCACCTTCGCCTGCGACAAGTTCGGCTACGTCCCGGACATGATCACCTGTGCCAAGGGCATGACCTCGGGCTACTCCCCGATCGGCGCGTGCATCGTCTCCGACCGTCTCGCCGAGCCCTTCTACCGGGGCGAGAACACCTTCCTGCACGGCTACACCTTCGGCGGCCACCCGGTCTCGGCGGCCGTGGGCATCGCCAACCTCGACCTGTTCGAGCGCGAGGGCCTCAACCAGCACGTGCTGGACAACGAGGGCGCCTTCCGCGCGACCCTGGAGAAGCTGCACGACCTGCCGATCGTCGGCGACGTCCGCGGCAACGGCTTCTTCTACGGCATCGAGCTGGTCAAGGACAAGAACACCAAGGAGTCCTTCGACGCGGACGAGACCGAGCGCGTCCTGTACGGCTTCCTGTCGAAGAAGCTCTTCGAGAACGGCCTGTACTGCCGGGCCGACGACCGCGGCGACCCGGTCGTCCAGCTCGCCCCGCCGCTGATCTCCAACCAGGAGACCTTCGACGAGATCGAGCAGATCCTGCGCGCGACCCTCTCCGAGGCCTGGACCAAGCTGTAGGCCGGAAGAGGTACCGATCTTCCTACTGGAAGATCAACACCGGCCCCGTGCCGTCCGTTCGAGTGAGAAGGGACGGCACGGGGCCGTGTTGCTGTCCGGCCACGCCCCACGGTCTGCCTAGCGTTCCCTTGGCTCCGCCCCATCGCCGGACGACGGGACTTCCCGGCCCGCGCCGCCCCGCCGCCCGGTGAACAGCGGAGCCCCATGCGACCGACACCGCCCGGGCCGGGCCCGGCCCGGGCGGCGATGACGCCAAGGAGGGCAGCACGTGCTCGGTTCCCGCGACGCGCTGTCCGCGACGCACGACGGTGCGTGGAGCCCGGACCGTGACCGGCGGGCTGCACCCTCGTTCCCCCATACGGGGGACACGGCACGGCCCTTTCCGATCTGAACCGAGGTGTACGCCCATGGTGGCCCCACCGGACAACGACGTGCTCTGGGCGCGAGCCCTGCACCACCGGTACGACGACGGCTCGCCCGGACTGAGCGGGGTCTCGCTCGGCGTCCGGGAGGGCGAGATCCTCGCCGTCGGCGGCCCGCGCGGCAGCGGAAAAACGACACTGCTGCGCTGTCTGTCCGGCCTGCTGCCCGCACGCAGCGGCGAGGTCTGGTTCAACAGCGTGCCCGTGCACACCATGAGCCCCGGCGCCCGCGAGCGGCTGCGCCGGGACCGCTTCGGCTGGATCGACCCGGCCCCGGTGCTGGTGCCCGAGCTGAACGTCTGGGAGAACGTCGCCCTGCCCCTGATGCTGCGCGGCGTCGGCCGGCGCCGGGCCAGGACGGCGGCCCTGGAGTGGCTGGAGCGCCTCGACATCGGTGACCGGGCCCGCAGGGACCCCGGGGAGCTGACACAGGCCGAGCGGCAGCGGGTCTGCGTCGCCCGCGCCCTCGCTCCGGCGCCCTCGGTGCTGTTCGCCGACGAGCCGACCGCCCCGCTGCACCGCGTCGACCGCGCCCACGTGCTGCGCACGCTCACCACGGCGGCCCGCTCGCACGGCATCACCGTGGTCCTCGCGACCCACGACGCGCAGACCTCGGCCCTCGCCGACCGCACGGTGTCGCTGCTCGACGGGCGGCGCGTGCGCACCGTACACCTGCCGCCGGTCCCCGGGGCGGCCGAGACGGAAGGCCGGACGGCGTGCTCGCTCTCCGTCTGACCCGAGGCGCCCACCTCGCCGTCCAGGTGCGCCGGCTCCTGGTCGCGGCCGCGTCCGCGGGCACGGGCTTCCTGCTGCTCAGCGCCCTCGGCCACGCGCTGGGCCACCCCGACCCGTCCTCCTCGGCGCTCCGGCTGGCCTGGTGCGCGGTCCCGATGGCGGCCACCGTGTACTTCGCGGTCGCGGTCGCTCGCACCGATCCGGGCACCCGGCCCCGGTCCGGCCTGTCGGCGCTCGGTCTCGGTCCCGTCCGGCTGATGGCGGTCTCCGCCGCCACCACGGCGCTGTCCTGCGTGCTGGGCTCGGCGCTGGCCCTGCTGGTCTTCCTCCAGCTGCGCGGCGACCTCACCGGCACGCCCCCGGCCGGCGCCGCGACGGACTTCCTCGCCGCCGGACGGCCGCTTCCGCTGCCGGCCGCCCTGACGCTGCTGGCGCTCGTGCCGCTGAGCGCGTCGGCGGCCGTGGCGGTGGCGCTGCGGCCGCGTGACCCCGCGGCGGGGGCGGCCCGCGCGGGGCGGGTGTACGGCCGGTTCGGCGCGTACCGGCGCACGGCGGCACGCGAGTCGTTCGGGGCGTACGGGCGGTTCGGCAGGCAGCTGGGGGCGGCGGCCCGCGGCCGGCGTACGGCGGGTACGGCACCGGAGCCGGACGGCACGGCGGACCGTCCCGACAGCCCTGACAGCCCTGACAGCCCTGAAAGTCCCGCCGACGCCCCGCCCGCCGGGCCGCTCACGCCGCCGTCCGGGCTGCCGTGGGGGATCGCGGTGCTGGCGATGGGGCTGGCCGTGGAGGCCTTCGCGAGCCGTACGGACGGCGGGGGCGTGCCGGCCGACCGGCCCTCCGCGCTGCTCGGTCTGGCCCTGACCGCCGTCGGTCTCGCACTGGCCGGTCCCGGCCTCGCCCATCTGTGCGGCAGGCTGCTCCAGACGGCACGGCCCGGCGCGCTGCGCCTGCTGGCCGGGCGGGTCCTGATGGCCGAGGCCACGCGCCTCGGACGCCCGCTGGGCGTGGTCTGCGCGGTGCTGTCGGCCGCGTACGCCATGGCCTCGCTGCACGACCGCGAGGACGCCTCCTCCGGTCCGCTCGTCGTGCTCGGGGTGCTGCTGGTGGCGGGCTGCACGACGGCGACGCTGCTGACGGCCGCCGTCGAGGCCAGGCAGGCCCGCGCCGGCACCACCGCCGCGCTGCGGGGCCTCGGGGCGGCCACGGGGGCGCTGCGCCGGGCCGCCGCGCTCCGCGCGGGTGCGCTGCTCGCCCTGTTCGGTCCGCTGACCCTGGTCGTGGCCGAACTGTCGGCGTGGCCGCTGGTCCGCTGAGGAGCCGTCCGGGAACCGGTCGGGAACCGGTCGGGAACCGGTCGGAAAAAACCTTCGCGGGCCGGTGAGTTCCGCGCGGGCCCCCGGTCTACCCCAGTGAACGCCACCGAACCGAACGGGAGAGGCCCCGCCATGTACCAGCAGATGATCTTCGTGAACCTGGCCGTCGACGACCTGGACGCCTCGAAGAAGTTCTTCACGGAGCTCGGCTACTCGATCAACCCGCAGTTCAGCGACGAGACCGTCGCGGCGGTCGTGATCAGCGACACGATCATCGTGATGCTGCTGACCAGGGAGAAGTACGCGCAGTTCACCAAGAAGGAGATCGTGGACGCCACGCGGAGCAGCGAGGTGCTGCTCGCGCTGAGCGCCGAGAGCCGCGAGAAGGTCGACGTGCTGGTGGAGAAGGCCGTCGCGGCGGGCGGCTCGGTCTCGGGCGAGACCCAGGAGCACGGCTTCATGTACGGCCGTGCCTTCGACGACCTGGACGGCCACACCTGGGAGGTCTCCTGGATGGACCCGGCCGTGGTGCAGGGCTGACCGTCGAGCGGCTCCGGGGCCGTCCGGATCGGACCGGCTCCGGGAAACGGCCCCGGCAGGGTCCACACGGCACCCCCTAGCATGGGCGGGTGCAGACGAGTCCCGCCCATGCCGTCCATCACGGGGACCGCGAGATAGAGACGCTCGAGGAGTTCGACGCGGTCGTCTTCTCCCGCGGCACGCTCTCCGGGTTCCGTGTCCAGTCCGTCGACCTGACCGACCGGACAAGGGAGTTGCTCACCACCGACACCGCCGGGGCCGTTTTCCTCGGCTGCCGGATGCGTCCCGAGGCGGCGGAGAAGCTCCGCACCGACGGCGCCCTGGCCCTCCCGCCCGTCCCGGGCCTGCCCTTCGACCCGCACCGGGGGCATCTCTACACGCCCGACGACCTGTTCGCGTCGCTCGACGAGGGCTACGAGGCCACCCCGGACGCGCTGTCCTACGCCTGGTTCCAGCGGACCAGGGCGGACGGCGACGTCTTCGCCTCCATGCTGCGCGCGGTCCACGACGACGCCATGTCCGACGCCCTCGACGAACTCCTGCGCGGGGCACGGGTCGTGGGTGTGATGGGCGGTCACGCGATGGCCCGCGGCACCGAGGAGTTCCGGGGCGCGGCCCGGCTCGGACGGGCGCTGACCCACGCCGGCTTCACGGTGGCGACGGGCGGCGGCCCGGGCGCGATGGAGGCGGCGAACCTCGGCGCCTACGCGGCCCCGTACGACGACGCCATGCTCGACGAGGCCTGCGAACTCCTGGCGTCCGCGCCCTCGTTCACGCCGTCGATCACCGACTGGGCGCGTGCCGCCTTCGAGGTGCGCACCCGCTGGCCGAAGGGCAACCACTCGATCGGCATCCCCACCTGGTTCTACGGCCACGAACCGCCGAACGCCTTCGCCTCGCACATCGCGAAGTACTTCGCCAACGCCACCCGCGAGGACGGACTGCTGGCCCGCTGCACCGCGGGCGTGGTCTTCCTGCCGGGCGCCGCCGGCACCGTACAGGAGGTCTTCGACAACGCGACGCCGAACTACTACGAGTCGCGCGGTGAGCCCACGCCCATGGTGCTGGTGAACCGGGCGCACTGGACGGAGAGGCTGCCGGCCTGGCCGCTGCTGCGGTCGCTCGCCCGGGAGCGCTCGATGGAGGCCCGGATCGCCCTGGTCGACCGGATCGAGGAAGCCCCGGAGGCCTTGAAACGTCTGGGTGGTTAATAAAAAAGCAAAGCCCGGTCCCACTGTAGGCATATGCGTTGACACTACTTATGCGGCGCTTATAGACCTGGGAGCTACATGGGAGTGCTGATGCTCCGTCAACACTCCCTCAACCCCCCGCATTTGCGCATTCCCGTAAAGGACAAACGTGGCAGTTCTGTCCGTATCACGCCGCACCGTCGCGCGCTCCGTGCGCGCCCTCGGTGTCGTCTCCGCGTCCGCCGCTCTCGCGATCGGTGTCGCCGGCAACGCGGTGGCCTGCAACATCAACGAGTTCTCGGCCGCCGCCAAGTGCGACGGTGACAAGGGCGTCATCACCGTCACCGACGTGGACCCGGCCGGCGTCGCCGCCACCATCACCGTGTTCCTGCAGAACAACGGCGCCGACATCAAGAAGGTCGGCGAGCAGGTGGTCAAGGGCTCCCGTGAGGGCACCACCATCACCTTCGAGGAGGACTGGAAGCCGAACGCCGAGTACCGCGTCCACGTCGACGCGAAGCCCTACGTCGACGAGGACATCAAGCCGAATCTGGTCACCCCGGGGACGGCCTGCACGACGGAGGAAGAGGAGCCCCCGGCCGAGGAGGAGCCCACCCCGACCCCGTCGGAATCCTCCTCCACCCCGGCCGAGGAGACCGGCACGCCGACCCCGTCGGCGCCGGAGAGCGAGAGCACCCCTCCGGCGGACACCGCGAGCAACGCGCCGTCCCCGGCCGGCGGTGAGTCGAACCTCGCCGAGACCGGTGCCAACTCCAACACCGGTCTGATCGCCGGCGTCGCGGCCGCCCTGGTCGTGGCCGGCGGTGGCGCGGTCTTCTTCGGCATGCGCCGTCGCGGGGCGAACAGCGAGCGCTGACGCCTCCCGCACGCAGTGGCGGCCCGTCCCCTCCCGGGGGCGGGCCGCTTCCGTCGCCGGCCCCTCAGCCGGACGTCGCCCGCTCCAGCACGGCGATCTCCGCCGCGTCGAACTCCACGCCGACCTCGTCCCCGGCGTCCGGCGCGTCCCTGAGCGCGCAGGCCGCCTCCAGGCGGGGCGCGTCCTCGGGCTGGAGGCGGACGGCGACGTGCGTGCCGCGGAAGGTGCGCCCGGCCACCGTGCAGCGCAGGCCCTCGCCGGCCGGGACCAGGCGGACACCGGCGGGCCGGACGAGTAGCGTCCGCTCGCCCTGCGGGGCGTCCTCCGGCACCGGCACCTTGCCCCACGGTGTCACGGCGACCCCGTCCGCGACCGTCGCCCCGACGACGTTCTCGAAGCCGAGGAAGCGGGCCACGAACGCGTCGGCCGGACGCCGCCACACCTCGAGTGGCGTACCGGACTGGGCGATCCGCCCGTCCCGCATCACCACCACCCGGTCCGCCAGCGCGAACGCCTCGCCCTGGTCGTGGGTCACGGCGAGCACCGTGGTGCCCAGCCGGCCGAACAGCTCGCGCAGTTCGACGACCAGCCGTTCCCGCAGCGAGCGGTCGAGCTGTCCGAGCGGCTCGTCGAGCATCAGCAGGCGGGGGCGCGGCGCGAGGGCGCGGGCGAGCGCTACGCGCTGCTGCTCACCGCCGGACAGCGCGGCCACGGCACGTCCGGCCGCCCCCGGCAGCCCCACCAGGTCCAGCAACTCCCTCACACGATCGGCTTGTTCGGTGCGTGACGCGCCGTGCATCCGCAGCCCGAAGGCCACGTTGCCGCCCACGTCCCGCTGCGGGAAGAGCTGGTGGTCCTGGAACATCAGCCCGACCCCGCGCCTGTGCGCCGGCACGCCCGCCTGGTCGTGTCCGTCGAGCCGGATCCGTCCGGAGTCGAGGGGCTGCAGTCCGGCCACCGCCCGCAGCAGCGTCGACTTTCCGCTGCCGCTGGGACCGAGCACGCACACGATCTCGTGCTCCGCGACCTCCAGGTCGACGGCGTCCAGCACCGCCCGCCCGCCGAAACGGACGGTCGCGGCCCGAAGGCTCAGCAGCATCTAGAACTCCCCGGTCCGGTCGGTCCGCAGCCGCTCCAGCACGAGCAGCGCCACCGCGCACACGATCATCAGAATCGTCGACAGGGCCATCGCCTGGCCGTAGTTGAGGTCCCCGGGCCGCCCCAGGAGCCGCGCCACCGCCACCGGCAGCGTCGGATTGTCCGGCCGCGCGATGAACACGGTCGCCCCGAACTCCCCGAGCGACACCGCGAAGGCGAACCCGGCCGCGACCAGCAGCGCCCGCCGCACCAACGGCAGGTCCACCTCCCGCCACGCCCGCCACGGCGACGCCCCGAGCACCGCCGCCGCCTCCCGCAGCCGTACGTCCACGGCCCGCAGCACCGGCAGCATGGTCCGCACCACGAAGGGGACGCCGACCAGCGCCTGGGCGAGCGGGACCAGGATCCAGGAGGCACGGAGGTCCAGCGGCGGCTCGTCGAGGGCGATCAGGAAACCGAAGCCGACGGTCACCGCGGACACCCCGAGCGGCAGCATCAGCAGCGCGTCGAACCCGCGCACCAGCCGTCCCGCGTCCCGCCGGGTCAGCGCCACGGCGGCGAGAGAGCCGATCACGACGGCGATGGCGGTGGCGGCGACGGCGTACCGCAGCGAGTTGCCGACCGCCTCGATCGGCGCGACCAGGAACACTCCCCCGTCGTCATGGGTCAGCTGCCGGTAGTAGCCGAGGCCGGCGGCGCCGAAGGAGCGTTCCACCAGCACGGCGAGCGGCAGCAGGATCAGTACGGCGACGGTCGCGACGACTCCGCCCAGCAGCGCCCACTGCCCGGCACCGCGCGGCCGGCGCGCGGTCACCGAGGCGTCCACCAGCCGCAGCGCGGTCTCCCGGCGCCGTACGGTCCAGGCGTGCAGGGCGAGGATCACGCCCACGGCGACGAACTGGATCATCGTCAGGACGGCGGCCGTGGACAGGTCGAAGATCTCGGAGGTCTGCCGGTAGATCTCCACTTCGAGGGTGGAGAAGGTGGGCCCGCCGAGGATCTGGACCACGCCGAAGGAGGTGAAGGTGAACAGGAAGACCATCAGCGCGGCGGCGGCCACGGCGGGCGCGAGCGCGGGCAGGGTGACGGACCTCCAGGCCGCGAACCGCGAGGCGCCGAGCATCCGCGCGGCCTCCTCCTGCCGCGGGTCGAGCTGGGACCAGAGTCCGCCCACGGTGCGTACGACGACGGCGTAGTTGAAGAAGACGTGCGCGAGCAGGATCGCCCACACGGTGGTGTCCAGCCGCAGGCCCCACAGCTCGTCGAGGAGTCCGCCGCGTCCGACGAGCGCCATGAACGCCGTACCGACGACGACCGTCGGCAGCACGAACGGCACGGTCGCCACGGCCCGCAGCACCTGCTTGCCGGGGAAGTCGAAGCGGGCGAAGACATACGCGCCGGGCAGGGCGGCCAGCAGGGTGAGGGCGGTGGAGACGAGGGCCTGCCAGGCGGTGAACCACAGGACCTGCCGGACGTCGGACTGCGCCAGTACGTCCCCGATCCGCCCGAGGTGCCAGGTCCCGTCGGCCTTCAGTCCGCGCGCGACGATCGCGGTGACGGGATAGGCGAAGAAGACGGCGAAGAACGCGACGGGCACGGCCATCAGGCCGAGCCGCGCCGCGCTCCCGCGCCGCCTCGCCGCGGCTCGCGTCACTTCAGTACGAGCGAGGTCCACGACTTGACCCACTGGTCACGGTTGTCGGCGATCTTCGCCGGGTCCATGGTCTCCGGGTCCTTCGCCCGCGGCCCGAACTTCGCGAAGTCCTCGGGCACCCGGGCGCCCTCCAGCACCGGGTAGACGAACATGTTGAGCGGCATGTCCTCCTGGAAGGTCTTGCTGATCAGGAAGTCGAGCAGCGCCTTGCCGCCCTCGGGGTTCCCGGCGTTGCTCAGCAGCCCCGCGTACTCGACCTGGCGGAAGCAGGTGCCCTCGGCGACGCCGGTGGGCGCGTTGTCCGGCTTCGGATCGGCGTAGATGACCTCGGCCGGCGGCGAGGAGGCGTACGACACCACCAGCGGCCGGTCGGCCTTGGCCTTCCTGCCGCCCGCCGAGCCGGAGAACTCCTCGTTGTAGGCCTGCTCCCAGCCGTCGACCACCTTGACGCCGTTGGCCCTGAGCTTCTTCCAGTAGTCCGGCCAGCCCTCGTCGCCGTACTTCGCGGCCGTCCCGAGCAGGAAGCCGAGGCCGGGCGAGGAGGTGGAGGCGTTCTCGACGACGAGGAGGTCCTTGTACGCGGGCTTGACCAGGTCGTCGAGGCTCTTGGGCGGGGTCAGCCCGTGCTCGCCGAACCACGCCTTGTCGTAGTTGACGCAGATGTCGCCGGTGTCGACGGGGGTGACCCGGTGCTTGTCCCGGTCCACGCGGAACTCGGCCGGGATCAGGTCGGAGCCCTTCGCCTCGTACGGCTGGAACAGCCCGTTGTCGAGGGCACGGGAGAGCAGGGTGTTGTCGACGCCGAAGAAGACGTCGCCCTGCGGGTTGTCCTTGGTCAGGACGGCCTTGTTCACGGCCTGCCCGGCGTCGCCGTCCTCGAGGACCTTGAGCTTGTATCCGGACTGCTTCTCGAAGGCGGCGACGACGTCCTTCGAGACGGCCCACGAGTTGTGGCTGACGAGGGTCACGGTCCTGGACCCGTCACCGCCCGCGTCGTCGCCGTCGGACGATCCGCACGCGGACAGGGCGACCAGCCCCAGCCCGACGGCCAGGACCGTGACCTTCTTGGTGATGCCCACTTGATTCCTCCTGGAGTGACCAGGAAGAGACGCGGCCCTGCCCGGGATCCCCGTGAGGGTTCCCGGGCAGGGCGCAACAGCTCGAGTGATGACCGATCTCCCTACCCAGAATGACCTGGGCGAGGTTCGGAGGGTCTGCGGCCGGTGCCGCACTCTCAGCGCTGTGGCGCTCCCCTGTCGGAATATGAAGATGTGCTTACGCGAGTCACATTACCGCTCGCTCGCGGCGAGCTGACCACACGCCCCGTCGATCTCCTGTCCACGGGTGTCCCGGATCGTCACCGGCACACCGTGCGCGGCGATCGCCTCCACGAACGCCTTCTCGTCCTCGGGGCGGGAGGCGGTCCACTGGGAGCCGGGCGTGGGGTTGAGCGGGATCAGGTTGACGTGTACCGGCCGGCCCTTGAGCATCCGTCCGAGCCGGTCACCACGCCAGGCCTGGTCGTTGATGTCCCGGATGAGGGCGTACTCGATGGACAGGCGCCGCCCGGACTTGGCCGCGTACTCGAACCCGGCGTCGAGCACCTCGCGCACCTTCCACCGCGTGTTCACGGGGACGAGGGTGTCCCGCAGTTCGTCGTCGGGGGCGTGCAGCGAGATGGCGAGGCGGCACTTGAAGCCCTCGTCGGAGAACCGGTGGATCGCCGGGACGAGACCGACGGTGGACACGGTGATCCCGCGCTGCGACAGCCCGAGCCCGTCCGGCTCGGGGTCGGTGAGGCGGCGGACGGCCCCGACGACCCGGTTGTAGTTGGCGAGCGGCTCGCCCATGCCCATGAACACGATGTTGCTCAGCCGCGCCGGGCCTCCGGGCACCTCGCCGTCCCTGAGCGCCCGCATCCCGTCCACGATCTGGTGCACGATCTCGGCGGTCGACAGGTTCCGGTCCAGCCCGGCCTGCCCGGTCGCGCAGAACGGGCAGTTCATGCCGCAGCCCGCCTGGGAGCTGATGCACATGGTCACCCGGTCCGGGTAACGCATCAGCACGGACTCGACGAGCGTCCCGTCGAACAGCTTCCACAGCGTCTTGCGGGTGGTGCCCTGGTCGGTCGACAGATGCCGTACGACCGTCATCAGCTCGGGGAGCAGCGCTTCCTGGAGCTTGCCGCGCGAGCCCGCGGGGATGTCGGTCCACTGCTCCGGGTCGTGCGCGTACCGCGCGAAGTAGTGCTGCGAGAGCTGCTTGGCGCGGAACGGCTTCTCACCGGCCGCGGCGACCGCCTCCTTGCGCTCGGCGGGCGTGAGATCGGCGAGGTGCCGCGGCGGCTTCTTGGCTCCGCGCGGCGCGACAAAGGTGAGTTCTCCGGGCTTGGGCATGGTCCTACCAGTGTCGCAGATCCACACGGGTGGCCCGGCCGGGCTCGGAACGGGCCGGCGGTCACCACGAAGAGGGGGGAGAACCGGTCCTCGTGCGGTGCCACGGGCCGCAGTGACGGTGTGGCCGGCGGCGGCCCTTCCGGTCGGGGAGTGCCCCGCACCGCCGGCAGGGCGGGCCGCCGTGGTGCCTGCCGTCGCCGCCCGGCCCCGCGTGTGCCGTGAGGATGAGAAGAGGACCGTCACCGCACCGGACAGCGGCCGGGCCCCCGTCCGGAGAGGACGGGGGCCCGGTCCGGCCACGCGGGTGCGGGTCAGCCGGAGCCGACGAAGAGCACCAGCAGCAGCCACACCACCGGTGCCGTCGGCAGCAGGGAGTCCAGGCGGTCCATGATGCCGCCGTGGCCGGGAAGCAGTGTGCCCATGTCCTTGATGCCCAGGTCGCGTTTGATCATGGACTCGCCGAGGTCGCCCAGGGTGGCGCTGGCCGCGACCGCGAGGCCCAGGAGCAGGCCCTGCCACCAGCTGCCGTCGTCGATCAGGAACTGCATGCACAGCGCGCCGACGACCATCGCGAAGGCCACCGCGCCCAGCAGGCCCTCACGGGTCTTGCCGGGACTGATGCGCGGGGCGAGCTTGGTCCTGCCGAAGCGCCAGCCGACCGCGTACGCGCCGGTGTCGCTGACGACCGTCAGCAGCAGGAAGGTCAGGACGCGCCACGGACCGTCGTCGGCGGTGAGCATCATCGCGACGAAGGTCGCCAGGAAGGGGACGTAGAACACCGCGAAGACGCCCGCCGTGACGTCCTTGAGGTAGCCCTCGGGCCGCGCCGCCATGCGCCAGAGCAGCACCGCCAGCGCGGTGAGCGCCGTGGCCACCCACGCGCCCTCGGCCCCTCGGGCGTACCCGGCGACGACCATGGCCGCACCGCCCAGCGCGAGCGGTACCAGGGGCGCCTTGATGCCCTTGCGCTCCCGCAGCCGCGACGTGAGCTCCCACAGCCCCACCATCACGGCGACGGCGACCACGCCGACGAAGACGGCCTTGACGACGAACAGCGACGCGACGATCACCACGCCGAGTCCGACGCCGACGCCTATCGCGGCGCCGAGGTCCCGCCCCGCGCTCTTCTTCTGCGGTGCGGGTGCCGGCTGCGGGGCGTCGGGCATGGGCTCCGGATTCTGCGGCACCTCCCCCGGAAGGGGTCGGACCCGCGTCGGCTCGTCTCGGAACAAGGGGCCGCTCAGCCGAGCGGCCCCCCGGTCCACATCCTGGTCTCCGCCGTGTTCGGGTACGTCGGGCACGATGGGCATGGGACGCGTCTGCTGCGCGTTGTGCGCATCGTACGCGGGGCCCGCCGGAGCGGCTCCCCAGCCTTGCCCGTGGTCGGACGGCCCCCAGTACCCGGTCTGCGGCGTCCCCCAGGAAGAGTCGTTCATCAGACCTCGAGCAGCTCCGCTTCCTTGTGCTTCAGGAGCTCGTCCACCTGGGCGACGTACTTCGCGGTGGTGTCGTCGAGCTCCTTCTCCGCACGGCGGCCCTCGTCCTCGCCGACCTCGCCGTCCTTGATCAGCTTGTCGATGGCGTCCTTGGCCTTGCGGCGCACGGAGCGGATGGAGACCTTGGCGTCCTCACCCTTGCCCTTGGCGACCTTGATGTAGTCGCGGCGGCGCTCCTCGGTGAGCTCGGGGAACACCACCCTGATGATGTTGCCGTCGTTGCTCGGGTTGACGCCCAGGTCGGAGTCGCGGATCGCCTGCTCGATGTTGCGCAGCGCGCTCTTGTCGAACGGGGTCACCACGGCCATGCGCGGCTCGGGCACGGAGAACGAGGCCAGCTGGTTGATCGGCGTCGGCGCGCCGTAGTAGTCGGCCACGATCTTGTTGAACATCGCCGGGTGCGCACGGCCGGTGCGGATCGCGGCGAAGTCCTCCTTGGCGACCACGACGGCCTTCTCCATCTTCTCCTCGGCCTCGAGGAGGGTCTCTTCGATCACCACTTGCTCCTGCGTGTCTTGAGTAGGCCCGGCCGCGGTTCCGGTGAGGGGCGGCGGCCGGCTGCGTCGCGTCTTCTTCCTGCACGGTTCCCGACCGGCAGGACATTGTCCATCCCCCGGTCAGTTGCGGCCGGCTTGGTCGCCCACCAGCGTGCCGATCTTCTCACCCTTGACGGCGCGGGCGATATTGCCCTCCTTCAGAAGCTCGAAGACGACGATCGGGAGGCTGTTGTCACGGCAGAGCGTGACGGCCGTGGCGTCGGCGACCTTCAGGTCCCGGGTGATGACCTCGCCGTAGCCGAGCGCGTCGAACTTCACGGCGTCCGGGTTGGTCTTCGGGTCGGAGTCGTAGACGCCGTCCACACCGTTCTTGCCCATGAGCAGCGCCTCGGCGTCGATCTCCAGGGCGCGCTGGGCGGCGGTGGTGTCGGTGGAGAAGTACGGCATGCCCATTCCGGCGCCGAAGATGACCACACGGCCCTTCTCCAGGTGCCGTACGGCGCGCAGCGGGATGTAGGGCTCGGCGACCTGCCCCATGGTGATGGCGGTCTGCACGCGGCAGTCGACGCCCTCCTTCTCCAGGAAGTCCTGGAGGGCGAGGCAGTTCATCACGGTGCCGAGCATGCCCATGTAGTCGGAGCGGGCGCGGTCCATGCCGCGCACCTGGAGCTCGGCGCCGCGGAAGAAGTTGCCGCCGCCGATGACGATCGCGATCTGCGCGCCGTCCCGGACGACGGCCGCGATCTCACGTGCGATGGCGTGCACCACGTCGGGGTCGACGCCCAGGCCCCCGCCGCCGGAGAAGGCCTCTCCGGACAGCTTCAGCAGAAACCGGCCGCGTACTTTGCCGTCGTCGCTCTTCTCAGCCTTGGTGGTCATCGTCGGTTCCCGCCTCTTTCACGTGTTGCACATACGAAGAAGGCCATTGCCGGTGGGGAGTGGTTCGCATCCCATGCGGCAATGGCCTCCTCGTCAGATCTGCTGTCGTCCGGCACGCGCGCGTGCGTGGACGCGTGTCCGAACGACTGCTGTCGACCCTATCGGGGTCGCGCGCCCGTCGCGGTACGGACTCAGATGCCGACCTTGATGCGCGTGAAGCGCTTCAGGGTGACACCGGCCTCGTCCAGGACCTTCTGGACGGACTTCTTGTTGTCCAGCGCGTAGGGCTGGCCGAGCAGCGTGGCGTCCTTGAAGAAGCCGTTGAGGCGACCCTCGACGATCTTCGGCAGGGCGGCCTCGGGCTTGCCCTCGGCGCGGGTGGTCTCCTCGGCGACACGGCGCTCGGACTCGACGACCTCGGCCGGCACGTCCTCCTTGGAGAGGTACTTCGGCGCGAAGGCGGCGATGTGCTGGGCGACGCCCTTGGCGATCTCGGCATTCGGCTTGTCGAACTCGACCAGGACACCGATCTGCGGGGGCAGGTCGGGCATGGTGCGGTGCATGTACGCCGTCACGTAGCCGTCGGCGAACTGGGCGAAGCGGTCCAGGACGATCTTCTCGCCCAGGTTGGCGTTGGCCTCGTCCACGAACGCCTGGACGGTCTTGCCGGCCTCGATCTCGGAGGCGAGCAGCGCCTCGATGTCGGCCGGGGAGGTCTTGACGACGTGCTCGGCGATGGCGGTGGCCACGGCCTGGAACTTGTCGCCCTTGGCGACGAAGTCCGTCTCGCACTTCAGCTCGACGAGGACGCCGGAGGAGTTGTCGTCGGCGATGATCGAGACCACGGCGCCGTTCTCGGCGGAGCGGCCCTCACGCTTGGCGACGCCCTTCTGGCCCTTGATGCGGAGCGCCTCGACGGCCTTCTCCACGTTGCCCTCGGCCTCGTCCAGCGCCTTCTTGCAGTCCATCATGCCGGCGCCGGTGAGCTCCCGGAGCTTCTTGACGTCGGCGGCGGTGTAGTTCGCCATGAGTCTGTGAATCTTTCTCGAAGTCTGGAGGTTCGGAGATCCGCGGGGTCAGGGACCTGCGCGGGAGCAGGTGCCCGGCACGCCGCCGACCTACGGGTGAACGGCGGGAGCGGAGGTGATGTCACCGCTCCCGCCGTCATCGGCTCTGACGGGGCGGTCAGGCCTGCTCGGCCTCGGCGGCCGGGGCGGCCTCGGCGGCCTGCTCGGCCTCGGCGGCGGGGGCCTCAGCCGGCTTCTCGGCCTCGTCGGCGGCCGGAGCGGCCTCCTCGGCCTTCTTCTCGCCCGCGAGCAGGTCGCGCTCCCACTCGGCCAGCGGCTCGCCGGCGGCCTTCTCGCCCTTGCCGGCCTCGGCGACGCCGGAGCGGGACATCAGGCCCTCGGCGACGGCGTCGGCGATCACGCGGGTGAGCAGGGTGACGGAGCGGATCGCGTCGTCGTTGCCCGGGATCTTGTAGTCGACCTCGTCGGGGTCGCAGTTGGTGTCGAGGATGGCGACGACCGGGATGTTGAGCTTCCGGGCCTCGCCGACCGCGATGTGCTCCTTCTTGGTGTCCACGATCCAGACGGCGCTGGGCACCTTCTGCATCTCGCGGATACCGCCGAGGGTCTTCTCCAGCTTGGCCTTCTCGCGGGAGAGGACCAGCAGCTCCTTCTTGGTGAGGCCGGAGGCGGCCACGTCCTCGAAGTCGATCTGCTCGAGCTCCTTGAGGCGCTGCAGACGCTTGTAGACGGTCGAGAAGTTGGTGAGCATGCCGCCCAGCCAGCGCTGGTTGACGTAGGGCATGCCGACACGGGAGGCCTGCTCGGCGATGGCCTCCTGCGCCTGCTTCTTCGTGCCGACGAACATGACCGTGCCGCCGTGGGCGACGGTCTCCTTGACGAACTCGTAGGCGCGGTCGATGTACGACAGCGACTGGAGCAGGTCGATGATGTAGATGCCGTTGCGCTCGGTGAAGATGAAGCGCTTCATCTTCGGGTTCCAGCGACGGGTCTGGTGACCGAAGTGGACGCCGCTCTCCAGCAGCTCCCGCATCGTGACGACGGCCATGGCCGTATCTCCTTGAATTTCTCGGTTGTGCCGCGGATGCCGGACGGCTCCCGCGCCTGACGCCCGCGACGCGCCGTTGCCACGAAGGACCGAGGGGCGCTGACATCCGGGTTCCGGCCGTGACCGGTCCTGATGTCGGGGCGTGCGAAGTCGACCCGGTGGCCCGGGTCGCCACCAGAAGTGTACGGGACCCGCGGGGCCCCGGGTGACGCCGCTGTCCACAAACGGCCGGCGGTCCACAGGTCCGGGCGGTGATCACGGATCTCCGGAAGGCTCTGCGGCATGCGAAAGAGTGCCTTCACGAGGGCGTGTACGCGACTGGTCCTTCTGGTGGTCCTGACCCTGGCGGCGCTGTCGGCCCCGCCTCCGCCGGGCCTGTCGACGGCGGGGGCGAGGACGCCGGCGGGCGGGGACCCCGGGACGCCGGCCGTCGGGCGGGCGTGGCCGGTGGGGGTACGGCCGCGGGTGCCGCGCGGCTGGGAGCCGCCGGCCACGGTGTACGGGCGCGGGCACCGGGGCGTGGACCTGGCGGCCCCGCCGGGGACACCGGTACGGGCCGTGGCGGCGGGCCGGATCTCCTTCGCGGGCCGGGTGGCCGGAAAGGGCGTCGTCTCGGTGCGCCTCACCGGCACGGGCGACCCCCCGTTGCGCACCACCTACGAACCGGTCCGCGCATCGGTGTCCGAGGGCGACGAGGTGACGGCGGGCGAGGTGATCGGCACGGTGGCCCCCACGGGCTCCCACTGCACGGCCCCGTGCGTCCACTGGGGCCTGCTGAGGGGGGACACCTACCTGGATCCGCTCACCCTGCTGCCCCCGTGGCTCCTGCGCGGGGGCCCGTCGAGACTGCTGCCGGTGCTGGGGGTGCCGGTGCCGGAGCGAGGCCCCGGGACCGGGAACGCGCCCGTCAGCCCCGTACGCCGCGGAGTGCCATGGAGACCGCCGCCTCCGTGACCGCGTCCGGGTGTTCCGCCGCGCCCAGCTCGATACGGCGTACGGCCGCGTCGACCACGCCCTGGAGGAGCATCGCCGCGAGGCGGGGCTCGGCGTGACCGAGGTCGGCCAGGGCCTCGACGACCATCGCGACGAGTCCGCCGTGGGCCGCGCGGATCTTCTCCCGGGCGCCGGCGTCGAGCTCGCTCGCCGAGATCGCGACCACGGCGCGGTGCCGCCGGTCCCCGACCAGTTCCAGCTGCTTGCGGACGTACGCCTCGATCCTGGCATCGGCCCCGCCGGCCGTCGCCATCGCCGCCTCGACCTCCGCCGCCCAGACCGGGAAGTCGACCTCGCACAGCTCCTCGACGACGGCCGCGCGCGAGCGGAAGTACTCGTACACGGACGAGCGCGCGAGGCCGGTGCGCTCGGCGAGGGCCGGGAAGGTCAGCGCCTCCGTACCGCCCTCGGACAGCAGGGAGCGTGCCGCGTCCAGCAGGGCGGCTCGCTGCATCGACCGGTGCTCGGCCACGGAGGCCGCTCGAATCCTTGGCACGGCACCCACTTTACGGACGCCCCGCCCACGGCGGCCAGGGGACGGACCGGCTGCCCGCCGGAAGGGCTCAGCGGCCGAAACCCGCCAGCTTCGCGCGCAGCTGCAGCACGGACTTGGTGTGGATCTGGCTGACCCGGCTCTCGGTCACGCCCAGCACATTGCCGATCTCGGCGAGGGTGAGCCCTTCGTAGTAGTACAGGGTGACCACCGTCTTCTCCCGCTCCGGCAGTGTGTTGATGGCCCGCGCCAGGAACCTCCGCAGCTCCCGGTCCTCGGCCACCTCCACCGGGTCGTCGGCGGTGGTGTCCTCCAGCTTGTCCACCAGGCTCAGCCGGTCGCCGCCCTCGCCCCCGACGTGCAGCAGCTCTTCCAGGGCGACGACGTTCGCGAGCGACAGCTGGCTGAAAATCGCGTGCAGCTCGTCCACGGCGATGCCCATTTCACCGGCGACCTCGCTCTCCGACGGCGTGCGCCGCAGCCGCGCCTCCAGCGCGGCGTAGGCGCGCTCCACGTTGCGTGCCTTCTGGCGCACCGAGCGAGGGATCCAGTCCAGCGCCCGCAGCTCGTCGATCATCGCGCCCCGGATACGGGTGATCGCGTAGGTCTCGAACTTGATCTCCCGGTCGACGTCGAACTTCTCGATCGCGTCGATCAGCCCGAAGACCCCGGAGGAGACGAAGTCCGCCTGCTCGACGTTGGGCGGCAGTCCCACGCTGACCCGGCCGGCGACGTATTTCACCAGCGGCGAGTAGTGCAGGATCAGCTGTTCCCGCAGCCGTTCGTCCCCCGTCGCCTTGTACGACCGCCACAGCTCGTCGAGCGTCGAGGGAGCGGGCGGCCGTACGCTGCCACCGTCGCGGGCGGCTGGGGGGATCGCCGCCCGGTCGGACCCGGAGGTGTGCTGGGGCATTCGTCGCCTTGTGCCGTTCTGCCGTGGACCGGTGCTGTCTGGGTGTGCTGTCTGTCCGATGTCTGGATGCCTGTTCTCGCCCGTCCTTGTCGGGATCCTCGTGAGCGTAGCGTGACTGAGGCGTCGCGGTGTGCGAAGAAGGGAGGCGGGACCGTGCGCGGATTCGTTCCGGGCACTGTCCCGCCGGAGCGCACCCGTCGCTCTGAGTGATCGACGGAGTAGCCCAACTGACGTAAATTCCAAGGCGTGTCGGGGTTCCCCCGGACGGCCGAACACGCTGTGTCAGCGAGGCTCGGGACCGCCCAGGACCGGGATCGTCGCCCGGCGCGTCAACTTCCAGCCGTCGCCGTGTCGTTCGACGTGACCAAGTGCTCGTAGTTCGTACAGTCTCGCGATCGCGTCGTCCGGGGTGGTCTGCGCGGCGAGCGCGATCTCCTCCGGCCGGGCCGTTCCGTGCCCCGGCAGCGCGGCGAGGACCTGCCGTGCTGCCGGGTCGAGCAGGTCCCGGGGCAGCACCGGCCCCCGGCGTTCCGGCGCGAGTTCGCCCATGTCGCCGACGAGTTCGACGACCTCGTCGGCGTCGGTGACCAGCACCGCGTCCTGCCGCAGCAGTTCGTGCACCCCGGCGGAGAGCCCGCTGGTGGCCGGCCCCGGTACCCCCATCGTGTGGCGTCCCAGACGGCGGGCCGCCCGGGCGGTCACCAGGGAGCCGCTGCGGTGGGCGGCCTCGACGACGACGGTGCCCCGGGTGAGCGCGGCGATCACCCTGTTGCGGAGGATGAATCTGCTCGGTGTCGGATGATCTCCGGGGGGCAACTCGCCGACGACCAGGCCCTGTTCCGCGATCCTGCCGATCAGCCCGGTGTGGCCGCGCGGGTAGGGCCGGTCGACTCCGCAGGCGAGTACGGCGATGGTGGCGCCGTTCGCCCCGAGGGCGCCGCGGTGGGCGGCGCCGTCGACCCCGTAGGCACCGCCGGAGACCACGATCCAGCCGCGTTCGGCGAGGCCTGCGGAGAGGGTGGCGGCCATGTGCGCGCCGTACTCGGTGCAGGCGCGGGCGCCGACGACGGCGACCGAGCGCAGCGCCCACATCCGCAGGTCGGCTCCCCCGCGCACCCACAGCCCGAGTGGCCGGGCGTCGCCCAGGTCGTCGAGCTGCCCGGGCCACTGCGGGGCGCCGGGACCCACGAAGCGCACCCCGGCGTCCCGCGCGACGGCGAGGTCCCTGCACGGTTCGGCCCGCTCCGCCCGGGCCAGCATCCCGGCCCACCGCTTGCCGCTCGCCCCCGGCAGCGGATCCCCCCGTTCCCGCAGCCGTCGCACCACGGCGTCCACGCCGAACTCCCGCACCCAGCGCCCGCCGGTCTCGTCACCGGGTTCGACGACCCGGGTGAGGAGGACCCGGCCGAGCAGTTCGCCGTCGGATCCGTCCACGGCGCTCACACCCCCGCCCCGATGACCATGGGCACACCGCGCGGGACGCCGGTGCGCAGCTGCAGGGCGAGGGCGACGTCCGCGGCGTCGGGCCGCTCGTGGCCGGCCAGGTCGGCGACGGTCCAGGCGACCCGCAGGACCCGGTCGAGTCCCCGGGCGGTGAGCATGCCCCGCTCCAGGCTCCGCTCGGCGTCGTCCATGGCGCCGGGGGCGGCGTGCCAGCGGCTGCGCAGCTCCCGCCCGGGGACCTCACCGTTGGTGCGCCACGGGGTGCCGGTGAGCCGCGCAGCGGCGCGGTCCCGGGCCGTCCGCACCCGGTCGGCGACCGTGGCGGTGGTGTCGCCCCGGGCGCCGCCCGCCGTCAGCTCGGTGCGCGTGACGCGGTCGACCTCGACCCGCAGGTCGACCCGGTCGAGCAGCGGCCCGGACAGCCTGGCCTGGTAGCGGCGGATCGCCGAGGGCGGGCACTCGCACTGCTCGTTCGTCCGCGAGAAGCGCCCGCAGGGGCAGGGGTTGGCGGCGAGCACCATCAGGAAGCGCGCCGGGAAGCGCACGACACCGGCGCTGCGCGCGATGATCACGTGCCCGGCCTCCAGCGGCTGCCGCAGGGCGTCCAGGGACCGGCTGCCGAACTCCGGTGTCTCGTCGTCTTTAGCGACCGCGCATCTGACTGGATCGGCCGTGACCTGCACCGATGCCTCGCGTAGGTGACCGCAACGTTCCACTGTAAGGCGACCAGGCTCAGCATGCTGAGTCGGCCGCCTCGCCCAATGTGCAGCTCTCAGTCTGTGATCGTCACCGACGTGGAGGAGAACTCGGCTTCGATGACGTCGCCGCTCTCGTCCTGCACGACCAACGCTGTTATGTCCGCGGTGATGCGCAGGTGGTACTCGCCCTTGATCGTGGACGGACTCAGGCCATCAGGCCTGTTGCGGGTAAAGATGCCCGACGACCATGTCCCGCTCAACATGGACAAGGTCAGCCCGCCTCCCTTGCACTGGTGCGCTTTGCCCAGCCTTCGAAGCCGAGGCGGGCGGGTCCGAACCCATTCGGGGAAGGCCTCGCGGGGCGCCGGCGAGAGCATGCCCAGCGTCTCGCGCGTGACGGCCTCACGGAGCATGCCGCGAAAATCATCTCGCTCAGTGATGCTCTTGGCATCGACCCACTGGCTCGGGTAGCCGATCTCGGCGAGTGCCGAGACGACGTCGAGGCGGAGAGTCAGCGGCGCGTCGGCGATCTCCTCGCGCAGTTCCGGCGCGAAGGCTGTGCGGTTCTTCGGATCCGAGAAACCCTTATCTTCGGTCACGAAGATCACGGGGAGAGGGCGGGTGCCTCCACTGGCCTTGCCCGCGATCCTGGCTTGCACCGATTCCAAGTCGTCGTTCTTGCGTGCCGCACGAAGCGCGGTCAGGTAGATCGCGGTGTCTCGACCGCCTTCGCCATTCGCTTTGCAGGGCGGCCGCCGGTCAGCCTCACGCTC
This sequence comes from Streptomyces sp. NPDC000348, assembly GCF_042898795.1. NCBI lineage: Bacteria > Bacillati > Actinomycetota > Actinomycetes > Kitasatosporales > Streptomycetaceae > Streptomyces > Streptomyces sp. NPDC000348. The sequence continues at coordinate 31,312 of NZ_JBIAZD010000028.1, forward strand.
CAGAGCCTCGAGCGCGTCTTCCGGATCGGTGTGCAAGACGGTGAAGGCTTGCCGCAACTCAGCTTCGAAGAAGTCTGTCTCCAGCTCCGTTGGGCGATCCGACCACGTGGTGGAGACGATTCGAGATGCCGGCCGCACGTACTTGTTCACCTCGCGCTGGGCAGCTTCGAGCGCCTTGCGTGCTTGGGTGAGGCCCTCGCGGCGCTGCCGGACCATCTCACGCAGGACTATGTCGGTGATAGCCAGGGTGTGTCCGCACCGGTTAGCCGCAGCGGTCAACAGCGTCAGTGTCGGGTTGCCGGGAAGGGCCCGATGCAGCTGATTGGTGTCGAGGATGATCACACGAACAGAGTACGGACGCCTGCGTTCAAGGCTGGTCCCGTTCAAGAAGTTGGGCTTCGAGGGCGGCGATGCGCTTGTCTGAGAATCGGAGGTTGGAGCGCGCGCCTTCGAGTCTTTCCTGGAGTTTGCGGTGCTCTTGGGTCAGTTGCTGGACTCGATGCTTGAGGGTGGTGTTCTCGCTGATCAGGTGCTGGACGGACTCGCCGGGGACCATCTGGTCGAAGTCTCGGATCTGTCCCATGAGCTCGCCGATCCGCTGGCGCTGGACCAGGATCTCTTTCTGGGTGCGTGTGAGCTCGGCTTCGGCGTTCAGCGCGCGCTCGCGCCAGGTCGCTTCGATGCGGTGGTGTTCTGCCTGGCTGGCGGCATGACGGCGGGTGTGGCTGTCGGTGACAGCGTTCTGGACGAGTGCGCGAGCGTCCGCGTTCTCATAGAGGAAGGTGGAGGACACATCGGCGCGTTCGGCGATGGCGCGGACGGTGAGACGACCGCGGTCGCGGCGGAGCTGACTGATGGCCGTGGTGACGCGGTCCAGCTTGTCCTTGGTCTGCGTGCGGCGGGCGGCGATGGCGGCCGCGGTGTTGGAGGGTCTCATGCAGCCTCTCCTTCCTCTTCGTGGCGGGCAAGTTCTTGGGCCCGGAAGGCGGTGGCCCAGACCCGGCCGAAGTAGTCTTGGGGTCGGCGGAGGTCAAGTTCGAGGGCCTCGTCGAGGAGACCGACGGCGGCCAGGGCCTTCTCCAACCCGTCGATCGCGCGGGCGGTGGGCTCGAACAGATCGTGGAAGTAGTCCGCGATTTCCGGGGTGGGGGCCCGTTCGGCGCGCATGCGCCATTGCTCGCGCTTGCGGTGCCAGTAGACGAGGTCGGCGCCGGAGAGTACGAACTTGTCGCAGTTGTGGCAGTCCATGTTCCAGGGGCAGGCGTTGCCGTCGACGACGGGCTGGAAGGTGCAGAAGCCTCCTTCGGCCGGCGTGGATCGTCGGGTGAGGTCGATGGCCAGCGCCTCGGCCTGTTCGCGGGACATGGGCTCGCCGGACGATAGAAGGAGCCCGGGTTCCGCGGCGCCGGGCCCGGCGACCCAGAGGGTGTTGAGGGCCTCGTTCAACCTGGGGTCGGTGTTGGCGATGTGGGCGTAGTGCTCGGCCATGGCTTCGGAGACCTGGCCGAGGTAGCGCTTGACGTGCGAGAGGTTCGCGCCGGCCTTGAGCAATTTGGTGGCCAGAGTGTGACGCGCTTGGTGGGGGACGCCTCGGATGTCGAGCTCGTTGATCCAGGTGGAGAAGCCGGTCTGGAAGAAGCCGTAGCTGACGCTCTGCAGTCCGGCTCGGTTTCTCGAGCGGCGGGGAAAGAGCGCGATGAGGGTTCGTTCCTCCGGCGTGGGCTTGCGCCCGTGCCGTTCGACGAACCGGTCGATGGTCTTGTCCTGGCGGACCTTGAGCCGGTCGACGAGCCGTTCAGGGATGCGGATTCCCTCGTCGAGATTCCCGACTTTGGTCTGGTCGTGCCAGAGCACGGGTAGGTCGTTGATCCGGCCGACGCACTCGAGCCGGAGCTTGATCACCTCGTTCGCGCGGCGGCCGGTGAAGACCAAGGTCTCCCAGATGTCCCTCAGGCCGCGGTCTTCAGCATCGTGCTGCTCGAGGAGGACGAGGTTGTCATCGGTGGCGAGTGCCCGGGCGACATCGTCGGAGAAGGGCTGGCGCCGGCCGCCGCGCGGGGACCCGCCGGTGGGGACGGCGGTGACAAAGCGACGGTCGACGCCGGCTGCGGTGGTGAGGCCCTCGTCCATGCCGAACCTGAGCAGTCGCCGGACGCCCGTGAAGGTCCGGCCGACCGCGTCCGGTGTCGCGCGGGGTTGCTTGCGGCCTCGGCCTCCGGGGTCTTTGTGCAGGCCGAGGGGCGGCAGGCCGTTGCGGCCCCGGTGTCGCTGGTCGGTGACGAAGTCCAGCATGTGTTGTTCCGTCAGCCGGTGCGGATCGTTGCCGCCTGCTGGCGCCTGGGCCAGCAGGTAGGCGCTGAGTTCGCTGCAGGCCCGGCGGATGGCCTTGAACGTGGTCTGGGAGCGAGGCGGGTTGTTCCGCATCAGGTCGTCGTAGAAGTCCCAGAGGATGTCCCGCAGCCAGGTCTGGGAGATGCAGGTCAGGTCGAAGTGGCTGCTGCAGTTGGGGAACCGGATGCCGTAGTGCTCGGTCTCGAAGAACCCGGACTGCTTGGTGTCCTGGCGGGTGAAATAGACGAGCCGCAGTTCGCAGAGCATCGCCTTGACGATCTTCTGGCAGTGGTCGGTGAGGCCCTCGAGGTCGAGATCGGTGAGCGAGGCCGCTTCTTGATCACGGCAGTGCTGGGCGATGCTTTGGATGAACCGCAGCGGCCAGTAGGCGCCTTCGATCGAGGTGCTGGCGTGGTGGGACAAGGTCCACTGAAGCTCGGCCTTCACCAGCGGTCGCAGGCCAAGCAGGGAGAGGGTGCCCGTCATGCGGACGATGACGGGCGCGGTGCGGCACCAGTGGTTGAACGCGGCCTCGTTGCCGTAGGTGATCACCCCGTGGCCGTCCGCCCCAGCACGCTGGGCCCGCTGCCGACGGTCCGGGACCCGGGCGTCGCCCGGCTTCCCTTGGCGGTTGTAGAGAGTGCGGTGCCGCGAGCACAGACGGATCGGGTGAGGGTCGGCGAGCTCGCTGCAGGCAAGCACCTGGCACTTGCCCATGCCGGGTAGCGGGCGCTGCCGAGGCAGCCAGTCATCGAAGCGCGGGACCTCTCCCTTCTTCCGCGTCCAGCGTTCCCAGCCGGTCCAGCGTTTCGCGTGGACGGTGCAGAGTCCCATGTGGCCGACTGCCGGCAGTTCCGGGCAGATCAGGCAAGGTTTCGGCTCGGACCAACTCCGGGTCTGGAGCGGCTCCGCGATGTCCAGGAACGAGGTGTAGGTGGCGCCGTTCGCCCGCAGGGCCATCCACTGGTCTTGGTGGCGGTGGCAGAGGTCCCAGTGGCCTTCCTTGCTCCGCTGGCAGTCTTCGACCTTGCACCGCCATCCGTAAGCGTGGTGCTCGGCGGGAATGTGGAGCACATCCCCGCCGAAGATCGGATCGGCGTTGGGGGCTGCGATGAGCGCGTGGAGGATCTCCAGACGGTCGGTGACCGTGCGGGTGGCCGCGTGTCGGTTGACCAACAGCGAGATCGACGGGTGGGGAGTGCTCACTCGGTGTCCCCCCAGACCTCGTGCAGGGCGGAGGAGAAGTCCGGGGAGTGCAGGTCCGGGTGGCCGTAGACCTCGTCGACCATGGCGGCGGAGGCCCAGTTCCCGGCGGCCTTGGCCACCAAAGGGTCGCCGTTCGCCGCGTCCAGGACCTTCGACGTTGTCGTGTGCCGGAAGGCGTGCGGCTTGATGCGGCCGGGTAGTTCCGCCCGTCGGCCCGCCCGTCGCAGCATCCCGCGGGCCGCGTCCGCGGTCCACGGCTCGCCGGTGCTCGGGCCGGAGAGCTGGATGAGAAGCATGCCGTGCCCGGTGGCGTGCTTCGCGTACTCGGTCGTCATGTACTTGAAGTAGGAGCTGATCATGGCCGGGCTCACCCGGTAGATCTCACCACCAGTGATCACACCGTCGACCAGGTGCCAGTCCTCCTTCTTCTTCGCCCTGGCTCGGTTGGGGTTGTTCTGCCGGTGACAGACGTGGATGTGCGGGCTCTTGCACTCGCCGCAGGCCGCGTCCTCCCGCAGGTGCAGGTCGACCAGGTGCAGCCCGGTCAGACCGCCGATCCTCAAGGTCGAGTCGGACAACCAGGTCACGACCATCTCGTCACGAGCGGTGTTCACCGAACCCATCAGATCCGAGCGGGCCCCGTCGGGCAGCATCTTCGGATGCCGGCGGCGCGCGCCCTTCCGCGGAGCCAGCGGATTCGACGGCATCGAGGTCTTCACGTGCCCCAGGAAGGCCCGCCTGCGGTCCGCCATCGTGGGCAACCGCGTGACGTCCAGAGCGTCGCGCAGTTCGTCGTTGACACCTCGTCGCCCGCACTGGTGCAGATAGAAGTTCTTCAGGACCGTCGCCGAGACCGACAGGGCCGAGTTGCCGTACGGACGTTTCGGCGGCATCCGCCACGGCTGCCCGTACGGCATCGGCACCTGTGCACCCACCGCCCCCTGATAGCGCTGGAGGTCCCGGAGCGTGATCGTCTCCGTCGTCAGACCCTCGCGGATGCGCCACCGAAGGTGATCGACGAGGTAGTAGGCGTACGTCTCCTGGGAGCCTGAGCCCTCGTAGGTGCGCAGGTAGCTTTCGGCTTCTTCGTCGGTCGTGTAGTCCGGCCAGAGGATCGAGAACGACCAGCTGCCGTCGGCTCGTCTGATCTTCTGTACGCGCAGGTCTTCCAGCACCAGAGTGCTTCTCACCAGAGGTTCCCTCCAAGTCGTCCCATACGAGGCGAATGGAAACAAACCGTTAGCTAATGACCTAAGTGACGCGGCCGAACTGCATCTCAACGAGTGACACGGACACGTAGCGGGTGGTCGCTAAAGTCCAGGAAGAGGATGCCCCGGTGCGAGAGGGACACCGCTCCCGGCCGGGCCGTACCGGGGCCGCCGCCGACGAGCGCCTGCATGGTGGCCGAGTGGTGCGGGGCGCAGTAGGGGGCCGTGTCGATCAGGGGTTTTCCCGGGGGGAGCAGTCCCGCCACCGAGTGCACGGCCGTCACCTCGAGCGAGGCCTGCCGGTCCAGCGGCGGCAGGATCGACGGCAACCGCTCCGCGAGCATGGTCTTGCCGGCCCCCGGCGGTCCTTCCAGGAAGAGGTGGTGCCCGCCCGCCGCGGCCACCTCCACGGCCGTCCGCGCCGAGAGCTGGCCGACGACGTCCGCGAGGTCGTGGCCCTGGTCGTGCGATGCCGCGCCGACGCCGTGCATCCCGGTGTCGGCTCCGGTGCCCGGGGCGCGCAGTCCCGCCAGCAGCGGGTCGGGCCGCGTCCGCTCCGCGGGGTCCTCCTCCGGCACGGGCTCGTCGGTGAGCACCGCGATCAGCTGGCGCAGGCTGCGGACGCCCAGGACGGACACGCCCGGCACCAGCGAGGCCTCGGCGGCGGCGCACTCGGGCACCACCACCTGTTCGTATCCCGCGTCGGCCGCGGCCAGTACGGCCGGCAGGATGCCGCGCACCGGCCGCACCCGGCCGTCCAGCCCCAGCTCGCCGATCATGACGATGTCGCCGAGCACCCGCGGATCGATCCGTTCGGCGGCGCCGAGCACCGCGCAGGCGACCGCCAGGTCGAAACCGCTGCCGGCCTTCGGGACCGACGCCGGGCTGAGTCCCACGGTGAGCTTCCTCTGCGGCCACTCGGCGCCGGAGTTGACCACGGCCGCCCTGACCCGGTCCCGGCTCTCCGTCAGGCTCTTGTCCGGCAGCCCCACCAGCGTGAAGGCCGCGATCCCGGGCTCCAGGTCGGCCTGGACCTCCACGACCACGCCCTCGACGCCCACCAGCGTCACCGAGCACGTACGCGCGAACCCCATGTCAGGCCACCCCCCGGACGTGCTCGACCACGGGTGCGCCGCGGGCCGGCAGCAGCACGCCGACCAGGTCGATGCGGACCCCGCCGGGCGGCGCTCCCCCGTGTTCCTGGAGCCAGCGTTCGGCGAGGGACCGCAGGCGGTCGGCCTTGGCCGACGTGACCGCCTCCATGGGGTGCTGGAAAGGCCCTGCCCTGCGGGTCTTCACCTCGCAGACGACCAGGGCGTCCCCGTCCCGGGCCACGATGTCGATCTCGCCGGTCCTGCCGCAGCGCCAGTTGCGCTGCAGGACCGTCATCCCGGACTGGGTCAGCCGCCGTGCGGCCAGTGTCTCGCCGTACCTGCCGAGTGCGCTGCGCGCACGCTGTGCGTTCATGTCGGCACCACCTCCGGCGCCCACGGTCACGCATCCCGCCCGACGGAGTGGATCTTGGTGCAGAACTCGGCGGCTGTGGACAACTCCCTCACCCGCACGAGTGCGCCGGTCACCCGCCCGGCAGCTCGAGATCGCTCTTGTTGAGCTCCTCGATGTTCACGTCCTTGAACGTCAGTACCCGGACCTGCTTCACGAACCGGGCGGGCCGGTACATGTCCCAGACCCAGGCGTCCGCCATCGACACCTCGAAGAACACCTCGCCCTGAACCGAGTGCACCTGCATCTCGTAGTCGTTGGTGAGATAGAAACGCCGCTCGGTCTCGATCACGTATTTGAACAGACCGACGACATCGCGGTACTCCCGGTAGAGCTTCAGCTCCATCTCGGTCTCGTACTTCTCGAGGTCCTCGGCGCTCATGGCATGTTCCCCTTCAGCCGTGCGATCCCACCATTGTGCGCCAGTCCCGCCGGCCCCTAGACGATTTCGGTGTCCAGGGTCACGGGTCCGGCCGGGGGGCCCTCGTCGAGCAGCCTGCGCAGCAGCTCGGCGAGTCTGGTCGGATACACCGTCTCATGCGCCCGAGCGAGTTCCGGGCACGTCCACCAGCGTGCTCCGGCGACACTGCGCCGCTCCAGCTCGGTCAGCGCCGTGGCCGCGACCGCGGTCTGGGCGGTGCGGGCGAGGTAGTACCACTCGTCCTGGTCCCAGCGGCGGCCGGCAAACGGGAAGGAGCACCTCCGCCGCCACAGCACGGGGCCGAGCTCGACCTCGGTGATGCCGGTCTCCTCGGCGAGTTCCCGCAGGGCGGCCTGCTCACGGGTCTCGTCGCCCTCCACGCCGCCGCCGGGCGTGAACCACCAGTCGTCGGCCGGATCGTCCGGCTCGTGGCCGTGCAGCAGCAGGATGCGGTCCTGCGGATCGAGCAGCACGACCCGGGCGACCCTGCGCAGCCCGTCGGCACAGGAGTCCTCGGCCTCCGGGACCGGTTCAGCGGACACCGGCGGTCCCCGCGTTCGCCCCGGCCCGGGACGCGTCCGCCCGCTTGGCGAAGGGACCGTACGCGGCCCCGCCGAGAACGAGCACGGCACCGGCGATCACCAGCGCGACGACGGTCCGCAGCGGGCCAGGCGAGGAGAGCGCACCGAGCTGTTCGAAGCCGGTGGGTGTCTCGAGCATGCCGTTCACCGGCCAGACCACGGCGTCGACCCGGGCCTGGACCGCGCCGCGGGAGACGGTGCCGCCGGCGGCGTCGGTCAGATGGGCCGTGGAGTCCAGTGACCCGGAGCGTTCGTCACCGAGCAGGAACAGCCGCCCCTTCGGCACGGTCACCTCGGGGATGGAGCCGGACCCGGCCGCCGTGCCCTCGGCGAGATACGGCTCGTCGATCTCCTTGCCGTTGACCTTCAGCCTGCCGTCCTGGCAGCAGGAGACCGTGTCACCGCCGACGGCGACCACCCGCTTCACCATGGGGGCGTTCGACCAGGTCGCGTCCGTGAAGACGATGACGTCACCGCGGCGGACGGCGTCACCGTCGATGCGCTCGGCCAGCACCCGGTCACCGGCGCCGATCGTCGGCTCCATCGAGGGGGTGGGCACGGTGTACGGCCGGTACAGCACCGCTCCCCAGACGAATCCGCCGAGGAACAGCACCATGCCCAGAGCCACGGCCAGCCCGGACAGCCGCTGCCCGGTCCGGCCGCCCGCCCGGGCGGTGCCCGAGCCGCTGCCGCCGGGAACCGTGCGCGTCGTGCTCCGACCACTCATGGGCGGCACCCTACCCGTCGGTACCGGACGGGGTCAGCCCTCCCGGCGGCCCTCTCCGGAGCCGTGCCGCCGACGCCGCCAGAGCACCAGCGGCACCGCGGACGCGAGCGCGAGTCCCTGGGGCGCGGCCGTCAGGACCGCCGCGGAGGACGGTCCGGCGGCCAGACCGGGCTGGTCGAAGGTGTCCGGGACGGGCAGGTTGGTCCAGCGGTTGACCGGCCAGGCGATGACGACGGCACGGCCGACGACCTTGTCCACGGGGACGAACCCGTTGTTCCTGTCGGCCTGGTTGTACCGCGAGTCCCGGGAGTTCTGGCGGTGGTCGCCCATGACCCAGATGTGGCCCTCGGGTACCTTCACCTTGAACTGGCCGCCCTGGTCGTCCTGGCTGCACGGGGTGTTGCCGGGATACACGTACGGCTCGTTCAGCGCCGTGCCGTTGACCTTCAGCGGGCCGGTGCCCTTGCACTCGATCGTGTCACCGCCGACCCCGACGACCCGCTTGATCAGGTCCTTCTCCTCCGCGGACGGCATCAGACCGATCCAGCTGAGGACCTTCTGCAGCGGGTTCGGATCGGGGGTCGGCTCGCCCGCCAGCCAGTTGTCGGGGTCGTGGAAGACGACGACCTCGCCGCGCTCGGGCTCGGAGCCGAACCAGGGGGTGAGCTTGTCGACGAGCACCCGGTCGCCCTGCTGGAGGGTGTTCTGCATCGAGTCGGAGGGGATGGAGAACGCCTGCACCAGGAACGTCTTGATCAGCAGCGCCAGCACCAGCGCGATACCGATCAGGATCGGCAGCTCCTTCCAGAAGGAACGGGGCTGCTTCGCCTGGGGGGTGCCGTCGCCCGAACCGCCCCGCGCCGTGGGGGGCTGCTCGCCCCCGGGTCCGTCGCCGCCACCCGCCGGGGAGCCGTCCCCGGAGGTCACGAAGTCGTCAGCGGCCGGACCGGCCGCCTCCACGGGACGCCCGCGGTGTTCGTCGCCCTCGCGCCCGGACCGTGCGCCAACCGCCGCATCCCCCACGCCAACTCCTCACTCTCTGCCGCCGCCCGCGCCATGCCCGGCGCAGGCCCACCACTCCCATAACGAGCGGGAGTTCCGCAGGGCTCGGGAGCTGGACCATTCCATCGGGACCGTCCGGGGCAACCCTATGCGACGGCGGGGCGGCAGCGGCCGACCCGGGCGCCGAGTCCGACACGGACGCGTAGGTCGTCGGCTCCTCCAGTGTGCTCCAGTGGCCGAGCGGCCAGGCGATGACCATGGCCCGGCCCACCACCTCGTCCTCGGAGACCGTGCCGCCGTAGTCGGTGTCCTGGTGGGAACGGGAGTCGGCGGAGTTCGCCCGGTGGTCGCCCATCACCCACAGCCGCCCCTCGGGAACGGTGACGTCGAACGGAGTCGTGGACGGGGCGTTGCCGGGGTACAGGTAGTCCTCTTCCAGGGGAACGCCGTTGACGGTGACCCGGCCCTGCTCGTCGCAGCACTGGACGCGGTCGCCGCCGACGCCGACGACCCGTTTGATGAGGTCCTTCTCGTTCTCGGACGGCAGCAGTCCGATGAAGGTGAGCCCGTCCTTGACCTGCTTGATCCCGACGGGGTCGTCCTTCTTCGGCGTGGTCTGCTCGTCCTGGAGCCAGCCGCCGGGGTCCTTGAACACGACGACGTCCCCGCGCTGCGGCCTGGAGCCGAACCACGGGGTGAGCTTGTCGACCAGCACCCGGTCGCCGATCCGGATCGTCTGCTCCATGGAGCCGGACGGGATGACGAAGGCCTGGACGAGGAACGTCTTCAGCACCAGCGCTATCACGACGGCGACACCCACGAGGAGAGGGATCTCCTTGACGGCGCTGCGCCTGCGACGCCGCTTGACCTTGCGCTGGAGCTTGCGCCGCTCGGCCCTGCTGCGTCCGGGAGCCGGGCCGGCCGCGCGGCGGGAGCCGGTCGGCAGCAGGTTCTCCGCGGCGCTGTCCGGGACGCCGCGCGGTTTGCCGCGGTTACCCATGGAGGCCCTCCGCCGCGTCCGTCTCCGGGGCGGGCACGCGCGCGTAGGCGTCGGGCCGGTGCAGCCGGGTGGCGTGGCCGAAGGGCCAGACGATCCCGTCGGCGCGGCCGATCACGCTGTCGACCGGGATCATGCCGCCGCCGGGCGAGCCGAGGTGGTCGCGGGAGTCGCTGGAGTCGCTGCGGTGGTCCCCGAGGACGAACAGGCGTCCGTCGGGCACGGCGACGTCGAAGGGGACCGTGGAGGGACTGTCGCCGGGGAACAGGAAGCCCGACTCGTCGACCGACCGGCCGTTCACCCGGATCCTCCCCTCCCCGTCACAGCAGACCACGCGGTCCCCGCCCACCCCGACGACCCGTTTGACGTAGTGGGCGTCACCGAAGTACCCGGTGCCGTCGAACACGATCACGTCACCACGCTGCGGCCCGGCGCCGAAGCGGTACGCCAACTTATTTACGAGCACGCGGTCCCCGACCCTCAATCCCCGCTCCATCGATCCGCTGGGGATCTGGAACGGCCGCGCCACGAACGTGTTCACCGCGAGCAGGAACAGCAGGCAGAGCAGCAGGGTCAGGGTAGTCCGCCCGCCGGGCAGTCGTGGCGTGAGGCGCTGCACCAACGCGGAACGCGACCGCCCCTCCGGCCCCGCCGTCCCCGAGGTGTTCTCGGGTCCGGCCGGGGGGAGGGAGCGGTCGCGCTCCGTCGGCTGTGCTTCGGTGTCCATCGGAGCCAGATGTTATCCGGCCGCGATGTGACGCCGGTAAAGCGCTCAGTTGTCGCGCTTCTCCTTGATCTTCGCCGCCTTGCCGCGCAGCTCGCGCAGGTAGTACAGCTTGGCGCGACGGACGTCACCCCTGGTGACGAGCTCGATCTTCTCCACGATCGGGGTGTGCACCGGGAAGGTGCGCTCGACGCCGACGGAGAAGGAGACCTTGCGGACCGTGAAGGTCTCGCGCACGCCGGCGCCCTGACGGCGGATGACCACGCCCTTGAACTGCTGCACACGGGAGCGGTTGCCCTCGATGACGCGCACGTGGACGTTGACGGTGTCGCCGGGACGGAAGGCGGGGATGTCGCTGCGCAGCGACGCGGAGTCGACGGAGTCGAGCAGGTGAGACATTTCGTCTGCTTTCTTCGCTGATGCCGCAGGTCATCAACGGCAACTAGAGGCTGGGATCGATGCCGTGCGGTTCGGGACGGGCGTCGTGTCCCCCTGCGGCAGGGGCGCACGCCGGACGACGCACAGCAGCGGCCTATTCTTCCACGCCCTCGGTCCTGCGCCAAAATCGGCCGTACGGCTCTCCGGCGGGGTCCGGTTCCCAGCCCAGGATGGACAACATCTCGCGGTCCTTCTTGTCGAAGGCCCCGGGTTCGCAGCGCTCGATGAGGTCGGGCCGGTTGGCGGTGGTCCGGCGCAGCGCCTCGTCGCGCCGCCAGCGGGCGATCTTCCCGTGGTGGCCGCTGAGCAGCACCTCCGGGATGCCGCGCCCGCGCCACCGCGGCGGCTTGGTGTGGACGGGGCCCTCCAGGAGGCTCGCCATGGCCCCGGGCGCGAAGGAGTCGTCGCGGTGCGATTCGGCGTTGCCGAGGACGCCGGGGAGCAGCCGTGCGACGGCCTCCGTGACGACGAGGACCGCCGCCTCGCCACCGGCCAGCACGTAGTCGCCGATGGACACCTCGTACACGGGCATCCGGGTGGCGTACTCGTCGACGACACGGCGGTCGATGCCCTCGTAGCGGGCCGGGGTGAAGATCAGCCAGGGGCGCTCGGAGAGCCGGACGGCCAGTTCCTGGGTGAAGGGGCGGCCGCTGGGGGTGGGGACGATCAGGGCCGGCTCGCGGGAGCCGGTCTCGTACCCGTCCGCCAGGACCGAGTCGAGCGCGTCGCCCCACGGCTCGGTCTTCATGACCATGCCGGGGCCACCGCCGTACGGGGTGTCGTCGACGGTGTTGTGCCGGTCGTACGTCCAGTCACGCAGATCGTGCACGTGCACGTCCAGCTGTCCGCGGGCGCGTGCCTTGCCCACGAGGGAGACGTTCAGCGGTTCCAGGTACTCCGGGAAGATCGTGACGACGTCGAGCCGCATCACGCCTCTTCCCCGGCGTCCCGGGCGGACACACCCCGTCCGTCAGCGACTTCGTCGCGGGCCGCGCGGTCGTCGATCAGGCCGGGCGGCGGGTCGATGACCGCGCGCTGCTCCTCCAGGTCCACCTCGGTGACGATCTCCTCGACGAACGGCACGTACACCTCGGTGCCGTCGGGGCGCTCGACCACGAAGAGGTCCTGGGTGGGCAGGTGCGAGATCTCGGTGATCCGGCCGACCTGCTCGCCGTCCTTCGTGACGACGTCGAGGTCGATCAGCTGGTGGTCGTAGTACTCGTCCTCGTCCTCGGGCCGCTCGTCCGGGTCGACGTCGGCGATGAGGAGGGTGTTGCGCAGGGCCTCGGCGCCGTTGCGGTCGTGGACGCCCTCGAAGCGCAGCAGGAGGCGGCCGCTGTGGACGCGACCGGTCTCGATGGTGAGTGGCCCGACGGAGGCGGGATCGGTGGTCAGGACGGCACCGGGCCCGAGCCTCAGCTCCGGTTCGTCGGTGCGGACCTCCACGGTGACCTCGCCCTTGATGCCGTGGGCGCGGCCGATGCGAGCGACTACCAGCTGCACTGTGCTTGATCTCCTGTCGAACTGCGACGAGCCGCTCACGGCTCGTACGACTACGGGCCGGGGACGGCCCAGTGGCCTTCCCCGGCCCGAGCCGGTGCTGCGTTCGGCGTCAGCGGACGTGGTCCACGTCGACGAGGTCGACGCGGACACCGCGGCCGCCGATGGCGCCCACGACGGTACGCAGAGCGCGCGCGGTGCGGCCGTTGCGGCCGATCACCTTGCCGAGGTCGTCCGGGTGGACCCGGACCTCGAGCACACGCCCGCGGCGCAGGTCGCGCGAGGCGACCTGCACATCGTCAGGGTTGTCGACGATGCCCTTCACGAGGTGCTCGAGAGCCTCCTCGAGCATGCTCAGGCCTCGGTCGACGAGGACTCGGCGGCGGCCTCGTCCTTCTTCTCAGCCTTCTTCTTCTGGGTGATCGCCTCACCCTTGCCCTCGTCGTCGCCGCCGAGCGCCTCGAAGGACGGGCGGGCAGGCTTCTCGGCCTGCTGCAGCAGCGGAGCCGGGGCGGGCTCGCCCTTGAACTTCTGCCAGTCGCCGGTCTTCTTCAGGATGGCGAGCACGGGCTCGGTCGGCTGGGCGCCGACACCGAGCCAGTACGCCACGCGCTCGCCGTCGACCTCGATCACCGAGGGGTTGTAGGTCGGGTGGTACTTGCCGATCTCCTCGATGGCCCGGCCGTCACGGCGGGTACGGGAGTCGGCGACGACGATGCGGTAGTGAGGCGAACGGATCTTGCCCAGACGCTTCAGCTTGATCTTGACTGCCACGGGAGTGGGTTCTCCTGGATTTGACGTGGTGGGGCACGGCGGAAGTTGCCGCGTGGGGTTGCGGTACCCGAGTGCCCGATGGACGCGTCAGCCGGAGGAGAGAGGGGTCCTGTGCGGCTGTCGAGTACAGCTGGCCATTCTGCCACACCCTACGGGGCGGGGATGACCGAGGGGTGCCTGGAAGTGGGCACGCTCGAGAGGCACCCGGCGTCCTGACGGCCGTACGTCGGGAGTGCGGCCGGACCCCGCGGGGCAGCGCCGCGCACGCCCTCCCCCGCTCCCGGCTTCGGTCGAGCGGGGGGAGGCGCGGGTGGGGACGGAGCCGACCCGGCATCCACGAGATGCCGGGGACGGTCAGCTCGCCGCCGCCACCACTTCCGGGATCCGGAAGGGTTTGCCGCAGCCGCCGCAGACGATGGGGGCCTGGGCCAGGACCGAGGGGACGACGCGGACGTTGCGGCCGCAGTCGCAGACGGCCTTGACGCGGACGCCGCCCCCGGAGGAGCCGTGCCGTGCGGCCGGTCCGCGGAAGCTGCGGGCGGTGTCGCCCGCGGTCGCCGCGGAGTGGGCCTTCAGCGCGCGCTGGAGGCGTTCCGTCGTCGAACGGTAGCGGCGCTTCGCCTCGGGAGTGAGCGTGACCAGCGAGAAGCCGCTGCTGGGATGCGGTTCCTCGGGGTGGTCCAGGCCCAGTTCCTCGGCGATCGCGAGGAACCTGCGGTTGTGGTAGCGGCCGGCGCGGGATGTGTCGCGTACGCCGCGCGCGGCGGCGACGCCGTGGACTGCCTCGTGCAGCAGTCGTTCGAAGGAGAGTTCGTGACCGCACGCGGACGACGACTCCCCGATCAGGGACTCGGGCGCGGCAAGATCGGGCAGCTCGGGGTGGTACCGCTGAATGTCGGCCCACGCCTGCGCCAGCTCTGCGGCGAGAACAGGTGGTGTCTGTGTCGTGCTCACGTAATGACAACGAGCCCGGGTGCCCCTGTGTTCCGATTCCGGGGCATCCTAAATAATTTGCACGTACCCGTCAGTTGCCGCTGATGCGTCCTGACGAGCACGGGTGCGCTGATCTGCGGAGAAGCCTCGCAGCTCGCCTCAAGGTGGTGCGTAGGCTGACGTACGCCCCGGCGTGTAAGCGGTCTCCGCGCGCCGGTGCGCGTGAGGTCCGCGGATGCGCAAGAGGCGTTTCGGCCGCTCTCGCGAGGTCGCGGCGTCCGGCGCGGCGGGCACGGCACGGGCGCGACGTTACCGGGTCCGCCCCCGCGACCGCGCACCGCCCCGCCACAAGCCCCTCCCGGTTCCGTCGGCCTTGGCCGGAACCGGCGCACGAGTGCCTTCGCCGTGGCGGACCGGGCGGCCCGGGATTACCGGAATGTGAATTCTTGCCACTGGCACAGGCGACCGCCAAGCCGCCGCCGCATTCCACTGGACGACACGACGAGGGCGGAGTTTCCTGGCATACGGGGGGTGTGCGGGGCGCATTGCACGGGGGCCAGGGAACAGGGCACTGCGGCAACTCTCGGCTGATTGGGGCGCTTACCTATGACACCTACGCTCGTGCGACAGCAGCTGCCCCGCGCGGGGGCCGTCCCCCGTGCGGACCTGCGTGCCCGCGCGCGTGACTGGTCCGAGATCCAGGAGCGGATGCTCGTGCCGCTCTACGAGGCCGTCTACGAGCGACTGGGCGTGGGGCCCACGACACGACTGCTCGGCCTCGGCTGCGGCTCCGGGCTGGCCCTGCTGATGGCGGCCGCGCGCGGTGCCGCGGTCACCGGTGTCGACACCTGTGCCGACCGGCTGGCCCTCGCGCGGGAGCGGCTGCTGCCCGACGGGCGGGACGCGCGTGCGCGTGACGACACCCGGATCGTGCGGGGCTCGCCCGGAAAGGCCGCCCGCGCGGACGCGCCGGCGTACACCGTGGTGACCGCCTTCGAGCCGATCGGCTGCCTCGCGGGCGATGCGGAGGGGCTGGTCGATCTGCTCGCCGAGGCGGTGCCGCTCGCCGGGCGCGGAGCGGCCGTGGTGCTGTCCGGCTGGGGTCCGCCGGAGCGGTGCGCCACGGCGTCCGTGCTCCGGGTGGCCGCCGAACTGGCGGAGCCGCTGCGCGGCGCGGGTGCCTGGCGTCCCGCGGACCGCGACGACCTGGAGCGGGTCGCCGCGCGGGCGGGGCTGCGGCCGGACGGCTCCGGGCGGGTGGCCTGCCCGTTCGGCTACGCCGACGCGGACAGCGCGGTACGGGGCCTGAAGTCGACCGGGCTGTTCGACCCCGCGGTCACCGCCACGGACCAGGTGCAGGTCGACAAGGAGCTGGCGGAGGCCCTGCATCCGTACCAGCGGCAGGACGGGACCGTGTGGATGCCGAACGTGTTCCGGTACCTCGTCGCACGCGTTCCCTGAGACACGGCGCCGGGGGGGCCCCCCCGGGGGGGGGGGGGCCCCCCCCCCGCCCGCCGGGTTTAAAACCCACAAAAGGGGTTGCACCGAGGGCGGCGCCACCTAACAGACCCCCGCCGGGGGCGGCCCGCCGGCCCCCGCG
>NZ_JBIAZD010000029.1:0-41430 GCF_042898795.1 Streptomyces sp. NPDC000348
GGGGGGGGGGGGGGGGGGGGGGGGGGGGGGGGGGGGGGGGGGGGGGGGGTGGCCCCCGGGGGGGGGGCCCCGGGCCCCCGGGGCCCCCCCCCCCCGGGGCGGGGGGGCCCCCCGGGGGGGGGGGGGCCCCCCCGGCGCCGTACGACGGGTTCTCAGCCCATGAACTTCTTGAACTCGTCGGGCAGCTCGAAGTCCTTGCCGCCCTGCTGCGGCAGCCCGAAGGCGCCGGCGCCCTCCGCGGCGGCGGCGCGGCGCGCGGCCTCCTCCTGCTCCTGCTGCTTGCGCTTCATCGGGTTGCCGGAGCGCTGCTTGCCCTTGGCCTGCTTCTGCTTCTTCTTCTGCCGGCCCGGACCGCCGCCCATGCCCGGCATCCCGGGCATCCCCGGCATGCCGCCGCCCTGAGCCATGCGGGACATCATCTTCCGGGCCTCGAAGAACCGCTCGACCAGGTTCTTCACCGCGCTGACCTCGACACCGGAGCCCTTGGCGATACGGGCACGGCGCGAGCCGTTGATGATCGTGGGCTCCTGGCGCTCGGCCGGGGTCATCGACTTGATGATCGCGGCCGTACGGTCGACGTCGCGCTCGTCGAGGTTGTTGATCTGGTCCTTGATCTGGCCCATGCCCGGGAGCATGCCGAGCAGCTTGCTGATGCTGCCCATCTTCCGGACCTGCTCCATCTGGGCCAGGAAGTCGTCCAGGGTGAAGTCCTGGCCCTTCTTCGACGCCAGCTTGGAGGCCATCTTCTCGGCCTCTTCCTGGCTGAACGTCTTCTCCGCCTGCTCGATCAGGGTGAGCAGGTCACCCATGTCGAGGATGCGGGAGGCCATCCGGTCCGGGTGGAAGGCGTCGAAGTCGTCGAGCTTCTCGCCGTTCGACGCGAACATGATCGGCTTGCCGGTGATCTGCCGGATCGACAGGGCGGCGCCACCGCGGGCGTCGCCGTCGAGCTTGGAGAGCACCACGCCGTCGAAGCCGACGCCGTCGCGGAAGGCCTCGGCGGTGTTGACGGCGTCCTGGCCGATCATCGCGTCGACGACGAACAGGATCTCGTCGGGCCGGACGGCGTCGCGGATGTCCGCGGCCTGCTGCATCATCTCCTGGTCGATGCCCAGGCGGCCGGCGGTGTCCACGATCACGATGTCGTGGACCTTGGTCCGCGCGAAGTCGATGGAGTCCTTGGCGACCTTCACCGGGTCGCCCACGCCGTTGCCCGGCTCCGGCGCGTAGACGGCCACGCCCGCGCGCTCGGCGACGACGCTGAGCTGGTTGACCGCGTTCGGGCGCTGGAGGTCGGCGGCGACCAGCACCGGCGAGTGGCCCTGCTCCTTCAGCCAGCGGCCGAGCTTGCCCGCGAGGGTGGTCTTACCGGCACCCTGCAGACCGGCCAGCATGATCACGGTCGGCGGCTGCTTGGCGAAGCGCAGCCGGCGGGTCTCGCCGCCCAGGATCGTGACGAGCTCGTCGTTCACGATCTTCAGTACCTGCTGGGCGGGGTTCAGCGCCTTGGAGACCTCGGCGCCGAGCGCGCGCTCCTTGACGTTCTTGATGAACGTGCGGACGACCGGCAGGGCCACGTCCGCTTCCAGGAGCGCGATGCGGATCTCACGCGCCGTGGCGTCGATGTCCGCTTCGCTCAGCCGGCCTTTTCCGCGGAGGTTTTTGAAAGTCGCGCTGAGGCGGTCGGAGAGAGTATCGAACACGGCGGCGTCGGTCCTCGGGGTCGGGGGCGGAACTGGGCTGCCCTCCAGGGTATCCGGCCCGGCAGGCAAATCGTCCCCACCCGCCGGGGTCGGCGGGCGGGGGGACGGGGACCCCGCGTCGGCGAGGAGCGGTCGGGCCCGGTGACGCGGCACGCGTCCCGCCCGGGACCGTCCCCGCGGTGGCGGGGAGCACGTCCCGTGCACGCACGACATGACCGGGAGGTCAGGCCCGCAGTGCCTCCTCCAGCTTCCGGGCCACGGCCACCGCCTCGTCGCCCGGCAGGGGGACACCCTGCTCCTGCGTCACGTAGAAAGCGTCCACGGCGTTCGCGCCGAGCGTGGAGACGTGCGCGCTGCGCACCCGTAGCGCCGCGTCCTCCAGCGCCCGCCCGATCCGGAACAGCAGGCCCGGCGCGTCCTGCGCGCGGACCTCGATCACCGTGGCGTGCCGGGAGGCCGCCGGGGCGACGGTCACGCGCGGCGGCGGCGCGACCACGCCCCGCCGCCTCGGGTACGCGGCGTCCCGTTCGGCGAGGCGGCCGGCGATGTCCAGGGTGCCGTCGAGGGCGCGTACGAGGTCGGCGCGGAGCCGGGCGGCCTGGGGCAGGGAGCCGTACTCGGCGGCGACCCGCCAGTCCAGCAGCAGCACGGAGCCCTCCACACCGTCCGGGAGGTCCACCGACCGCAGCTCCGCGGTCCGCACGGTCAGCCGGTGCATGGCGAGCACCCCGGCCACGGCGGGCAGCACACCCGCCTGGTCGGGCACCGCGATGCGCAGTTCCACGCCCAGCGGCTCGGGATCGTCGGTGGGCTCGGTGGGCGGCTCGGCCCGGGCCCGCAGGGACAGCACCGGCGCGCCCGTGGCGACGGCCTCGATCGCCAGTCGCTCCTGTTCCGCGGTGGGCGCGGCTTCCTCGGGTCCCTCCGGGGCGTCTCCGGACAGCACGGCGGAGACCCGTCCGACCAGGTCGGCGACGAGCGAGGCGCGCCAGGACGACCAGGCGGCCGGCCCGGTGGCGAGGGCGTCCGCCTCGGTGAGGGCGTGCAGCAGTTCGAGGGTGCCCTGGGCGCCCACGGCGTCGGCGACCGCCCGTACGGTGGCGGGATCCTCCAGGTCGCGCCGGGTGGCGGTCTCGACGAGCAGCAGGTGGTGGCGTACGAGGGTGGCGATCACGGTGACGTCGTGCTGGTCGAAGCCGATGCGGGCGGCCACGTCCCTGGCGATGACCTCGCCGGCCACCGAGTGGTCGCCGGGCCAGCCCTTGCCGATGTCGTGCAGCAGCGCGGCGACCAGCAGCAGGTCGGGGCGGCTGACGCGGCGGGTGAACGCGGAGGCGCGCACGGCGGTCTCGATGAGGTGCCGGTCGACGGTCCAGATGTGCACGGCGTTGCGCTGCGGACGGCAGCGGACCCTGTCCCAGTCCGGCAGCAGCAGGCTGACCAGGCCCTCCGCCTCCAGCGCCTCCCAGGCCTCGACGGTGGGGCGGCCGGAACCCAGCAGGGTGACGAGCTGTTCGCGGGCCTCGGCGGGCCACGGCGTGGGCAGGGGGCGCGCGCCGGTCGCCATGCGCCGTGCGGCGTGCAGGGAGAGCGGGAGTCCGGCCTGTGCGGCGGCGGCCGCGGCACGCAGGGGAAGCACGGGATCGCGGTCGGGGCGCGCGGCGCGGGCGAGCACCACCTCGCCGTCCTGTTCCACGACCCCTTCGGCCAGCGGGGAGCGCTCGGCGCCCGGCTTCCCGCCCCCGCCCAGCATGGCGCGCAGCCGGGGCCGTACCGCGCGGGAGCGCAGTACGCGTCCCACTTCGCGCCAGGTGACGTCACCGGCGTAGGCGATGACGCGCGCGGCCTCGTAGACCTGCCGCAGCAGCACGTCCGCGTCGAGCACGCCCAGTTCGGCCGCGACCTGGTCCTGTTCCTGGAGCGCGAGCCGGTCGGTGGCACGCCCGGTCGTCAGGTGCAGGGCGTCCCGTACGTCGAGGAGCCGGCGGCGGGCGTCGGCGAGGCCCTCGCGCGGGGCGTCGGCGAGCCAGGAGGCGGCGACGGCGCGCAGGGCGGTGGCGTCGCGCAGTCCGCCGCGGGCCTCCTTGAGGTCGGGTTCCAGGAGGTACTGCAGTTCGCCCTGGCGTTCGGCGCGTTCCTCGCACAGCTCCCGCAGGGCGGGGAGGCGTTTCGGGGCCTGGTTGCGCCAGTCGGCGAGCACCGCCGTGCGCAGGGCGGTGGTGAGGCCGAGGTCGCCGGCGATGTGCCGGGCGTCCAGCAGTCCGAGCTGCACCTTGAGGTCCTCGCCCGCAGTTCTGCGGGCCTCGGCCGGGGTGCGGACGGAGTGGTCGAGGGCGAGGCCCAGGTCCCAGACGGGGTACCAGAGGCGGTCCGCGAGGGCGGCGACCGCCTCGGGGTCGCCGCCGTCGTGCAGCAGGAGGAGGTCGAGGTCGCTGCGCGGGGAGAGCTCCGCGCGCCCGTAGCCGCCCACGGCGACCAGGGACACCCCGCGCGCGCCCGCCGCGCCCGCCGCGAACAGTCCGCCGAGCCAGTCGTCGGTGAGGTCCGCGAGGGCGGTGCGGCGCGGCGGCCCGGACCGCGCCTCCTCGGTGAGAAGGTGCAGCCGGGCCGCCGCGTAGCCGCTGGGTCCCGAGTCCTCTGCCTCGTTGTGCATGTCCGTCCCCGTCACCCAGCGACTCCTGTTCGTCCGTCCGCTGTCAGAGCGCGTCCGGGCCGCGCTCGCCGGTCCGCACCCGTACGGCCGTCTCGACCGGGATCGACCAGACCTTGCCGTCGCCGATCTTGCCGGTGCGGGCCGCCTTGACCACGACGTCGATCAGCTGCTCGGCGTCGTCGTCCTCGACCAGCACCTCGATGCGGATCTTGGGCACCAGGTCGACGGTGTACTCGGCACCGCGGTAGACCTCGGTGTGGCCGCGCTGGCGGCCGTAGCCGCTGGCCTCGGTGACGGTCAGTCCGTGCACTCCGAAGGCCTGGAGGGCCTCCTTGATCTCGTCGAGCCGGTGCGGCTTGACGACGGCGGTGATGAGCTTCATGCGTCCACCTTCTTGCTCTCGGCCGGGGCGACGGGGGCGGTGGCCGCGGTGCGGGCCGCGCCGCCGCCGGCGCCGCTGAAGTCGTATGCGGTCTCGGCGTGCTCGGCCTGGTCGATGCCGGCCACCTCGTCGTCCTCGGAGACTCGCATACCGATGGTCTTGTCGAGGAGGAGGGCGAGGACCGCGGAGACGACCAGGGAGTAGGCGAGGACACCGAAGACGCCGGCGCACTGCTTCCAGAACTGGTCCAGGCCGCCGCCGTAGAAGAGGCCCGCGACGTCGGACTGGCCCTTGCCGGTGGCGAAGAAGCCGATGAGCAGGGAGCCGAGGATGCCGCCGACGAGGTGGACCCCGACGACGTCGAGGGAGTCGTCGTAGCCGAACTTGTACTTGAGGCCGACGGCCATGGCGCACAGCACACCGGCGATGAGGCCGACGGCGATCGCGCCGAGCGGGGAGACCGCGCCGCCGGCCGGGGTGATCGCGACCAGACCGGAGACCGCGCCGGAGGCGGCGCCCAGCGTGGTGAACGCGCCGTGGCGGATCTTCTCGTAGGCGAGCCAGCCGAGGACCGCGGCGCCGGTGGCGACCTGGGTGTTGACGAACATCAGGGCGCCGACGCCGTCGTCGTTGCCGAGCCAGGAGCCGGCGTTGAAGCCGAACCAGCCGAACCACAGCAGCCCGGCGCCGAGCATGACCAGCGGGAGGCTGTGCGGGCGCATCGGGTCCTTCTTGAAGCCGATGCGCTTGCCGATCACCAGGATCACACCGAGCGCGGCGGCACCGGCGTTGATGTGGACGGCCGTTCCGCCGGCGAAGTCGATGACGCCCAGCTCGAAGGCCCAGCCGCCGGCGCCCCAGACCCAGTGCGCGACCGGGAAGTAGACGACGGTGGCCCACAGGGCGACGAACAGGGCCCACGCGGTGAACTTCACGCGGTCCGCGAGCGCTCCGCTGATCAGCGCGGGCGTGAGGACGGCGAACATCAGCTGGAAGACCAGGAAGACGAAGACCGGGATGGTGTAGCCGTCCCAGAGTTCGGTCAGGCCGATGTCGCTCAGGCCGACCCAGTCGGAGTTCCAGCCGATGACGCTGCCGGAGTCGGTGCCGAACGCCATGGAGAAGCCGTACAGCACCCACAGGACGGTGACGATGCCGAGGCTGATGAAGCTCATCATCAGCATGTTCAGGGTGCTCTTGACGCGGACCATGCCTCCGTAGAAGAAGGCCAGACCCGGGGTCATGAGCATCACCAGGGCGGAACAGATGAGCATGAACCCTGTGTTGGCGGCGGACAGCGTGGGCGCGTCTGCGGCCAGGGTGATGGCTGGTGCCATCGGCGTCTCCTCGTCGTTGGTACGGCCCCGTGCGGGCGAAGCCTTGGGCGGATGGAGGGGTGGGCCGGTTATGCGCCATGAGATTCGCGCAGCGCCGTTTCGGTGGAGGCCCCTCGTTGTTTCGCCGCCGTGACGAAGGCACCCGACGTGTTACGGGTCGATGAACTGCCGGATCCGGGGCGTGCCGATCGTTATCGTGACGCAACCTTCGGTGTACGGCGGTGAGCCGTGGCCGGGGAGACACACGACCGGCCGCGGCCGGCCTCCGAATGACCTGGCATGGGGGAGCCGAGTCGGGCAGTTCGGGAGGGCCGGCCGCGGCCGGGGCCTGGCGGTACCTCGGGGTCTTAGACCGCGTCCGCGGTCTCGGGCAGCTCGATCGCGAGCCGCTCGCCGAGTTCGACGACTTCGGCGAGGTCCCCGAAGTCGCGGACGGCGGTGTCGACCGTCTTTCGGATACGAGTGTTGACGCGCTCGGAACGGACCTTCTTGGCCGCCTTGATGGCGTCGGTGGCGAGAACCGCGCTCTGCTCGGGCTCGTTCTGCAGCAGGTGGACGGTGGCCATGCCGATCAGGTTGAGGGCGTAGGAGCGCTGGTGTTCGCCGCCCTCCCGGCCGAACAGCTCCACGGCCCGCCGCATCAGCGGCTCGGCGAGCGAGGCGTAGGTGGGGCTGCGGCCGGCGACGTAGGCGAGGTCGCGGTAGGAGTGGGAGTTCTCCGCGTGCAGCTCGGCCTCGGAGAAGAAGCGGATCCAGTCGGGGTCGGGCTCGTCCCACTCCTCGGCCTCGGCGAAGGTGTCCTCGGCCATCCGCACCGCCCGCTTGCACCGGCCGGGCTGGCCCATGTTGGCGTAGGCGCGGGCCTCCATCGCATACAGCATGGACTGGGTGCGCGGGCTCGCGCAGTCCCGGCTGCCGTACTGGGCGAGGTGGATCAGCTCCAGGGCGTCCTCGGGCCGACCGAGGTGGATCATCTGCCTGCTCATGCTGGAGAGCACGTACGAGCCGAGCGGCCGGTCGCCGGCCTCCTTGGCGGCGTGCAGGGCGAGCACGAAGTACTTCTGCGCGGTGGGCTGGAGCCCCACGTCGTACGACATCCAGCCGGCCAGTTCGGCGAGTTCGGCGGCGACCTTGAACAGGCGTCGGGTGGTGGCCTCGGGCTGGGGTTCCTGGAGCAGGTCGGTCACCTCGTGCAGCTGTCCGACGACCGCCTTGCGGCGCAGACCGCCGCCGCACTGGGCGTCCCACTGCCGGAACATCACGGTGGTGGTCTCCAGCAGGTCCAGCTCCGGCTTGGAGAGCCGGCCGCGGGCGCGCGCGGAGGAGGACACCGGGTCGGCGTCGGGCCGGGCCGGCGGGGCCGGCGGGGAGGGGACGAGCCAGCGCTGCATGGGCTCGATGAGGGACGGGCCCGCGGAGAGGGCCAGCGAGCTCCCGAGGAAGCCGCGCCGCGCCAGCATCAGGTCGCTGCGCGAGAACTCGCTGAGCAGGGCCACGGTCTGCGGGCCCGTCCAGGGCAGGTCGACGCCGGTCGCGGAGGGTGCCGGGCGGACGGTGCGCAGGCCCAGGTCCTCGACGGAGACGACGACACCGAAGCGCTCGGAGAACAGCTCGGACAGGATCCTGGGGATCGGCTCGCGCGGGTTCTCACCGTCCAGCCAGCGGCGCACGCGCGAGGTGTCGGTGGAGATGTGGTTGGCGCCCAACTGGCGTGCCCTGCGGTTGACTTGGCGGGCGAGCTCGCCCTTGGACCAGCCGCTGCGGACGAACCACGACGCGAGCAGCTCGTTCGGGCGCTTCTCCGCGCTCGCAGCGTTCGTCCCGCCACCGCCGTTGCCGCTCACTGGAACGCCCCCATCCCTGAAGACCACTTGTCGCCGAGTGCGCCAAACCCTATCAGAATGCCGGTTGTCGGGGCCGCCCGTCCGACGGTTGTCACCCTTCGAACGGAGAGCCGAGTTGCCTCCGGCATACCCACGAGTGCATGTGCCCCAAGAAGCCGTGCACACAAAGTAACCCTACGATCACCCGCCTCACCATGGCGGAACCACAATCGCCACCATTCGCCACCCCTTCGAATGAACTCACCGTTGCCATCCCACGATTCACTTGACACGGGACAGCCAAAAGTGGATGCGGCGATGCACCGAGGGGCGCGCATCTCCGGACGCACCACCCCCGGGCGCTTCGAAGCGCCGGTTGAGTGGAGCGTCATCGGGAAGTCGGAAACAGAGAGTCACTTTCCGCGTTCGTTGCGTGACCGTCGGTACGTCGGACCCGTTGGAGGGGGCATGGGCTTCACGATCGGTATCAGCCGGGGCATCCGCGACATCCGGTCCGGCTCGCGTCGCCGGAGCCGCTCCTCGGACGGCACCGTCGTGGCGGAGTACACCGGACTGTGGGGCTGGGACGTGGTGCCGGGCGTCCGGGCCGCCGCGGGCGCCTGCTCCTGCGGTCACGCCGGGTGCCGGGCACCGGGCGCGCATCCGCTGGACCGGGCGCCGGTGATCCGTGCCGGGGCCCCGCTGGACGAGGTGACCGCGGTCTGGTCGGAGTTCCCGGGGGCCTCGCTGATGCTGCCGGTCGGGCGGGCGTTCGACGTGATCGAGGTCGCGGAGGCCGCCGGGCGCCACGCCCTGGCCCGGCTGGAGCGCATGGGCCTGCCGGTCGGCCCGGTCGCCGCCACCCCGGACGGCCGCGCCCACTTCTTCGTCGCCGCCGGCGCCGCCGCCGCACTGCCCGAGCTGCTCTACCGCATGGGCTGGGACGACCCGGCCGCCCTGGACCTGCGCGGCCTCGGGCCCGGTACGCACATCACGGCACCGCCGTCCGACCGGGGCACCCTGGGCCCGGTGCGCTGGCTCCGCTCCCCCGCCCTGGACTCGGCGTCCCGCCGCCCGCCCGAGGCCCGTCTGCTGCTGGGCACGCTGGCGTACGTGGCGCACCGGTCGGGTGCCTAGCGCCACCCGGCCACCACCCGGAGGCCCGCCCCCGGACGACACCCGGGCGGGGCGCCGGGGCGCGGCCGGCGGAGCGGACGTCCGCGCCCCGGACACGGCGAAGCGCCCGTCCCCCGACCGGCTCGGGGGCGGGCGCTTCTTCGCGTCTGCCGGGTTCTCCTCGGGTGCCGGACGTCACTCCCCGATGAGGGCGTCCACGAACGCGTCCGGCTCGAACGGCGCCAGATCGTCCGCGCCCTCGCCGAGTCCGACCAGCTTGACCGGCACGCCCAGCTCGCGCTGCACGGCGATCACGATGCCGCCCTTGGCCGTGCCGTCCAGCTTGGTGAGCACGATGCCGGTGATGTCGACGACCTCGGCGAAGACCCGGGCCTGGACCAGACCGTTCTGACCGGTGGTGGCGTCGAGCACGAGCAGCACCTCGTCCAGCGGGGCCTGCTTCTCCACGACCCGCTTGACCTTGCCGAGCTCGTCCATGAGACCGGTCTTGGTGTGCAGCCGGCCGGCGGTGTCGATGAGCACGGCGTCGGCGGCCATCTCCTTGCCCTCCTTGACCGCGTCGAACGCGACGGAGGCGGGGTCGCCGCCCTCCGGGCCGCGCACGGTGTGGGCGCCGACCCGCTCGCCCCAGGTCTGCAGCTGGTCGGCGGCGGCGGCGCGGAAGGTGTCGGCGGCACCGAGCACGACGGTGTTGCCGTCGGCGACCAGGACGCGGGCGAGCTTGCCGGTAGTGGTGGTCTTGCCGGTGCCGTTGACGCCGACGACCATCACGATGCCGGGGCCGCCGGCCGCGTTCTCGGTGTGCACGGTGCGGTCCATCTCGGGACCGACCAGTGCGATCAGCTCCTCGCGGAGCAGCCCGCGCAGCTCCTCGGGGGTGCGGGTGCCGAGCACCTTCACGCGCTCGCGCAGCCGCTCGACCAGTTCCTGGGTGGGCTGCACACCGACGTCGGCGGTGAGCAGGGTGTCCTCGATCTCCTCCCAGGTGTCCTCGTCGAGGTGCTCGCGGGACAGCAGGATGAGCAGGCCCTTGCCCAGGGCGTTCTGCGAACGGGAGAGACGGGCGCGCAGCCGGACCAGACGGCCGGCGGTGGGCTCCGGGATCTCGATCTCGGGAGCCTCGACGGCGGCGGGCGGTTCCTCGATGACGACGGGACCGGCGCCCGCCGGAAGATCAACCTCCTCTATGGTGCGCCGCGGTTCCTCCCGCGGCGTCTCGGCCTCTTCGCCGACGTGCGGCTCGGCCGGAGGGGCGGTGATGTCGGGCGCGGCGGGCGGCGGCGGGGGCAGCGGCTTCCTGCGCCGGCTGCCGACGATGAGCCCGCCGAGCGCGCCGAGCACGACCACGGCGATGACTACAGCAAGGATGACGATGTCCATAACAGCCCCAGTATGGCGTGACCTCCCGCAAGGCCGTTCGCTGTACGCGCGGGGTCCTCGGCCCCGCCGGGCCGGACCGGGCCCGCCGCCCGGCCTCGTGCCGGGCGGGAGGCCTTCGGGAGCGGGGTCGCGGCGCGTCCAGTATCGGACGGGACGCGCGGGTCCGCGAAGGCGCACGCGTGAGGCCCGGTCTCCGGTCTCCGGTCTCCGGTCTCCGGGGAGAACACGCCGCCGCCCTCGCCCGGAGGACCGGGGCGAGGGCGGCGGTGAGGGTGCGGGGAGAGGGACGGCGGGGACTTGAGCCCTTCTCCCCGGACTCGGGGGGCTGTGCTCAGCCCATCTCCTCCAGCGCCTTGCCCTTCGTCTCCTTCACGAACTTCAGGACGAACGGGATGGAGAGCGCGGCGAAGACCGTGTAGATCACGTAGGTGACCGACAGGTTCCAGTCGGCCAGCGAGGGGAAGCTCGCGGTGATGGCCCAGTTGGCGATCCACTGCGCGGCGGCGGCGACGCCGAGGGCGGCGGCGCGGATCCGGTTGGGGAACATCTCGCCGAGCATGACCCAGACCACCACGCCCCACGACAGGGCGAAGAAGAGGACGAAGACGTGCGCGGCGATCAGGGCGACCCAGCCCTGGGTGGCGGGCAGCGCTCCGTCGACGAGGTCGGACGAGAAGGCCCAGGCCTCCAGCGCGAGGCCGATCACCATGCCGACGGAGCCGATGATCGCGAGCGGCCTGCGGCCGACGCGGTCGACGAAGATCATCGCGATGACGGTGCCGACGATGTTGATGATCGACGTGGTGAACGAGTAGAAGAACGAGTCCGTCGGGTCGACGCCGACCGACTGCCACAGCGTCGAGGAGTAGTAGAACGCGACGTTGATGCCGACGAACTGCTGGAACACCGACAGGCCGATGCCGATCCAGACGATCGGCTTGAAGAAGAAGCTGCCGCCGAGCAGGTCCTTGAAGCTGGACTTCTCCTCGCGGTGCATCGCCGACTCGATCTCGGTGACGCGGGCGGTCAGGTCGATGTCCTTGCCCTCGACCTCTTCGAGGATCTGCCGGGCGCGCTCGTGCTTGCCGACGGAGATCAGGTAGCGCGGGGACTCGGGGATGGCGAAGGAGAGCAGGCCGTAGAGGACGGCCGGGATCACCATGACGCCGAGCATGACCTGCCAGGCCTCCAGGCCCATCAGCTCACCGCGCTGGTCGCCGTCGGCGGCGTTCAGGATGCCCCAGTTGACCAGCTGCGACACGGCGATGCCGACGACGATCGCGGCCTGCTGGAAGGAGCCGAGCCGGCCGCGGTAGGCGGGCGGGGCGACCTCGGCGATGTAGGCCGGGCCGATGACGGAGGCCATGCCGATGGCGAAGCCGCCGACGATCCGCCAGAAGGCGAGGTCCCACAGCGCGAAGGGCAGCGCGGAGCCGACGGCGCTGATGGTGAACAGGACCGCGGCGATCTGCATGCACCGGATGCGGCCGATGCGGTCGGCTATGCGGCCGGCGGTCGCGGCGCCGATGGCACACCCGATCAGGGCGACGGCGATGACCTGCGCGAGCGCGGCGGAGCCGATGTCGTAGCGGTCGCGGATGGCCTCGACGGCGCCGTTGATCACGGAGCTGTCGTAGCCGAACAGGAAACCGCCCATGGCGGCCGCCGCCGCGATGAAGATGACGTGCCCGAGATGTTCGGGGTGAGCCGTCCCGGCTCCTGATTTCTGTGCCTGCGTGGTGCTGGTCACGTGTACTCCTCGGGCCACCGGCAACATCGCCGGATGGGGGTCAGCCCTTCGAGGTCCAGCTGAAGGTACCTGAAGGTAAAAACAACATTGCAGAGACTATGCCTTCAACTTTTGAAGTCAATAGGTCATGTGCTGTGAGTTTTTAGACGCGACAGAGTGAAGATCGTTCAGAACTTGAATGTTGTGTGCCGGTCTAGCGCAGACGCTGGCTGATGACCTTGGACACGCCGTCTCCCTGCATGGACACGCCGTACAGCGCGTCGGCGACCTCCATGGTGCGCTTCTGGTGCGTGATCACGATCAGCTGCGAGGCCTCCTGCAGCTCCTGCATGATCCGGATCAGCCGCTGGAGGTTGGTGTCGTCGAGGGCGGCCTCGACCTCGTCCATGACGTAGAACGGGCTGGGCCGCGCCTTGAAGATCGACACGAGCAGCGCCACGGCGGTCAGGGACCGCTCGCCGCCCGACAGCAGCGACAGGCGCTTGACCTTCTTGCCGGGCGGACGCGCCTCGACGTCCACGCCCGTGGTGAGCATGTTGTCGGGGTCGGTCAGCACCAGGCGCCCCTCACCGCCCGGGAACAGCCGGGAGAAGACGCCCTCGAACTCGCGGGCGGTGTCCCGGTAGGCCTCGGTGAAGACCTGCTCGACGCGTTCGTCGACCTCCTTGACGACCCGGAGCAGGTCCGCGCGGGTCTTCTTCAGGTCCTCCAGCTGCTCGCTGAGGAACCGGTGGCGTTCCTCGAGAGCCGCGAACTCCTCCAGGGCGAGCGGGTTCACCTTGCCGAGCTGCTGGTAGGCGCGCTCGGCGGCCTTCAGGCGCTTCTCCTGCTCGGCCCGCACGAAGGGACGGGGCCTGTTGCGCGGGTGCTGCGGATCCTCCGGCAGCTGTTCGCCCTCGGCGGGGGGCGAGGGCGGCACCGGCTGGTGCGGGCCGTACTCCGACACCAGCCCGGCCGGTTCCACACCGAGTTCCTCCAGCGCCCTGGTCTCCAGCTGCTCCATCCGCAGCCGTTTCTCGGCGCCGAGTACCTCACCCCGGTGAACCGAATCCGTCAATGTGTCGAGTACCGCCTTGAGGTCGCGCCCCTCGGTGCGGGCACGGGCGAGTTCCTGCTCGCGGCGGGCCTTGGCCGTGTCGGCGGCGGTGCGCTCCCGGTCGGCACGGGCGAGGGAGACCTCGACGTGCGCGAGGAGCTGCCGGGCGCCCGCGGCGACGGCGCCGGCGACGGCGGCCTCGTGCCGCAGCCGGGCCCGGCGCTGTTCGGCACGCGCGCGTGCCTCGCGTTCCGCGCGGGCGGCGCGGTCCAGGGAGTCGGCCCGTCCGGTGAGCCCCTTGACCCGTTCCTCGTGCGTACGGACCTGGAGGCGGGCCTCCATCTCGGTCTGGCGGGCGTTGGCCCCGTCGGCGGCGAGCCGGTCGCGCACGGCGGTGTCGGGCTCCTCCTCGAACGGCGTCTCCTCGGCGACGGCGAGCCGCTCGGCGAGTTCCTCGACGTCGATGAGCGCCTTGTCGTGTGCTTCCTGTGCCCTGGCCGCGGCGGCGCCGGCCCGCTCGGCCTCCCCGGCGGCGCCGCGCGCCTGTCCCGCGAGCCGGCCGAGCTGCTGGGCGACGGAGGACTTCTCCCGGTCCGCGGCCCGGCGCCGCTCCCCGAGTTCCTCCACGAGGGCCGCGCACTCCCGGCGCCGCCCGGCCGCCGCCTCCTGCGCCCCGGCCAGCTCCGCGCACCGCACGGCCAGCTCCTCCAGCTCGGCGGCGGCCTCGTCCACGGACGCCTGCACCTCCAGCAGGCTGGGGGCGCCCGCCGAACCGCCCTGGGCGAAGTGGGCGCCGAGCAGATCCCCTCCGGCGGTGACGGCGGTGAGGTCGGGGTGGGCGCCGACGAGTTCCTCGGCGTCCTCCAGGGTGCCGACGACGACGACGCGGTGCAGCAGCCGTCGGACGGCCGGCATGAGCTCGGCGGGCCCGCTGACGAGGTCCGCGGCGGGACGCGCCTCGGGGAAGGGAGGGGCGGACGGTCCGGCGGCCGCGGGTGCGTCGTGGCCGGCCGCGCCGTTCCCCGCGTCCCCCCGGGGCGTTGCCGGGCCGGCGGGGAGGGGGGAGGCGGAGCTCCCCTCCGGGGCTTTCGCCAGGAGCAGGGTCGCCCGGCCCGCGTCCTGTGCGCGCAGCAGACGGATCGCGTCGGCCGCGGCGGACGGCGAGGTCACCGCGAGGGCGTCGGCCGCCGTGCCGAACGCGGCCGCGAGCGGTACCTCGTAGCCGGCCGTCACCGTCAGCAGCTCCGCGGCCGGGCCCAGCAGCCCCGTGAGGCGGTCCTTCGCGCCCAGCAGGGCGCCGGTGCCGTCCTTGCGGCGCAGGCCGAGCGCCAGTGCCTCGTGGCGGGCCTGGGTAGCGGCGCGCTTTCGTTCCGCCGCGGTGAGCGCCTCGCGGGCGGCGGTGAGGGCGGTCTCGGCCTCCGCGAGCCGCCGCCCGGCCTCGTCGTGCCGCTCGGCGAGTTCGGCGTCCCCCGCGTCGAGGCCGTCGACCTCGGCCCGGAGCGCCTCGTACTCCTCCTGCGCGGCGGTGGCCCGCTCCCGGGCCTCGTCGCGGGCGGCGGCCAGCCGTTCGATCTCGGCCCGGGCGGCGGCGGCGCGCGAACGGGCCGCGCCCACCTGTCCCTTGAGCCGGGCGAGCCCCTCACGCCGGTCGGCGATGGCCCGTGCGGCGTCCTTCAGCCGCCGTTCCTCCTGGACGAGTTCGCGTTCCAGCTCCGCGCGGTGGGCGACCGTGTCCTCCAGCGCGCGTTCGGCCGCTTCCAGGGCGGCCTCCAGCTCGGCCTCCTGCTCGCGGATGCGGGCGGCCTCGCGCTCCATGTCCTCGGGGTCCCGGCCGCGCCGCTCCTCGGGGGGCGCGGAGGTCGCGCTCTGCACGCGCGCGTCGGCCAGCGAGACGGTGCCGCGCACCCGCTCGGCGAGCTGGGAGAGCTCGTACCAGGTCTGCTGGGCGTTCTGCAGCCGCGGAGTGAGCCGGCGCACCTCGTCCTCCAGGTGGGCCTCGCGCCGGAGGGCCTTCCCCAGCTCGGCCTCGGCCGCCTCCCTGCGCTCCTTGAGGGCGGCCTCGTCGGCGATCTCGGCCTGCAGTGCCTCGCGCAGCCGTACGAGGTCGTCGGCGAGCAGCCGCAGCCGGGCGTCGCGCAGGTCGGCCTGGATGACGGCGGCCCGCCGGGCGACGGCGGCCTGGCGGCCGAGCGGCTTGAGCCGGCGCCGCAGCTCGTCGGTGAGGTCCTGCACGCGGGCGAGGTTGGCCTGCATCGCGTCCAGCTTCCGCAGCGCCTTCTCCTTGCGCTTGCGGTGCTTGAGGACGCCGGCGGCCTCCTCGATGAAGGCGCGGCGACCCGTGGGGTCGGCGTGCAGGACGGAGTCGAGCCGGCCCTGGCCGACGATGACGTGCATCTCACGTCCGATGCCGGAGTCGGAGAGCAGTTCCTGGATGTCGAGGAGACGGCAGGTGTCGCCGTTGATCTGGTACTCGCTGCCGCCGTTGCGGAACATGATCCGCGTGATGGTGACCTCGGCGTACTCGATGGGGAGGGCGCCGTCGGAGTTGTCCATGGTCAGGGACACCTCGGCACGGCCCAGCGGGGGGCGGCCGGTGGTGCCGGCGAAGATGACGTCCTCCATCTTGCCGCCGCGCAGCGACTTGGCGCCCTGCTCGCCCATGACCCAGCTGAGCGCGTCCACGACATTGGACTTGCCCGAGCCGTTCGGACCCACGACGCAGGTGATCCCCGGCTCGAACCGGAGCGTGGTCGCGGAGGCGAACGACTTGAAGCCGCGGAGGGTCAGGGCCTTGAGGTGCACGCCGCCGGACTTTACCCGCCGGACTTCGCCCACCGGGCTGATCCCACTCCGTGAACGCACGGTTTCGCGGGTGAACGCTCAGGGCACATCAGACGTTGAAGACGGTGAAAGGATGCGCGGGACAGCGAGTGCGGAGCGCCGTGCGCGGGGGCGTGGGTGCTGGGGCGAGGTCGCGGAGGCAGGAAAGAAAGAAGGGACGCCGGGGCGTCCCTTGCCATTCAGACTGCTCGGCGGTGATGACGGGCGGGCCCGACCACTGCTGTGCCGTTCGTGGAGCTGTGCAGTGATCAGGTGAGCGCAGGCTCCGCCTGGTGTGCGTCAACGCTCTCCATGATCCTGTCGTGAGAAGCGGCAGCCGCCAGCGCGTCCTTCTCCGCCTGGATCCGTACGAGCTCGGATTCCAGGTCCTGGACGCGCTGCTGGAGCCGTCGCATCTCGGCGAGGAGTCGCGGGTCGGAGCCGCCGACGTAACCGAGAAGCGCCTTTGCCATGATGGATGGTCCTCCACAATGAGTGACCGACCGATGCGGTGTGGGTCGTGAGGGATTCGCACCCGCGGTGCTTGGCAGGCCTGGAGTTGTACTGCCGTTCAGCCATGCCAAACAGCTAAGGTGCGCGGGGCTTTCAGCGTCTCACCAAAAAGTTTGAGGGTCAACACGATCACGCCCCGTATGGGTGGACAACCGGGTGCGCACGGCCGGCGGACAACGGCGGCGCGAGTCTCACGGGTCCTCGGGACGTGGCGATCATCTTGGCGGCCGGCGCCGCCCACGGCAAGCCCTTCTCGGCAATCACCAGGACTTTTTCGTCGGGGAGGGCCCGTCGCACCGGCCGTCCACGGCCTTCGGGGCCGCCGGGGCGGGCGGGATCAGCGGACGGCGAAGCCCTCGTAGCCGCCGCGCGGTGTGTCCCAGATCTCGGTGACTCCGTCCACGCGTCCGGGCGTGTCGCCGGCCTGGAGCCAGTCGAGCAGCCCCTCGCAGCGTTCGCGGGCGCCCTCGGCGACCACTTGGACCCTGCCGTCCCCCAGATTGAGAGCAAAACCACGCAGGCCGCCGATCTCCAGCGCCTTGGCCCTCGTGAACCAGCGGAAACCCACGCCCTGGACACGTCCGCGCACCCAGGCGACCAGTCGCACATCCTCGCTCATGGCTGCAACCTAACCGGTCAATGTCTCCGGGGGCACACCTCGCCCTTGCGCCATGCGGTAGCGTCCCCACCCATGAATCTCATATGAAACTCACTCGTTCGTGTGAGTTTCGTGATCGTTGAGTTTCGGGTTGGTCGCCAGCACGAGTCGACCGCAAGGACGAGGAAGGCCAGGACATGGGACGCCACCGACGCTCCGCCGCCGGCCGCGCCGCCACGGGTCGCGCCACCGGGGTCACTCACGACGACCCCTGCGCCGACGGCCCGCTTCCGAGGGACGACCGGCGGAACGGCCCGCCCACGATGGGCACCGCGCCGTACCTCAACCCGCAGGCGTACGCCGAGACGTACGCGAAGAGCGAGGCCTATCTCTACGCGACGGACGGCGCCGGAGCCCCAGCCGGGGGCGGCGACTTCACCCGCGGCGGTTTCCCGGGCGCCGACTTCTCGACGGGACCGGACCGGATCGGCCACGCCTTCGCCGGTGACGGCCCCGGGCCCGACGACGCCCCCCGCACCGGCGGACACCGGCGCCGGAAGAAGAAGGCCGCGGCCCCGGTCCGTACCGGCCTGCTCGGTGTCTCCGCCGCGGTGGCCCTCGGCACGGTGGCGGTGGCCACCGGCGCGGTGCCCGGTCTGGAGAACTACCGGCTCGGCGGCGACAGCGCCTCCGGTGACAGCGTGCAGGCCGGGGACGCGCCGACCAACTCGCCCAGCGGGCAGGGCGGCACGTCCGGCACTCCGGAGAACCCGAGCCGCGACGCCGGCGCCCCGGCGAGCCGTGACGCCGAGCGCTCCGCCTCGCCCGAGCCGTCCGCGTCGGCCTCCACGTCGGCCGCGCCGACGAAGACCCCGGAGAAGAGGACTCCGGAGAAGAAGGAGACCGCGGCGGCCCCCGAGGAGACCGCGGAGAAGACGCCGTCCCGCAAGGCGACGCCGGAGCCGGAGAAGAAGACGAGCACTCCGGTGGCCGGGTCGGCGGAGGCCGTCGCCGGTGCCGAGGTGCTCCGGCTGGTCAACGCCGAGCGGGCCAAGGCGGGGTGCAGCCCGGTCACCGCGAGCAGCACGCTGACCGATCTGGCCACGGCGTTCAGCGACGACATGGCCGCCCGGGGCTTCTTCGACCACACCGACCCCGACGGCGACACCCCGTGGGACAGGGCCAAGGCGGCCGGCATAAGCAACCTGGGCGGCGAGAACATCGCCCGGGGCCAGGCCGACGCCGAGGCCGTGATGCAGTCCTGGATGGACAGCCCCGGCCACAAGGCGAACATACTGAACTGCGACTTCAAGACGCTGGGCGTGGGGGTCCACATGGGGTCGGGCGGCCCGTGGTGGACCCAGAACTTCGGCTACTGACCTCCGGTCAGCGCAATCCGCGGGTCAGCGCAACCCGTGGGTCAGCGCTGCTCTGCCGTAGGCTTGTGCCATGACGACCGCGCGGCGACCGGAGGAGCGGGAGCTCCCCTTCAACGTGTTCGCCAGGGCGTGCCCGTCCCGCGGCACGCTGGAGCATGTGACCGGGCGCTGGGGCGCGCTGACCCTCGGCGCGCTCCACGAGGGCTCGTTGCGGTTCAACGAGCTGCGCCGCCGGGTCGACGGGGTGAGCGAGAAGATGCTCTCCCAGACGCTGCACGCGCTGGAGCGCGACGGGCTGGTGCACCGTGAGGCCCAGCCCACCAACCCGCCCCGCGTGGACTACGAACTGACCCCGCTGGGCCACGAGGTCACCCGGCGCCTGCTCTCCCTCATCCAGTGCGTCGAGGGCAGCATGGACGCCGTGCTCGAGGCCCGTGAGCGCTACGACGAGACGCGCGGCGCCCGCTGACACCTCGGGCAGAAGTAGCTGGACCGGTTCATCCACGCCCGCCGGCGCATCGGCGTACCGCAGCGGCGGCAGGGCAGCCCTTCACGGCCGTAGGCGTCCAGGGACCGGTCGAAGTAGCCGGACTCCCCGTTGACGTTGACGTAGAGACTGTCGAAGCTGGTGCCGCCCACCGCGAGCGCGGCGTTCATGACGTCCCGGACATGGCCCAGCAGGAGCAGGGTGCGCGGGCGGGTGAAGCCGGCCGTCGGGCGCTCGTAGTGGATGCGGGCCCGCCACAGCGCCTCGTCGGCGTAGATGTTGCCGACGCCGCTGATCAGTGACTGGTCGAGCAGGGCCCGCTTGATGGTGGTCCGCTTGCGGCGCAGCGCGCGGTGGAACGCCTCCTCGTCGAAGAGCGGGTCGAGAGGGTCCCGGGCGATGTGCGCGATGACGTCGGGCAGTCCGTCGGGGGTGGTGTCGTGCAGCGACAGACCGCCGAAGGTGCGCTGGTCGACGAAGCGGAGTTCGGTGTCCAGGGCGTCGGTGAAGCGGACGCGGATGCGCAGGTGCTTCTCGTCCGGCGCCGTGTGCGGCTGGACCAGGAGCTGGCCGCTCATGCCGAGGTGGGCCAGGACCGACTGGCCGGTGTCCTCCAGGGGCAGCCACAGGTACTTGCCTCGGCGGCCGGGGACGCCGATGCGGTGCCCCTCGAGCCGGTGCGCGAAGTCGTCGGCGCCGGCGACGTGACGGCGTACCGCGCGCGGGTGCAGCACCTCGGCGTCGGCGACGGTCCGGTGGGCGACCCACCTCTCGAGTCCGCGCCGTACGACCTCGACCTCGGGCAGCTCGGGCATGGTGTCCCCTCCCAGGACCGGTGGACGAACACCGAGCGCCCGCCCCGGTGCGGGGCGGGCGCTCGGGTCGCGTGGTTCGTCAGGCGGAGGCCGACGGGGCGTCGGCGCTCTTCCCGGAGGCGTCGGCTTCGGCGGTCCGGACGACCTCCTCGGCCTCGGCCGCCGCCTTGGCGCGCTCGTCCGCCGCGGCCCGGATGGACCGCCACGCGGACTCGGCGGCCTGCTGCTCCGCCTCCTTCTTGCTGCGGCCGGTGCCGGTGCCGTACGAGACGCCTCCGACGCGGGCGGCAGCAGTGAAGGTCTTCTCGTGGTCCGGGCCGGTCTCCGTGACCAGGTACTCGGGCACGCCGAGTCCTTCGGTCGCGGTGAGCTCCTGGAGACTGGTCTTCCAGTCCAGGCCGGCACCGAGGTTCGAGGACTTCTCGATCAGGGGGTCGAACAGGCGGTGCACCAGCTCCGCCGCCGAGTCCAGGCCCTGGTCGAGGTAGACCGCGCCGATCACCGCTTCCAGGGTGTCGGCGAGGATGGACGCCTTGTCCCGGCCGCCCGTGCCCTCTTCACCGCGGCCGAGCCGGATGAAGGAGCCCAGTTCGAGCCCTCGGCCCACCTCCGCCAGCGCACGCGAGTTGACCACCGCGGCCCGCAGCTTGGCCAGCTGGCCTTCGGGCAGGTCGGGGTGGGTGCGGTACAGCGTGTCCGTGACGACGAGGCCGAGCACGGAGTCCCCGAGGAACTCCAGCCGCTCGTTCGTCGGCAGGCCGCCGTTCTCGTACGCGTAGGAACGGTGGGTCAGCGCACGCACCAGAAGGGCGGACTCGAGCCGGTAGCCGAGCCGCCCTTCCAGAAGCGTGTGGGACGAGGCCTGGTTGTCCGCTGAGTTCTTCTTCGGCGTGGACACAGTGCCTCTCACCGGCCGCTCAGACCTCGAGGACCTGGCGCTTGTTGTAAGTGCCGCAAGACGGGCACGCGATGTGCTGCTGCTTGGGCTCGTGGCAGCGCTCGCACGCAACCAGGGTGGGGACCGCAGCCTTCCACTGCGACCGGCGGTGGCGCGTGTTGCTGCGCGACATCTTCCGCTTCGGAACAGCCACGGCTACTTCTCCTGCTTCTCGTCGACGCCCGGTTCGGCGCCGCTCATCTCGTCCTTCTCGCCGTCCTTGATGGTGCCGGCGAGTCCCTGCAAAGCCGCCCAACGGATGTCGACGGCGTCGTGGTGGTGGTCCGGGTCGTCGGCGAGCCGTGCTCCGCACTCGGAGCACAGACCCGGGCAGTCTTCCCGGCACACCGGCTGCATCGGCAGTGCGAGCACCACCGCGTCACGCAGCACGGGCTCGAGGTCGAACAGGCCGTCCTCGATGAAGAGCCTGTCCTCGTCGTCCTCGGCGTCGTCGCCCGGTTCCGCGATCACGCGGCCCCGGTCGTCGGCGTCAGGGTACGAGAACATCTCCTGGAAGTCCGCTTCGAGCTGCTGCTCCAGCGGCTCCAGACACCTTACGCACTCCCCCTCGGCCTCGGCACGGGCGGTGCCTGTGACGAGCACCCCTTCCATGACCGACTCGAGCCGGAGCTCGAGCTCCACCGGGGCGCCTTCCGGCACTCCGATGACCCCCTTGATACCGAAGTCCTTGGGAGCGTCGACCGTACGGGTCAGGCGCTGCAGCGCACCGGGCCGCCGCCCCAGCTCGTGCGTGTCGAACACGAGGGGGTTGCGGTGGTCGAGGCGGGCGTTCAGGGCCATTCCTGCTTTCGGTCTTCGAGCTCAGAGGTACCGCTGCCCCGCGATGTTCCCGGGCAGCGTGGATCGCGGACGTAAGCGCGACCGAAGAGCCAGGATACTGGACCTTTCGCTCTCGGCCCAATCCGCCCCTACAGACCCCGCTCGCGCTCGTAGGCCCGCAGCTGTTCGGGCGTGATCATGCTGGTGTCGAAGAGGCTGGTCTCGTCCAGGGCGTAGCCCTGCTGGTCGTGCCCGGCCCGCTGCCCCTGGTTCGGGTCGTACGCCTGCCCCTGCGCGTCGTAGCCCTGGTACGCGGCGTACGGGTCGGCCTGCTGGGCGGAGGCGTCTCCCGCCGGGGCGTAGCCGGAGGCGGGGGCGTAGGCGTCCTGCTGTCCGCCGTACTGCTGCTGGTAGCCGGCGTACGGGTCGGGCTGCTGCTGATAGCCGTAGGCGGGCTCCGGCTGGGCGTATGCCTGCTGCTGCGGCTCGGGCCGCTTGGCCGGGGCGGCGTCCTGCTCGGCGAGGGACGCGAGGTCGGCGAGGTAGTCGGCGTCGCTGGAGTGCTGGACGGTGGTCGGGTCGTCGGCGAGGGCGCCGAGGTCGTCGGTGGCGATCCGGCCGTGCAGCTTCTGGCGGCCCCGCCCCACCGCCTCCAGGGTCTTGGCGAGGACCGCCTCGAAGGCGCCGAGCTTGACGTCGACGTACTCGTCGGCGGAGCGGCGCAGGGTCTCCGGGTCGTGGCTGCGCTCAGGGGCGTCCTCGTCCTCGTAGCCCTGCTCGTCGAGGCCGGGGCCGGTGCCGAGCAGCTTCTCGCGGCCACGGCCGACCGAGCCGAGCGTCTTGGTGAGGACGACCTCGAAGTTGGCCAGCTTGGAGTCGACGTAGTCGTCGGCCTCCGCGCGGATCTCCTCGGCCTCCTTGCGGGCCTCGGTGAGGATCCGGTCGGCCT
Organism: Streptomyces sp. NPDC000348; assembly: GCF_042898795.1. Lineage (NCBI taxonomy): Bacteria > Bacillati > Actinomycetota > Actinomycetes > Kitasatosporales > Streptomycetaceae > Streptomyces > Streptomyces sp. NPDC000348. Next base: position 22,480 of record NZ_JBIAZD010000029.1, read on the forward strand.
CGGACTGGGAACGGCGGGCGATCTCGGTGTCGGAGATCAGGGAACCGCGCTGGGCGTGCGCGCCCTCGATGATCCGCTCGGCCTCCTGGCGGGCCTGCTCGACCATCTGCTCCCGGCCGCCGATCAGCTCCTCGGCCTGGGCGAGGGAGTCGGGGAGCGCCGCGCGCACCTCTTCGAGCATCGAGAGCAGTTCGGCGCGGTTGACCACGCACGAGGCCGACATGGGCATCGACCGGGCACTGGAGACCGTGGCGACGATCTCATCGAGCTTCTTCTGCACGTCCACCGTGTGCTCGCCACTCCCTGCAGCTGTGTTGGAGACGGACGGGACGACTGTACGGCCCTGGGGCGTCCGGCGGACACCGGACCGCCGTACGGGAACGGTCAGTCCTTGCGCAGGCGTTCGGTGAGGGCCGTCAGGACCTCCGGCGGCACCAGGTGGGCGACGTCGCCGCCCCAGGCCGCGACCTCCTTGACGAGCGAGGAGGACAGGAAGCTGTAGGTGGGGTTGGTGGGGACGAAGAGGGTCTCCACGCCCGAGAGGCCGTTGTTCATCTGGGCCATCTGCAGCTCGTAGTCGAAGTCGCTGACCGCGCGCAGGCCCTTGACGATGGCGGGGATGTCGCGCTGCTTGCAGAAGTCGACGAGCAGGCCGTGGAAGGCCTCGACGCGGACGTTGCCGTACTCGGCGGTGACCCGGCGGATCAGGTCGATCCGCTCCTCGATCTCGAACAGGCCCTTCTTGGACTGGTTGATCATCACCGCGACGTAGACCTCGTCGTACAGCCGGGAGGCCCGGGCGATGATGTCGAGGTGTCCGTTGGTGATCGGGTCGAACGACCCGGGGCATACGGCGCGGCGCACTTGTGATCCCTCGCTCTCCGGTCCGGTCATCGTGCGTCTTCGCACGTAGAGGCGGCGCGACCGTACCAAAACGTTCCCTCGCCGTAGCGGCGGGCCCGGATCGCCTCGAAGCCGGACGGCCAGGCGAATTCTCCGCCTCGGGTGCTGCGCTCCACGGTGACGAGGGCTTCTTCGGCGAGCCAGCCCTGCGAGCGGAGTGTGAGCAGGATCTCGCGGAGATCGTCGTCCGGGACGGCGTAGGGCGGGTCGAGGAAGACGATGTCGTACGGCTCCGGCGGGGGCGCGGCGCGGATGATCTGTTCCGCTTTGCCGGATCCGACCTCGGCGCCGGGGAGACCGAGCGATCTCACGTTCTCCCGGACCGTGCGGACGGCGCGGGCGTCGGCCTCCACGAGCAGGACGTGCCCGGCGCCGCGGGACAGGGCCTCCAGGCCGACGGCGCCGGAACCGGCGTACAGGTCGAGGACGCGTTCGCCGTCCAGCGGGCCACCGAGCAGGGACTGCCAGGTGGAGAGGAGGCCCTCCCGCGCGCGGTCGGAGGTCGGGCGGGTCCCCTGTCCCGGCGGAACGGCCAGGCGGCGTCCGCCGGCCGCGCCGGCGATCACGCGAGTCATGTCCTCGGTCCTTGTCGGTGGGTGCTGATCGGTGGCCGTTCCCAGTCTGTCAGCCCTTCTCCAGGTACTGCTCCCGCTCCTCGTCCAGCAGGGCGTCCAGCGCCGTGCGCAGGGCGGGCAGGTCCGTCAGGTCCGGGTCGGCGGCCACCACCGCCGCCGCCTCCTCCCTCGCCTCGGCGATGATCTCCTCGTCGTCGATGACGGCGAGCACGCGCAGGCTGGAGCGGGTGCCGGACTGGGCCTGGCCCAGGACGTCGCCCTCACGGCGCTGCTCCAGGTCGATGCGGGAGAGTTCGAAGCCGTCGAGGGTGGAGGCGACGGCGTTCAGCCGCTGCCGGGCCGCGCTCGCCTCGGGCATCTCGGTGACCAGCAGGCACAGGCCCGGGGCCGAGCCGCGGCCGACCCGGCCGCGCAGCTGGTGGAGCTGGGAGACGCCGAAGCGGTCGGCGTCCATGATCACCATCGCGGTGGCGTTGGGGACGTTGACCCCGACCTCGATGACGGTCGTGGCGACCAGGACGTCGGCCTCGCCGGCGGCGAAGCGGCGCATGACGGCGTCCTTGTCGTCGGGCTGCATGCGTCCGTGCAGGACCTCGACCCGGAGCCCTCGCAGGGGCCCCTTCGCGAGCTGGTCGGCGATGTCCAGGACGGCGAGCGGGGGCCGCTTCTCCGCCTCGTCCTCGGCGGACTTCCTCTTGCCGGCCTTCTTCGGGTCGTCCTCCTCGTCGCCGATGCGCGGGCAGACCACGTACGCCTGGTGCCCGTTCGCGACCTCCTCGCGGACGCGCTCCCAGGCGCGGGCGAGGAAGTGCGGCTTGTCGGCGGCCGGGACGACGTGGCTGGCGATGGGCGAGCGGCCGGCCGGGAGCTGGTCGAGGACGGAGGTCTCCAGGTCGCCGAAGACCGTCATCGCGACCGTGCGCGGGATGGGGGTGGCGGTCATGACGAGCAGGTGCGGGGGCTGCTTGCCCTTGCCGCGCAGGGCGTCGCGCTGCTCCACCCCGAAGCGGTGCTGTTCGTCGACCACGACCAGACCCAGGTCGTGGAACTGCACCTTGTCCTCGATCAGCGCGTGCGTGCCGATGACGACGCCGGCCTCGCCGGTGGCCAGGTCGAGCAGCGCGTGGCGCCGCGCCGCCGCCCCCATGGACCCGGTGAGCAGCACCACCTTGGTGGCGTCGTCCGCTCCGCCGAGCATTCCTCCCTCGGCCAGCTCCCCCATCATCTCGGTGACCGACCGGTGGTGCTGCTGGGCGAGCACCTCGGTGGGCGCGAGCATCGCCGCCTGTCCGCCCGCGTCGACGACGGCGAGCATGGCGCGCAGGGCGACGAGGGTCTTCCCGCTGCCGACCTCGCCCTGGAGCAGGCGGTGCATGGGGTGTTCGGTGGCGAGGTCGGTGAAGATCTCGGCGGAGACCTTCCGCTGGCCCTCGGTGAGGGTGAAGGGGAGGCGGTCGTCGAAGGCGGTGAGGAGGCCGTCCGGCCTGGGACGGCGGGCCACGGCGGGGAGCTGCGCGTCGGCGTGGCGGCGGCGGGCGAGGGCGACCTGGAGGACGAAGGCCTCGTCCCACTTGAGGCGGGCGCGGGCGTCCTCGATGTCCGCCTTGGTGTGCGGGCGGTGGATCTTGAGGAGTGCCTCGGGGAGGGTGACCAGTCCGCGGCCCGCGCGGAGGGACTCCGGGAGGGGGTCGGCGGCCTCCCGGGCGCTGGGCAGGACCGTCTGGAGCGCCTTGCCGATCTTCCAGGACTCCAGCTTGGCGGTGGCGGGGTAGATCGGGATGAGGGCGCCGGCCCACGTCTCGACCGTCTCCTCGGCGTCACCTCGCAGCAACTCGTACGCGGGGTGGGCGAGTTGGAGGCGACGGTTGAAGACGGAGACCTTGCCGGCGAACATCGCGCGGGTGCCCGGCAGAAGTTCCTTGTGCGGTTTGTGGACACCGGCGCCGAAGAAGACCAGTTGCAGCCGGCCGCTGCCGTCCGTGATGGTCACCTCGAGGCGCTGGCCCTTGCCGCGCGGGGCCTTGGCGGAGGCGAAGGTGTGCAGGCGGGCGTCGGCGACCTGGGCGACCACCGTGACGTGCTCGTCCATGGGGAGGTCGGCGAGGTGGGTGAGCTGGCCGCGCTCCTCGTATCTGCGCGGGTAGTGGTGCAGGAGGTCGCCGACGGTGTGCAGGCCGAGGTGCTCGGCCATCACCTTCGCGGTGGCGGGGCCGAGCACCTTCTTCAGTGGTTCGTCGAGTGCGGGCACGGGATCCATTGCACACCACAACACTGACAACACGCGGGTGCCGGGTCCGGGCTCCTCGCGGAGGTCCCGCCGGGGTCACTCCACCCCGATGAGCAGCAGGGCGCCCTGTCTGCCGCCGTGGTACACCACCGTGTCGACGGCGAGGTAGCCCTCTCGGACGCGGGTCTCCAGGTGGGCGGCGACGGATTCGGGGGCCTCGTCGCCGAGGACCAGGGTGACCAGTTCGCCGCCGGCCGCGAGCATGCGGTCGAGGACGGCCTCGGCGGTGGCCGTGAGGTCCTGCCCGATCACGGCCACGTCCCCGTCGACCAGGCCGAGCACGTCCCCGGCCTGGCAGATGCCCGCCATGGTCCAGGACTGGCGCTCGGCGACGGTGACCTCGGCGTAGCGGGTCGCGCCCGCCGCCGACGTCATCGACACCACGTCCTCGTCGAAGCGGCGCTCCGGCTCGTGCACCGCGAGCGCCGCGATGCCCTGGACCGCGGAGCGGGTCGGGATGAGCGCCACCCGGACGCCCTCCGCCCGGACCTGCTCGGCCGCCGCGGCGGCGGTGTGGCGCAGGTCGGCGTCGTTGGGCAGCAGCACCACCTCCCGCGCGTGCGCACGCCGTACCGCCTCGACGAGTTCACCGCTCGCGGGCGGCTCCCCGGGACGGGCGAGCACGGTGGTCGCGCCCGCCCCGGTGTACAGACCCGCCAGGCCCTCGCCGGGCACCACGGCCACGACGGCCCGCTGCACGCGTTCCCCGGGCACCGTCGGCTCGGCCCCGGCCGTGTGGACGTCCCCCGCGCCGAAGTGGGTGATCCGGATCCGGTACGGCCGGCCGGCCTCGACCCCGGCCTCCACGGCGGCGCCCGCGTCGTCGACGTGCACATGGACGTTCCACAGTCCGTCCCCGCCGACCACCACGAGCGAGTCGCCCAGCGCGTCGAGCCGGCCGCGCAGCCGCGCGACGGCCGCGTCGTCGGCCTCCAGCAGGTAGATCACCTCGAAGGCGGGTCCTCCGGGCTCCTGTTCCGGCCCCGGCCCCGGCGCGGCACCGCCGTCCGCGCACCCACCGGGACCGCCGACCTCCCGCACGCGCGCGTGCAGTCCGAGGCCGGTGACGCGTACGGAGCCGCTCCACGGGCCGCCCACCGCCGGCATGCCCCGCGGCGCCTCCCCCGTGCACGCCTCCACCAGTGCCGCGAGCACCGTCACCAGCCCCTTGCCGCCCGCGTCGACCACCCCGGCGTGCCGGAGGACGGCCAGCCGGGCCGGGGTCTCGGCGAGTGCCGCGCGGGCCCCCTCGTGGGCCGCCCGCGCCACCGCCCCGCAGTCGCCCTCCGCCCGGCCGGCCGCGTCGGCGGCGGCCGCGGCGACGGTGAGCACCGTGCCCTCGACGGGATGCGCGACCGCCTGGCGCGCGGAGTCGGCCGCGTGCCGCAGCGCGGTCCGCAGCCCCTCCCCGTCGGCGTGGGCCGGGGCCCCGTCCCCGGCCAGCACCTGGGCCATGCCGCGCAGCAGCTGCGCCAGGATCGTCCCGGAGTTGCCGCGGGCGCCGATCAGCGCCCCGTGCGCCATCGCCCGTACGGCGTCGGCCAGCGCCGGCCGCCGGCCCCCGTCGGCCCCGTGCCCCTCGAACACGGCCTCCACCGCCGCGGCCGCCGACTCGACGGTCAGGTAGAGATTCGTGCCGGTGTCCCCGTCCGCCACCGGGTAGACGTTGATCGCGTCGATCTCCTCACGGGCCCGCCCCAGCGCCTCGAGCGCGAGACCGCACCAGGCACGCACCGCGAGAGCATCGAAGAATGTCTGCGGCACCTGCGCCACCTGCGCCTCCCTGAGCTGCCGGCCGTGGCAGGCAGCGTAGACCGTGGGACGCCGCCCACCGGAGAAGGGCCGGGGGCGGGCTCCTGAGCTGCCGTGGTAGTTTCGTTCTACGGATGCAGCCGTTGTATGCTGCTCCGGTTGCCCGATCCGATCGGGCCTCTCACCCGGTAACGCCACTCAGATTCCACTGGGCTCCTGGAGCTCGGAATTTCGATCCCGGCATGCCGGGATCAACCGTAAGTGCATCTGAAGTCTTTGGAGTGACCCGTGGCTGCCAACTGCGACGTCTGCGGCAAGGGGCCGGGCTTCGGCAACAACATCTCGCACTCGCACCGCCGTACGCCCCGTCGCTGGAACCCGAACATCCAGCGTGTGCGTACCGTGGTCGGCGGGACGCCGAAGCGCGTGAACGCCTGCACCTCGTGCATCAAGGCCGGCAAGGTCTCGCGCTGACGCTTTCGCTGAGCGCGCGGCCACAGTCGGTTTCGCCGCACTTAGCCGGTCCACCTCGGGTGGGCCGGCTTTTTGCTGTGGTCCGGGCCGGTGACCTGCAAGGCGCCCTGGGCCGGAGCGCGCCGGGGGTGGGGCGCGCAGCCCGGCGCTCACGGGGTGCCTCCCAGGCCCTTCGGGCACTGGGGGAGGCACGACTGCCTGCGGGAACGGCGGCGTGCGGCTGCCCCGGCTAGCGCGGCGGGCCGAGGTTCCAGGCGTGGTTCACCGGGCCGATGCCCGCGCCCAGCGCGAAGCCGGATGCTATTGCTCCGGTGACGTACTCCTTGGCCGCCTTCACCGCCTCCGGTACCGATCGGCCCTTCGCCAACTCCGATGCGATCGCCGACGCCAGTGTGCAGCCGGTGCCGTGGGTGTGGCGGTTGTCGTGCCTCGGCGCCCGCAGCCAGTGCTCCTCGGACCCGTCGGTGAGCAGGTCCACGGCGTCACCGGAGAGGTGGCCGCCCTTGATCACCACCCAGCGCGGCCCGAACGCCAGCACCGCCCGGGCCGCCCGGCGCATGTCGGACTCCGACCCGACCCGTACGTCCGTGAGTTGCGCCACCTCGTCCAGGTTCGGGGTGGCCACGGTCGCCACCGGCAGCAGCCTCGTCCGTACGGAGTCCAGCGCGGAGGCCTTGAGCAGCGGGTCCCCGTGCTTGGAGACCCCCACCGGATCGACGACCGCCGGCGCGTCCGTGCCGGCGATCAAGTCGGCCACCGTTTCGACGAGTTCGGCGGAGGACAGCATGCCGGTCTTGACCGCCCGCACCCCGATGTCGTCGACGACGCTCCGGTACTGGGCCCGCACCGCCTCCACCGGGAGCTCCCAGGCGCCCTGCACGCCCAGGGAGTTCTGCGCGGTCACCGCGGTGAGCACGCTCATGCCGTGCACCCCGAGCGCCAGCATCGTCTTCAGATCGGCCTGGACGCCGGCGCCGCCGCCCGAGTCGGAGCCGGCCACGGTGAGCACCCCGGGCGGCGCGCTCATGACTCGATGTCCGCGAAGTGGTCCCAGCCGCCCTGGGTCGTCCAGGGCGCCCCGTCGACCGTCACCTGGGGCAGCGCCGAGGGGTTGAGCACCTCGCCGATCACCTTCCAGCGGGCGGGCAGCTTCACGTCCGGCGGGAAGGTCGCCACGATCGCGTGGTCCTCTCCCCCGGTCAGCACCCACTGCATCGGGTCGACGCCGACGGCCTGGCCGATGTCGTTCATCTGCGAGGGGATGTCGATCGCGCCGGAGCGGATGTCGATGCGGACCTTGCTGGCCTCGGCGATGTGCCCGAGGTCGGCGATCAGCCCGTCGCTCACGTCGCACATCGCGGTGGCGCCGAGACCGGCGGCCGCGGGCCCCGCGTGGTACGGCGGTTCGGGGCGCCGGTGCGCCTCGACGAAGGCGCGCGGCGAGCGGAAACCGCGGGAGAGCACCGCGTGCCCGGCCGCGGACCAGCCCAGCCAGCCGGTCACCGCGACGAGGTCGCCCGGCTGCGCGCCGCCCCGGGTCACGGGCTCCTGGTTGCGCAGATCGCCGAGCGCGGTGATCGACACCATGATCGTGTCGCCGCGCACGACATCGCCGCCGACCACCGCGGCGCCGGCCACCTGGCACTCGTCGCGCAGGCCGTCCATCAGCTCGCTGGGCCAGGTCACCGGCAGTTCCGCCGGGACGACGAGGCCGAGCAGCAGCGCGGTCGGGACGGCGCCCATGGCGGCGATGTCGGCGAGGTTCTGCGCGGCGGCCTTGCGGCCGACGTCGTAGGCCGTGGACCAGTCGCGGCGGAAGTGCCGGCCCTCCAGCAGGATGTCGGTGCTGGCCACGACCCTGCGGTCGGGCGCGGAGACCACGGCGGCGTCGTCGCCGGGGCCGACCCGGACCGCCGGGGTGGTGGTGAGACGGGAGGTGAGCTCCCTGATGAGCCCGAACTCCCCGAGCTCACCAACAGTGCCCTTCATTTCCCTTTCGACCCTTCTATCCCTGTCCGTGTCCGGTCGCGAGCCGTTGGAGTCCTCGCTACGGTCGAAGTGACCGTCAACTTCTCTCGTGTCTGTACCCCGGCGCGCAAGGCCCGGTTCCCGCGGGTCTCCCCGCGAGGAGCGGCGACGCGATACCGTGGCGTTCCTTTTCCCCACATGATCCTCGTGGCCGCCCTGGAGGTTCCGTGGTACAGGCGTACATCCTGATCCAGACGGAGGTCGGCAAGGCGTCGACCGTCGCCGAACTGATCGGCAAGATCCCCGGAGTCGTCCAGGCCGAGGACGTGACCGGACCCTATGACGTGATCGTGCGCGCCCAGGCCGACACCGTCGACGACCTGGGCCGCATGGTGGTCGCCAAAGTCCAGCAAGTGGACGGCATCACCCGCACCCTGACCTGCCCGGTCGTCCATCTGTAGCCCCCGTCTACCCTGTGCCCGTGAACTCTTCCCGTCACCGGCACACCGTCCTGTCCGCGCTCGCGGTGCTGATCACCGCCGCGGGCTGCTCCCCGGCAGACGACAGCGCGTCCGTGGCGGTTCCCCGCCCGGACGCGAAGGTCACCGAACTGTGTCAGAACCTGGACGAGGCCCTGCCGGCGAAGGTGGACGGTGAGAGTCGCGACGATCCCGAACCCGCGTCCGAACTGACCGCGGGCTGGGGCGGCGTGGCGATCATACTGCGGTGCGGTGTCGAGCGGCCGCCGAAGATGGCCGACCCCAAGGTGGCCAACGGCAGCGACGCCGACGCGGTGCCGGGCGGGGTGAACGGCGTCGACTGGCTGATGGAGACGCCGGACGACGTGCAGCGGTTCACCACCGCCAACCGCGAGGCCTACGTCGAGGTCGAGGTGGCCGACGGACGGGACAGCACGGGCGTGCTGATCGATCTCGCCCCGGCCCTGAAGAAGGCGATCCCCGACGGGATCGCCTCCTGAAGCGTGCGTGCGCGGCTCAGCGCAGTCCGGTCGGGCGGCGCAGTGCCGCCCGCACCAGCAGGTCGACCAGTTCCGGGTAGCTCACCCCGGTGGCCTGCCACATCTGCGGGTACATCGAGATGGGCGTGAAGCCGGGCATGGTGTTGATCTCGTTGATCACGAACTCGCCGTCCTCGGTGAGGAAGAAGTCCGCGCGGACCAGCCCCTCGCAGGAGGCCGCGTCGAACGCGTCCACCGCGAGCCGCCGCACCTCGGCCGTCTGCTCGTCGGTCAGCGGCGCGGGCACGATGCCGGGCGTGGAGTCGATGTACTTGGCCTCGAAGTCGTAGTACGCGTGCGCGTCGGGCGGCGGGATCTCGGCCGGCAGCGAGGCGCGCGGGCCGTCCTCGAACTCCAGCACACCGCACTCGATCTCACGGCCGCGCAGCGCCGCCTCGACGAGGATCTTCGGGTCGTGGCGCCGGGCCTCGGCGATCGCCTCGTCCAGGCCGGACAGGTCGTCGACCTTGGTGATGCCGATCGAGGAGCCGGCCCGGGCGGGCTTCACGAACAGCGGCCAGCCGTGCTCGCCGGCGAAGTCGACGATCCTCCCGCGGGCGGCGGACTCGTCCCGCTGCCACTCGCGCGGCCGGATCACCAGGTACGGGCCGACCTTCAGCCCGAAGGAGGTGAACACCCGCTTCATGTACTCCTTGTCCTGGCCGACGGCCGAGGCGAGCACACCCGAGCCCACGTAGGGGACGCCGGACAGCTCCAGGAGGCCCTGCAGGGTGCCGTCCTCGCCGTAGGGGCCGTGCAGCACCGGGAAGACCACGTCGACCTCGCCGAGCGCCTTGGGCACCGAACCCGGCTCGCTGTAGACGACTTCGCGGCTGGCGGGGTCGACGGGGAGCACCACGCCGCCCTCCGTCGACTCGGCGAGCTGCTCGACGCTGGGCGTACGGCGGTCGCTGATCGCCATGCGTTCCGGCTCGTCGACGGTGAGCGCCCAGCGGCCGCCGGGGGTGATGCCGATCGGCAGGACGTCGTAGACGGTCCGGTCGATGGCCTTGAGGACGGCGCCGGCGGTGACCACGGAGATCCCGTGTTCGGAGCTGCGCCCGCCGAACACGACGGCCACACGCGGCTTGCGGGACGGCTGCTCGGGGCTCTGGGGGAGGTTCTCGGTGCTCATATCGCGATGAGAGTACCTGCCCGCGGTACCGGGATACAGCGCCCGCAACGCCGTGCGTGAGCCGAACGGAGGGGGTCGTCGCTCAGCGTCGTTCGGGCTTCGCGCTGCGCGACATCAGCTCCTTGACGGCGACCACCGGGGGCTTGCCCTCGTGCACGATGCCGACGACCGTCTCGGTGAGCGGCATGTCGACGCCGTACCGGCGGGCCAGATCCAGCACCGACTCGCAGGACTTGACGCCCTCCGCGGTCTGCTTGGTGACCGCGATGGTCTCCTGCAGGGTCAGGCCCTTGCCGAGGTTGGTGCCGAAGGTGTGGTTGCGCGACAGCGGCGAGGAGCAGGTGGCGACCAGGTCGCCCAGGCCCGCGAGTCCGGAGAAGGTCAGCGGGTCGGCGCCGAGCGCGACTCCGAGCCGGGTGGTCTCGGCGAGGCCGCGGGTGATGAGGGAGCCCTTGGCGTTGTCGCCGAGCCCCATGCCGTCCGCGATGCCGACGGCCAGCCCGATCACGTTCTTCACCGCGCCGCCCAGTTCGCAGCCGACGACGTCGGTGTTGGTGTACGGCCGGAAGTACGGCGTGTGGCAGGCGGTCTGGAGCCGCCGGGCGACGCCTTCGTCGGTGCAGGCCACCACGGCGGCGGCCGGCATCCGGGCGGCGATCTCCCGGGCCAGGTTGGGTCCGGTGACCACGGCGATGCGGTCGGCGCCGACCTTGGCGACGTCGTCGATCACCTCGCTCATCCGCATCGCGGAGCCGAGTTCGACGCCCTTCATCAGCGACACCAGGACCGTGCCGGGCGCGAGCAGCGGCGCCCAGTCGGCGAGGTTGCCGCGCAGCGTCTGCGAGGGGACCGCGAGGACGGTGAAGTCGGCGTCGCGCGCGGCCTCGGCGGCGTCCGCGGTGGCCCGCAGGTTCTCCGGGAGTTCGATCCCGGGCAGGTAGTCGGGGTTGGTGCGGGTGGAGTTGACCGCCTCGGCGAGTTCGGGGCGCCGCCCCCACAGCACGACGTCGCAGCCCGCGTCGGCGAGGACCATGCCGAAGGCCGTCCCCCACGATCCGGTGCCGAAGACGGCCGCCTTGACCGGCTCGCTCACGTGCTCAGCCCTTCTTCCCGCGCGGTGGACCTGCCGCCCCGCGCACGCTCCTGCGCTCGGTTCTCCCGCCGCTGCGCGTGCGTCCTGCGGCGCTGCTCGACCCGCTCACGGCGCGGGTCGTACGGTGTCTCGGGGGCCTTCTCGCCGCGGATCTGCTCCAGCTGGCGCGTGACGGCCGCCATGATGGCCTCCGTCGCCTCCTTGAGGAGCTCCGGGGTCATCTCCCGCTCGTAGAAGCGGTCGAGGTCCACCGGCGGCCCGGCCAGCACCCGGTGGGTCTTGCGCGGGAGCAGGCTGGGCTTCTTGGCGTACGGCGGCAGCAGTTCGTTGGCGCCCCACTGGGCGACCGGGATCACCGGGCACTTGGTCTGCAGGGCGACGCGCGCGGCACCGGTCTTGCCGGTCATGGGCCAGCCGTCCGGGTCGCGGGTGAGGGTGCCCTCGGGGTAGAAGGCGACGCATTCGCCGCGCTCCACGGCGTCGATCGCGGCCCGGAAGGCGCTGAGCGCGTCGGTGCTCTCGCGGTAGACGGGGATCTGCCCGGTGCCGCGCATCGCGGCGCCGATGAATCCCTTGTTGAAAAGTCCGCTCTTCGCCAGGAATCGCGGAACACGTCCGGTGTTGTACTGAAAGTGCGCGTAGGCGAAGGGGTCGATGTGCGAATTGTGGTTCACCGCGGTGATAAATCCACCCTCGGCCGGAATGTTCTCCATTCCGCGCCAGTCCCGCTTGAGCAGAACCACCAGCGGCGGTTTGCAGAGAACCGCGGCGAAGCGGTACCAGAAGCCGATTCTGCGGCGCGGCACGAGTACACCTTCCTCTTCCGAATGACAGGCCCAGGGCCCGGACCCGGAGGCCAGGCGGGCCGCACAAGTGTCGCCCCGGGCCGCCGGTCTGTCGAGAACACCGTACGCCCCGACCCGTCCGCGGCCCGCTGCCCCGGGTGACAATGGCCGCGACAAGAGAGGGACGTAACACTCGTGCAGTGGACCTTGGTGGTACCCCTGAAGCCGCTGGACCGGGCCAAGAGCAGGCTCTCGGACACCGCGGACGACGTCCTGCGTCCGGGCCTCGCGCTCGCCTTCGCCCAGGACACGGTGGCGGCCGCGCTGGAATGCCCGGCGGTGCGGGACGTGGTGGTCGTCACGGACGACACCCTCGCCTCCCGGGAGCTGGCCGCGCTGGGTGCCGGGACCATCCCGGACGAGCCGCGCGGCGGTCTCAACGCGGCTCTCACCCATGCCGCGGCGGTGGTGGGAGCCACCCGCCGCGCGGCTTGCGTCGCGGCCCTCAACGCCGATCTTCCGGCGCTCCGCCCGCCGGAACTGACCCGTGTCCTCGACGCGGCCGCCGCGTTCCCGCGCGCGTTCCTCGCCGACGCCGCCGGGCTCGGCACCACGTTGCTGGCCGCGAGCCGGGGCCGGGAACTGCGCCCGTTCTTCGGCCCCGGCTCCCGGGCCCGGCACCGGGAGTCCGGAGCCGTGGAGCTGGGCCTCGACGGCGTGGACTCGGTACGGCAGGACGTGGACACCGGCGAGGACCTGCGGGCGGCGCTGGCGCTGGGCGTGGGTCCCCACACGGCCGCGGTCGCCGCGCGGTCGCTCCTCACCGGGCAGTAGGCTGCCGGCATGCAGGCCACCGCGTACACCTACGACCCCGACAGCCGCAGCGGTCAGGTGCTCCTGGACGACGGCACGCCGGTGCCCTTCGACGCCCCGGCGTTCGACGCGGGGGGCCTGCGGCTGCTGCGTCCCGGGCAGCGGGTGCGCATCGAGACCGAGGGCGAGGGCGAGGCCCGGCGGATCACGCTGGTGACGCTCCAGACGTTCTGACCTCCCGGTCACCGGTCCCGGAACACACCGCGGGCCGGGCTCCCGAGGGAGTCCGGCCCGGCGCGTGAGTGCCGCTTTCCGAAGGGACGGCCCCCGGCCCGCTACTTCTTGCGGGCGGTGGTCTTCTTTGCGGTGGTCTTGCGCGCGGTCGACTTCTTGGCGGGCGCCTTCGTGGCCGTCGCCTTCTTCGCCGGGGCCTTCTTGGCGGTCGTCTTCTTCGCGGCGGCGGTCTTCGCCGTCGCCGCGGTCTTGGCGGGCGCCTTCGTGGCCGTGGTCTTCTTGGCCGCCGCCGTCTTGGTGGTGGCCTTCTTCGCGGTGGCGGCCTTCTTGGCCGTCGTCTTCTTCGCGGTGGCGGCCTTCTTCGCCGTCGTCTTCTTCGCGGCGGCCTTCTTGACCGTGGCCGAAGCACCTCCGGTCAGGCTGCCCTTGGGCGCCTTCTTGACCGAGACCTCACCACCGCGCGGCAGCTTCTTCGAGCCGCTGACCAGGTCCTTGAATCCCTGGCCCGCGCGGAAGCGCGGAACGGAGGTCTTCTTGACCCGAACCCGCTCGCCCGTCTGGGGGTTGCGGGCGTAGCGGGCCGGGCGGTCGACCTTCTCGAACGAACCGAAGCCGGTGACCGAGACCCGCTCACCCGCGACGACCGCGCGGACGATGGCGTCCAGTACGTGGTCGACGGCGTCGGCGGCCTGCTGGCGGCCGCCCACCTTGTCGGCAATCGCTTCTACGAGCTGCGCCTTGTTCACGTCTTCCCCTTCGGAGACATCGCCAGAACGAAAGTGTTCAAGCTTTTTCGCACGTTAGGCAGATATATACCGCAAATCAAACACGAAACGGGCTAATCACCCTTGTGCCGCAACGGACTCGGTTGTCTCGACTGGTTCAGCGTTCCTCTTCGGGGAATCGGCCCTCGTCGAGGTCCTCGGTGAACCGCTCCAGACGCCCTGCCGCACCGGCGAGATCATGTTTGGCCGCGGCCGTAATGACCAGCAGCTTCCGGGTCAGCGCCATCCGTACGCCCTCCGGGACTTGCAGTGCGCGCACCCTTGCGTGCGCTTCCTTGAGCCGGGCCGCGACCGCCGCATAGAGCTGGAGTTGGCCGTCGCGTTCCATGCACAGATTGTGCCATCTGGGGCGAGTTGTCGCCTGCGCAGGGGGGCAACTACCGACCCGGAAGGCCGTCCGGGCACACGGGAAGATCACGGGCACGTGACACGTGTACCCCAACAACCACCTTCATAACGTGGCAAGTTGAAGGCCCTCAAGGCGGCACGCGGGGCCGAACGGGTGCAGACGTGCCCGTACCCCCGATCGGGGCGATCGGGGGTACGGGAGGGGTGATCCGGTGGCCGAAAGTCGACCTCTGACGAGGACTTCGGCCGCGGGGCGGGTCAGGCCGTGAGCGTCCTCGGCTTGAACGACGGACGCTTCGCCTCGTACGCGGCGATGTCCGCCTCGCTCTGCAGCGTGATGGAGATGTCGTCGAGCCCGTTCAGCAGCCGCCAGCGGGAGTTCTCGTCGAGCTCGAAGGAGGCGGTGACGCCCTCGGCGCGCACCTCGCGGGCCTGGAGGTCGACGGTGATCTCCGCCGTGGGGTCGGCTTCGGTGAGCTCCCACAGCGCGTCCACGATCTTCTGGTCGAGGACCACCGTCAGCAGGCCGTTCTTCAGCGAGTTGCCGCGGAAGATGTCGGCGAAGCGGGAGGAGATCACGGTCTTGAAGCCGTAGTTCTGCAGCGCCCAGACGGCGTGCTCGCGGGAGGAGCCGGTGCCGAAGTCGGGGCCGGCGACCAGCACGGTCGCCCCCTCGCGCTCGGGCTGGTTGAGGATGAAGGACGCGTCCTTGCGCCAGGCCTCGAACAGCCCGTCCTCGAACCCGTCCCGGGTCACCTTCTTGAGCCAGTGGGCGGGGATGATCTGGTCGGTGTCGACGTTGCTGCGGCGCAGCGGGACGGCCCGGCCGGTGTGGGTGGTGAATGCTTCCATGACTGATCAGACTCCAGCGGGCGTACGGGCGTCGGCGGCGGCGAGGTCGGCCGGGGAGGCCAGGTGGCCGAGGACCGCGGTGGCGGCCGCGACCTGCGGGGACACCAGGTGGGTGCGGCCGCCCTTGCCCTGCCGGCCCTCGAAGTTGCGGTTGGAGGTGGAGGCGGAGCGCTCGCCGGGGGCGAGCTGGTCGGGGTTCATGCCCAGGCACATCGAGCAGCCCGCGTGCCGCCATTCGGCGCCGGCCTCCTTGAAGACCACGTCCAGGCCCTCGGAGACCGCCTGCAGCCCCACCCGCGCGGAGCCCGGGACGACCAGCATCCGCACGCCGTCGGCGACTTTGCGGCCCTTGATGATGTCCGCGGCGGCGCGCAGGTCCTCGATGCGGCCGTTGGTGCAGGAACCTACGAAGACGGTGTCCACGTCGATGGAGCGCAGCTCCTGGCCGGCCTCCAACCCCATGTACTCCAGGGCCTTTTCGGCGGCGAGCCGCTCCGAGGCGTCTTCGTACGAAGCCGGGTCGGGGACGGAGGACGAAAGCGGGGCGCCCTGGCCCGGGTTGGTGCCCCAGGTGACGAACGGCGACAGTTCGGCGGCCTCGATGACCACCTCGGCGTCGAACTCGGCGTCCTCGTCGGACCTGAGCGTCTTCCAGTAGGCGACGGCCGCGTCCCAGTCCTCGCCCTTCGGGGCGTGCGGGCGGCCCTCGAGGTAGGCGAACGTCGTCTCGTCGGGGGCGATCATGCCCGCACGGGCGCCGGCCTCGATCGACATGTTGCAGATGGTCATCCGGGCCTCCATCGAGAGCTTCTCGATGGCCTCGCCGCGGTACTCCAGGACGTAGCCCTGGCCGCCGCCCGTACCGATCTTCGCGATGATCGCCAGGATCAGGTCCTTGGCCGTGACGCCCTCGGGCAGTTCGCCGTCGACCGTGATCGCCATGGTCTTCGGGCGGGCCATCGGCAGCGTCTGGGTGGCCAGGACGTGCTCGACCTGGGAGGTGCCGATGCCGAACGCGAGCCCGCCGAAGGCGCCGTGCGTGGAGGTGTGCGAGTCGCCGCAGACGACGGTCATGCCGGGCTGGGTCAGCCCCAGCTGCGGGCCCACGACGTGCACGACGCCCTGCTCGACGTCGCCCAGCGGGTGCAGCCGGACGCCGAACTCGGCGCAGTTCTTGCGCAGCGTCTCCAGCTGGACCCGGGAGACCGGGTCGGCGATGGGCTTGTCGATGTCGAGGGTGGGGGTGTTGTGGTCCTCGGTGGCGATGGTGAGGTCGAGACGGCGCACCTGGCGGCCGTTCTTGCGGAGGCCGTCGAAGGCCTGGGGGCTGGTCACCTCGTGCAGCAGGTGCAGATCGATGAAGAGGAGGTCGGGCTCGCCCTCGGCGCGCCGGACGACGTGGTCGTCCCAGACCTTCTCCGCGAGTGTCCTACCCATCGCTGTCCCTCCGGCCGGCACATGGTGCGCCGGTCCAACTAGATCTGTGGGGAGACGGCGCCCGCACCCCTGCTTCCGGGCGTCCGCCGCCAGGCCCGGTGGTCCACGGGCCGCGTTGCTTCCGTGCTTCCAGAGTGGCGGGTTCCACGGAAAATTGAACTTGCGTTTCACAGAGTGAGACGCAAGTATCGTTGCATGGACAACAGTAGCGGCGTCGGCGTTCTGGACAAGGCGGCCCTCGTCCTGAGCGCTCTGGAGTCCGGTCCGGCCACCCTCGCGGGGTTGGTCGGGGCGACCGGACTGGCACGACCCACGGCCCACCGCCTGGCCGTGGCGCTGGAGCACCACCGCATGGTGGCGCGCGACATGCAGGGACGTTTCATTCTCGGCCCGCGCCTGGCCGAACTGGCCGCGGCGGCGGGCGAGGACCGGCTGCTCGCCACGGCGGGTCCGGTGCTGACGCATCTCCGCGACGTGACCGGCGAGAGCGCCCAGCTCTACCGCCGCCAGGGCGACATGCGCATCTGCGTCGCCGCGGCGGAGCGCCTCTCCGGACTGCGGGACACGGTGCCGGTGGGTTCCACGCTCACGATGAAGGCCGGTTCCTCGGCACAGATCCTGATGGCCTGGGAGGAGCCCGAGCGGCTGCACCGGGGCCTGCAGGGCGCCCGGTTCACGGCGACCGCCCTCTCGGGCGTACGGCGCCGGGGCTGGGCCCAGTCGATCGGTGAGCGCGAGCCGGGTGTGGCGTCCGTCTCTGCGCCGGTGCGCGGGCCGTCGAACCGGGTGGTGGCCGCCGTCTCGGTCTCCGGCCCCATCGAGCGCCTGTCCCGCCACCCGGGCCGGATGCACGCCCAGGCCGTCATCGACGCCGCCGGCCGCCTCTCGGAGGCACTGCGCCGCTCCTGAAACCCGTCCGCACCACCCCGTGGGAACGAGCCCGCCCCAACGCCGCGGCGGGCCCTCCCCCGGCCCCCGGCGACGCGTCCTGGAACGCCGAGAGCCCTCCACCGAGGTGGAGGGCTCTCACCATGTACCCCCGACCGGATTCGAACCGGCGCTACCGCCTTGAGAGGGCGGCGTGCTAGGCCGCTACACAACGGGGGCATGGATCACACGTTTCCGCAGATCCTGCTGGTCTACCTGGACTCGAACCAAGACTAACTGAACCAGAATCAGTCGTGCTGCCAATTACACCATAGACCAATGATGGTTTAGACCAGTCGTACCCCCGACCGGATTCGAACCGGCGCTACCGCCTTGAGAGGGCGGCGTGCTAGGCCGCTACACAACGGGGGCCCTAGCAGTCCCGAGATGATCGGAACCAGTACCCCCGACCGGATTCGAACCGGCGCTACTGCCTTGAGAGGGCAGCGTGCTAGGCCGCTACACAACGGGGGCTCGCGGATGTGATCCGCGGGTGCAGATGAGCTCTGCGAGCTGGCCTACCTGGACTCGAACCAAGACTAACTGAACCAGAATCAGTCGTGCTGCCAATTACACCATAGGCCACTGGAACGCAAGCCCCTGGGGGGTTCTTGTTCTAGTTCTACGCTTGGGGCTCCGGCCTTCCGGCCCGCTCCCCGCGGCGCAGGAAGAACATTACCCGAAGGTGGACGGGGCTCCAAAACGAGTATCGGCGGCGAGGATCGCGGGGAGTTCGGCGAGGGAAGCGATACGGCGCTGCCCCACGGGCGGTTCGACGGCCACCCACGCCTTCCCGCGGTCGATCCACACCGACAGCAGCCCCGCCTCCGCGGCGCCCCGGCCGTCGATCTCCGGGTGGTCACCGACGTACGCCACCTGGTCCGGGGGCAGCGCCAGCGCGTCGCAGGCGGCGAGGAACGCGCCGGCCTCGGGCTTGGAGACCCCCAGCTCGGCGGCGCACAGGATGGCCTCGAAGCGGTCGTGGACGCCGAGGGCGCGCAGCTTGCGGTCCTGGACGTGGAGGCTGGAGTTGGAGAGCACCGCGTGGCGGTGGCTGGTGGCGAGGGCGTCGAGGACGGGCAGCACGTCGGGGAAGAGGCTCCAGGCGGACTCGTAGTGCGTGACGTACCGCCGGAACCAGTCGTCGGCCTCGGTGTCCGTCAGCTCCGGCCGGCCCAGGAAGACCCGGGTGCGGTCGCGCCGCTGCGTCTCGAAGTCCACCTCCCGCGCCGCGAACCGCGCCCACTGCTGCTCGGTGATCTCCCGCCAGCGCTCCAGCGCCTCCTCCGCGGAGGCGTACCCGTCCAGCAGCCCCTCGGCCAGCAGGTGCGCCCGCATGCCCTCGCGGTCGGCGGTGGTGTAGTCGAAGAGTGTGTCGTCCACGTCCCAGACAACTGCTCGGATCGCCATGCCACCGACGGTACAGCCGGACCGGCCGGGGGCTCGGGGGTTGCCCCCGAAGAACGCAGTGTCCACGTCCCAGACAACTGCTCGGATCGCCATGCCACCGACGGTACAGCCGGACCGGCCGGGGGCTCGGGGGTTGCCCCCGAAGAACGCAGTGT
>NZ_JBIAZD010000030.1:0-38636 GCF_042898795.1 Streptomyces sp. NPDC000348
GGCCACGACCCGGCGGGAGAACGCGTCTCTGATGGCCGACAGCCACAGCGGTCCCTCGCCGGTGGGGATCATGGTGAGGTCGGTGACCCACAGCCGGTTCGGTCCGTCGGCGGTGAAGTCGCGCCTGACCAGGTCGGGGGCGGGGTCGGCGTCCGGGGCGCGGCGGGTGAAGCCCTTGCCCGTCCGGCGGGGGCTGATCCCGGCGAGGCCGGCTTCGCGCATGAGCCGTTCGACTCGTTTGCGGCCGGCGTGGACACCCTCGCGCTTCAGGACGGCATGCACGCGGGGTGAGCCGTAGATGCCGCCGGAGTCGGTGTGGATCTGCTGGATCCGCCCGGTCAGCTCGGTGTCCCGGCGGCGCCGTTCGCACGGTTTTTTCCTCGCCTGGCGCCAGCGGTAGTAGGTGGATGAGGGGATGTGCAGTTCCCGGAGGGTGGGCTCGACCTCCAGGTGAGGGTGCTCGTCGAAGAGCGCCGTCACCTGGACCGGGTCGGGTCGAGCTGTGCCGCGAAAAAAGCCGAGGCCGTCCGCAGGATCTCGTTCGACCGCTTGAGCTGGGTGTTCTCCTTGCGCAGCGCGGCCAGCTCGGCGCGTTCGTCGCTGGTGAGCAGATCGTCGCGTTCGCCGGCGTCGGCCTCGGCCTGGCGGATCCAGCCGCGCAGGGCCTCGTGGTGCACACCGATCTCCTCGGCCATGCGGCGGATCACGGGCTTCGGCTCCGCGGCGCGGTACATCCGCACCGCACGCTCACGCAACTCCAGCGGGTACTTCCTCGGCGCAGGCATCAACAGGGCTCCTCTCTGTGAGTCCTATCTGACCTGCTGTCACCACCCCCCGCATCCCGGGGGAACCTCAGTTTCGCGGGTGAAGGCAGGTACGCATCGATCATGCGGCGCAGCGACCGTCCACCGCGATTACCCTTGCCACTCTGGCAAACTTGCAGGACAGGATGGTGGAGCGGCACGTCCGCAAGGGGGCAGAGCGGGTGACAAGCGACGACGTGGCCGACATCCTGGCGGCGATGGGCCCCCGGCTGCGGGCCGCGCGCGAACACCGCGGCTCCACGCTCACCGGCGTCAGCTGCGCGACCGGCATCTCCCCGAGCACGCTGTCCCGGATCGAGACCGGCCGGCGCAAGCCCACCCTGGAAGTGGTGCTGCAGTTGGCGAAGGAATACGGCGTCTCCCTGGACGAGCTGGCCGGCACCGCCCCCGCCGCCGAGCCCCGCACCTCCGCGCTCCAGCGTTTCGGCGACGACAAGGCAGTGCTACCGCTGACCCGGTACGTCGGGGGCCTGCACGCCCACAAACACGTCCTATCCGCCGTCCAGGAACCGCCCGCGCGGCCCCGGCAGGTCTCCCACGACGGCTGGGAATGGCTGTGCGTCCTGTACGGGCGGCTGTGGCTCGCACTCGGCGACCAGGACCTCGTCCTGAGGGCCGGGGACGTCGTCGAGTTCAACACCCGCAATCCCCACGGGGTCGCGAACGTCGGCCCCGGCGGCCCGGTCGAGTACCTGATCATGTTCGGGCCGCAGGGAGAGCGCCTGCGACCGCGCACCCCGCCCGCCCCCGGCCCCAGGGCCCGGTAGCAAGCAGCGAACGAACGGCCTGGCGTCCCGGATACGCCCAGGATGTCAGGCCTCTTCCTCGTCGTCCTCAGCAGCGTCGGGGGCGCGGAAGGGGCGCAGGCCCCGGTCGGGGCCGCCGGCGGTGATGCTGAACAGGTAGCGGCCCAGGAAGTTGATGTGCCTGTCCTTGAGCGGGGAGAGCCTGGCGACGTCCTCGTCCTTGATGTCGTGGCCCTCGGCGCGGAGCTGGGCAACAGCAGCGTCCAAGTAGCGGGTGTTCCACAGCGCGACGGCGTCGAGAACGGGACCCAGACTGGCCAACTGATCCTCCTGGCCCTCGCAGTAAGCCCGTCGGATCTGGCCCCGGCCGCCGTGGCACATCGCGCGGGCCAGTCGGGGCGGGACTCCTGCACGGTCAGCTGCCGGTTCATGAGCCGCCGGTAGGCGCCGTCCACCGGGTCGACCCGGGCGAGTAGGTGCATGGTCGTGTCGATCCGCCCGTACTCGGCGAACGCGACCCCAGCGGGGTGGGGTGGCCCTCACGGCCGCACATCCGCAACAGGTCATAGGCCCGGACCTGGTTCGTGATGAGCGCCCCAGCGACGGGGGCGGTATGGGTCCTGCCCGGGGGCACGGGCGGAGCCACCACCCGAGGCAGCTACCTGATCATCGCCCCTTCCGTGGGCTTCTCCCAGCGGGAGAACACCCTCCTCGGCGGCAACGGACTCCTCGGAGTGATCTGACCTGGGCCCTTACCGGCTCGGCTCCGGGCGGGCCGTGATCATCGACGGCGGGTGGTGCAGGTGTGGCGTGGTCATGAGCGGCCGGTGGTGGAACAGGTCGTCCCGTGCCGGGCCGCGACCCGGCACCGCCCGCAATCAGTCCCCGCAAGCGGTGATCGGTCTGCGTGACGGCGCCCATGAGGGCCAGGCACGACTCGTCCCATGGGCCCTCAGTACGGCGCGGGACTTTGCCGCGGGAGATGCCGCTGACAAGCCTCCTGTTCGTCAGCGATGCTCCAGGCGGCCCGCACGGAGTCTCATGCGCGCTGGTAAACCGATGGCGGCCAGCCTGCTGTAGCAGTAGACCGCCACCCGCACGTTCCGAGACCGGTTGACATACGGCTTTGGATGACGTCAGCGTTCGTCACCGGGAGTTCAGGCGGGTGTCGTGGCGTCGGCGGCCGCCAGGCGGATACTGACCGGGAAGGCGTGGGTCGTGATGGCTTCCACGTTGTTCGATGTGCTGGGGGACGAGTGGTTCTGTGTGGCCGCGGTCCGGGGTCTGGGGGAGGCGGACGTGTTGGCCAGGCTGGGTGCCGTTGGCCCGGATCCGCTGCCCCGGTATCCCATCGACGGTGTGGCTGAGCACTTCGGCCCGGACAGCTGGGCGGTGCGGGTGTGCTGCCCGGAAGGGGCGGGTTGGGCGTATGTGTTCGATGCGCTTCCGCAGATGGGTGTCCCGTTCAGGAAGCCGGTGCTCAAGGAGCTGTCCAGGAGTACGGAAGCGGTGTCCGTGTGGAAGTTCCTCGACGGTCCCGTTCGTGTGGCGCACGCCCGCGACGGGGAGATCCTCGCCCTGTTCGACTGGGGGAGGTTCGACCCGGCGTCCGGGAAGGAACCGGACCGGCTCAACCAGGCCCTGGAGCGGGTCGGCTTCTTCCTGGACGAGCCGGATGACGACTTCTCCAGCCCGGCTGCCGCACTGGAAGCGGTCGAGAGCGAGTTCGGCCTGGCGGTAAATCCGCAGGAAGTGGCAGGGCCGCTGCCAACGGTGCGCTTGCCGATAATCTCATCCGGTGGTAGGTGACCAGCGTCAGCAGTTCGGGCGTCACGCCGTCACCGGCCGGGCCCGGAGCGGGCGTCACGGTGCGGGAGTCGGGTACGGACGGCAGAGCGTCCCGGATTTGCTGCAGACCCTCAGCCTGGTGCAGGCCACGAGGGATCTCGCTGCGCCGTTGGGGGCGCCTTCGCGGGTGGGGTGAGGTCATGGGCGGTGCCGTTCTTCCGGCCGGCCCCACGATCCTGCACCGGTCGAGCAGCCGGGACCGCACGGCGGAACGCTGTGAGTGACGCGGCGCGTCTGAGACCTGCCTGTCCGCGTCAGTCGTGAGCTGACGCGGCACTCGGCCGGGCGCCATCACAGCCCGACAGAAAGGGGCGGCACCACCCGGACAGCGACGAACGTCCCACCCAGGTCACGGAACGGCGGTTCCCTGGGACTGAGTCCTTGCAGGGCGGGAGTCCTGAGGTCTCGGCCGGGCCCTCCTGCGTGGAATAGCATCGTGACATCCGGATGGTACCGCTGGTACCGTCGGTGCCATGTCGGATCCCAAGGCGATGAATCTGCGTTTTCCTGACCCCGCGCAGCGGGCGGCCATCGCGGCGGCCGCCAAGCAGGCGGGGGTCAGCATGCAGGAGTACATCCTCTCGGCCGCCTACGACCGGGCGACCGCCGTCGAGCGGAAGTTCCTGGACGGTTTCCAGGCGTCCATGGCCCGCAGCGGCGCGGCTTTTGCAGCCGATCCCAGCAGTCTGGACCCCAGCGCCGAGCAGCGTGCGGCCGAGCAGGAAGCACAGCGGGAACTCGGACAGCACCAGGAGCGGGGCCACGCCGCGTGATCCAGCCGGAACCGCTCCACCCGCTCGACGTCACATTCCTGCTGCACGCCGCCGAGCTGCTCGAGGGTGATCCGCAGGTCGACGACTTGGGGCCGCTGTATGCGGCCGTCACCCGGGTCAACGCCCGGGTGATGGAGCGGGACATCTACGGATCGCTGCACCTCAAGGCCGCCGCCCTGCTGCACACCCTGGCGAAGCTGCCGTGCCTGGAGCACTCGAATGAGGCGTTCGCCTGGCACGCGACCGAGGCCTATCTGGCCCTCAACGCGCATGCTCTCGACTACCCGCCCAAGGCCGCCGTCGCGCTGGTACGCGACGCCGCCTCGGGAGCGCTCGGCGTCGCCCGGATCGCCCGGCAACTGCGCGACTGGACTGCCACCTGACCCAGCAGCCGGTCCCCGGCAAGTCAGGACTGGCCAGGTCGATGATGCACCTGTCCAGCGACAGCGGATCGGCCTGCTTGTGATCGTGCTGCACTCACCGCGTCACGTCATCGAGCCGGTCCCCCGGCGCCGCGGGCGAGGCATCGAACGTGGCCGCCTTGCGCAGGAGCGCACGGTTCGGGTGGGCGCGGCTGGCACACCGCGAGACTCATCCCCCGGGAACGTGCCGTATGTCCCAGGCTCCCGGCCGGCGGGGAGTGCCCCGTACCGGGCCGGTGCGGGGCAGTCCCAGGGTCATGGAACCGGCGGCACGGGGCCGCGGCCGGTGTTCCTTCGCAGCTCCTGGCAGGCGGACCGGATCTCTTGCAGGAGGGTTCGGTAGTCCTCGCCGTAGGCGGTCACGGCCGCGTACGCCGCGTCCAGGGCCGCCTGGAGCGGGTCGGCTTCGGCGGCGCCGAGCAGCGCGGGCAGGGCCATGTGGGGCTGGGACATCCGCAGGGACGGGTCCGGCTCGCCGAACGTGACCCTCATCGTGTGCGGCATCGTTTCCCCGGGCTGCGGTGTCGGTGGTGCGGCACGGTCCGGCGGCTTCACGAGGGCGGCCGCGGGACCTGTGATCCGCGGGAGCGAGGTGGGCTTGGGCATCGGCGTGTGCGCGTCATTGCGGGCGGGTGGCTGGAAGGGGGGCTGCTTGGGCGGAACGGCCCGGCCGACGGTTCTGTCGGGGACACGTGGGTCTGCTTCCAGAGCCCGCCACGCCTGGGCCGGATCGTGGAGGGGTGGTGGCAGCGGGCGGCCCTCGGCCAGGGCGGTGAGACCTGCGGCGATCCAGTCGAGGCCGGTGAGTCCGGCCGCCTCACAGGCGCGGCGTGCGGCCAGCAGCGCTGTTGTCCGCTGGGTCTCGGGTGTGGCGGCGTCGATGGCGTGGACGAGGGCCGGGTCGAAGGCGAGCAGGCCGCGCACGTTGCCACCGACCTCGCGCAGGGCGCGGCTCGGCGTTCGTCCGCCCCACTGCCACCGTTCGTGGGCGAGCCGGCGTTCTTCCTCGGCTTGCTCCCGCGCGAGGCGGGCCCGGCGTTCGGCTTCGGCGCGTTCGGCCGGTGTGGGTGGAGGGGGCTGCCGACGGGCGTAGTTGTGCCAGTACGCGGCAGTCGCCGAGGTCTGTTTCAGGACGCGGTCCGGTGCGGGGGGAGCGGGCCAGAACTGCAGCAAGTAGCGGTCCAGTTCCGGCTCGTCGTCCAGCCGGGTGTCCTGGCGGTGTGCCTCGTCCATGCCCCGGGCGCAGTAGCGCACCCGGTAGTCCGTCTCTTCCAGGCCGAGGTCCCAGGAGGCCTCCCCCGCCCACTGCACGAGAGCGCTGCCGGCCGAGACCGGGCGGAAGGACGCCTCCACGACGTCCTCCCACGCCGGATCCAGCGGCGGGGCCTGGTCGTGCACCTCGACGGTGAAGCCGACGCTGCCCGTGTGCAGCCCGGTCGACAACCACAGCGCGCCCGGTACCGCGGCCCCGCACAGCCCGGCGCTCTGCCCGGCAAAAGACTCCCGGAGGTCCGGGCCGAAGCTGTCCGGATCACTCTCGACGTGGATCTGGCCGTAGTGCACGTGGACTTCGCCCTCAACTGGCCTGCGCACCCTCATCCCCTCGCCGCCGGGAACGCCTGATACCCGGCAACCTACGGCACGGCACTGACACGGCGCCGTGCCGATCCCGGCGCCGCCAACTGGCCCTGCTGAATGTGAATGGGTGATGTCGGGCTGGTGAGATTTGCTGCTGATCCGCCAGGATCTGGGCGTGCCGAAGCACGAAGCGGAACTGGTGGCCATGTTGCGCCAGCTCGATGACCCCGAGTGGCTGGAGCGGCCCCGGGACTACGACCGTGGTGAGACCGGCGCATTGTTCAACGACCTCGTGGCCCGCCTTGAGGACGACTTCGCCACACCGTGTGTCAGTGAGCGGGATGCACAGGATTCCAGTGAGTACGGGCGGGTCACCGTGCCACCAGAGGCGACGGTGTGCGGAACCCGGATCGTCGTCTGCGTGAGCAAGTTCGGCTCCCTGGCGCTGGTCTGCGCCGACGACCCCGGCGCCTTCCTCGGCACCGGGGAAGCACAAGCGGAGGGCGAGTTGGACGCTGCGGATCTGGACAAGGTCTGCGGGACTTTGGCCGACCTCGGATACACGATCGTGCCCGAGGAGCTACTGGAGTGCGACTACGCCGGACCGAGCCGGCTGCCCCGGCATGTCCAGTGACCCACCTGGTGGCACCGCTTCTTCGGAATCTTCTGACGACTGCACGGCGAGGGACAGGCCGGTGCCGACGAGGCAGCCGCCGACCACGGCGGGGCTGTGGCGGACAAGACCTGGAGAGGTCACACACCACCGCCCCGCCGCAGAAGCGGCCCGCCCCGCCCACGAACCGCCACAACCCCAACCACACAGGTCAGCACACCGCGCAAACCACGACGGCGGATCACACACCACCAGACCCGGGGCACATCAGAGCCTCCATCAGACCCGGAGCGGTTCAGTCTTCCCCGTGGGGTGCCTGCGGCCGGCGGTCCGCGCCCATGCGACGAGCCCGTGCTCGCGAGCCGAGCGGAGCCGAATGCGGGCGGCGGATTCCGGGAGCCGCGCACACGTGGGAACCGTGCGCAGTGGGCAGAGCGCAGGGGCGGGCCCGATCAGTTGGCCGACGTGTTCCGTGTCATCTCGGCTGCCTCGGTGATGGCGCGTTGTCTGAGATCGCCGAACAGCTGCATCGTGACGGCGGCCAGGACGTCGTCCCCGCCAACAGTCCGCCCGTCCCCGCGGCGGGTGGACAGGGCGAGGAGGGGGTCCTTGAGCAGCGGGGCCGGGGCTGGCTCGCCCGGCACCACCAGACTGACCGTCCCGAACCGTTTGACCCCGCCCTCCCGGACGACCTTGGCCGCGTCCCGGGCCAGGGCTGTCAGGAACACGCTCGCGATTCCGTCCAGGTCGCGGACCATCGCCGGGACCGCCCTCGCTCCCCGGCTCCTCAGCAGCCTTCTCACCCCGGCCTCGAACCGGTGGGCGCCAGCCACACCACTCGGTGTACGCGCCCCGCGGCGCTCACGAAGAGACACGAGCGCACCATCGGCGTTGCGCACCTCGCCCATCAGGCCGTGGAAGGTCGGGCTGTGCAGGTACCACGCCGATCCCACCTCCACCTCGACGTTCCGGTCGATCGCCGAGATGAGGTCCTTGGGAACCAGTCTCTTCCTGGCCTCCTCGGCCGCTGCGCTTCTCGCGCCGTCGATGATCTCCGTCAGCACGGTCCGCGTCACCGACGCGGCGGCCCACGCGGCCGGCCGGGAGACGTGCAACGAGGTCACGTCCCTGAACACCGCTTTGACGAGCTGAGGCTTGAACGGCAGGTCGGTCACGACGGAAGCGGTCTGCGGACCGCTGCGCTCGGTGCGTAGGGGTTGTGTGGTCATCGAAGAATGTGCTTTCTGCTGTCGGAGGTGTCAGTGGCCCATGCCGCACCGGGCGGCGAGACCACAGAGCTCTGCGGAGGGCGCCGAGCCGGCACAGGGCCTGCCGGGCGGGACCGCCGGCACACAGAGGTGCAGGCGGCCCCGCCCGGATTCTCGGCGTTTCGGCGACCGGGCGTGCGGCAGGGGGTGCCACCCGGGCGACGTGCTGTGGTGCGGCACCGTGCCGGTCAGGCGACCTGGTACCTGCCGACTTCCAGGAAGTGGCGCAGTGCTTCGGGTGTGTTGTCGTCCAGGGCGGCGTTGGCTGCCGCGCGCAGGGCCGGGCTGATGGACGGGTCGGCGAGGATGCGGGCGATGGCGACGCGGTCGTCCTCGGCCTGGGCGATCCGGTAGCCGGTCTCCAGCCAGGCGCGCATCGCGTCGGAGTCGTTGGCGTCCAGAAGGGCGTTGACCTCGGCGATGACGCGCCGGCCGCTGTCGGGGTCGGCGAGCAGGCGCGTGATGGCGACGCGGTCGTCCTCGGCCTGGGCGATCCGGTAGCCGGTCTCCAGCCAGGCGCGCATCGCCTCGGGGTCGTTGGCGTCCAGGAGGGCGTTGGCTTCTCGTGTCACACGCCGGCCGCTGCCCGGGTCGGCGAGGATACGGACTATGGCCACCCTCAGGTCGTCGGCGTCCGGCTCGTCCGCGGACGAGGACACCGCGGGCACCGTCACCGCGGTCGGTGCCGCCGTGGCGGCGAAGGACGGGGTGGCGAGCAGGAGAGCCGGGGCGAGGATGGCCACGGCGATGCCGGGCGCTACGCGATGCAGCCGCAAGGGGAATGCTCCTCTTCGTTTGCTACGGAGGTGAGTTGAGGACGCCTCAGGGCGTTCACTTCGGTGATGCTGCCACCTGGGTCTGACAATGGCAGTTGCCCCGCTGCGGTCGCTGCTGCTCAAGGCCTGCGGTCTGCGCATCGTGATGCAGAAGCTCGACCCGTACCTCAACGTCACCCCGGGAACGATGAACCCCTTCCAGCACGGCGGGGTGTTCGTCACCAACGACGGTGCCGAGACCGGCCTGGACTGTCGTGCGAGCCGGGGAAGTGTCCCATAGACGACGGATCCGATGATCAAGGAGACGCCTGACATGAGCGAGACCATCAGCGAGCACGAGTAGGTGGAGGAACCGGTCGTCGAGTCGGCCGCGGAGGCGGTATCGGACGAGCAGTTGATCTCGATGCTGGTCGGCCGTGCCCGTTCCGACGGGCTGCAGCTGACCGGGGAGGGAGGGCTGCTGCAGCAGCTGACCAAGCGGGTGCTGGAGTCCGCCCTGGAGGGCGAGATCACCGACCACGTCGGCTATGACAAGCACGACGTGGCGGGCCGGAACAGCGGCAACTCCCGGAACGGCACCCGGTCGAAGACCGTGCCGGCGGATGTCGGTCCGGTCGAGGTGAAGGTGCCCCGCGACACCGCCGGCACCTTTGAGCCGCAACTGGTGAAGAAGCGGCAGCGTCGGCTGACCGGTGCCGACGAGATGGTGCTCTCGCTGTCCGCGAAGGGGCTGACGCACGGGGAGATATCGGCTCATCTGGCCGAGGTGTACGGCGCGGAGGTGTCCAAGCAGACCATTTCCACGATCACCGACGCGGTGATGGAGGGCATGGCGGAATGGCAGGCCCGCCCGCTCGATCGCATCTATCCGGTCGTCTTCGTGGATGCCATCAACGTGAAGATTCGGGTTCTGTCGACGATCTTGTGATCCGGACGGATGAGCTTGTCGCTCCGCCTGTTCGCGATCATGCATCGCGTGCTCTCGTGATGTGCTCCTCGAGCTGTTTCCGTACCTGTCCGCGTTGCTGATCGAGGAGGTCGAACGACGGCCGGACCAGGTAGTACTGAGAGCGCGGGTGCGGGCGACGACTGAGGCCTGCCGGTGCGGCCAGAGCTCGACCCGGGTGCACGGTCGGTACGTACGCAGGCTGCGTGATGTCGCCGTTGGCGGGCTCGGTGTCGTGATCGAGTTATGCGTCCGCCGCTTCCGCTGCGAGAACCCTGCCTGCACGGCGGTGACGTTCGCCGAGCAGGTCCTGGGACTGGCCACCCCGCACAGTCGGCATACCCCGCTGCCGCGCGAGATGTTGACGCAGATCGGGCTGGCCCTGGCCGGCCGGGCAGGAGCCCGACTGGCGTCCGCGGTCGGCCTCACCATAGGCCGGGACACGCTGTTGCGACTGGTCAGATCCCTGCCCGAGCCGGAAATCGGCAAGGTGGAGATCCTCGGCGTCGACGACTTCGCTTTCCGCAAGGGCCGCCACTACGGCACGGTATTGATCGACATGGCCACCCACCGGCCGCTGCACCTCTACGACGGCCGCGACGGGGAGGACCTGGCTGCCTGGCTCCGCTTGCGGGCTTCGCCCGCAACCTCCGCCGCGACTTCGACGCCGTCCGCAACGGACTGTCCCTGCCCCACAACTCCGGTGCCGTCGAGGGCAACGTCAACCGACTGAAAATGCTGAAACGCCAGATGTTCGGCCGCGCCAGCCTTGATCTCCTTCGCAAACGCGTTCTGCTCACACGATGAGCCCCAACCCACCGGATCACAAGATCGTCGACAGAACCAAGGTCAGGGACGGGCAGGTCGCCAACCGTCCGGTCTACATGGCGGTGGCAGTCACCGCCGAGGGGCACCGGGACATCCTGGGCTGGTGGCTCGGCGACGGCGGTGAGGGGCGCCAAGTGCTGGCTCCAGGTCCTGACCGAGATCAAGAACCGCGGCGCGGCCGACGTCCTGATGCTGGTCTGCGACGGTCCGACCGGGCCCCCGGACGCCGTGAACACCGTCTGGCCTGCGACGATCGTCCAGACCTGTGTCGTTCACCTGCTGAGGAACAGCTTTCGTTATGCGGCCCGGCAGGACTGGGAGAAGAGCGCGAAGGCGCTCAGGCCCCTCGACACCGCGCCGACCGAGGAGGTCGTGCTGGAGCGGTTCGTGGAGTTCACCGACGCCTGGGGCGGGAAGTATCCGGCGATCGTCCGGCTCCGGGAGGCGGCCTGGACGGAGTTCGTGCCCTTCCTCCGGTTCGACGTGGAGATCCGCAGGATCGTCTGCACCACCAACGCGATCGAGGGCGTCAACGCACGGATCCGCAAGGCCGTCCGGGCCCGGGGACACTTCCCCACCGACCGGGCCGCCCTCAGATGCGTCTACCTGGCCGTCATGAGCCCGGACCCGACCGGCACCGGACGCAAACGCTGGACCATGCGCTGGAAGGCCGCACTCCAAGCCTTCGACATCGCCTTCGACGGCCGGCTCACCGCCGGACGCCGCTGAAGAAAACCGACCGAGTTCCACCGTTCACTACACAGACCCCCTCTTCGGCGCCGAGGTCTACGCGATCTTCGAGGCAGTCCTCAGCTGATCCGTGCCGTCGAGTTCGGATATGGGCGTTCGGACGTCACCGAGGAGAAGGAGCGGTAGGGGAAGCAGCACCGTGGCTGTGACGGCCGTCCACAGAATCGGTCCGGAACCGACGGCGACCGCCGCGATTCCGCCCAGCGTGAGCCCGGCCGGGCGCAATGCGTACGTACCGGTGGTGTCCCAGGACGTGACCCTGCCCTGGGCCTCCTGCGGTACCACTCGGCCGATGGTGGTGAACCACAGCACTCCGATGACGGCCTCGCAGGCCCCGCTCAGGACGGACGTGGTGACCACGACCGTGAGGGGCGCGCCGAGAGCCAGCGCCAGTGGTGTGGTCACGAGGGGGAAGATGAGCACCGCCACCCCGAGTAGGGGTCTTCGGACGGTGAACCGGGCGGCCGCCAGACCGCCCAGAACAGCTCCCAGCCCGGAGGCGGCGATGAGCCAGGAGTAGCCGCGGGCTCCCCCGTACAGGTCCTCGGCGAGCAGCGGTTTCAGGGTCACCAGAGGCGCGGAGACGAGAAGTTCGAAACCGCCGAACACCGCGATCGTTCCCCACAGCCACGGACGCCGTGTCAGTTCGGACCAGCCTTCCCGCAGTTCCCGGACGAAGCCGGGCGCTCTGGTCCGCCCTCCCTGCCGGCGGTCAGACGGCTTTGCCCGTGCACGGATCCGTACGACGAGGAGGGCGCTGCAGGCGAAGGTCGCGGCGTCCACCGCGATCGTCCAGGCTGCCCCGATCAGCGGAACGAGTATCCCTCCGAGGAGAGGAGCGACGATCCTCGTCATGGACATGAGTGTGCTGCGCTTGGCATTCGCCCGCTGGAGGTCGTCCCGGTCGACGATCTGCGTCAGCAGGGCCCGTGATGCAGGCCCGGAGAAAGACCCTGCAGCACTGCCGGCGAACGCCAGTACGGCGAGTATGGGCACGGACATGACCCCCGCCGCGAGGCCGGCTGCCGTGCCTGCCTGAATGATGAAGCTGACGCTGTCGGCGGCGATCATCACGCGCCGGGGCGCATGACGGTCGGCGAACACGCCTCCCAGGGCGCTGCAGGCGACCACCCCGCCGAACCCCGCTGCCAGAACGGTCCCGACCTCGGACGGGCCACCGCCCAGTGGGCCCAGGACCGCGAAGATGACGGCGACCGGCTCCATGAGCGATCCCGCCGCCGAGCAGGTCAGGGCCGTCAGCAGCAGCCGGAGGTCGCGGGCGGCGGAAGACGGCCGGAACATTACGCAGCCGCCCCGTCCGCTTCGCGCACCTTGCCCGTCCCGAGGCGTCCCGACCGGTAGTGCCGGTCCAGGAGGAGGGCGTCCAAGGTGTCCGTGAACGTCTGCCGCACATGGGGGTCGACCTGGCCGTTCGCGGTGTATCCGCACGCGACCCAGCGGGAGGAGATGACGCTCTCCGGGAGATAGCCCCGGGTCACGTCCCCCACCTCCATGCCTTTCTGGCCTGCGGACTCCCAGCAGCTGTACAGGACGCCGTTGGCATTCACCGTCGCGCCTGTCCGTCCGCTTGTTTCCCCGCAGGTGGCGCAGGTGCTGTAGGTCGGCCGGGGCAGTGGGAATCCTGCTTCGCCGACTCTCCCGTACAGGTCCGCGACCTGCTCGGCCACGGCGCGCGAGTGCTCCACGGTGCCGGCGAAACCGATCCCGGGATCGTGGACGAGGGCGAAGTAGATGCCGAACCTGGCCGGGTCGAGGCG
The DNA here is from genome assembly GCF_042898795.1 of Streptomyces sp. NPDC000348. Taxonomy (NCBI): domain Bacteria; kingdom Bacillati; phylum Actinomycetota; class Actinomycetes; order Kitasatosporales; family Streptomycetaceae; genus Streptomyces; species Streptomyces sp. NPDC000348. Next base: position 13,151 of record NZ_JBIAZD010000030.1, read on the forward strand.
CCCGGACAGCCGGTCGACGAGCCGGTCGGCGCCCTTGATCGATTCGGCGGTCAGGTTCACCCGCAACTGCCAACGGATGTCGGTTTTCTGGGACACCTCGGCCAGGTTGTCCAGGATCCGGGCGAAGGTACCACGGCCGCCGATGGTGATGCGTGACCGATCGTGGGATTCGGCGTCACCGTCGAAAGTCACCTGCACATCCCGAAGTCCAGCTTCTTCCAGTGCCTTCATCTGCGGCACCGTGAAGAGTGTCCCGTTCGAAATCATGGATGCCCGGGCCAGCCCGATCTCACCGGCTCCTCGCAACAGGCGCAGACACTGGTCCATGTACATGGTCGGCTCTCCACCAAACAGCATGACGTCCAATGCCTTCTTGCCGTTCTGGGCCAGCTGCCGCTTCGCGAATTCCAGGATCTCGCCCGTGCGGTCCTCGTCGATCGACATGCCGGCGATGCGCAGCGGTATGCCGGTCTGGCCGGTGGCCGGGAGCTCGGTGTTCTGGAAGCAGTAGGCGCAGGCGAGGTTGCACCGGGTCGTGACCAGCACCGTCAGCTGGTACGCGTCGCGCTCGACGGTCGGGGACAGATCCGCGTCCCTGACGAGTTGTTCTGCCTCGGGGACAAGCTCCCGATCTGCCGTCACCGCGGCCAGGGGAAGCCTCGCAATGCTGCGCGTCCCTATGGCCCAATAACAATCCGCGCCACGGATGATCCGCATCCGTGGAATACTGTCCAGGCTGGTCAACGAAAGCCTCCTCGTCCGTCAACGGTGATGGTGCGGAGATGCTGCTGGTGGGGGCCGAAGCCCCCACCAGCAGAGCGGCTCACGAGCTGTAGCCCTTGCAGCTGACGTATTCCTGGCAGATGCCCAGCGACTCGACGCCCCCATTGTCGAAGATTTCGATGCGCATGATTCTCACCTCCTTCGCGTCTCTCCGCCGATGCGCGGTCCGGTGTTTTCCGGTGCGCCCACACCATGGCGGGAGCGGACCGTGCAACGCCACGAAAATTCCGCTGGACGGAACTCCGGAAGTGGAACTCAATGCAGCAATACGGCGGACAATGCGGCGGACGGAATGGCAGGTTCGCCGGAGCGTTCGGCGCGTGCGAGGCGGTCTCCTACGGCCGTCGCCGCCAAGGCGACCGCCGCTGTCACCGGTGCGAGCGCCTGGTCGGCCGGGGTCATCGCCGCCAGTGCCGCGATCACGCGCCCGTCCGGGCCGCGGACGGGGAGGGCGACGCAGCTCAGGCCCGGCACCACCTCCTCACGGTCCAGCACCGGGCCCCGCTCGCGGCCCGCCAGGGCCTGGCCGGCGGCCGTGTCGAGCGGGAAGCTCATCCCGTCCCGTACCGGCACCAGCCATTCCCCCCGTCCCGGCACCGAGGACACCGTCAGTGCGAGACCGTCGCGCAGCACGGTCAGTACGGCGCTGGCGCCCGTCGTGGCCCGTAACCGGTATAGCGGCCCCCGGGCCGCTACCCGCAGCCCGGGATACGGCTGCCAGGACTGGCCCAGCCGGAACAGCTGCGGCCCCAGGACGTACCTGCGGCCGCGCCGTTCGACCGCCCCGACCGACGCCAACTGCTCCAACAGACGGTGCGCCGTCCCCTTCGGCACCCCACACGCCACGGCGATCTCCGTCAGCCCGGCCTCACCGCCCCGCCGCCGCACGGCATCGAGTAGCGCGAAAGCGCCGTCAAGCACACCTCTGCCCCCAGATGTTTCCGATGTTTTCGTCACGGGTCCCCCCTCGAAGGCCCGAAGGCTGTGGGAAGTGTGCGAACGGCGGCGGAGCAGCGGTATCCCAGGAATCTGGGGGTGTGTCCGATGCGGCCGAAAGCGGTACATCGGCAAGTCGGCACCGGCAGCCCGCCAACAGCCCGTTTGTCGAACGTTCAACGCGCCGGGCGAGCCCGGGCCCCGTGACCGGTTGGACGGGCCGTCAGGAGGTCAGATGACAGACCCCACCAACTGGCAGGCGGCACACCGGCGGACGGTCCGCGCCGCGCAGCAGGCGACCGGGCCCTCTGAAGCTCGGCCTGGAGTCTTTCCTGCAGCAGCCCCGCCGGTCCGACAGCGTCCACGTCGTCGACGACGGCTCCACTACTACCGCCTACGCGGAAGTGCGCGCCTGGTGGCGGCGGGCCGCCCGGCAGGCGGGCGTCCACACCACCTGGCAGCGCGTCCCCAACGGCGGCAAGCGGCACGCGCAGGCGCACGGTGTCGAGGCCGGCCCGGACGCCGACATCTACATCACCGTCGACTCCGATTCCTACCTCGACCCCCACGCGGTCGAGGAGATCCTCAAACCGTTCTCGAAACAGCGCGTGCAGTCGGTCGCCGGCATCGTGATCGCCACGGACAACAAGGGACCCGCCCGCCCTGTCTACGCGCCGCCCCCAGGTCACGGCTCGCGCAAGGCGGTCCGCCAGGCAAGGCGGGAGCACCGCAAGGCCGTCCTGTACTGGCGCAGCAGCCAGCTGCTGGCCCGCACCACGGACCTGTGGTTCGTCACCTCGCAGATGGTCGACCGCTCCGGGCAGTCCGCCGTGGGCGCCGTCATGGTCAACTCCGGCCCCCTGGCGGCCTACCGCTCCGGCGTCGTCCGCGACAATCCGGGCTCCTACCTGAATGAGACCTTCATGGGGCGCGGGGTGGCGTTCAGCGACGACAGCATGCTCACCCTCTACGCCCAGGAAAGCGGCCTGACCGTCCAGCAGAGCACGGCCATCGTGTTCACCGCCATGCCCGAGCGCTGGAACCACTTCGGCCGCATGTACCTGCGGTGGATGCGCGGCTCGACCATCCGCTCCATCTGGCGGATGCGCTACCTGTCCCTGGCCCGCCCCGCCTTCTGGCCGCACGCCATCCGCTGGACCCAGATGGTCCTCACCCAGCTGGTCACCGTCTGGCTGCTCGTGGTCGAACCCGTCGCCTACGACAACATGCCACCGGCGAGCATGCTCTGGATCCCCTTCCTCCTCGGCTGGGCCCAGGGACTGCGCTACCTCGGCATCATCCGCACCGACGAACGCATCCGCTCACGCCTTCTGGCCTGGCTGATGATGCCGCTGGCGATCATCATGGCCTGGGCCTGGTTCCGCTGGCTGCGCTGGTACGGCATCTTCACCTGCGCCAAGACCGGCTGGGGCACCCGCCAAAACGGCGCCGAGGTCTCCCTCGCAGACAGCACACCGGCGCCGTCGGCAGTACCACCCACCGCTGCCACACCCGCCGCGATGTACACCGCTCCCACACCCGAGACGGTCTACGCCACCACCCACGGACGCACCCTGATCGACCGGCGGCTGTACCTGCCCACCTCCTGGACCGATGACCGGGACCGCTGCCGCCAAGCCGGTATCGGTGACGAGGTGGCCTTCGCCACGAAGGTGGTCATCGCCAAGGCGATGGTCCGCCCGCGATCGCCGACAAGATCCCTTTCCGGTGGGTGACCGCGGACGCCGCCTACGGCTTTTCCAAGGGCTGGCGATACGAACTCGAGCAGGCGGACGTCTTCCACGTCATGGCCACCACCCGGCATGACACCGTCGTCACCCGCTGGTCCATCGACCACCCCGTGCACGAGCTGTTTCCCGGCCTGCCGAGGCAGAAGTGGAAGCGCCCTTCCTGCGCGCAGGGAGCCCACGGCCGGCGGGTCTTCGACTGGGCCCGCGTCGAAGTGCGGCCCTGGCACCGACCGGATCGCCGGCACTGGGTCCTCGCCCGCCGCAGCATCAGCAGACCCGAGGAGATCTTCTACTACATCGCCTACTGCCCCGCCGGCACCACCCTGGATCAGCTGATCCGCATCGCGGGCAGCCGCTGGGCGATCGAGGAATGCTCCCAGACCGCCAAGCAGGAATGCGGCCCGGACGACTACCAGGTCCGCCGCTACCTCGGCTGGCACCGCCACATGACGCTGGCCATGGCCGCCCACGCCTGCCTGACCGTCCTGCGCGCCCGCCAGCTGGACGCGGACAAAGCAGAAACGGATCCTCCCCGCTCATCCACCTCAGCCTCGCCGAGATCAGACGCCTGATCACCCGGCTCACCGACCGCCGGCCCACCCCGGTCGACCACATCCTGCACTGGTCGACCTGGCGACGACGACGCCAACATCATGCCCGCATCAGTCACTACAAGCGACGCGGACACAGTCCCTGAGCTGGCCAGCAATCAGCACAAGCACCGTTGCAGTAGTAAGCCGGGTCGACGACGAGATCAGCGCCATGGACCGCATCCGGGTCGCCGCCCACCACCCTGGGCCGTCACTCCTCCATCGCGTCGACCCCGCCGAAGGCCTCGGGGAGGTGTGGTGCATCCGGCCGGGCCACGCCGACGGGAGGCCGTCGACATGGCAACCAGCACCAGGATCAGGCCCCGCACCCTCGTCCGTGCCTCCGGAGGCTCCCGCTGCGCCGTCGCCCCGGCCGTGGACGCGCTCGGCACCGGCCTGCTGCGGCCCTTCCTGCTGCTCCACGGAGTGCCGGGTGCCGGGCCGTCCGGACACGGGCCGCTGTCACAGGCGTGATGCCTGTTCACCCACGCGTGCTCCTGTCTGCTCTTGTGGAGAACGTCCGCTTGCGCATGCGTGCACACCTGTTGACGCGCACAGGACAAGACCCTTACTTTCCACAGAAAGCGCTTGCTCTCAAGTAAGCCGCCATCTTCTCAGCACAGCCCGCCAAGGAACGTCATCTTCGGCATGTCCGAAAGACGGTACAGAAAGGGCTATCCCCCCATGCGATTATTCAGACGCCGTGCGTCTCGAGCCGGACTGATCGCCGCCGCGCTGATCGCCTCCGCCCTCACCATCCCGCCGTTCGGTTCCCCCTCCCCCACCGCGGCTCTCTCCGCCCCTCCCCCCTCCGCCTCCGCCGCGACCGCCGACGGCTTCGCGGGCGTCAGCGCACTGGGGCAGAACGGCACCACCGGCGGCACGGGCGGCTCGGTCGTCACGGCCGCCACCACCATGCAGTTCCTCGACTACATCTCCCGCCCCGAACCCCTGGTCGTGCAGGTCAGTGGCACGATCACGCTGCCCACCGGATCGCGCGACGGCATGCACCCGGTCGCCTCGGACAAGACCATCGTCGGCCTGGGAAGCACTGCCCGGCTGACCGGCGGCGGACTGCACATCGGCCTCCCGGCTAGTGACGCCATCACCTCGCCCCCCGCCGACGCGGTGCACAACATCATCATCCGTAACCTGTCGTTCGACGGCGCCACGGACGACCTGATCAACGTCCAGATGTTCTCGCACCACATCTGGATCGACCACAACGACTTCTCCGACGGTGACGACGGTGCCGTGGACATCAAACGCGGCTCGGACTTCGTCACCGTGTCCTGGAACCGCTTCCACGACCACGACAAGACCCTGCTGCTCGGGCACGACGACGACAACGCCGCCCAGGACCGCAGACGGCTTCGCGTCACCTACCACCACAACTACTTCGAGGCCTCCGACCAGCGCAATCCCCGCGTCCGGTTCGCCGAGCCGGTGCACGTCTACAACAACTACTACCGCGACAACAGTTACGGCGTCGCCTCCGCCATGGACGCCGGGGTGGTCCTGGAAGGCAACTACTTCCACAGCGTCAACAACCCCGCCCGCGTGGACTTCAGCGGTGACCTCGGCCGCCTGGTCGCGCGCGACAACGTCCTCGTCGAGTGCAACCACCCCGTCGAGACAAGGGGTTCGGTCGTCGAGCCGCGCACGTACTACCCCTACACCCCGCACCGGGCGGCCGAGGTCCCGACCGTCGTCCCGGCCGGCGCCGGCGTCGGAAAGATCTGAGGAACGGAGACGACGATGAGAGACCTCCCTTCCCTCACCCGTCGCGGCCTGCTCGCGGGCACCGCCGCCGCCGCGGCCGTCGCGACCCTGTCGGCCACCGGCACGGGCGGGCGCGCGTGGGCCGGCCCGCCCGCTGCCGTACGGCGGGCGCGAGCCGCCCTGGCGGCGCAGACCGCCGACGGCTTCGCGGGCATCCCCGCGCTGGGCCTGTCCGGCACCACCGGCGGGGCCGGCGGCCCGGTGGTCACCGTCACCAACGCCGACACGTTCCTGGACTACTGCGACCGCAACGAACCCTACGTGATCCAGGTCTCGGGAACCCTGCGCATCAGCAGCAAGCAGGGCGTCCGCTCAAACAAGACCATCGTCGGTCTGGGCACCGACGCGGAGATCACCGGCGGCGGCCTGGACATGTACCGCCGGCAGAACGTAATCATCCGGAACCTGCGGTTCACCGGTGCCGACGACGACTCCCTCAGCATCCAGCAGTCCTCGCACCACATCTGGATCGACCACTGCACCTTCAGCACGGGCGCGGACGGTCTGATCGACATCGTGCGCGGCGCGGACTGCGTCACCGTCTCCTGGAACCACTTCCACGACCACAGCAAGACCATGCTGATCGGCCACTCGGACGCCAACGGCAGTCAGGACCGGGGCAGGCTGCGGGTCAGCTTCCACCACAACTTCTTCGACGGCACGGCCCAGCGCCACCCTCGCGTCCGCTTCGGCGAACCCGTGCACGTCTACAACAACTACTACCGCAACAACACCCTCTACGGCGTGGCGTCCACCGAGGACGCGGGCGTACTGGTGGAGGGCAACTACTTCGAGAACGTCGCCCACCCGATCTACTCCGGCTACGACGAGAGCGGACCCGGCCGGGTGGTGGAGCGGAACAACCTCTACGTGCGCTGCGGACAGCCCGAGACGTTCGGCACCGTCGTCGAACCACGCACCTACTACGCGTACGCCCTCGACGACCCCGCAGACCTCCCCGCCATCGTTCCCGCCGGCGCCGGCGCCGGCCGGATCTGAAGGAGCCCTCGTGCCAGAAATTCCGCCGATCACCCGCCGCGGCCTGCTCACGGGCACCACCGCCACCGCGGCCACCGCCCTGTTGGCCGTCGGCGCGGCCCCGCGCGCCCGGGCCGCCACCCTCCCAGACCGGCTCGCCACCGTGGCGGCGCAGAGCGCCGACGGCTTCGCGAGCGTCAGTGCGCTCGGCCTGACCGGTACCACGGGCGGTGCCGCCGGCCCCACCGTCACGGTGAACACCGGCGCCCAGCTCGCCGACTACGTGGGCCGCAACTCCCCCTGCACCGTACTGGTTTCCGGCCGCATCGAGATCGACGGCATGATCACCGTGGTGGCCGACAAGTCGATCCTCGGCGTCGGCTCCACCGCCGAGATCACCGGCGGGGGCCTCCAACTCGGCTCCACGACCAGGCCCGGCAACAACGTCATCATCCGCAATATCCGTTTCACCCGCGCCTCCGACGACTCCATCAGCGTCACCAACCGCGCCCACCACGTGTGGATCGACCACTGCGACTTCTCGCAGGGCTACGACGGACTGCTCGACATCAAGCGGGAGTCGGACTACGTCACCGTCTCCTGGAACCACTTCCACGACCACAGCAAGACGTGCCTGCTCGGCCACAGCGACAGCTACACCGCCGACCGGGGCAGGCTGCGCGTGACGTATCACCACAACTTCTTCGACGGCACCGACCAGCGCCACCCGCGCGTCCGGTTCGCCGAGCCGGTGCACGTCTACAACAACTACTACCGGAACAACCGGCTCTACGGCGTGGCCTCGACCGAGGACGCGGGCGTACTGGTGGAGGGCAACTACTTCGAGAACGTCGCCCATCCGATCTACTCCGGCTACGACGAGAGCGGACCCGGCCGGGTGGTGGAGCGGAACAACCTCTACGTCGGTTCCGGGGCGCCCCAGACACTGGGCACGGTGATCGAGCCGCGCACCTTCTACGCGTACGCCCTCGACGCCCCGTCGACCGTCCCCACCACCGTCCCGGCCGGCGTCGGTGTCGGCAGGATCGCCTGACCAGGAGGCACACGATGCACCGCAGAAGCACCCTCCTCCTCACGGCCCTGGCCGCACTGACCGCCACAGCCGCCGCCCCCACACCCGCCCCTGCAGTTCCTGCCCCACTGGCGGAGCAGGCACCCACCGGGTTCGCGAGCGTCGACGCATGGGGTCAGAACGGGACCACCGGCGGCGCGGGCGGACCGACCGTGACCGTCTCCACCGCCGCCGACCTCATCGCCGCCGTCCGGGCCGAGGGCCCGCGCACCGTCCGTGTCGACGGCATGATCACGCTGCCCGCAGGCATGTACGACGTCAGCTCCGACAAGACGATCGTCGGCGTCGGCGCGACTTCCGGCATCACCGGCGGCGGCCTCAACATCGGCCTCCCGGCGAGTGACAGCGTCACCGCACCGCCCACGAACGCCGTGCACAACGTCATCGTCCGCAACCTGACGTTCAAGAACGCCAGTGACGACTCCCTCAACATCCAGATGTTCTCGCACCACATCTGGATCGACCACAACGACCTGTCCGCCGGATACGACGGGCTGCTCGACATCAAGCGGGGCTCCAGCTACATCACCGTCTCCTGGAACCACACCCACCACCACGCCAAGAACATGCTGCTGGGCCACTCCGACAAGAACGGCGCCCAGGACACCGGACGGCTGAAGGTGACCTACCACCACAACTGGTACGACCGCACCCCGCAGCGCAATCCGCGCACCCGCTTCGGTGACCCCGTGCACATCTACAACAACTACTTCCTCGACAACAGCGACACCGGCCCCGCATGCAACGCGGACTCCGGCTGCTTCATCGAGGGAAACTACTTCGACGACGTCGAAGAACCCATGACCAACAGCTACTCGGGACCGGAGGGCAGCATCGTCGAACGGAACAACGTTTTCGTCGGCGACACCGGTGAACCGGTCACGGGCGGCAGCGTCGAGGACCCGGCGGACTACTACGACTACACCGTCGACGACCCCCGGACCGTCAAGGACGCCGTGATGGGCGGCGCGGGCCCGGGCACCATCGGCCTCTGAGCCGCACCCCGCATGTGCCTCGGCCCGTGGGGGCGAGGCACATGCGGGGTATCTCTGCCGGCATCCTCACGCAGCCGCGCAACGGCTGCGTCCTGCTCGACGGCCTGACCACGGCCCACCCCGGCGCGTCCGGACTGAGGTCGTGCTCACGAAGCCGAAGGTGGACCGACTGCAGGCACAGCGGACGGGCCGGGTCGCGGCCCGGCTTAGCACTCCAGTTAGATTTCGTGTTCTGAGCTGGTGGTTGTCGTTGTCTGGGTATGGAGGCGATAGCTGAAGTCGGCCGGTGGCAGGCTGAGTTGGAGTCAGTGTTCGCTCGGGTGGCAGGACGGTTTGCTCGGGCGGGTCTACGGCGGCGGATGCGGGACTACGTGCGTGGTCTGCTGGCGCCGGTCGAGCGGAAGAACGGCTGGCAGCCGGCCGAATGGGCCGGCCAGCGCGCCCCGGCGGGCCTGCAGCACCTGCTCAACGGCGCCCGGTGGGACGCCGACGCGGTCAGGGATGATGTCCGCGACTATGTGGCCGAGCGGCTCGGCCCCGGCGGGGTACTGATCATCGACGACACCGGGTTCATCAAGAAGGGCACCACCTCGGCCGGGGTCGGCCGGCAGTACACCGGTACCTCGGGAAAGATCGACAACTGCCAGATCGGGGTGTTCGCCGCCTATGCCCCCGTTCGGGTCGGGCTCTGGTGGACCGGGAGCTCTACCTGCCCAAGGCCTGGACGTCCGATCGTGACCGCTGCCGGGCGGCGAAGATCCCCGACGAGCGGGGCTTTGCAACCAAGGGAGAGCTGGCCCGGAACATCGTCCGACGCTGCCTGGCCGCCGGCCTGCCCGCCGCCTGGGTCACCGCGGACGAGTCCTACGGGCAGGACTGGCACTTCCGCCGCCTGCCCGAGCAACTCGACGTCGGCTATGTGGTGGCGGTACCCAAGTCGCAGCAGATCAAGTCCCTGGCCGGCATCTGGCGCATCGATCAGCTCATCGAGGATGCACCCGGTGATGCCTGGCAGCGGATCTCCTGCGGTGACGGCGCCAAAGGGCCACGGGTCTATGACTGGGCCGCGGCCAAGCTGCCCGCCAACCTCATCTTCGACCCCGACCCGCCGACCCATCACCGCTGGGTCATGGCCCGCCGCAGCCTGTCCGACCCCGGCGAACTCGCTTACCACCTCGCCTACGCCCCCGTCGGCATTGAGATCGCCGAGCTGGCCCACATCGCCGGCTCCCGCTGGGCGATCGAGGAGTGCTTCCAGGCTGTGAAGAACGAGTGCGGCCTGGACGAGTGCGAGGTCCGCCGCTGTCCCGGCTGGTACCGGCACATCACCCTGGCCATGCTCGCCCACGCCGTCCTCACCGCACTCGCCGCCCAGACCGGCGGCGATGAAAGGGGGGCCGCAGAAACGGATCAGCCCTCGTCCCACTCAGCGTGGCAGAGATCCGGCGCCTGCTGGACGCTCTCCTGCCGCACCCCCGGCCTCACCTGGACAGACGCCTACATGCCTTGAGCTGGTCACACTGGCGCAGACGCCACCAAGCCACAGCCCGCTGCTGCCACTGTGGAAGAAGAACCAGGTCAGGACACGAAATCTAACTGGAGTATTAGATGCCATCCGTGTGCTCTCAGGCACAAGCGGCTCTCTGCCTCACCATATAGGGCGCGATGCCGGAGCGATCCGTTGGTCCGCTCGTGGATGCTGAGCATTACTCAGTTCAGTGAGCACCAATCACGACAGACGTAGCTTCCCCAGATCAAGACCCTTGTAGCAACAGCCCGTGGAACGATCCGTCGCCCGCCAGACACATCAAGATCGCTACACCAGAGTGAGCATTCCCTGCTCGCTGCCATCATCCTCGCGAGCCGGCGACAGCATCAGCGCGGAGAGGTACCGCTTGGCAGTGGCCAGGACAGCGCCGGGCTCGGTGGGCGGGACCCGGGCCATACGCCAGGTGCGGCCACTCGGGGAAGCGGCAGCGGTCAGTGGGGGCGTGTCAGTTCAATCAGGAAGTCCTGGTCGGCGGCACCGGAGCAGCGACCTTGGACGACTTCCGCTCCGATGGCGGTGTCCTGGTCGCGCAGGCTCAGACACAGGCCGGTGCTGACCGGACGGATACGGAAGTGGGTCATAGCGGGCGGGCCAAAGCGCTCGAGGCGGAATTGCTGGGCCCGGTTGGTGTCGGCGCAGTCGTCGCGAGGCTCAAGTAGGTCCTGGCCCGAGCCCTTCAGGAGAAGTGTCAGGCAGCCGATGCCGTACTTCGGGTGGTGCCACTGGATCTGCACGACGTCCCGGCCCACTGGTTCGAGGAACACCCGCGGCAGGTTGGTTTGGGTACAGGGCCGTTGGGCGGCGATGGCAGTCTTGTAGCGGCGGGTGCGATCTCTACCCTCGGTCACGCACAGCTTGGGTGTACGGGCGGGGTGAATGTGTGCCCAGCTGCCCACGGCCAGCATGCGTAGATCGGTCACCGGCATGGTAGGCAGTTCGGCCGGTGGCGACGTGTCGCGAACCAGGCCAACGACCCCGAGGGCGCTGATGGCTCCAATACCCGCAGCGCCCACCAGGGCGACCACCCGGCACCACCACCGCAAATTATGTGCGGGGGCAGACGTACCGCCGGCCGCAGCATCATGATCGTCGCCGCCCTCGTCATGGGCGGGGACGGACGCATCGGCGGCGATGCGGCGGCGGGCCTTGAGCCACTGCTGTATCTCGTCCTCGTCGAGGCCGCAGGCATGGGTGAAGGCGTTGACGAACCGTTCGCGAGGCAGGGTGACACGGCCAAGCGTGGTCGCCGTCGTGCTGGCCGGCAGCGTGTGGCCATGTGCGGTGGCTTTGCTCTCAAGCTGCCGGTAGGTCAGCCCGGACCACGTCCGTAATGTGCGCAGCGCGGCATTGAACTCGGCCGGAGTATCGGCCTGAGCTGGCTGCGGCGGCTTCGTTGGTGGCCCTGGGAAAGCTCTATCCGTCTGGGGCATGATCCAAGCATGGCGTCACATACAGCCACCAAGCCACCACAAAATCAGCCTTGTTCGAGCATGTTCGGAGCATGAAGAGCACCGTTCCGAACGAACGTGAACGCTGATTTTCCTTGCCGCCTTCCCGGGCATGCGGACATCCTCAACGGGTCGAGAACGGCGCACTCATCGCACTACCCGAAGAAGGCGTGCAACTCAGCTTGAGCGCATGCACGTTTATTGGCGTTCTCCTCGTTTTCCTGGACATACGCCGCGGTGACCCACCGATTTAAGGGGGCCTGGCGGCTACGTCAGCAGGCACAACGGCGGATTCCGCCATGCTCGGCTATCCGGGGCGCGATGCGGACAAGGTTCTGACCAGCCTGGAAGGCGGGACACCCAACGCTCGTGCGACCCGAGGGGCGGCAAGCTCCCGGCGAGCCTGCGGACTGTCACAGGTCCGCGGACCGCGGGGCGGCGGCATCGTGACGAACCACCATGCCGTCACGCGTGGGACGGCCGGGTGTCCGTACACAAGCAGCTGGCACACGGAGAAAGGTGGGGAAGATGCCTCTCGATCTACGCTACGTCGAGTTCTGCGTTCCCGGGAGCGACTTCTACGACAGGCCGGACGACGCGGCCCAGCCCGCCTTTCCCCTCACCGACGCGCGCATCCCGGCCGCATGGGAACGGCATGTCTCCGGACCGTGGGTCCATCTCCGTCCGAAGGACGGTCAACTGCCGGCTCAAGGCTGGAAGATCCATGTCTCTGGGCATCCGGGGAACGCCGAGAAGATCCTGGGGCAGGTCTGGCACTACTGCGTCGCCCGTGACCTGCCGTTCAAATTCCTGCGCAGTCCCGATGCGCTCGCGCAGGCGAACGCCAAATACGCCAACAGAGGCTCCAGCGGGAAGTTCATCACCATCTACGCCGGCGGCGCGGAGCAGTTGCACCGCACCTTGCTGGACCTGGAGCAACCGCTGACCGGGGAGGAGGGGCCGTACATCCTCAGCGATCTCCGCTGGCGCTCGGGCCCGCTCTACGTCCGGTACGGGGGCTTCATCCCTCGCTTCTGCCAGGACGACAACGGCGACGAGGTGCCCGCGCTGGAGAACGACAAAGGCCAGTTGGTGCCCGACGTGCGCCGCCCTGTGTTCCACGTGCCCGACTGGGTGGCACTCCCGGCGTTCCTCCAGGATCAGATTCAGAGCAACCGCGCCCGCCGCATCGACTTCCCCTACCGCCCGTCCCACGCCCTGCATTTCTCCAACGGCGGAGGCGTATATGCAGCCGAGGCACTGGACACCGGGGAGGCCGTCGTCCTGAAGGAGGCCCGACCCCACGCCGGCCTGGACAGCGCCGGGCGGGACGCCGTCACCCGGTTGCGGCACGAAGCGGATGTCCTCACCAGGCTGGCGGGACAGACCGGCGTGCCACGGCTGTACGGGTACTTCGCGGCCTGGGACCATCATTTTCTGGCCATGGAGCGAATCGACGGCCTGAATCTGAAACGGGCCGCAATGCAACGCACACCGCTTCTCCGGCCCGGCGGCACAACGGCCGAGGAGACGGCCGAGTACGTCTCCTGGGCGCTGCGGGTGGCCGAGCGGCTGAAGCGGATCGTAGCGGCGGTCCATGAGCGCGGTGTAGTGATCGGCGACCTGCATCCCAAGAACATCGTCGTGCGAGGTGACGAACCCGTATTGCTGGACTTCGAGTTCAGCGGAATCGACAACCCCCGGCACGTGGCCCTGCACGGTGCTCCGGGATTTCGCGCACCCGCCGGGGTCACCGGGCGCGACGCCGACCTGTGGGCACTGGCTGCGGTGAAGCTGGACCTGTTTCTTCCTCACACCATGCTGGTGGAGTACGAACCGGGGAAGGCCGTCCAACTCGCCGAGCACGCGGCACGCCGCTACGGGCTCGATGACGACTTCGTCGACTCCATCCTGGCCGGGATGGGGTGGGGGCGGCCGGTGGCACCTGCGGCGACAGAAGCGACGGATTCTCCGCTCCCACCCCCGGCCGCCGGTTCCGGGCCGGTCAGCGGACGTCGCAGGAAGCGGCTGCTGGCGCGTGCCGCGACACCCACCACCCGCCAATTCCTCAGCGGCAGCGACCTGCCGCCCTGGGACGCAAGCATCCGTTCGATGGGGCAGGCGGTGCTGGCCAGCGCCACACCCGAGCGCACCGACCGGCTGTTCCCCGGCGACATCGAGCAATTCCGGGGTGCCGACGGGCTGGGTGTGGCCCATGGCGCCGCCGGTGTCCTATACGCTCTAGCCGCGACCGGCCAAGGCCATTTCCCGCACCACGAGCAATGGCTGCTCGACCGGCTACGGTCGGTGCAGGCGCGGCCCGGCTTCTACGACGGCTTCCACGGTATCGCCCACGTCCTACGGGCGCTCGGACTGCGGGATGACGCGGCAGCGGTCCTGGGGTCAGCCCGGGCTGAGGACGCCGGGGCCCGCGGGTTCGACCTCTTCTGCGGACTTGCCGGAGCAGGCCTGGCCCTGCTCGACGCCGCCCAGGCGGACCAGGACGAGGACCTGTGGGACGAGGTGCACGCCGTGGAACGGCTCCTCGCCAAACGGCTGGCCGAGGCAACCTCCCCGGATTCGCCGCGCGGCCGACCGGGTCTGATGCACGGGTGGGCAGGCCCGGCCCTTTTCTGGATCAGATTCCACGAAGCGACCGGCGGACCGGAGGCACTGGATCGTGCCGCCGCGGCCCTGCGGCGGGACCTGCGTGACTGCGTCCTGACCCGGTACGGCGCCCTAGAAGCCGACGACGGGTGGCGGACCCTGCCTTACCTGCACACCGGCGGCGTAGGGGTGGGCATCGTGCTGACCGAGTACCTGCGGCACGCCCAGGACCTAGAGCTGCTGGAAGCCGACCGCGCCATCGAGAAGGCCGCGTGCTACGACCACTACGGCATGCCAACACTCTCCTTCGGCGGCGCCGGGATCCTGCTGTACCTGTGCCAGCGGCGCGCAGTCGCACCGGATCAACGGATACAGCACCGTATCGATCACATGTTGTCCACTCTGCCCCTCCACGCGCTGCCCTACCAGGGCCACATCGCCTTCCGAGGTAACCAGTCCCTCCGCCTGTCGATGGACTTTGCCACCGGAACAGCCGGAGTCCTGCTCGCCACACACACCACGGTGCACGGTGGCCCAGGACTTCCTTTCCTGCCGCCCGCACGGTGCGGCACCGCAGACCCGGCGGCCGCCACTCTCAAGAGGTGACGGACCTGGCCGGTGCCCGGACGGAATCGCCCGGGCGGACGACACGAGAAAGAGGGTGGGAAAATGAATGAAATCCTGGAGATGCAGGGGCTTCCCGCGGCGGCCGACGGCGAGGCGGCCGAGGCGCTGGTCAGCACGCTGAGCATCGAGTCGCCGTGCCCGGGCTGGCCCAGCACCTTCACCTGGGGCAACTGCTGAGCGTAGCTCAGCCCAGGTAGTCGGCGCCGGGGCGGTCACCGTGGCCGCCCCGGCAGTACAGCACGTCCCGGCAATACCGGCGCAGCCGCAGCCGGATTGATATCTGCCGGACGGGCCCGGCCAACGCCAGAGACGGCCTGTGCGTGCTTGCGCTTGTACCGGCTGCGGGCTCATGCGACGGGCAGGTGGGTGCCGGAGCGGCCGACGCGGCGACTGTTGACGGTGTCGCCGTAGGCGTCGGCTCGGATGGCCAGGTAGGGGAACGTCTGTGCGCCGATCTTGACCTTGTACATGGCAGCGTCGGCGGCGCGCAGGAGCCGGCCGGTGTTTTCGCCGGGCAGGTCCGCGGCGCGGGCGATGCCGAGGGAGACGGTCATCTGCAGCGTGTGGCCGTCGTGGGTGAGGGGCTGGTGCAGCTGCTCGCGCAGGGCGGTGATGTCGGCGAGCGCGGATGCGTTGGGCAGGACGGCGGTGACGGCGAATTCATCGCCGCCGAGCCTGGCGGTCAGGGCTTGCCGTCCTGTGGTCCAGGCGGCGAGGTGTTGGCCAGTGGCGCGGATGACGGCGTCGCCGACGGCGTGTCCGTGGGTGTCGTTGATGGCCTTGAAGCCGTTGCCGTCCAGCAGCATCACGTGCACCGCGGTGCGTCGGCTGGTGCGCAGGAGCCGGTCGCTGTAGGCGGTCGGTTCGTCGCGGCCGGGCAGGCCGGTCAGGGGGTCGCGGCGGGCGGCCTGCAGTCAATCACGCTTCTCGATCGGTACGACGCGGAGCGCCCGGGACACATTCGTCCAGAGGCTGGGGAGGCTGAGCTCGGCTACATGTTCCTGCCAGAAGCGTGAGGATACGGGTACGCCGCCGAGGCGTGCGAAGCGGCACTCGACTGGTTCGCCGACGCGCTCCCCGGTGAGCCGGTGGTGCTCTGTACCCAGACCGCCAACGACCGCTCGATGAGCCTCGCGGCGAAGCTGGGGTTCAGCGAGGTGGAGCGGTTCGAGGAGTGGGGCGCCGAGCAGTGGTTCGGCGTGTGGTCTTCGGTCCCACCGTTCGGCTGTGCTGACGAGCTCGTGCACGGTAGGCGGTGAGGCGTCGAAAGGCCGAGCCGAACCAGCCCGCGGATCGCCGAGACGGACAGCGCGCAAGCTGCAGTAGCGATGGTCGTCGATCGTCTGCCATCACACTGCGGCCCGGCCTTCATCGGCAACGCAGAGGAACTGGCCGCCTACGAGAGATCGCGGGACAACAGGTAGATACCAGCCACCGACTTCGCGTCGGCAGCTCAGTAGGCACCTTTGAAGAGGGGCCCTGGCTCACCGCCCTGCGCTATTTCACCCTCGACGGCACCGGCCGGTGCCGCCTCCCGGGAAGCGTCCGGGTGATCACACTCGAACTCGCATGATTGCGGACGCAACGACAGCCGTGACGGAACGGTCGATTGGACTCGGGGCAGACGTATTGACCTCAAGTGCGCTTGAGGGAGGAGTCTGCCGCCATGGACACCAACGAGATGCAACGACAGCTGCAGGCCCTGACCGACCGCGCTGAGATCACCGACCTGCTGGACCGCTACCTGCGTTCCCTGGACGACGGGGTCTTCGACGAGGAATGGGCTCGCGCGTTCCACACCGAGGACGTCACCGCAGAAATGCCCATCGGCACCGTCCATGGCCGCGATGCCCTACTGGCCCGTATCCGGCGAGGAATGGCGCTGTTCGACCGAACCGCGCATCTCGGCACCAACGCCATCATCGAGATCGACGGCGCCCGGGCCATTGCCCGTTTCGCCCAGCTGAGTACCCACGTCCTGGCAGATGGCTCAGGCAGCGTCTTCATCTCCGCCGGCCATGCCGACACCCGTCTGGTCAGGACGGCTGACGGCTGGCGGATCTCCGCCTCGACACTGCGGGTGGCGTGGACCCAGGGCTCCCCTCCGCAACTGCCGGAAGGATTGGCCCCGGCCCCCTCAGCCTAGGACCGCGCGATTACGTGCGGAGCCAGAGGATGAGTGCCGCGGGGTGGAGTCCGGCCCAGTAGCGGGCGCCGAGTTCGTCGAAGCGGATCGCGATGGCACGGAACTGCTTGAGTCGGTTGAAGCAGCGTTCGACGACATCGCGGGCCTTGCAGAGGCCTCGGTCGAAGGCCGGTGGTCTGCCGCCGGCCCGGCCACGCCGCATCCGGTTGGCCTTCTGGCCCGACGGTGCCCTCGGGCGTGGTCACCTTCGTCAGGCGGCGTGAGGAGTCGTACGCGTAGGCGGTGGCCTTGCCGTCGGTGTCGGTGACCTTCGCCAGGTTGCCCGCCGGGTCCAGGTCGAACACGGCCGTGCGGCCCGTGTGGTACTTGGCCTGCCACTGGCTGGCGTCCGTCTTCACCAGTCGATCCAGCGGCCCGAGCGGGTCTGGGTCAACTTGAAGCCCTTGTGCTCGCTGCCCTCGTCGTGCTGATCGACGATGATCGTGCCGTCGTTCTTGTCCGTGACCTTCGTCAGCGTGCCGTGCTCGTCGTAGGTGTCCTTCGTGCCCGACTTGCGGTCGGTCACGGTGTAGGTGCCGTCCGCGTTCTTCTTCAGGTCCTTGGAGTGGCCCGTCGGCGTGGTGTAGCCGCCGGTGGACGTCTCCTTGAACCGCAGGTGGCTTCGTTCATCTCCAGGAACAGCGATTGTCGATCGGTTCTGGAGTCATTGTCGATCAGCCGGCTCGCAACTGTCGAAGAGAAATGACGGCACTGCCGAGTGAATGAGGGAACGCGGGACGGCCAGCCGCCCGCCAGGACGGCTGGCCGTCGAGGTAGGTAGCGGCAGGAGCGATGCGCATGTGGCGGACGCGGTGCTACGAGTCCAACAGTGCCAGCGCTTCCTTCGCGTTGTGTTCGGCGATTTCCTGCATCGCCGTTCGGTGCTGGAAGTCGCCGTCGAGCAGGCGAAGGGGGCCGGCCACCAGTGAGAGACGCATCGCGAGCATGTAGAGGTCGAGCCGTGCCGGATCGAGTCCGGCGCGGGACAAGTCTGGGTACTGGTCGCCGAAACGAAGCTGCAGGAACACGTGCTCCCACTCGACATCGAAGAACATCAGCCCCTCGATGTCGATGAGAACGGGGTGGCCGGAGGCATCGATCAGAACGTGGTCGGGCCCGAGTTCGCCGTGGATCAGTCCGTGCTGCGTGCGCGGAGCCACTCGTGTGGCCAGTTCCTGCAAGCGATCGCGCAAAAAAGCCGCGGCTGATCCGATGCTGGGGTCGCGTCCGGCCGCTTCAGCGAGGTCCTCGATGGCACGTTCGAGCACCAGCTGCTCGCATGAATCGCCACTCGCTTTGTCGCCCCGTTCGAGCACGTCCACCCTGCCGTAGTGCTGACTGTGCTGCTGGTGCATCACGTCGAGCATGGCGGCCAGCTCGCTCAAGGCATTGGATGCGCGTGCGGGATCCGTTTTCAGGAGCGCTTCCAGAGTGCCGCCGACAACGTCCTCGACAACTGCCACGTCCGCCGGGTAGCGGCGTCGGCTGTCGTCAGCGAGAAGCACCTCTGGAACCCGGACTTCCAGGCCGTCGAGTTTCCGCTGGGCCGCTAGGAAGGGGGCCAGCCCGGAGGCGGGAGCGAACGGGTGGGCCGGGGCGATGGCTTCCGCAGCCGGCCAGAAGTTCTCGGCCTCGGCCCAGCTGTAGACGATCACACTGGCTGCACGCGATCCGCTCGTGTGAACCCGGTAAACCCCCTTCTTGCTCCCGCCGCGCAACCGGTCCACTCCGACAACGAGGGCCTCAGCCCCCAGTGCCTCATGCACGATCCCTGACAAGACTTCACTGTCCGTGAACTGGCGCATCCGTCGACCCTAACCCCGGCCCGATGAACCGTCGGGCCGAGTCGGCTTCCAGTGAATCAGCCGGCCTCGGCGGGTTCTTCGGCTCGTGCCCGGGTGCTGGCGAGGCGGTAGGAGTCGGTGCCGGTCTCGATGATGGTGCCGTTGAAGGTGAGGCGATCGACGATGGTCGCGCAGAGGCGGGGGTAGGTGAAGGTCTTGGTCCAGCCGCCGAACGACTCGTTGGAGGCGATGGCGACGCTGTTCTTCTCCTCCCGCTCGGTCAGCACCTGGAACAGCAGCTCGGCGCCGTGCCGGTCGAATTCCATGTAGCCGAGTTCGTCGATACAGAGGAGGTCGACGCGGCCGTAGCGGGCGATGGTCTTGTTCAGCTGCTTCTTGTCGGCGTACTCGCGAGAGTGCTCAGGTGAGTACAGATAAACGTGCTCAGCCGGATGTCCGCCTGTGGGCTCGTCAGCTGTGGGCGTGCGACGATCGTGTGGTGGAGAGTGCTGATCCTTCGTTTCGTCGGCGCCTGTTGATGGAGGCGCTGACCGTGTTGGCGGCTGATGCCCAGGTCCAGGTGTCCTGGCTGGTCAGGCATGCGGTGATGGCGGACGGGATCGCCCTGGACTTCGATCACGCCTTCCGCATGGCCGAGGCCTTGGTGGCCGAGGGACAGCTCGCCCGCGGAGTCATGGCTGACCTGCAGGAGATCGACGTGGTCCTCAGCGGGATGAGTGGGGACGGGAACGCTGATGGATGGACAGGAGATGCGCTGTCCACCGATGGGGGTTGGGCTCTGGCCCGGCGGCTGGCCCGCCGGGTCCTTGTTGCAGAGCTGGGTGAATGGCAGCAGCTTCTTCCGGAGATCGTTGTCGTCCGGTGACGGGTTTCGCCGTTCTCGCTGGTCAGGCCACCTGGGTGTCCCGCTCGATGGCGGCGAGCCGGTTCTTGAGCCGGTAGCTGGGGCCGTTGATCGAGATCACGTCGCAGTGGTGGAGGAGCCGGTCGAGGATTGCGGTGGCCAGGACTTCGTCGCCGAAGACCTGGCCCCATTCGCTGAAGGTCTTGTTGGAGGTCAGGATGATCGAGCCCTTTTCGTAACGCTTGGAGATCACCTGGAAGACGAGGTTCGCCTCCGTTCGTTCCAGGGGCTGGTAGCCGACCTCGTCCACCACCAGGACACTCGGGCGAAGGTAGGTGCCGAGTTTGCTGGTCAGGCGGCCTGCGGCCTCGGCAGCCGTGAGGTTGCGGACCATGTCGTCGAGACTGGTGAAGCAGATCGAGTAGCCGGCCCGGCAAGCCGCGACGGCAAGGGCGACGGCGATGTGGGTCTTGCCGACTCCAGGCGGGCCGAGCAGGGCGGCGTTCGCCTTGGCCTCGACGAACGACAGGGTGGCCAGGTCCTTCACCTTGCGCGGGTCGAGATCGGGCTGGAAGGAAAAGTCGTAGTCCTCCAGCGTCTTGTGGTGCGGGAGCTTCGAAAGTCGCAGACCCTGGCGGAAACGGCGGTCATCGCGGACGGCCAGCTCCTCGGACAGCACCAGGTCAAGGAAGTCGAGACAACCCATCTTGGCCTCGTCGGCCCGCTGAGCATACTGGTTCAGGGCCTCGGCCAGGTGGGGCAGGCCGAGCTTGCCGGCCGTGGTACGGATGCGGGTGGAGACCAGCTCGCTCAAGACGGTTCCTTCTTCAGGGGTGGTGAACGGGCGGGTGCCGGTCAGCTCGTCATAGACCGACAGTGGACGGCGGCCGACCTTGACGTTGGCGGCCGCGGCCCGGGTCAGCAGGGCCTGCAGCGGCCCGGCCTCCTCGCCCAGAGGTGCCTCGTGGCGAGGTGAGGGCACGAGGTCGGCGGTGGTGACACGGCGGTTCTTGCCATCTGGCAGACCGTCCCAGTGCTCTTCGTCGACGACCCGAACGCCTTTGCCGACCGCTCGCGGGTGGGCAGCCAGCAACGTGGAGCCGATTGCATCGGCGCTGGTGGAGTGCAGCATGACCTGGGACTTCGTGGCCCGGACCTCGATCAGCTGGCGAGGACGGACCTTATCACCTATCTCCCGCTGGAAGGCGGGAAGTTCCTCTATCTGACCACCGTCATCGACCTGGCCTCACGCCGCCTGACCGGTTGGGCGATCGCGGACCACATGCGCACCGACCTCGTCACCGACGCCCTGGCCGCCGCCGAACGCACTCGCGGCAGCCTCGTCGGAGCGGTCCTGCACACCGACCACGGAGCCCAGTAGACCAGCCGGGCCTTCGCCGACGCCTGCCGCCAGGCCGGCGTCCGCCAGTCCATGAGCGCGATCGGCTCCAGCGCGGACAACGCTCTCACCGAGTCCTTCAACGCAACGTTCAAACGCGAGACGCTCCAGAGCCGCAAGTACTGGTCCAGTCAACGAGAGGCCCGCCTCGACGCGTTCGACTGGCTCACCAACTCGTCGATCAGCCGGTCGTCCACACCCTTCGCCGACACAGCCGCTGCCGACTCGACGGCGTCCCGCTCGGCCACGTTCTCACTGAGATCGTTTCATCTTGAACTCGCAGGTCGCGGTACTGGTGTGAGTCCGTGATGCGGTCCTCGTGCTGGCAGGCGGAGTGATCGTCGTCGGGTGATCGTCTGTCACCGCTGGACTTCGCGGTTCGCCAGAACGAGCAGGGCTTGTAGCAGCGTGGTGGCGTAATGGGCGTTCATGCGGTTGCCGGCTGCGCATGTGTGTGACGTGCCCCGTCGGACAAGATGGCGCCCGCCCCCGAAGTCGTAGCGGGTCTTCCGCAGATCCCGATGTGCTCAAAACCCGGTGAACCAATTCACGACCGACTTCGTCTAGACGGTTGAGATTCGTAAACGCTGTTATCCGGGTGCGCTCTTACCGTCAAGCCGTAATCCTTCCATAGAGGTAGATATGCCCCTTTCCGTAATCCTGCTCTTCCTTGTCGCAGCCGTCACGCTTTCTGTATACAGGTTTGTGCGGCGCCGACTGACCACCGGCGCGGCGTTGGGAGTGGCGGTTGGCGCTCTGGGGCTCCAGCTCTTCGGTCTTTGGGTCATGGCCGAGCTCACATTCGCCAACATGGGCTGAGCTCGGCTCTGTCGGGGATTTTGGAGTTTTCCGGTGCGTCGCGGTGGCCGGTGGGTATGCTCGGGGTGTTCCTGGAGTCCGTGCAGTTGTCGAGGTGTCCGTAGTCGCTCCGTCCTCGTTCCGGTGAGGAAGTTCCGCCTCTGACCGCGCAGACCGCGCGGGCGGGCAACCCGGGCGGCACGGCGGCGATGTGGGTGAGAGACCGTCTGAACGGGCTCTGGCGTGACGAGGACTTCGCGGACTGGTATCCGCGGGATGGACGTCCGGGCCTCTCGCCCGCCTATCTGGCCACCGTGTACGTGCTGCAGTTCGTACTCGGCCTGTCGGACCGGCAAGCCGCTGAGGCGGT
Organism: Streptomyces sp. NPDC000348; assembly: GCF_042898795.1. Classification (NCBI taxonomy): domain Bacteria; kingdom Bacillati; phylum Actinomycetota; class Actinomycetes; order Kitasatosporales; family Streptomycetaceae; genus Streptomyces; species Streptomyces sp. NPDC000348. Next base: position 35,691 of record NZ_JBIAZD010000030.1, read on the forward strand.
TCGCTGCCGCATCGACTTCAAGTACGCCACGGCCATGGAACTGGACGATCCCGGCTTCCACCACAGCGTGCTGGCCGACTTCCGTGACTGTCTCACCGAGGGCGACCGCGCCGACCGCCTTCTCGGCCTCGCCCTGGCCCGCCTCAAGGCGGCCGGCCTGGTGCGCGAGCGCACCAGACAGTGCACCGACTCCACCCACGTCCTGGCCGCTGTGCGCGACCTGGCCCGGCTGGAGATGGTCACCGAAGCCGTCCGCGCCGCGCTGGAGGAGGTCGCCGGCACCGTCCCGCACCTGCTGGATGAACTGGTCGACAAGGACCGGGGGCGCCGTTACGGCCGTCCGGTCCGCCTCGGGAAGAACCCAGCCAAGTCCAAGACCAGGGTCCTCACCACCGGCAACGACGCCCTCCGGCTTCCGAGCACCCTGCTCAAGGGCCGCATCCAGCGGCTGGTGTTCGTCACCCACCGCCGCCCCGGGCCGGGCAAGATCGTCAGCCCACGCGACGTGTGCCCGGACACTGGACTGGCCCGCCTCTCCTACGGCTAGGCCCGCGCTCTGCCGGATGAGCACACCGCCCTGCGCGGGTCCGGGACCGGCTGGGACCTGCATGAGTACCGCCATTCCGCCCTGACCCACCTCGGCGAGCAGGGCACCTCGCTGCTGATGCTCATGGCGAAGTCGGGGCACAAGAAAGCCGGAGAACGTCCGCCGCTGCTTCAAGCCGTCTCCGGAGGCGATCGCCGAGCTCACCAGCCTGCTTGCTCCGGGCAACGGCAGACGCTGAAAAGGGGCCAGGGACTGGGATGACCTGTGTTGGTCAGGAGACCGAGGCGCCCTATTCGGAAGAGGCCATGGTCTGTTGCTTCGCGCCTGCGGACGGCGTGCCCTTGAGCAGGCCAACCCCAATGATCAGGGCGGTCAGCGTGAATCCGGCGGCGGCCAGGAAGGCCACGTGGTATCCGCCGACCAGCGATTTCGCCTCCGTCTTCCCTCGGCGACGAGGCTGTTCGTGCGCGCGTTGACGAAGGCGCTCAGCGCGGTCAGGCCGATTGAACTTGCAGGTTGCGGTATTGGTGTGAGTCCGTGATGTGGTCCTCGTTCTGGCAGGCGGCGTGATCGTCGTCGGGTGATCGTCTGTCACCGCTGTACCTCGCGGTTCGCCAGAACGAGCAGGGCTCGTAGCAGCGTGGTGGCGTAATGTGTGCTCATGCGAACTTTGGCCAGAATGCGCCAGGTCTTCAGGTTCGCGAAGCCGTGCTCGACGGCGGCGCGTTCGCGGCTGATCAGCCGGTTCGCCTCCTTCTCGGCGTCGGTGAGGCGGTGGGAGCGGGTCGCCTTGCGGCCGGTGATGATGACCGGAGCATCGTTGGGGTCGTCGTCAAGGCCGACGAAGCCGAGGTCGGCCAGGGCGCCGAGGCCGGCCTCGCGCAGATGCCTGGTGATGTGGTCGTGGCGAGCAGCGGTGATCTCGCTGGCCCGGCCGGGGCGGGCGGAGGAGATCCAGATCAGGTTGCCCTTCTCATCGGTCAGCGCGAGGAAGAGCAGGCCATGGGCCTTGTGTTTCCCGCTGTAGTTCCTGCGGTTGTCCGCCCCGGTGCGGCGGCGGGTGCGCACGAGGGTGCCGTCCAGCAGGACCACCACGCCGCCCCGCCGGGCGATCTTCTTCAGGGCGCGGTCCAGACGCGGGGCACGGGCAGCAAGCAGCCCGAGGACTTCCAGGATCCAGCGACGCACGGTGGAGGCGGAGACGGCGTTGCCGCTGGCCATGTCGACAAGCCGCTGGTCGTGACGGAGCACGGCGAGCACGACGATCGCCTGGGTCCCCGGGGTGACCTTGCGCCAGCGGGTGCCGAGCTGCTTGCGCCGCCTGCGTATCAGGCTGGCGACGAGTTCGATGGTCCGCTTCGACACGGGGAGCCGAACCTGGTAGACAGCATCGCGAGTGCCCTCGGCGGGGCGGTGAGTCTTCACACGCGAACCAACTCCCGCCGGGGGCCCTCACGTTACGGCGAGAACCGGCCGGTCAGCGCGGCAGATAGCGCCCTGATCCGGTCCGCTTCAGCCAGCCCCGGTCGGCGAGTTTGCGCAGCTGGCCGCGGACCGGCTCGACCTTGCCCGGTGCGAGTTCCCGGCCCAGTGCCATCGCGACGTCCTTGGCCATCACCGGACCGTCCGCCCCGGCCACGATCTCCATGATCCACTGGTACTCCGAGGTCAGGGCCTCCAGCCCCATCCCCTCGACACGGTCCGGCACCAACCGCATCCCGCCCGCACCCGGACCAGCCGCGACGCGCTCCGAATCCACGATGCCCGAAGGCCGCCGTCCCCCGTCGGTCGCCTCGGCCCACTGGCCGAACACCACCTCGGCAACCTCCCGCCGGCCCAGCTCGGCGTCAATCTCCGCCAGCTCTTTGCGCAGCAGCTCGGCACGCTCAGTCAGTCGTATCCGCTGCTCGATCGTCCACGTCAGCACGTCCACCATGCGCCTCCCTCCCACTGCGGAACCTACGAGACGCCTCCGGCGGACCACCCCAGAACCCGCGAACCGGCCCGTGGCAGATGATCACCTGCTAATGATCACGCCCGAGACCAGCACGAGCGCGTCAATCCCCACCCACACCAGCGGCCCGACCTGCGAGTTCAAGATGAAACGATCTCACTGGTCATCGATGCATCTTCCATGATCGGGAGTTACACCGAACGATTTACAGTCCCTGCCCAGGCGCACCCGACGCCCATAGTCACCCCGTCCGCTCACCGGCTTCTACGCATCCGAATACTCGGCAGCGTGATCAACGAGTACGGATACGCGGCCTGACCAGCGGCAACGAATTTCCGAACGGCACAGGGTGAGCTGCCCCGAGTTTCATAGAGTCCGATCTTGATTGGTTCAGGCGGACTGCGGGGTTTGCTCCTGGCTGCGCCAGAAGGCTTCCTCGTACTCG
>NZ_JBIAZD010000031.1:0-36798 GCF_042898795.1 Streptomyces sp. NPDC000348
GAACGTCCCCGTACTCGAATCACGGGCGTGTGCCCGCGTCTTGCCCAGGTGCGGGAGGTGGGCGGCGTCATCGAGAAGCCGGCTTCGTCCTCGAATACGATCCAGCCGTCGAGCGCCGCCGCGGTCCTTTTACCTGAGGCCAGGTCTCCTTCACCCAGCCGGCGACCGCGTCCTCGTCGCGTTCCAGCGCCCGTCGGGCCGGAACCTGGTGACTCCACCCGTGACGCCGGAGCATCCGCGCGATGGCCGAGAGCGTGAGGGTCCGGTGGAACCGGCGCCCGATCAGCGTCTTGATCCTGGCCAGGGTCCAGGTCTGGTCCGGCCAGCCGTGGGCGACCGGCCCTTTGGCCAGCTCCTGCTCCAGAACCGCGAACAGGGCCTCGTTCAGCTTGGGACGGGCGGCCGATCCCTTGGAGTGCAGCGTCTGCCGGCCGCCTTCCTGCCAGGAACGGCGCCAGCGCTGAACCGAGCGCACGCTGACCCGCAGCTCCTTCGCCACCGTCGCGTTGTCCTGTCCCTCGGCGAACATCCCGGCCGCCTCCATGCGGATGCGTTCGCGAAACGCCCGCCGCTCGGCGGTCAGGCCGCCACCTTGCGGATACCTCATAGTTCCGGCATACCGCGATAATCGTCACTTGTCAGCCTCGCGACATCACGCCGACAAGCTCAGTAGAAGGGCGTCTGAACTGCCTCATTCCGCCAGGCGGGCATGGATGGCTTCACTGATGGTCCGCACCGCACGGTCAACACCTCGCACCCTGGTCTCGGGGGAGAGCTGTTCGGATTCGTAGATGAACGCTGTGGAGCCGCGCCGGCTGCCGCAGTAGTCGACGATGCCGTGCTCGATCTGCGTCCGCAGTGCACTCTCGTATCCGTGGCGCTCGTACGCACCGGAGTCGTCGCCGGCGATGGGTAGAAGATGGGTGGTGAGGTTCTGTAGTTTCGGCCGCAGGCCCGAAGCGGGGGAGTGCTCGAAGGCCCAGCCGTTAACGAAGACACGGTCGATCCACCCCTTCAGCAGTGCAGGCATCGACCACCAGTACACGGGGAAGACCAACACGAGATCGGTGGCACGCTCAAGACGACGGTGCTCAGCCACGACGTCAGCCGGATAGTTGCCGCCCTCGTGGTACGCCCGACGATCCGCCGGAGTGAACCGGGGGTCGAACCGCTCCTCGGACAGGTCGGCAATCTCGACCGAACCGGGTTGAAGAGCTGCCTCAAGTCTTCCCAGCACGTAATGCGTCAGGGACCGGGGGTCCGGGTTGGCGGTGACCAGCAGGGTATGCACTGATGGCTCCAGTTACGTGAAGAACGGACACTGACAAGTGGTGTGGATGTGCAGGACGGCGCGCGGTGCTCCGCCTGCCGGAGTGCAGCACGCCAGGCCGGGGCCCGCGGGACTCAGCACCGCCAGGCTTCCGCTGCCGTGGCCCGCAGGACGAAGTCCTCGAAGGTCCGCGGCGCGCGTCCCAGCACGGTGGAGACGTCGTCCGTCGTCCAGGCGGCGGCCCCGCGCTCAAGCAACACGAACATCTCGGCGAGGTGCTGGGCCTCGTCCTCGCTCCAGCCCTCCTGAACCAACGTCGCGGTGTACTTGGCCGGGGAGATGCGCCGGTAGACGATGGGCAGCCCGGACGCCCGGGAGATCAGGTCGACTGCCTCCGCCCAGGTCAGTCCGCGCGGCCCGGTCAGCTCATAGACCCGGCCAGCGTGCCGGCCGGGCTCGGTCAGTACCGCGGCCGCTACGTCGGCGACGTCCTCGACGTCGATGAACGGCTCGGGGACTGCACCCGCCGGAAGCGCCAGCTCGCCGGCGGCCAGCGGGGCGCGGAAGGGGTGCCCGTCGAAGTTCTGGGCGAAGTTCGAGGCGCGCAGGACGGTCCATTCCAGCGCCGAGCCGCGCACGGCGTCCTCGGCCGAGCGTATGTCCAGCCCGAACGGGGAGTCGCCCCAGTCGTCGGCGCCGTGACCGGAGAGCAGGACCAGGCGCCGCACACCGGCGGCCTCGGCCTGCGCCACGAAGTCATACACCGGACCGGGCACGGGCGGGGGCACCACGTAGGCGACGGTGACGCCCCGTAGGACCTGATCCCAGCCGGCGGGGTGGAACCAGTCGAACGGGGTTTGACTGGAGCGGGAGGCGGCGCGCACGGGTGTGTCACGCAGCCGCAACCGGGCGGCCACCCGCCGGCCGGTGTTGCCCGTCGCGCCGAGGACGAGAGTGACGTCGTTGCTCATAACAGCGAGCCAACAGCACGAACCCGGACGGTTTCCATAGGTGATACGCCAGATCACCTAGGTAATCGTCTGGATCGTTTAGCCTTGGCGGGTGGATGCTTTCGGCGACCTACTGCGCGGATTGCGGGCCCAGGGCTCGTTGTTCGGTAGCTCGACCCTGACCCCGCCCTGGTCGCTGCACTTCGTGGACGGCGCGCCGCTGACCTTGTGCACCGTCCTCTCCGGAGGCGGCTGGATCGTGCCGGAGCGCCGCCCGCCCGAGCGTCTGGGCGTCGGCGAGACAGTGATCGTGCGGGGCCCCGCGCCGTTCCTCTTCGTCGATGAGGTGGGCACCCGGGCAGAACCCGTCGCGTGCGGCGCGTTCTGCTCGACGCCCGAGCAGGGCGGGACCCAGTACCGGCTCGGCTGGCACGATGCCGGTACCGGCGGGGAGGACACGACGACCCTGGTCGTCGGTGCCTATCCGGTGCGCGGCGAGATCAGTCGCAGGCTGCTGGACGCGCTGCCCGTCGTACTGCGCGTGGGGTCCGGCGGAGGGCCCGATCCCGTGTGGGACCATCTCGCCGCCGAGGTCGCCGCCGACACGCCGGGCCAGCAGGTCGTCCTCGACCGGCTGCTGGACTGGATGCTGGTGTGCGCGCTGCGCGAGTACTTCGACCGGCCCGGCGGCACTCCGCCGGGCTGGTACTCCGCCGGGCGCGACCCGGTGGTGGGCGCCGCGCTGCGCCTGCTGCACGGGGAACCGGCGGAGCCGTGGACGGTTGCCTCGCTGGCCAGCCGGACCGGGGTGTCGCGGGCCACGCTGGCGAAGCGGTTCACCGACCTGGTCGGCGAACCGCCGCTGACCTACCTCACCCACTGGCGCATGACGCTCGCGGCGGACCTGCTGACCGAGCGCGAGACGGTGACTGTCGCGGAGGTCGCCCGCGCCGTGGGCTACTCCGACGCGTTCGCGTTCAGCGCGGCGTTCAAACGGGTCCGCGGCATCAGCCCCAGCGCGTACCGGCGCACCGCAACGGCCCCGCCCCCGCAGTCGGCCACCACACTCCCATGACACGTCCCCCAGCGTCCGCCCTCACCTTCAGGGCCTCCCGCTGGTCAGCAAAATAGAGGTGCAACCGGCCTCCGAGTGTTCACCCCCACCCAGATGAACAGCAGTTGCATCGACTAACAGGCAGTCAGCAAGCACCTTGCCTGAGACACATACTCGTGTCTGGAGAACCGTCCCACTTGGGCTCGCCCGCCCAAGCCGGCCGCAGGCCACCCAGGTCTGGGCGGATTCCGCCTGTGCGGGCCGATTCATCGACTGGGCCGACGACTTCCTGCACCTCACCCTGAGGACCGTCTCCCAAGGGCGCCAAGGGATTCGTGGTCCTCCCGAGGCGTTGGCGCGTCGAGCGCACCCTGGGTTGGGTGATGAAGGCGCGGTGGAACGTCCGGGACCATGAGAGGCTTCCGCAGGTCAGCAAATCCCATGTGACCTGGGCATTGGTCACCTTGACCTTGTCGAACATGTGCTCGCCGTCCCGAACGAGCTGCCCGTCGACCTCACGGTTCAGGGTGTGGAACTGCTTGGGCAGGACGGTCGGGTCCGCGGCGACGTGGGCGTGGGCGATGGAGTGCAGCATCCGCAGCCCTCCGGCTGTCTTCGACAGCACGTCCAGCGGATTCACCAGCTCGTCCGGAAAGACGCGCTGCCACTGCCGTGGTCGGTGCCCTCATTCGCTCCGCGGTCCCGGGTGATGTAGCCGTCGAGGATCGCGGTGGTCCCGCCGGGCACGGTCAGCTCCGCCACCGCGCCCGCGCTCGCCGCGCGGACGCCACCCGAGCCGTTGTCCCACGACGCTCGCGAAGCCCGTGACCGCGGCGTTCGGGGTCGGGAAGACGGTGACGCGTGCGCCTCGCATCGTGTGGGTGAGGGGGTGCGGGACGGCCGGGACAGGAGTACTCGTGTTCGATGGGTCCCCTACCATGGCGCGGGGCAGCGGACGTGCAAGGAGGTGCCGATCCCGACCGGCTGCCTGCCCGGTCGACGGGACCGTCTGTGCATGCGACATGCCCGGCCGAACTCTTCTCAAGGACGAATCAGAACCATGCGCGTGCTCCTGGTCGAGGACGAAGAAGATCTGCGGTATGTGATTGCGGCGGGGCTGAGGGACGCCGGGTACGCCGTCGACGCCGTACCCGACTGGCCCGACGCGGACGTCATGCTCGACCTCGTGCCCTACAGCTGTGTGGTGCTCGACCGCATGGTTCCGTCCGGAGACACGCTGTACCCGCTCCAGGAGCGCCGCCGCCGGGGGTGGAGCACGCCGGTGCTGTGCCTCACGGCCCTAAACGAGGTCCCGGACCGTGTAGACGGCTTCCGTTCCGGAGTCGACGATTATCTGGCGAAACCGTTCGCAATGGTGGAATTGGTACTGCGCGTCGGCAGTCTTGTCCGCCGCGCTCCGCAGCGGCTGCCCGTTCACCTGAGTCACGCCGACGTCGAGCTGGACGAGGCCCGACGCGAGGTGCGCCGCGCCGGAGTCCTGCTGTATCTGACTCCCAAGGAATACGCGGTCCTGCGCCAGTTCCTGCTGCACCGTGATGAGGTTCTCACCCGCACCACGCTGATCGAACGCTGCTGGGACGAGATGGCCGACCCGGTCTCGAACGTCGTCGACGCGGTCGTGGCGGGTCTGCGGCGCAAGCTCGGCCCTCCTTCCCTGATCCGTACCGTGCGCGGTCACGGGTTCCGGCTCGCGGACGGCGCGGAGCGGTCATGACGGGCGGCGCCGAGGACGGCGGCCAGCGCCCGCGGCCCGCAACGGCCCGCAGGCGTCTGGTCCGTCTGCAACGGCGGCTGACCCTGGCCTACACGCTGATCACGCTGGCCGGGGTGGGAGCGCTGTGCTGGCTGGTGATCCGCACCGACGGACGGTCCTGGCAGGCCGCCGAATACGAGGAGATGCGCCGCCGGGCGGCGGTGACGGCATCACTGCTCTACTACACCGACGCCGGGCTCCAACTCGACGGCCTGTACGACGACGAGGCGACCAGCGGCCGTCCCCAGGTGCTCGTACTCCAGGCGCGGGACGACGAGATGCGGCGAGTGTTCGTCTCACGCGGTGCCGCAGCGGACGCCCGGCCCGACACGGTCACCCGGGTGGCGCGTACGGCGATGGCACGCGACGACACCGTACGCGCGAAGGGCCGTACGCGTGCGGGACATCCGGTGTACCTGCTGGCGTTGCCCTTCTACCACGACGTCACGCAGAAGACGTCGGGTGCCGTGGTCGTGGTCGGCGATCCCGCGAAGGGGCAGGCTGAACACCGCCGACTGGTGGTCGCGGTGCTGTCCGGTTCCGGTCTCCTGGTGCTGTTGGCGGCCGTGACCGGCCACCTGCTGTCCGGACGGAGTCTGCGTCCCGCGGCGGAGGCACTCGACGCGCAGGAGCGGCTGCTCGCCGACGCGGCACATGAACTACGCACTCCCGTGGCCGTGATGCGCGCCTCGGTGGACCTGGCGGACGCCGACCCGGACGGGTTGCGCCTGCACCTGCCGCGCCTGCGACGGGCCACGGACCGTATGACGGGCGTCGTCGACAACATCCTCGCCCGCGGCCGAGTCCAGGCGGGGAACGCCTTCCACCCCGTCCCGCTGCGTCTGGATCAGCTCGTGGAGCAGGTCTGCGAGGAATTGCCGCCCTCCCGGCACACGGTGACACCGCACCTCGAGCCGTCGGTGGTGACGGCCGATCCGGAAATGGTGCGGACCGCGGTGCACAACCTGCTCGTGAACGCGCTGCGGCACGGGCGTACCCCCGGCGACCCGCAGGCCAGGGCCGAGGTGGATGTCACGGTCGGTGGCGCAGCCGTGACGGTGGCCGACCGGGGCGTCGGGGTCGACCCGGACGCCCTGTCCGGCCTGCTCGTCCGCTTCCGCTCCCCCGGCGGCGGCACCGGCATCGGCCTGTCGCTGGTGCAGGAGGTCGCGGCTGCGCACGGCGGGAACATCACCGTACGGCGGCGGCCCGGCGGCGGAGCTGCTTTCGTCCTCACGCTGGAGCCGGCGCAGCGATCGGCAAGACGCCGCTGGGCACCGCGGCGGTCCCCGGACCGGAATCCCGCCTCATGAAATTCTCACGGTTCGCGGCTCAGAATGTGCACACCATTACGTACCTTGCACAGGAGACCGTGTGTCGAACCATGCCGCTGTACCTTTCTTCCGCCGCAGGAGTACCGCTGTCGCCGGGGCGGTCGGTGCCGCGGCCGCCCTGGGGATCGGTGTGACACTGTCCAACGTCTTCGCGGCATCTTCCGCCGAGACGGCGGCGCCGAAGGTGGTGCTGCCCACGGCCAACGCGACGTTCGACTATCAGATCGGCGGCGCGTACACCCCTGCCAAGGGGGTGACCGCCCTATCGCGTGACCGGTCGGCCAAGCCCGTAGAGGGCCTTTACAACGTCTGTTACATCAACGCGTTCCAGGCGCAGCCCGACGCCCTGGGCTGGTGGCAGAAGAACCATCCCGACCTCATCCTGCAGGATGAGGACAAGCGTCCGGTGATCGACGAGGAGTGGGACGAAGCGCTCCTGGACACGTCGACCGCGGACAAGCGCGTCCGGCTCGCCGACGTGGTCGGTCAGTGGGTGGACGGCTGCGCCAAGAGCGGGTTCCAGGCCGTGGAGCCGGACAACCTCGACTCCTACGAGCGTTCGAACGGTCTTCTGACCAAGGCCCACAACGAGGCGTTCGCCGAGCTGCTGGCCAAGCGGGCACACGCCGCGGGGCTGGCCATCGGCCAGAAGAACACCGTCGACATGCTGGCGGACCGCGCGAAGATCGGCTTCGACTTCGCCGTCGCCGAGGAGTGCGGTGAGTACAACGAGTGCGGCGACTACGCCAAGGCGTACGCCGATCGTGTCTTCGTCATCGAGTACGAGAACGGCGGCTACAGCCGAGCCTGCGCGGACTTCGGCGCGAAGCTGAGCATCGTTCAGCGCGACCTGGACGTCTCCTCGCGCGGCTCCGCTGGTTACACCTTCCGCACCTGCTGACGCGAGCTGACGGCCCACGGCTCCCTCCGGGTGACCAAGGCGGAGAAGAGCCTCGTCACCCGCCGTCCCATCGTCTCCGAACGATGGGAACAACACAGCTCGCAGCGGCAGAGTTAGAGGTCCTGACAAAGGCGTTGGACGTGGCGGTGGGTGATGAGGCAGGTGGCGAGGCCGAGGAAGGCTTCGTGGATGTCGTCTCGCCGTTCCCAGCGGATGCGCAGGCGGCGGAAGCCGTGCAGCCAGGAGATGGTGCGTTCGGCGACCCAGCGGAAGATGCCCAGGCCGGAGCCGTGTGGCTGGCCGCGTTCCGCGATTACGGGCCGGATGCCGCGTTGCCGCAGCAGTCGCCGGTACTTGTCGTGGTCGTAGCCGCGGTCGGTGAAGAGCATGTCGGGCCGTCGCCGTGGTCTGCCGACGATGCCGGATACCGCGGGAACCTTGTCGAGCAGGGGCAGGAGCTGGGTGACGTCGTTGCGGTTGCCGCCGGTCAGCGACACCGCGAGCGGGATGCCCTGCCCGTCGGTGAGGACGTGGTGCCTGCTGCCCGGCCGTGCGCGGTCGACCCGGCTGGGACCGCTTTGGGGCCCCGCCGGGCCGCCCGCACGTGGGAGGAGTCGATCACCGCCCGCGACCAGTCCGGCTGCTTCGCCGACCGCAGCTTCCTCAGCAGCACCAGGTGCAATTTCTCCCACACCCCGGCCTCGTTCCAGGCCGCCAGGCGCCGCCGACATCGCCCCCTTTGCCCAGGACGGAATCGTCGAGGAACTCGGGCCCCACCGCTGCCGGCTCACCCTCGGCTCCCGGTCCTGGACCGCACTCGCCACCGTCCTCGGCCACTTCGGCACCGACGTCGAAGTCATCGGCCCACCGCAACTGGCCGCGGCGTTCGCGGACCTCGCCGCACGCCATGCCCGCGCCGCAGGAACAGAGATCGGTCCGCCGCTGTGAGAACAAACCCTCGACCGCGCACTCGCCGCCGTCCACCGGCGACGAAACCCGGGCCCGTTCTCGACGGGGGAGGGCTTCAGCGTCCTGGAGGACTCCGCCGCGGGGCGGGTCCGGACCGACGACGGCCTGCAGTCGCTGAACCCCGATGACCCTTCACCTGCGCTCACCTGTGCGCCGAGGTTTCCCCCCGAGGCGGTGCGGTCGAGGCGCGTACCACGAGTTCGGTGGCGAGTTCGATGTGGTAGGACTCGACCTTCTCGCCGTCGGCCAGTCGGAGGGCGGTGCGCAGGGCGGCGGCACCCATCTCCCGGAGCGGCTGGCGCACGGTGGTCAGGGGCGGTGAGGCCATCTGGGCGAGGCTCGTGTCGTCGAAGCCGACCACGCTCAGGTCCTCGGGAACACGCAGGCCTCGGGCGCGAGCGGTCTCGATGACACCGAGGGCGATCTCGTCGTTGCCCGCGAAGACCGCCGTAGGAGGTTCTTCCAGGTTCAGCAGCGCCGTGGCGCCGAGCAAGCCGGTCCCGTACGTGAATTCCCCGGGCCGGACGTAGGCGTCCGGTACCCGCGCTCCTTCGGCCTCCATGGCGGCGCGGTAGCCGTGCATGCGTGCCTGGTTGCAGACGGCCATGCTGGGTCCGCCGAGATAGGCGACGCGGCGGTGGCCCAGGGAGAGCAGGTGCCGGGTCGCGGCCAGACCGCCGGCGAAGTTGGTCGCCCCGACGCTGTTGACCCGGCTGTCCGGCAGGTGCAGCGGGTCCAGCACGACCAGCGGCAGCCCGGACCGGGCCAGTTCGTTCAGGTGTGCCGTGGTGTACACGCTGGTGACTGCGATGACGGCGCGGCGCCCGGCCGAGACCAGGTCCCGGGCCCAGTGCGGGGCGCTGGACGCCTTGCTGACCACCACCGAGGCTCCCGATTCGGCGGCCGAGTCGACGATGCCTTCCAGGGTCTCCGCCACGTACGACTTGAGATCGCCCTTGAACTGCACCTCGATGGTCGGGTTCTCGACGGCCTCGGTGTGGCGGAACACGGGCGCGAGGTAGTCGTGTTGATGCAGCAGCTCCTGCACACGGACGCGGGTGTGCGGTGCCACGTCACCGCGACCGTTGACTACTTTGGACACGGTCGCGACAGAGACCCCAGCCGCTTGGGCGATGTCCGCCAAAGTGGTGCGTCTGGCGTTCGGTCGCATCGGTTCCTCTCAGCTGTAGGTCCACCGGTGTGGTCACCCGCCGGTCGGACCGGCCACGCGGACGGATCCGGTCAACCGTACCGGTGAACGCGGTCCGGCCGCCGTGCTCGCTCCGCACTCCGCGACGGCGCGCGCCGGTTTCGTCTCGGCCAGGAGGGCGTCGCCCCGGTCCGTCGAGGGCGGCGCCGGGCCCGACGGACCGGTACGACCTGCACCGACAGTGTCTGCACCGACAGTGTGTCAGCCCGCGGTCACTGCGTCACCCCCACTCTCGGCCGACCTATTTCGAAATAGTTTCGGAGTCTGTCGAGGCTCTCCAGGAGTCGCCCGAGTGCTGGTACTGCACGTATGTCCTCCGCCTCGCAGCGTGCGGCTGCACGCGTATTGACAGGGCATCAGCTCGAAACCTAGCTTGCACGAACAGAGCTAGAAGAAGTGATTTTCGAAAACCTTTCACCATGACTCACGAGAAGCCGACGGCTCTCGAGTGCGGAGAAAATCATGGCGCTCTCTCGACGTACCCTCCTCGGCCTGGCGGCCGCCGTGCCGGTCTCCGCGGCGCTGACGGCCTGCGGCGGCTCGTCAGGACCCGGCAGGAGCGGTGGTGGGGCCACGTACTGGTACCTGAACGGACAGCCGCAGGAAGGCGTCAGGGCCGGCGCCGTGGACGCGTTCAACAAGGCCCACCCCGACCGGCGGATCGACGACACGACCTTCCAGAACGACGCGTACAAGACGAAGATCAAGACCGCCATCGGCGCCGGGCGGGCGCCCACCGTCATCTGGGGCTGGGGCGGCGGGACGCTGCGCGCCTACGCGGAAGCGGGCCAGGTCGAGGATCTCACCTCGTGGTTCGACGAGCACCCCGAGGTCAAGAAGGGGCTGTTCCCTTCCTCGTTCGGCGCGGCGACCGTCGACGGCAGGATCTATGCGATGCCGTGCGAGACCGTGCAGCCGGTCATCCTCTACTACAACAGGAAGGTCTTCGACCAGGTCGGTGTGAAACCACCGGAGTCCTGGGACGACATCATGGCGCTGGTGCCCAGGTTCAACGCGAAGGGCATAGCGCCGTTCGCCCTCGGCGGCCAGTCCCGGTGGACGAACATGATGTGGCTGGAGTTCCTGTTCGACCGCATCGGTGGTCCCGAGGTCTTCCAGGCCGCCGTCGAAGGCGAGAAGAACGCCTGGTCCCACCCGGACGCCATCACGGCGCTGACCAGACTGCAGGACTTGGTCAGGGCCGACGGGTTCGTCAAGGGCTTCTCCTCGATCACCGCGGACTCCAACGCCGATCAGGCGCTGCTGTACACCGGCAGGGCCGCCATGATGCTGCACGGCGCCTGGTCGTACGGCATCCAGCAGGCCGACGGAGGTGACTTCGTCTCCAGCGGCTCGCTGGGCTACATGACCTTCCCGGCCGTCGAGGGCGGCAAGGGCGATTCGAGCGACACCGTCGGCAATCCCGCCCACTACCTGTCCATCTCCTCGAAGGCCAGTGCCGAGCAGAAGAAGATCGCGAAGGACTTCTTCGCCACCGGCGTCCTTCAGGAAGAGGAGGTGAAGCAGTGGATCGGCAACGGGTCGGTTCCGATCAGGCTGGGCACGGAGAAGCTGCTGGCGGCCTCCGAGAACGCCGACTTCCTCCAGTTCACGTACGACATCGCCAGTAAGGCCAAGGTGTTCGTCCAGTCCTGGGACCAGGCGCTCAGTCCGGCGGCCGCCGAGACCCTGCTGGACAACATCGTCAAGTTGTTCCAACTCTCGATCTCACCGCAGCAGTTCGCCCGCAACCTCAACGCGGTGACCGGCGCATGAGTGCGCTCACCGGCCTGCCGCGGCGTCGCGAGCCGCGTAACGTCCTGCCGTGGCTGGCGGCGCCGGCGCTGGTGGTCTTCGTCGGTTTCGCCGTGGTTCCGCTCGTCGGTGTCTTCGCGCTGAGCTTCACCACCTGGGACGGGATCGGCGCCATCCGCCTGACGGGACTGACCGGTTGGCGTGCGGTGCTCACCGACCCCGGCCTGCCGCACGCCCTCTGGGTGACGTTCCTGGTGATGGCCGTGTCCTGGGCCGTGCAGACGCCGCTGAGTATTCTGCTGGGCACGTTCCTGGCGGGCCGCCAGCGCTACCGCGCGGTGCTGGGCGTCGTGTACTTCGTCCCGCTGATGCTCAGCTCCGCGGCGATCGCGATCGCCTACAAGGCCCTGCTGGACCCCAACTTCGGGCTCGGCGCCGGGCTGAATATCCAGGCGCTCAGCCAGGACTGGCTGGGGCGGCCCGGGCTCGCGTTCGGGGTCGTCGTCTTCGTCGTCTCCTGGCAGTTCATCCCGTTCCACTCGCTGATCTACCAGGGCGGTGTCCAGCAGATCCCGAAGTCCCTCTACGAAGCGGCACAGTTGGACGGGGCCGGACGGATCCGGCAGTTCTTCGACATCACGCTGCCCCAGCTGAAGTACACCATCATCACCTCGTCCACGCTGATGGTCGTCGGCTCGCTGACCTTCTTCGACCTCATCTTCGTCCTGACCGAGGGCGGCCCCGGCGACGCCACCCGGGTCCTCGCACTGGACATGTACAAGCGGGGATTCCAGGCCGGCCTGATGGGACCTGCCAGCGCCATCGCGGTCATCCTGGTCCTCGTGGGTCTCGCCCTCGCCCTGCTGCTGCGCCGCCTCGGAGGCCGGGACGCCGGCGCGAGCCAACTCGAGGGGGCCTGAGGTGACCACCACGCCGACCAGGACGCGGCGACCGCGGAAGACCACCCACCGTGAGGGGCGACGCCGCTCCCGCCCGGCGGTCCGCCGGCACAACTGGGGAGGGGGCCTGGCCGGATGGCTCTGGCTCGCCGTCGTCGTCGTGCCCCTGTACTGGACCCTCATCACCAGCCTCAAGGACCGCAGCCGCTACTACGCGAGCAACCCGCTGGTGCCGTCGGGCGACCCGACACTGGAGAACTACCGGCTGGTCGTCGAGTCCGACTTCCTGCGCTACTTCGTGAACAGCGTCGTGGTGACCGTCGGCGCCGTGGTGCCGGCGGTCGTGTTCTCCTTCATGGCGGCCTACGCGATCGTCCGCGGCTGGCGCATGCGGGTCCTCCGCGCCATGAACGGGCTGTTCCTCATGGGCCTGGCCATCCCGCTGCAGGCGACGGTGATCCCGATCTACCTGCTCATCATCAAACTGCGCCTGTATGACAGCCTGCCGGCGCTGATCCTCCCGTCGATCGCCTTCGCCATCCCGCTCTCCGTGCTGGTGCTCGCCAACTTCATCCGTGACGTGCCCAAGGAGCTGTTCGACTCGATGCGGGTCGACGGTGCCACCGAATGGACGACGCTGTGGCGGCTGGCGGCACCGCTCACCCGGCCGGCCATCCTCACCGTGACCATCTTCAACGCTCTGACCGTCTGGAACGGGTTTCTGCTGCCGCTGGTGCTCACCCAGAGCCCGGACCGCCGGACCCTGCCGCTCGCCCTGTGGACCTTCCAGGGCGAGTACGGGGTCAATGTCCCCGCCGTGCTCGCCGCCGTCGTCCTCACCACACTGCCCGTCCTGGTGTTGTACGCCTTCGGCCGCCGCCAGCTGCTGAGCGGTCTGACCGCGGGGTTCAGCCGTTGACCGACGCAGATGCCGACGCCGACGCCGACGCCGTGACCGGCGGCCGGCCCGTGACCCCGGACGCTCCCACGAGCTGCGGAACCGGCCTCCGGAAGGCCGCGAAGCGGATCCGGGCCGATGCCGGAAGCCGGACGCGGTCCGCCTCGCCCCGAGTCCCACCCGTCTACCTGTTCGCCCGTCGTGCCCCGGTCCAGGGCCTGATGGGCGTGGGAGGAAAGTGACTGCCGACGTGGCCGTAGAGATCACCCCCGAAGTCCCCCTCTGGAACGACCCCACCGTCTCCGTCGCCGCGAGGGTCGACGCACTCATCGGCGCGATGACCCTCGAGGAGAAGATCGCCCAGCTGTACGGCGTGTGGGTCGGCGCGTCCGCCAACGGCGGCGAAGTGGCCCCGCACCAGCACGACATGGAGGAGGCCGCCGACCTCGACGCGCTCCTGCCCGCCGGACTGGGCCAGCTCACCCGCCCCTTCGGCACGGTCCCGGTCGACCCCGCCCTGGGCGCGCTCTCCCTGGCCCGCACCCAGAGCCGGATCGCCGCCACGAACCGCTTCGGCATCCCCGCTCTCGCGCACGAGGAGTGCCTGGCCGGCTTCGCCGCCTGGGGGGCGACCGCCTATCCCGTCCCGCTGTCCTGGGGCGCCACCTTCGACCCGGAGGTGGTGCGCCGGATGGCCGCCGCGATCGGCCGCGACATGCGGTCCGTCGGCGTCCACCAGGGTCTCGCCCCCGTCCTCGACGTGGTCCGCGACGCCCGCTGGGGCCGGGTGGAGGAGACCATCGGCGAGGACCCCTACCTCGTCGGCACCATAGGCACCGCGTACGTGCGGGGTCTGGAGTCCGCCGGGATCGTCGCCACCCTCAAGCACTTCGTCGGCTACTCGGCCTCCCGCGCCGGACGCAACCTCGCCCCCTCTTCGGTGGGCCCGCGCGAGCGCGCCGACGTGCTGCTGCCGCCGTTCGAGATGGCGGTCCGCGAGGGCGGCGCACGCTCGGTGATGAACGCCTACACCGACACCGACGGCGTCCCCGCCGCGGCCGACGAGAGCCTGCTGACCGGGCTGCTCCGCGACACCTGGGGCTTCGAGGGCACGGTGGTGGCCGACTACTTCGCCATCGCCTTCCTCAGGACGCTGCACGGCGTCGCGGCCGACTGGGCGGACGCCGCCGGAATGGCGCTGCACGCGGGCATCGACGTCGAACTGCCCAACGTCAAGACGTACGGGACGCCCCTGACCGAGGCCGTCACCGAGGGCCGCGTCCCCGAGAAGCTGGTCGACCGCGCCGCCCGCCGGGTGCTCACCCAGAAGGTCGCCCTCGGCCTGCTCGACCCGGACTGGAGCCCCGTCCCGGCCACCCTCGGCGGGACCGACCAGGAGGACCCGGAGGTTCTGCGCGGCCGGATCGACCTGGACGGCCCGGACAACCGCGCCCTGGCCCGCGCACTCGCCGAGGAAGCGGTCGTCCTGCTCGGCAACGACGGCACCCTGCCGCTCGAACGCCCGCGCCGCATCGCCCTGATCGGCCCCAACGCCGACGAACCCGTCGCCGTCCTCGGCTGCTACTCCTTCCCCCAGCACATCGGCGTCCGCCACCCCGGCACCCCCCTCGGCATCGAGCTGCCCACCCTGCGCGACACGCTCGCCGCCGAGTTCCCCGACGCCGAGATCACCTACGCCCGCGGCACCGGCGTCGACGACGGGGACCTCTCCGGCCTCGACGAGGCGGCGCGGACGGCGCGCGAGGCCGATGTCGCCCTGGTGGTGCTCGGCGACCGCGCGGGACTCTTCGGGCGGGGCACCAGCGGCGAGGGCTGCGACGTCGAGACGCTGGCCCTGCCCGGCGCGCAGCAGCACCTGCTCGACACCCTGCTCGACCTCGGGACACCCGTGGTCACCGTGCTGCTGGCCGGACGACCGTACGCGCTCGGCCGCGCCGTGGAGGAGTCCGCGGCGATCGTGCAGTCCTTCTTCCCGGGCGAGGAGGGCACGCACGCGATCGCCGGGGTGCTCAGCGGCCGGGTCAACCCCTCCGGACGCCTCCCGGTCGGCGTGCCACGGGGTCCCGGCACCCAGCCGGGCACGTACCTCGGGGCGCGGCTCGCGCACGCCAGCGAGGTGTCCAGCATGGACCCGACCCCCGCGTACCCCTTCGGCCACGGCCTCTCCTACACGCGGTTCGACTGGACCGACCTGGCCGTGGAGGTCCAGGAGACCCCGACGGACGGCGAGTTCGCCCTCGCCTTCACCGTCCGCAACACCGGCGGGCGGCAAGGGACCGAGGTCGTCCAGCTCTACCTGCACGACCCGGTCGCCTCCGTCGTCCAGCCGGTGCAGCGCCTCATCGGCTACACCCGCGTCGCCCTGGAGCCGGGAGAGGCCCGGCGCCTGAGCGTCACGGTCCCGGCCGATCTCGCCTCCTTCACCGGGCGCGACGGCCGGCGCGTCGTCGAACCGGGCGAACTGGAGCTGCGGCTGGCCGCGTCCAGCGCCGACCCGCGCCTGACGGCCCGGGTCATGCTGACCGGGCCCGAGCGCCAGGTGGACCACACGCGGCGGCTGCACGCCACGATCGTCCAGGAGCCGCTCGCCGCCTGACCCCGGGGTGCGCGGCGTACGTCAGGGGTCGCGCACCCCGGCCCTCCGGGAATGCCTACAGCAGTTCGCGCCGGGCGAGGCTGCGCATCAGCGCCCTCACGCCGAACGTCCACGGCGCGGCCTCCTCACTGGGGACGACGGCGTTGACCAGGGCGCCGAGCCGCGGGCTGGAGATCCGTACGATGTCACCGTACGCGTGGGTGAAGCCCGCGCCGGGTGCGTGCCGGTCCTCGGTCGGCGCGAACAGCGTGCCGGTGAAGAGCACGAAGCCGTCCGGGTACTGATGGTGCGCGCCGTGCGTGGCGGCCACCAGGTCCAGGACGTCACGGCTGATCTCCCGCAGCGAACTGCTGCCCCGCAGGACGTAGCCGTCCATGCCCTCGACCCGCAGGTCGATGTCGAGTCCGCGGACGGCGTCGAGGCCGAAGTCCTCGTCGAGCACCCGCACGAACGGGCCGATCGCGCAGGAGGCGTTGTTGTCCTTCGCGCGGGACAGCAGCAGGGCGCTGCGCCCTTCGATGTCGCGGAGGTTGACGTCGTTGCCGAGCGTCGCGCCGCGCACCCGGCCCCGCGCGTCCACGACGAGCACGGCCTCCGGCTCGGGGTTGTTCCACACGGAGGCCCGGAGCACGCCGATATCGGCGCCGGTGCCGACCGCGGACAGCACGGGTGCCTTGGTGAACACCTCCGGGTCCGGGCCGATCCCGACCTCCAGGTACTGCGACCACAGCCCTTCGGTGACGAGCAGTTCCTTGACCTTCACCGCCTCCGGCGACCCGGGGCGGATGCCGTCGAGCCTGCCGCCCACCACCTGCCCGAGATGCGCCCGTACCCGCGCGGCCTGCGCCGGATCGCCACCCGTCCGCTCCTCGATGACCCTCTCCAGCAGGCTGCGGGCGAAGGTGACGCCGGCCGCCTTGATCACCTGCAGGTCGACGGGGGCGAGCAGATGGGGCACGTTCCGGCGGCCCGGCTCCGCGCTCAGCAGGTCGTCCAGGCGCCAGACGCGTCCGCCGTCGGCCTCCCGGACGACCGTCGCCGCGTCGTCGCGTTCCATGAGGTCGGAGACGGTGGGGGCGAGGGCCGTCAGGTCGACGACGTGCTCGCCGCGGACCGCGGCCACGCACGGTCCGTCCCCGTCCGGGTCGTGGACGCGCGCGACGAGGGCGGCCCGATCGGCGTCCTCCGGCAGGACGGAGCCGGCGGTGAGGACCGGACGGGGGCGCGCTGCTGCCGATTCCACGATCGATGCTCTCCTGAATGCGAGGGGGCCGGCTCAGTGGGAGTCGCGGGGGACCTCGTGTCCGCGGCTCCCGCGCAGGAACCCGAAGTCGGCACCCCGGTCGGCCTGTTCCACGTGCTGGGTGTAGAGCCAGGTGTAGCCGCTGGTGTACCGCTCGGCGGGCGGCGTCCACTCCTGCCGGCGCCGCGCGAGCTCGGCGTCGTCCACGTCCAGCCGCAGGGTGCGGTTCGGGACGTCGAGGACGACGGGGTCCCCGTCGCGCACCAGGGCGAGCGGTCCGCCGACGGCGGCCTCGGGCGCCACGTGGAGGACCACCGTCCCGTAGCCGGTGCCGCTCATCCGGCCGTCGCAGACGCGCACCATGTCCGTGACGCCGGCCTTCAGCAGCTTGGCGGGCAGCGGGACGTTGGAGACCTCGGGCATGCCGGGGTAGCCCCGGGGGCCGGCGTTGCGGACGACGATGACGGTGTTCTCGTCGACGTCGAGTTCCGGATCGTCGGCGACCTCGTGATAGGCCTCGGGGGAGTCGAAGACGCGGGCGGGGCCGCGGTGGGTGAGCAGGTGCGGTGACGCGGCGGACTGCTTGATCACGGCGCCGTCGGGACACAGGTTGCCGCGGAGGACGGCGATTCCGGTGCCGGCCGGCTGGAAGGGGGCGTCGAGGGCGGTGATGACGTCGGAGTCGACCCGCTCGGCGTGCTCGGTGTTCTCGGCGACGGTGCGTCCGGTGACCGTGACCGGCCCCCCGTGCAGCAGCTTGCCGCCGAGCAGTTCGGCCATGACGGCGGGCAGCCCGCCCGCGTAGCAGAAGTCCTCCATGAGGTACGTGCCGCTGGGCATCAGGTTGACCAGGGTCGGCACCGCGCGGACCAGGTCGTCGAAGTCCCGCAGGCTCAGCTCGACGCCGACGCGTCCGGCGAGGGCGGTGAGATGGATGACGGCGTTCGTGGAGCCGCCGATGGCCGCGTTGACCCGGACGGCGTTCTCGAACGCCTCCCGCGTCAGGATCCGCGAGGGCCGCAGCTCCTCCTCCACCATCCCCACGATGCGCTGCCCCGCCGTCTGCGCGGTTTCCATCCGCCGGGAGTCGACCGCGGGCCACGCCGCCGAGCCCGGCAGCTGCATGCCGAGCGCCTCGGCCATGCAGGCCATCGTCGAGGCGGTCCCCATCGTCATGCAGTGCCCGTTGGAGCGGGCCATGCAGCCTTCCGCGAAGAAGCACTCCTCCTCGGTCATCCGGCCGGTCTTCAGGTCCTCCTCGAACTTCCACACATGGGTGCCGGATCCCACGTCCTGGCCCCGGTACTTGCCGTTGAGCATCGGCCCGCCGGTGACCATGACGGCGGGCAGGTCGACGCTGGCGGCGCCCATGAGCATGGCGGGGGTCGTCTTGTCGCAGCCGGACAGCAGCACGACACCGTCGAGCGGGTTGGCCCGGATCAGCTCCTCGACCTCCATGGCCATGAGGTTGCGGTACAGCATGGCGGTGGGGCGCATCAGGGTCTCGCCGGTGGCCATGGTGGGGAACTGCAGCGGCAGGCCGCCCGCCTGCCACACCCCGCGCTTGACGGCCTCGGCGACGCGTGTCAGATGGGCGTTGCACGGGGCGAGTTCGGAGGCACTGGTCGCGATGCCGATGACGGGACGCCCGTCGAACACCTCGTGCCCGAACCCCTGGTTGCGCATCCAGGAGCGGTACAGCATCCCGCTGCGGCCCTGTGCGCCGAACCATGCCTGGCTGCGGCGGTTCGTCCTCCGACCGTCGGTCATGTGCACACTCCCGTGGCTCCGGCGTCGTCCGCTGCGCGATGGGGCGTTGGCGGGCGTGGGCCCGCAGGTCCTACCCTGTGTCCCAATCATTAAATGATTCGATGAATGGCGTCCAGGGGTGAGCGGAGATCAGGATGAACTTCCCGACCATGCACCAGCGCGTGGTCGACGAGCTCGGGCGGCGCATCGTGGGCGGCGCGTGGGAGCCGGGGGACCCGCTGCCGGTCGAGGACGCACTCGCGGCCGAGATCGGCGTCAGCCGGGGGGTGTTGCGGGAGGCGGTCAAGTCGCTGGTGGCCAAGGGGATGCTGCACGTACGACCGCGCACCGGCACGCGCGTGCTGCCCCCGGAGCACTGGAACCACCTGGACCGCGACGTACTGCGCTGGAAACAGGCCGGGGACGCCGCGGCCCTGCTGCGCGACACGGGCGAACTGCGACGGATCGTCGAGCCCGAGGCGGCCCGGCTCGCCGCCGAACGGGCCGGGCCCGACGACGTGCGCGTCCTGTACGACGCCCTGGCCGCCATGGAGGCCGCGGCGGCGTCACCCGGCCGCGGCGGCTACGTCGAGGCCGACATCGCCTTCCACCGGGCCCTGCTCGACGCCGGCGGCAACCGTCTCCTCGGCTCACTGGGTCGCGCCGTCGAGATCGCGCTGGAACACAGCTTCGTCATCAGCACCCAGACCCCGGGCGCGGTGGAAGCCTCGCTGCCGGGTCACCGCGCCGTCGTGCGGGCCGTCGAGGCCCGCGATCCCGCGGCCGCCGCGGCCGCCGTGCTGGCCGTCATCGAAGCCGCCGGACAGGAGATCGCCCGATCACCCGGAATGCCGAACGACGCCGTGTGACCCGTCACGGCCGCGACCCGCGGTGTCACGGGAACCACCGCTGCCCACGGGTGCCGCCACGGCCGGGTGAACCGGCACGGGGGCACACGGCGGGCCCGGCACCGGACGACCCCGGCGCCGGGCCCGCCGTGCCGCTCAGGAGACGGCGCCTGCCCTACCGCCCTCGCCGGTGGTGACTCCGCCGGCCGGCCCGGGCGTGCCGAACGGGGGAGCGTCCTGCTCGCACGTCGCTCCCGGCGGGGGAGAGCGCCGGCGACGAGACAGCGGCCCTCGTGGGCCCGGACCCAGCCGCTGGGATTGAACAGCGCGGTGTGCCCGTGTCCGTGGCGGGTGGGCGAACGGGCGTCGAGCAGCGCGATCTCCTCGCGCTTCTCGTACGAGAGGGACCGGCCCGACGGCGGGCCGAGCTTGATCGACGGCATGCCGCCACGCTCGCGGACCACCGGGAGCGGACCGGGCCGGCGCACCGCACGCCATCGCCGCGTCCTCGCTGGTCAGTCCTTCAGCGACCTTGATCCAGAACGCGCGCTCCACGGCAGCGGACCGCGCCGGGGCCGGATGGGACGGCTGGGGTCCGCGTGACCTTGTGAAGCGGGGCCCGGACAGGCCGGACCCCGCACAAGAGGGTGCTCACGATTCCTCGTACACCGTGCTTACGACTTGTCGAGCACCGTCCCCGTCAGCACCGTCCCGTCGGGCAGCGGCTCGGCGTCGTAGTCGGTCAGCGCGAGGCGCATCGACTCGGCCGGCTCGGCCGCCTGGTCCCGCACGGTCGGTACGACGAAGTCCACGCCGGTGTCCCCGGGCGGGATGTTCAGCCACACCCACAGGCTCGCGTCGGACAGCGGCCGCTCGGGGTCGGGCACGTCACCGGACCAGTCCATGAGCCACTGCGGGTCCACGTCCTTGGTGGACAGCTCGGCGCCCTCGGTGACCGGAAGCACCCGCACCGGCTGCCAGATGTCCACCGCCACGGGCGCGTCCACGGACAACCGCCAGGTCAGCGTCTCTCCCTCGGTCACCCGGTCCGCGACCGGCGACAGGGTGAGCACCGGCTCGGGGTCGTCGTTCTCGACGGTGACCCCGCCCCGGTGCTTGCCGACGACGGCGTTGTGGACGGCCTTGACGGCGATGTCGTGCGCTACCTCGTAGCCGTAGGCCGTGTCGCCCCTCACCTCGACCGGCACGTCGATCGCGTCGCTGCCGGGCCGTACGGTCACGAGGCGGTTCTCGGCCAGGCCGCTGTCCGGGTCGAGGACGTACACGCGGACCTGCCCGCTGCCGTGCCCGGAGACCTCGACCGGGATCCGGTAGGTGCGGGTGCCCGAGTCGCCCTCCTTGACGATCGTGCGGCCCACGTCGACACGCGGCAGTGCGGCCGCCTTCACCGCCGAAGTGCCGGGAGCCCATCCCCAGGCGTCCATCAGCCAGGCCCGCCCGGACTGCGAACGGGGCTTCAGCTCAAGGGACTTGACATGCCTGAGATCGAGCCCGGCCCGGGTGGCGGCCGACAGCGGGACACGCAGCTCCTGAGCCCAGTAGGAGGCGGTGTTCTCGGAGCCGGGGAGCCCGTCCACCCGGACCGAGCCCAGCGTCACCCGACGGTTGGAGGAGTCGGTGACGGACACGTCGAACTTCGTGCCGGTCGTGTTCGGCGGCACGAAGACCCGGAGCGCGAGCTTCTGGGAGCCGCGGAGGGAGAGCGGCTCGGCCGGAGTGATGCGCGCGGCCGCGCCAGGCGCGGACCACCTCAGGTCCACCGCGCTGCGGCCGGTCTCCTGTTCCGTCTCCCACCACGCGAAGTGCGGTGACGATCCGGGGGTCTCCGGGTCCAGACAGGCCACGGCCGGGTCGGGGTCGATCGCCGAACACAGCCGGGCCCCGGTCACCTTCGCCCCGCCGTCCGGCAGGAAACCACCGCTGCGGCGGCCGCCGACCGCGTGGGTCAGCACCCGGGCCGGGTCCGCGGACGGGGCCCGCTTGCCGGAACCGTCGAGCAGCGGACGCACCCGATCGTCCCCGGCGAGGAAGAGCCGGGCCGCGGCGGCGATGTAGGTGGCGCCCGCCTTGTGCTGCTGAGCGGCGGTCAGCCGGGTCGCGGCGCCCGGTGTGCACACCGGGTCCGGCTGCTCCGAGTCGGTCCAGAAGTCGTCCCCGGCCGGTGCGACGGCCTCACCCGGGGTCCACTCGCTGTTGAAGTAGTTGTGGTTGGCGCCGACCATGTAGACCGCGCTGTGCAGGGCCGTGCCCCGGCTGATCCCGCGCGTCCCGTCGACGAAGTTCTCGCCCTGCAGGTCCGACACGTCGCCGTCGCAGCCCGGCAGCAGCGTCACGGACGGCACGTCGGCGACCGGGTTCTGGCCGAAGATCGTCGGTCCGATGAGCACGGTCCCGCGTACCTTCCAGCGCACCGGGCCCCGGTAGCCGTCCTCGGCGGTCGGCGGCGGGTAGAGGCTGTCCAAGGCGGCCCGGTTGACGCCCTCGCCACCGCGTGAGTGGCCGACGAGCAGGACACGGGAGAGGTCCGCTTTCGCCGCCTCGCGTACGACGGCCGGGGCGGAGGAGCGATGGGCGCTCCAGTCGGCCCAGCGGGCGAGGTGCTGCCGTACCAGCGAGGAACGCGCCTGCGCGCCGGCGTCCTCGGCATCCCAGTCCTGGGCGTTGATGCCGTTCGCCGAGACCGACACCGTCACATAGCCCTGGGAGGCCAGCAGTTGCTGGTCGCGCAGGTAGCCCAGGTGGCTCGGGATTGGCTTGTAGCCGTCCGCGCAGGGCCAGTCGCCGGTCACCTCGTCCTCGGAGCCCGGCTTGTAACAGGTGCTGTGGCGGCCGTGCAGGAACAGCGCGAGCGGTCGGCTGCCGGTGGCACCCTTCGGCGCCACCACCTCGGCGGTCATCTCCACCGGGGTGTCGAACCCGGGCAGACGCACCGGGTCGAGGTCGTACTTCCCGGTGACCGTGCGGTACGAGCCGGGTCTGCCCGGATCGACGCCGTTCGCCGGTGCCTGCGCGGGCATCCGTGCCACGCGCGAGCCGGATCTGCGCGTGTCGTCGGCCGCCGCGTCCAGCCGGCGCCCTCCGGCGGTCACCTGAAGGTCCGTCAGCTGTTCGGGCGGCGTCCCGCCGAGGGCGAGCCGGAAGGTCCTCCCGTCCCTCGCCGGCTTCGGCGCCCCGAGCAGCCGGTCCCCGGTACGGAACTCGACCCGCGCGTCCCCCATGGGCACGGCCTTCGGCGTACGCCAGACCAGCTCACGCGCCCCGCCCTCCCCGTCGATCCGCCACCCCGGCGGAAGCGGATTGTCGCCCGTCGTGCTCGACGGACCCGATGTGTACGGCTGTTCGGCCTGTGCCGGTCCGGGCGAGCCCGCCAGGGTCGCCAGCACCGCCACGGCGGTCACACATATTCGCCGGGCACGGATCAATGGTCCTCTCCTCAAAACCCCGTGCGCAGACGTCCCGTCGGTCTCGGGCGCCCCTCGCGTCACCTAGGACGGGGGAGGGGTGTCCGTGGGTTGTCCGTGAGGAGACGCCGACAGCGGGCGAGCGACGCGATCAAGCCAGTGCAGCTGATCGCTCTCCGCTACGTCGTCGCGAAGCATGCCGGTCTCCCCGTCCTCGAACGCGACCGGATTCCACCGGCTTCGTTCAGGACCCGCGCGTCGGGCGTGCCTCGCTCCGCTACGCGCCACGGACCGGCCGCTGGAAGCCATCGCTCGCGAGGCCGGCTACGAGAGCCCCGGCACCCTGCGTGTTCCGCTGCGCGGGCGCCGGGAGCATGAACCTCCGTGCCCGCGTGCGCCCCGCCCACCGCTGCGGAGCCGCACGGCGACGAAGCGCGGCTGCGGGTGTCCTTCGCCGTCGAAGCCGCGGCCGGGAGCGAGGTCCGCGACCGCATCGAGACGGCTCTCTCCCGGCCCGGCTCGACGGCCCGACCACGCACCGGGACCTCGCGCGGCTCGTCAAGGACGTCGTCTCGACGCCGGGTCGAGGTCGCAGGTCCTCGAAGCCGACACGCCGTCCTTTCCCGTGAGCCGCACGGTGGCCCGGCCGTCGGCGTCGTGGCTGTAGGCGATGGTGCAGATCAGCTGGTGCAGCGCGGTCCGGCCCAGTCCGTCCAGTGCGATGGGCAGATCGGCCGTGACCTCCTCGCCGCCGGGCGAGACCTCCACCCGGAGTGCTCCGGCCGGCGGGACGGGGGGCAGGGATGTGCTGAGCCCCGCTTTGCGGTCCTGTTCGTCGGGACCGCCGAGCAGCGCGAGGATCGCTTTCTCCGCCGGCGCGGGCACGGCGTCCGCGCCGGCGGGGTCCTGGCCGGCGACCGGACCGCCTTCGGGACCGTACTCGAGCGTGGACTCGACGGACCGGATCACCGGAGTGATCCCGCCTCCGCGGGAGTGGAAGAAGAGCAGCATCTCGGAGTCCTGGTCGGCGAACGCCTGGACGGTGGCGGGACCGCCCGCCTCGATCACATCGCTCTCCTGGATGCCGCAGCCGCCGAGCAGCAGCACTCCCGACGCGACGGCGACCGCGCCGGTACGCCGGCACGCCCGCGCACGTCTCATCCGTCGGCCTCCTCCAGGTGGAGCGGTATCTCGACGGTGAAGACGGCGCCGCCCCCGGGGCGGTTCCCGGCGCGGACGGTTCCGCCGTGCAGCCGTACGTTCTCCAGGGTGATCGCCAGCCCCAGGCCGCTGCCCGCCGACCGGGTGCGCGCCGCGTCGGCCTTGTAGAACCGGTCGAAGATGTGCGGAAGCACGTCGGACCGGATACCGGGTCCGCTGTCGGCGACCTCGGTGACCAGCACGGGCGGGCCGGGGGAGCGCGCCTCGCCGCGCAGGCTCACGGTGACGGGCGCGGCGCCGTGCCGCAGGGCGTTGCCGACGAGGTTGGCGATCACGACGTCGAAGCGGCGCGGGTCGAGCCGGGCGCGGATGCCGGGGGGCAGGTCGGTGCGGACGCGGCCGTCGGTCCAGTGCCGGTTCTGCAGCGTCTTGCCGATGGTCTCCGCCACGTCGACCTCGTCGGTGTTGAGCTCGGCCGCGCGGGCGTCGAAGCGGGAGATCTCCATCAGGTCCTCGACGAGCACCGCGAGCTTTCCGGTCTCGGCGCTGACCAGGCGGATCGCCCGGGCGGTGTCGGGGTCCAGCCGGCCGGCGTCCTCGTCGAGGACCTCGGTGACGGCGAGCATTCCGGCGAGCGGCGTGCGCAGCTCGTGGGAGACGTCGGAGGCGAAGCGGCGGGCGCGTGCCTCGGCCTCGCGCAGCTCGCGCACGGAGCGTTCGAGTTTTCCGGCGGACTCGTTGAAGGTGCGGGCGAGGTCGGCCAGTTCGTCGCTGCCGCGCACCGTGATCCGTGTGTCGAGTCTGCCGCTGCCCATGCTCTGAGCGGCCTGGCGCAGTTCCCGCACCGGCCGCAGCACGCTGCGCGCGGCGATCAGGCCGGGGATCAGCGCGATGGCGAGGCCGGGCAGGGCGCCGTCCCGGGCGGCCACGAGGAGCGCGTCGACGTTGATCTGCTCGTCGGTCATCCGCATGACGGCGTAGAGGACGATTCCGCTGGGCAGCGTGCCCTCGGGGCCGGTCCTGAAGACGGTGGGCATGGCGATGGTCAGGTAGGGCACGCCGTCCTTCACGACCCGCTCGAAGCTGCCGTTGGGGTGGGCGTGTGCGGCGCGGCGCAGTTCGGGGGTGATGACGGTGGAGACGGGGTTCTCTCCGGAGGAGGCGCGGACCGAGCCGTACTCCGCGAACACTACCCAGGGGTGCGGCTTCGCCCTGCGAGCGATGTAACGCAGGGTCTCCTCCAGTGACTGCCTCTCCTGCACGGGCAGGGTCCAGCCGGTCTGCTGGACCTGGTCACGGAACGAGGAGACCGCGGTGTCCTGGGCGGTCTTCAGCAGGGCGTTGCGGGCCTCGCGGTAGGTCAGCGCGGACGTGGTGCCCGCGCTGACGACGGCGACCAGCAGGAAGGCGAACACCAGCCGGGTGCGCAATCCGAACGCCCTGCCCCGCGCCTGCCCCGCGGGAGCGTTCCCACGCGTGCCGTCGTCGGCTCCGCGGCGCCGGCCACCGGCGTCGGAGAGGGCGCGGAGGAGCCGCCGCGCCGGGCCGGGGCCGGAGGTCACAGCGGTCCGAAGCGGTAGCCGAAGCCCCGCAGCGTCTGGATGTAGCGGGGGCTGCCCGCCCCGTCCTCGATCTTGCCGCGCAGCCGTGCGACGCAGGCGTCGACCAGCCGTGCGTCGGCGTGGAAGCTGTGCTCCCACACGTGTTCCAGCAACTGCTGCCTGCTGAACACCTGCCCGGGGGCGGCGGACAGATGGAGCAGCAACTTGAGCTCGGAGGGGGCCAGCGCGAGGCGTTCGCCGGACTTGGTCACGCTCAGCCCGGCCCGGTCGATGACCAGTTCACCATGGACCTCGACGGCCGTCCGGCCCTGGCCGGTGTTGTCGATGCGGCGCAGCACGGCGCAGATCCGGGCCTCGATCACCTCGGTGCGGGCGGGCTTGACGATGTAGTCGTCGGCACCGGCCTCCAGGCCGATCACCACGTCGAAGTCGTCGCCCCGCGCGGTGAGCATGATGATCGGCAACTGGCTCCGCTCGCGGACCCGCCGGCAGACCTGCACCCCGTTCATGCCGGGGAGCATCAGGTCCAGCAGCAGCAGGTCGGGCCGGAACTCGGCCAGCGCGGCGAGACCGGCCTCGCCGGTCGCGGCCGCCCGTACCTCGTGTCCACGGCGGCGCAGACCGAGCTCGACTCCTTCGCGCACGGAAGGGTCGTCCTCGATGAGGAGCACGCGGGGCATGAACAGTTCTCCCTCGGTGGTGGTCAGGTCCGGTCCGCTCGCCGGCGCACGCCGGAGAGCAGGGCGGCGAGTTCGGTGAGCCGCAGCGGGCGGGCGAGCAGGGCGAAGGTGAGCACGATGACGGCGGCCCCGGCGGTTGCGGCGGCGAGGGCTCCCGCCTGTGCGGCGCCCAGCGCGGCCAGGTGGCCCAGCACCGTGGCGGGGACGGCGGCGAGGACGAGCCGTGCGTGCGTCCTCGCGGCGCCCGAGCGCAGCGGGCGTGCCACGGCGAGACGGCGGCTCAGCACCCGGGCGGTCACCGCCCAGCCCGCGCACAGCGCCACCGAGTACGCCGCTGCCATGCCGGTCACGGCCCAGCGCGCGGGCAGCAGGTGGGCGGCCGCCACGGACAGCCCCGCGTTGAGGGCGACGATCACCAGGTTGAGGAGGAACGGCGTGCGGGTGTCGGAGAGCGAGTAGAAGGCGCGGGACAGCACGTACTGGCCCGACATGGCGACGAGTCCGGGCGCGAAGGCCATCAGGATCGCGGCCATGGCAGCGGTGTCGTCGGCGCTGGTCCTGCCGTACCCGAAGACGAGATCCATGACCGGCCGGGCGAGGGCGAGCAGCACGCACGCGGCGGGTACGACGGCGGACGCGGAGGTGCGCAGGGCCCGGGAGACGTCGCGCCGCAGGGCGGGGGTGTCCCCGTCGGCGGCGGCCGCGCTCATCCGGGGCATCAGCGCGGTCACCAGGGAGACCGTGATGATGCCGTGCGGTACGACCCACAGGACGTAGGCGTTGTTGTACGCGCTGTATCCGGGCCCGCCGTCGAGGCCCGCGGTCGTGGCCAGTCGGGTGGTGACCCAGTAGGCGGCCTGGTTGGCCAGCACCAGCAGCACCAGCCAGAAGGCCGCCCGCAACGGACGGGTCAGTCCGCTGCCGCGCCAGTCGAAGCGGGGCCGCCAGCGGAACCCCGCCGCGCGCAGCGCGGGGAGGAGGGCGAGGGTCTGGACGGCGATGCCGGCGGTGGTGCCCCAGCCGAGCAGGGCGGTCTCGGTCGGGGTGAGTGCGTCCCCGCCGCCCGTGGCGAAGGCCAGGTAGAGGCCGAACACGGCCATGACGACCAGGTTGTTGAGAACCGGCGCCCACATCATCGCGCCGAACCGGCCGCGTGCGTTGAGGACCTGTCCGAGCAGCGTGAACAACCCGAGGAAGAATATCTGCGGCAGGCAGTAACGGGCGAACGCGGTTGTCATGGCGGCCTGTCGGCCGCTGTAGTCGGTGTACGCGTCGACGATCGCGGGAGCCGCCCACACCGCGGCCGCGGTGATCGCCAGCAGGGCGGCCACGCAGACGGTGACGAGCCGGTCGGTGTAGGCGACGCCACCGTCCTCGTGCTCCCTGGCCGCCTTGACCAGCTCGGGGACGAAGACGGCGTTGAGCGCGCCGCCGAGGAGGAGCATGTAGACGATGGTAGGCAGGGAGTTGCCGACCGCGTAGCCGTCGGCGGTCGTCCCGATGGTGCCGAGCGCCGCCGCGACCACGGCGGAGCGGGCGAAACCGGTTCCCCGGGAGACGATCGACCCGGCGGCCATGACGGCGCTGCTGCGTGCAGTGGAGGCTGCTTTCCCACCGGCGCCGCCGTCGCCGGACCGTTCGTCGTCCGGCCGGGGGGCGGCGCTGTCCGAGCCGGTCGGAATCGTGGCGCTCACCGGCGGTTCAGGTACGCCTGGAAGGCGCGGTACAGCGTCTGGTTGGCGGTGCCGCCCAAAGGTCTCTCCCATTCCCCCGACGTCTCGACGACCTGCCCACCGGTGCCGAGCTTCCACCGCAGCAGTCCGTACGCACGTTCGGCAGGGTCGAGAGTGGAGGGTACCCCGAGCATGTCGTAGACGTCGGCACCGAGGGCGTGGGCGTCCAGCAGCATCCGCCACTGCAGGGCGTTGGAGGGCCTTACCTCGCGTCGGTGATCGGCCGATGCCCCGGTCTGGTACCAGACCCGGCGGCCCACCGTGATCATCGTGTGGGCGGCGAGGACCTCACCGCGGTGACGGGCGAGATACAGCTTCATCCGGCCCGGCTCCTCGGCGTTGAGCGCCGCGTACTGACGCTCGTAGTAGGTGAGGGAGCGGCCGAGCCGGAAGCCGTCGCGCTGCTCGGTGATGCCTAGCAGCCGGTGGAACTCGGGGAGTTCGGCGGCACTGCCCACCACCACTTCCACGCCCTCCTTCCGGGCGCGCCGGACGTTGCGCCGCCACTCCTGGCTGAGTCCGGACCACAGGTCCTCGGCGGTGCGTCCGGCCAGCGGTACCCGGAAGACGTGGCGGGGCTGGGCGTCCCCGTCGTCCGGGGTCCCGTCACCGCCGCAGCGGCGCCACCCCCGGGCACGCAGCCGCTCGGCGACGGCGGTGCCGAGCGGGTCGACCTCGCTGGCGAGCACGTCGCCCAGCCGGCGGCCCGGTCCGGCGAGCGGCTTCAGCACGGAGGCGTCCCAGCGCCGGTACGCGGGCGAGGGGCCCATGCGCACGGCGAACGCGCCCGCGCCGCGCAGATGGTCGAGCAGCGGCGTGAGCCAGACGTCGATCCCGGGATCCGCCCAGTCGGCCACGGGCCCCTCGGGAAGGTAGGCGAAGTACCTGCGGGTGCCGGGGAACTGGCGCAGCAGCACCAGCGCCACGCCGCTCAGCGCCCCCGATCCCGGATCCGTTCCCCAGCCGAGCAACTGGGCCCGCCAGCCCTCCTTGACGTCGGCCCAGGAGGGACACTGCAGGAAGCCGGGGCCGAGGGCCCGGCCGGCGGGTGACGCCAGGAAGCCGCGGTAGACCTCGGGCGTGATGGGTCCGAGGGACACGGGGCCCTTCCCCGCCGGGGGGACGCGGCCGGGCGGTACGAGCAGTGCTGACACGGTCCGATCCTCACTTTCTCCCCGGCCTGTCGCAGGGACGCCGACGATGCTCACAGCGGCCCATGACCGCTCCGCTCGGCGAATGTGACGGCACCATGACCGTTCCGCACCAACCGCCGTCACCTTGCTCCGTAGCGTCTGACCTGGCCTTTTCCGGCTCTAGAGTCACGATCGTCCGCTCATCACCGCGGAGTCGTCCATCACGGAGGTCCCCTTGCACCGCACACGTGTGTCCGCCCCTGCCCCGATACGGGCCGCCGTCGCGGCCGCCCTGCTGGCGCCGCTCGCCGCCTGCTCGTCGAGTCCGTCCCCGACCGCTTCGGACGCGCCGCGGGCCGGGAGGTCCGACGACCGGCCCGTCGCGGTCACCGTCACACCCCAGGGGCGGCAGGCCGCGCCGGGCCGGCCGGTGACGGTCACCGCCGCGCACGGCCGTCTCGCCTCG
Organism: Streptomyces sp. NPDC000348; assembly: GCF_042898795.1. Taxonomy (NCBI): domain Bacteria; kingdom Bacillati; phylum Actinomycetota; class Actinomycetes; order Kitasatosporales; family Streptomycetaceae; genus Streptomyces; species Streptomyces sp. NPDC000348. The sequence continues at coordinate 29,629 of NZ_JBIAZD010000031.1, forward strand.
GTGACCGTCACCGACGCCGACGGCCGCCGTCTGCCCGGCAAGGTCGCGGCCGGTGGCGGAAAGTGGATCTCGGACCGCAAGACCGCGCCCGGCACCGCGTACACGGTCGCCGCCGCGACCCGGACCGAGGGCGGTACCGCCACGACGACGAAGACCTCCTTCACCACGGTGGAGGCGGACAAGGTCAACAAGGTCGACTGGCGTCCGGGCACCGGCACCACCGTCGGCGTGGCCCAGCCGATCTCCCTGGTCTTCGACAACCCGGTCAGGAACCGGGCCGAGGTCGAGAAGCAGCTCGAGGTCACCACATCGGACGGCACCGAGGGATCCTGGGGCTGGATACGCGACTGGTCGGGCAGGGACCGGGTCGACTGGCGTCCGGAGTCGTACTGGAAGCCCGGGACGAAGGTGACGCTGAACGCCGAACTGAACGGTACCGACTCGGGCCCCGACGGCGGCTGGTTCGTGCGCGACTACACGACGACCTTCACCGTCGGCGCCCGGCAGATCGTCGAGGTCGACCTCGACCGCCACCGGCTGACGCTGGTACGCGACGGCAGGACCGTCCGGAGCATCCCGGTCTCCGGCGGCACACCCGGTGGCGACAAGCGCTCCTGGCGCGGAACGGCCGTGCTCATGGCCAAGGAGGGCACGATCAACATGAACTCCGAGACGGTCGGCCTCGGCGCCGCCTACGACAAGATGGTCGACTACTCGATGCGGCTGACCTGGTCGGGCATGTACGCGCACGCCGCCCCGTGGAACGCCCCCTACTTCGGCCACGCCAACCGCAGTTCGGGCTGCATAGGCATGAGCGACGCGGACGCGGCCTGGTTCTACGGGCAGGTACGGCCGGGTGACCCGTTCGAGATCACGGGCGAGGAGACCAAGGGCGTGGTCGACCCGGGGAACGGCTTCGGTGCGTGGAACGTGTCGTGGACGGCCTGGCAGCAGAAGAGTGCGCTGCGGTGAGGACGGCCCCTGTCGGCGGGGCGCTGCCCGGCCCGACGAGTTCCTGATCGTCGATCATGGTCGTGTGGCGGGAACCGCGTCTCGTGCGGCGATCACCGGCGACCGGAGGACCGCGGACCTGTCGACAGTTCGTCCTTGGCGTAGTCGCACGCCTGCCGGTCCGCCGCACAGGGGCCGGGCAGCACGGGAGCCCAGGGAAGGCCGGCTTCTCGCGCGTCGTCGTACATCTCCGCCACCAGGGCGCGTGCGGACCCGGCATCGCCCGCGGCACCCGCCTCGCGGGCCGATCGCAGGGTGGCACGCAGTCGTGCACGAACCTGGGGGCAGACCGTGAAGAACCTGGTCATTGCGGTCGGCCAAACGGCGGCCCGACCGGTGTCCTGGCGGGAAGGCTCCCGGCCGGGCAAGGGCCGCAGTGGCGTCAAGCGCATGTACTCGCGCTTCGTCGCCCTGCGTCTCCGCCCGGCCGGACGCGGCGTCCGCAGGGCCGTCGATGATCCGGAGCTGTCCGAGCGGTGGCTGCTGGCCGAGTGGCCGGCCACCGAGCCGGAACCGGTGCAGCTCTGGCTGTCGAACCTGCCCTCCGGCATGCCGTTGGCCACCCTGGTGCGGCTGGCCAAAATCCGCTGGCGCATCGAGCACGACTACCGCGAGATGAAACAGGCCCTGGGCCTGGCCCACTTCGAGGGCCGCACCTGGGCCGGCTGGCACCACCACGTCACCCTCGTCTCCGCCGCCCATGCCTTTTGCACCCTGCACGACTGGCCCGTCACCCAAAAGATCCGGCGCAGGTCTGAGCCTCTACCAAGTCGTCCAGAACCTGCAGACACTCCTCGCCACCTGGACCGGCGCCTGCCCCACCTGCCACCGCGACATCCCCACACCCATACGAACCTGATCAAGCCCTACTAGATCCGCGCCTACGACCTGCTGCGCATGTTCGGACGCGACGGCCGCCCGACCCCGCTCGGGGCGGCGTTCGCGGAGTACGGGCGGATCGCGAAGACCGAGCACCTGCTGCGGGTGGTCGACCCGGTGGACGACACCTACTGGCGGCAGATGAACCGGCAGCTCACCGTGTAAGAGTCCCGCCACAAGCTCGCGAGGGACGTGTGCCAAGGCAAGCGCGGCACCATCCACCAGGCCTACCGCGACGGCATGGAGGACCAGCTCGGCGCGCTCGGCCTGGTCCTCCATGCCATCGTCCTGTGGACGACGAAATACATCGACACCGCCGTCGCCCAGCCCCGCGCCGAAGGCCACGAACTGCGGGACGAGGACATGGCCCGGCTCTCCCCGCTCAAGCACCGCAACCTGAACCTGCTCGGCCGCTACAGCTTCACCGCCAGCGTCCCGACCGCCGGCGCCCTGCGCCCGCTGCGCGACCCGGAGGCGCCGGAGCCGGACGAGGACGACGACGGGAGCGAGAGAGACTGAGGCGGCCGGGGCGATGCCGGGGGGAGCGATGTCGGCATCGCCAACGTCGCGTGGTACGGCGGAGGATCGGACCGATGGCGGTGATGCTTCTCGCCGTGAGGCTTGCTACCGGGTGCGTTGCTGGGTGTCGGCGAGCCGCGCGAGGGCGGCGGCCATGCCGGGCAGGATGTCGGCGGGGATGTGGTCGAGGACGCGTCGGCGGGCGCTGGCCAGGTGGGCGGGCTGGGCGGCCCGCAAGGCCCGGAGGCCGGGTTCGGTAAGGACGGCTTCGCTGCCGCGGGCGTCCCGGCCGTGGCGTTCCTTGCGTACCATGCCGTGGCGCGCAAGCCCTTCGACGATACGGGTGATGCGAGAGGGCGTCAGGCCGGAAGCCGCGGCCAGCGCGGACATGCGCATACGGTGCTCGGGTGTTTCGCTCAGGAGCAGGAGGACGGCGAATTCGGTCATGGTCACGCTGGTGCGGGACATGTCCTCCTCCAGCAGGCGGGGCAGGGAGTGCACCAGGCGGCCCAGGCTCTGCCATAGCAGCAGTTCGTCGTCGGTGAGGTGATCGGTCGCGGGTGAGGTGTCGGCCATGCCTCTACTCTATTTGACGAAGCAAGCAATTAAAGAGGCTGGGGTTATGAGTACCTTGGCATCAGCCCCGGCGGGGTTCGAGCACGCGTGGGCCGACCTCGATGGCGTGCGTATCCACTACGTGACCGGCGGAGCGGGCCCCGTGGTGGTTCTCGTGCACGGCTGGCCGTTCACCTGGATCGAATGGCGTGCGGTCATACCGCTGCTGGCCGAGCGTGGATTCACCGTCGTCGCGCCCGACCTGCGTGGCTCGGGCGACTCGCAGATCCCGGCCGGGCACTGGACCAAACGTGAGGAGGCCGGTGACCTCCACCGGCTCCTGCGGCGCCTCGGCCACGAGCGCGCCTTCGTCATCGGCACCGACGTCGGCACCATGACCGCGCACGCCTGGGCCCAGCACCACCCCGCGGACGTGGAGCGGCTCGTGCTCAGCGAGGCGTTCCTGCCCGGCTTCGGTCTGGAGGAGCACATGAACCCCGCAACCGGCGGTTCATGGCACTTCGGGTTCCACGCGCAGAGCGAGCTGGCCGCCATGCTCACCGCCGGCAAGGAGGAGCAGTACCTGGCCGGGTTCTGGTCAGTGATGACCTGCGGCGGCATCACTGACGCCGACCGCGCGGACCTGCTGCGCGTCTACACGCGGCCCGACGCGATGCGTGGAGGGTTCGAGCACTACGCCACCCTCGTCGAAGATGGGCAGCGGGCCCGCGCCGGGGACCGCCTGGCCATGCCCGTTCTCGTCCTGAACGGCGAGCATGGACTGCCTCAGAGCATCCTGCTGGACGGCGCCCGCGACATCGCTGACGACGTGCGCGCCGACATCGTCCCGGACGCGGCCCACACATTCGCTGCCGACAACCCCGCCTGGACGGCCGACCGGCTCACTCGGTTCTTCTCCGTCACATCCGCCGCCTGACACGCGAAGACCCCCGAGTACCGCCCCGAAAGGAGCACCACCGTGCAGATCCTCGTCATCGGTGCCACCGGCTACGCCGGTCGCCGCGTCTCCACCGCCCTGGCCCGCGCCGGACACACCGTCCTCGGCCTCACCCGCGACACCGACGCCCCCGCCGCCCGCGCACTCGTCACCGACGAAGTCACCCCCGTCATGGGCGACTTTTCCAAGGCCGAGACCTGGCGCGGCCACCTGGAGGGAACCGATGCCGTCGTCCATCTCCTGATGGACACGAGCGACCCCATCGATGGCGACCAGCGCCTGTTCGCCGAACTCCTCGCCGCCCAGGAACGCGACGGACGCCGCCGCCATCTGGTGTTCACCACCGGCATCTCCTCCTACGGCCGCACCGGCCTTGCGCTGATGGACGAGAACACGCCCGGCAACCCCGACAGCCCCATCGGCTTCCGCTTCGCGCTGGAACGGGAATTGGCCGCCTCCGGTCTCGCCCACACCATCGTGCGGCCCGGCTTCATGTACGGGGGACCGGCCACCACGTCCATGACCGGACAGTGGTTCGCCGCCGCCGAAGCGAAGAACCCCGTGTTCTTCGGCGACACCGCCAAGCGGTGGAGCTGGGTCCATGTCGACGATCTGGCCGACGCCTACGTGCGCATCCTCGACAACCCCCGGGCCGTCGACGGAGAGACGTTCGTCATCGCCGACGACCAGCGCATCACCGCCCTCGACATGCAGCACGCGGCCGTACGGGCCGCCGGATACACCGGCAACATCGCGCTGGAGACCGCGGAGGCGGGCGGCATGATGCAGATGGCAGCCGACCAGGACGAACTCGTCACCAGCGCCAAGGCCCACCGCCTGCTCGGCTGGCGCCCGCGCCGCATCGCCTTCACCGACAACCCCGAACTGCACTACCAGGCCTGGAAGTCCGCCCAGCCCGCAACCTGACTCGTATCGGCCGCCTGTCGTCAAACGATGGCGAGCTCAAGTGGTCAGCGCATCACTGCTGTTCAGAAGGTCAGCGTAGACCTCTGCCGGAGTGCGGTAGCCGTGGGTCTTGCGCGGACGGTGGTTGAGTCGTGAGCGATGGCATCCAAGTCGGCTTGACTGAACGTGCAGAGGTCGGCGCCCTTGGCGAGGTACTGCCGAAGCAGCCGATTGGTGTTCTCGTTGGTGCCGCGCTGCCACGGGCTCCGCGGCTTGCAGAGGTAGATCGGCATCCTGGTCTCGGTGGTGATGGCCTGGTGCTCGGCGATCTCCCGGCCGTGGTCCCAGGTGAGCGTCCGCCGCAGGTGGGGTGGGATGCCGAGGAGGCTTCTGGTGAGGTGCGGGGTGACCTGCTCGGCCTTGATGCCGTCCGGCAGCGCGACGATGGTTGTGTAGCGGCTGGTTCGCTCAACGAGCGTGGCGACCACCGAGGGCCTGGTGCCCATCACGAGGTCGCCCTCCCAATGACCGGGGACCTTACGGTCCTCGGCCTCGGCGGGGCGGGCGGTGATGGACACCATGCCGCGAATGATGCCCTGCCCGGTAGGCCGACGGGCGATCTTCGGACGGCGCATGGGTCGGCCTGACCGAAGGCGCTGAGTGAGGTTACGGTCGATCGCCTGTCGCCGGCGAGGGTCATAGAGCGAGAGGTAGATCGCTTCGTGCGAGATCTGCATGGTGGCGTCGCCAGGAAACTGACGCCGCAGCCACCCTGCGATCTGATCGGGAGACCAGCACAGAGTCAGCTTCGCCTCCACCAAGGCGCGCAGAGCCGGTCGTTGGGCGAGCTTGACCTGCTTGGGCCGGCGCCCGCGCGCGTGGGCGGCCTCATCGGCGGATGCGGCACGGTAGCGGTCCCGGCCTCCGTTGCGGGCGATCTCGCGGGAGACGGTCGAAGGCGATCGGCCCAGCCGCCTGGCCAACTGTCGGCCAGATTCGCCGGCCGCGATACCGCGGGATATCTCGATGGCGTCCCGCCGAGTGGTGTAGCCGATCAAGCTGACGGAATTCCCAAGTCACGGCCCGAATCGCCCTCGCTGGAGGCCCTTTTGAGGCTCGCCGGGCCGGGACCAGCGGTGATCGCACGACGGCTGGCTGCGGCACGTACCGGACGGCTCCAAGGCGGAAGCGACGGACCGTGATCGGCTACACCACGCCTGGGGACACGACCCTGGAACACCGAGCTGTTTCATAGTAGCCACTGAACCCTTTCCAACCTGCCTCATGGGCAGTTCAATGGGCCCCGTTTGCGGGCGCACTGACGGGCGACCGGCAGCCGTTGGAGGCGCCTGAGCGCTGGCCAGCAGGCTCTGCTCGCCCTCGCCCACCTGCGCAATGGGTACTCCCACGCGCAATTCGCGGCCAGGTCGGCACTCGCCCATTGCCGACCGCTACATCACCGAGGCGTCCGCGCTCCTGGGCGCTTTCGCCCCCACACTCACCGAAGCGGCCAGGACGGCGGGGCATGCGTGCTACCGGACGGCGCTGCGCAGCCTGCGCCGGTGCGGGCACACCGCCGCAGAGTTCATGCCTTCCTGCGGGTGATCGCCCGTGTCATAGCAACTGCGGCCGCCAAGAAGCCCGCGCTGACGGCGAGCAGGACACCCGTGGTTGCCAGGGCGTCAGCCGAGTCCGACGCGTTCTGCAGGTGGGTGAGCATGACGTTGACTGGGGAAATGCCCTTGCCCAGCAGCACGGCCAGGAGGAGCACCAGGGCGAGGACGAGCGCGTAGCCCTGCCGTCGGAACACCAGCCGCGAGCAGACCAGTCCGATGGCTATGCCGGTGAAGGCGCAGGTGAGTTGGGCCGCGGTCCCCAGCGCCAGATCCGCGAGGCCGGGTGTGTGGGTTCCAAACAGCAGCGGCAGCACCAGGCCGGCAGCCATCAGCAGCAGGCACCATATGACGGCCGTCCCGACCGTCGCGAGCAGGACGCGTAGATGGGTGCCGGCGCTGATGACGACGATCGAGCGGTGTGCCTGGTCCTCAAGACCGATCAGTGTCATGGCCAGCCAGACCGAGCACGGCAGCATGGCCCCGGCCACCGAGGCGTAGGTCGCGGTGAGCTGGCCGTTTGAGGTTCCCCCGTTGCTCGGGAGGGGCTGATCAGCTGGTCAGAGCAGGTTGGCGGGGTTTCAGGTTCGCTCGTTCGGTCGCTGCCTGCTCGGCGTAGTGCTGCTCTTCAAACTCGACCGGGCTGAGGTAGCCGAGGCGTTTCTGGATGCGCCGGCTGTTGTAGAACCCGTCGATGTACTCGAAGAGTGCGAGGTTCGCCTCGGCCCG
>NZ_JBIAZD010000032.1:0-35586 GCF_042898795.1 Streptomyces sp. NPDC000348
TATTTACGGGGTGCTGCCATGGTGCTGGTGGTTCTCCTTCGCCAGGACCGTAACCCTGGCATCAGGGACTCCACAAATCTCAGTACAGCTCAGGGGCTTTCTCCGGCCGGAAGCGGTTCGAGCGAAACAGAGCACCACGCCGGGCTACCCTGGTCAGCACGCTGACTACCGGCCGCGGGACCATGGCAAGGTAGAACGCCCACAGGCGCAGCCGAGGACGGGACGCGGAGGCCCGTCGGCGCGCAAGGCGCCACAGGTCGCCCACTGTCCCGGCTCTTTGGCGAGCTCACAAGTTCTGGCAGTGGTTGTTGACCGTTTCGGGAGGCAGCCGAACCGCTTCGGGGCCGGTGCTCATGAGAACGGGAGGCGTCTGGGAGTCCGCCTTGCTCCCGAGCATCGCGGAGATCTTTCTGATCATGGGCCTCCGGATAGGCACCAGACTGTTCGCCAGCGCGGGGCCTGGTCGTCGGGGATGTCCGGGGAGGCGAAGTGGAACGGCACCCCGAGGGAGTCGGCCAGGGCCCGGCCCGCTGCTGCGGCAACAAGGCCCGGCGGATGTCCGCCAGGGTGGTGGTGGACGGTCGCCAGATGGCCTTCCCCAATCGGGTCTTCCAGGACCGCGACCAGCACTACGAACCAGTCATGGACGGTGTCGCCGTCCCACAGCGCCTCCACCGCGGCCACCTGGCCCGGAAGTGCCGCGGCGCGGGCTGTCAGTGAGGGGAGGTCGAGCGGATCGGGTGGCCTGTGCCGTACACGGTCGCCGAGGACCTCGTAGCGCGTGTGGACCACCTGCTCCGCCTCACGCAGGCCCAGTCCCAGTGGTCGCAGGGCCTCCCACACGGTCTTGACCGCCGTCAACTGGCGATCACCCAGCACACTCGCGTCGACCTCCCGGCGGGTCCGTTCCTCCAGATAAGCCCACCAGCCGCTCATTCGGCGTCCGGACGGGATCTCGTGGCGCGCGTCATGACCCGAACGTAGGGCAGCACACCACGAACGCCCCAGCTGGCCCCCCCCCGGGAACACAGAACACTGCCGGCACCCGTGAACATCCCGCCCCGGTCTCGGATGCCTCGTGTCGCCCTGATTGGTGTCGAAGCCCTGGCCGTCTTCATGGACGAAGTCGGTCCTGCTTCTCTCTGCTCCGGGGCGGCACAGGGGGTCTACAGAGGGGGATGCCGGGCTGGCGACCAGGGGCGAGATCAGCATGGTGAGCTGCGGCTCCGCCCTGAACGGTGAGTGGATGCGGACCGCTGCCAGCGGGGATCCCGGTACAGACCACAGAGGGTTATGGGCGGGGTCGGCGGCGGCGTTGTCGCATCGTGACCGTGGTCGGGCCTTCGTGGTCGGTGGTCTGGTCGGGGCCGGCTGCTGACCTGTGCCGTACGCGCGGCGCCCGATACGGAGGGGTGCCACTGTACGAGGGAGCCCAACATGACGGACGTCGACACAGGTGGTCGGGACCGGCTGGCGTTGGCGGTGCTGGTCCAGTACCGGATGGCCACCACCGCGCAGATACACCTGATCACCTCGCCGGGCGTGCGGATCGAGCAGACGCGACGCCAGCTGGCCAAGCTCCGTGAGGAGGGCCTGGTCGACCGCATCACCCTGCCCCAGGCCGGCCGTACCCGGGTATGTCATCCCACCCAGTACGGGGCGCAGATCGCCTCCGAGCGGCCCGAGCTGCGGGGCCGGCGTCCCCCGCGGGGTGCGGTGGACCGGACGGCGGTGCGGTTGAAAGTCGGGCACGGGCTGACCGTGACCGAGACCGCATTGGCGTTCCTGCAGGACGCCCGCCGCCGCGGCGACCTGTGCCGGCCGCTGGACTGGATCCCCGAAGTCCACCACCCCCTCGGGAGCGGCGAAGCCGTCATCCCCGACGCCCTCCTCTACTACCAACGCCGCCACGCGGACGGCGCCAGCGGTGCGGAGGGAACCAAGGGTGGGGTGATGCTACGGGCGTTCGTCGAAGTCGACCGGGCCACCATGGGCCCCGAACGCCTCGCCGCCAAACTCGGCAACTACGCCCGACTCCACAGCTACGCGCCCGCACCCGTGGCCCGGCAGCGGCAACAGCCCTTCCCCGAACCAGCACAGGAGACCTGGCGACAGCGCTACCCCCTCTTCCCCCGCCTCCTGTTCGTCCTCGACGGCACCGGCCCCACCGGCGTCGAAACCCGCATCAGCGCCCTACGCGCTGCCACCCGAAGACACGACCTCGCTACGTTCCTGCGCGAGGTCCCCGCCCTCGCGGCCCTCATGACCGACCTCCTCCACCACGGCCCCACCGCACCCATCTGGTATCCCGTCCACAACCCCGACCACCGAGTCGACTGGATGCACACCCCACACCCCTGACCACCACCATGGTCAGGACCGTGGTCGGGAGCCGACCGGGCACTGCGCAGACCCGCCCACGGCCACCAGAACCCCGACCACGGCCCCCACCACAGCAGGCCAACGCCATGCGCAGACACTGCGCAGTCATCGAGCGCATGGCAGGGGAAGTCCGGCGGGCGCCGCCCCCGCCCTCGGGGACGGCGCGCCCCTTGAACGGATCACCATGACCATCAACAGCACCACGCCGGCGTTCGGCACCAGCGCCGGCTCCCTCACCGCAGGGATCGTCTCCTCCTTCCTGGTGGGCGCCCTCACCCTGTACAGGCTCCTGCACCACCGGGAGGTCTTCACCTGGATGAAGCAGATCCGCAAGACCGACGCCGAGACAGCCGTCTACGACGAGCCCGACCAGTGGCTCGCCGACCTCTACAAGGCACAGTGCCGCCGGGCGAAGAAGCCCAGCCGCTCGACGGCTGCGGCTAATGGATCCAGCAGGAACGCCCCGATGAGGTCAACTACCTGCTGACCGAATGGCTTGGCACTCTCCTCAGCCGAACCGCCTGCGGGCCGCGCCGACTCACCGCCGCCGGGAGCACGAGCAGGCTGGGTGAGGTCATGAAAAAGCCTCCTCGTGGTGAGGAGGCTTCAGTGACTTCGCTCATCACCGTGTCATGTCAGTGCAGTCCCAGCCGCCCCCGCGTCGCCACCAGGATCACCGCCGCCGCCAACGCCGACGCGATCAGGAAGGCGTAGATCGTGGTCTCGATCCCCGACGACGGAAACATGTCCGACCACGCGACGGAGAAGAAGTTGTTCACACTGGTGTGCAGCAGCATGACCAGCGGCATGCTCTCGTGGGAGCGGTTGAACACCCAGGTCATCACGAAGCTGAACGCGAGCGTCGTCCCCATGAAGGCGAGCACGCGGGAGGGATCGACGTTCGGGCCGCCGCCCCACTCGGTGAGGAACAGCGGCAGATGCCAGGAGCCCCACAGCACACCCACGACCAGGGTGGCGACCAGCGGACCGAAGCGGCGCTGCATGTGCGGCATGGCGAACTCGCGCCACCCCGGCTCCTCGGCCAGACCCGTGGTGATCATCTGCATGATCAGGCCGGGGACGTACGCGGCGAGCACGGCGGCCGACGGCATCACCGGGGCCTGGCCGGTCAGCGCGACGGTGGTGATCGTCAGCGCGACCGGCACCGAGAGCGCTACGCCCAGGAACCAGCGCCAGCTCACCCTCAGTTTCGTCATCCGGCCCCGCCACACCCGCAGTCCGGCGCGTCCCTCCGTGATGGCCGTGACCAGCAGCGCCGAGCCGATCGGGCCGAGGTAGGCACCGGGCAGGACGCCGAGCAGCTGACTGCCGAGCGCGCCGCCGGGGAAGGTCCAGTGCCACAGGCCGACACCGTTCTCGGAGAGGATGTACGGCGTCCAGGCCATCCAGCTCAGCCCCAGGGCCAGCGTGAAGAACCAGGTGAGCGGGCGGCGACGGACGGCGGAACGGCGTGGTGCCGCGGCCTGCTGGGGGAGGCTGGTGATCGTCACCGGGGTGGGTCCCTTCGGGGAGGCCGAGCGGTGGCTCGGTGGCGGCTGAGCGGCCTTCCGAGCGCCGCCCTTGCGATGCCTCAAGCACACCAGCGCCGTGCTCCCCGATCACTGCCGCGCACACCCCAACTCCGGGTACAGCAGGCTGTACCACCCCCGTGCCGCCCTCCGTACTACCCCCGTCTCCTCGCGTCCTCCAGGTAGTGCACGACCGCCGCCACCCGGCGGTCCACCTGGTCCGCCGGGGAGAGGTCGAGCTTGGCGAAGATGCTTCGGATGTGCTTGTGGACCGCGCCGTCCGTGACCACCAGCCGCTCCGCGATCGCGCTGTTGCCGAGGCCCTCCGCCATCAGGGCGAGAACGTCCCGTTCGCGCGGGCTGAGCCGTTCCAGCCGGGTGTCCTGGCGGGAGCGGGTGAACAGTTGGGCGATCACCTCGGGGTCGATGGCGGTACCGCCGGACGCCACCCGGTGCAGCGCGTCGAGGAACTCCTCGACCCGGCCGACCCGTTCCTTGAGCAGATAGCCGAGTCCACCCACCCCGCCCGTGAGTAGCTCGGTGGCGAAGCTCTGCTCGACGTACGCGGACAGGACGAGCACGGCGAGGTTGGGGCGGCGGCGCCGGGCCTCCACCGCCGCGCGGATGCCCTCATCGGTGTGCGTGGGCGGCATCCGTACGTCGAGGATCGCGACGTCCGGCTTGTGCTTTTCGATGGCGTCCAGGACCTCCTCGGCCGTCCCGGTCTTCGCCACCACGTCGAGGCCCTCGGCGCCCAGCAGCAGGGCGAGCCCCTCGCGCAGCAACGGGTCGTCCTCGGCCATCACTATTCGCATGTCGGCAACCAACTCATCTGTCGGACAGGGCAGTTCGGTGGACCGGCCCGCGCCTTGCGGAGTGTCACGTCCCGCAGGGCAGGTCCACGTCGAGCACCGTCGGCCCGCCCGCCGGGCTGGTCACGCGGAGCGTACCGTCTTGGGCCGCCACCCTCCGGCGAATGCCGGTCAGCCCGGAGCCACCCCCCTCGTCGGCCCCGCCCCGCCCGTCATCCTCGATCCGCAGATGCAGCCGGCCGCCCCGCGCCCGCACGGTGACCGCCGCCCCGCTCGCCCCACTGTGCTTGGCGATGTTCGTCAGCGCCTCCGCGACCACGAAGTACGCTGTGGCCTCCACGGACGCCGCACACCGCTCCGGTGCCTCCACGTCCGTCCGGCACGGCACCGCGCACTCGGCGGCGAGGCCCGACAGCGCCCCCGCCAGCCCTCGGTCGGACAGCACCGGCGGGAGGATCGAGCGGGAGACCGCGCGCAGTTCGGCCAGCGCCTGCTCGGCGGCGCTCTGGGCGCGTTCGAGGAGTTCGTCGGCGCGCTCCGGATCCCGGGCGACCATCCGCCGGGCGGCGCCGAGCAGCACCGTCACCGTGACGACCCGGTTCTGCGTCCCGTCGTGCAACGACCGCTCGATGCGCCGCAGTTCGGTGGCGTGGGCGTCGAGCGCGGCGGCCCGGGTCGCGGTCAGTTCGGCCACCCGCAGGGACAGGTCGGTGTCCGGGCCGGCCGCCAACAACGTCCGCCCGGGACGGGCCTGAAGACGCGCCATGCCGGGTGTCAGGCCCAGGATGACGGCGATCCAGCCGACGCCGATCAGGCTCACCGACAGTGCCTGCGGCCAGGTGTGCGCTACCCCGAACCCGAAGGACGTACTGCTCGTGTTCGGCGGTGCGAAAGGCCACACCAGAGGGAAGAGAGTGTCCCGGAACGCGGCCAGCGGCAGCCACACCCCGAGCAGCCCCAGCAGGAACCCGAGGCTGCCGTGGCGCAGCGCCCAGCGCAGCTCGCGCCAGGTGGTGGGGTCGGCGAGGGCGGCCCGCAGCGCGGCCGCGGGCGGGTCCGGGGCGACGATCTCGGGCCCCCGGCGGGCCAGCCGCCCCCGCTCCCTGTCAGCCAGCGCGTGCAGGGCGCGGACAACGGCCGGCGCTAGCAGCAGGCCCACGCCGGCTGGTGCGGTCACCGCTACGACGGCCACCAGCACCAGCACGCCCAGCGCCATCGCCGCCGTGCCGAGTCCGCCGACCAGCTGCCCAAGCGCGGCACCGGAGGCCCGCAGCACCTGAAGACCGATCTCCTGGGGACGCTCGGCGGCTCCGGTGAGGTCTGCGTCCGTGGGGTCGGTGGGGTGGGTGGTCGTCATGCTCACTCCGCTCCTTATGTGCGCCAACGACCCTAGGGCACGCCCACTTCGCCGTGAAGTACAGCAGGCTGTACTTCCGATCCGGCGGTAGGCGGGATCGGCCGAGGGGGGCGTGGTCCGTAGCGTCGCAGACATCAGCCGGGACGCCGGTTGAGACACCAGCCGAGAGCCCACCGAAGGAGCCCGCGATGGCGACCACCGACCCCAACCAACTGAGCGTCCACGACGCGCACCACGACGCCCCCGCCCCGGCCGTCACCCGCGGCGAGGTCACCCGCGTCCTCCTCTGGCTGGTCCTGGTGATCAGCGCGGTCGCCAACATGGTCGCCTCCTGGGCCGCCGTCGGTGTCGCCGCGAACCTCGCCTGCGGCGCGGTCACCGGACTCGCGGCCACCGCCCTCGTCGTACGCCGTCTGAAGGGCGGCCGCCGGTGAACCTCGCGTCGCCCGCCGTACGCGCCACCGCGCCCGCCATCGCGCTGGAGCGCCTCACCAAGACCTACCCCGGCGATGTGAAGGCCCTCGACGAGGTGTCCCTGACCGTCCGACCCGGCACCTTCCTCGCCGTGATGGGCCCCTCAGGCTCCGGCAAGAGCACCCTGATGCACTGCGCGGCCGGGCTGGACACACCGACCTCAGGCAGCGTCCGCATCGACGGACACGAGATCGCCGGCCTGAACGAGACCCGCCGTACTGAACTGCGGCGTGAGCGCGTCGGGTTCGTGTTCCAGGCCTACAACCTGATCCCGTCCCTCACCATCGAGGACAACATCACGCTGCCGCTGCGGCTCGCCGGCCGGGCTCCGGACCGGAAGTGGATCGAGGCGCTGGTCGAGCGCGTCGGCCTGGCCGGCCGGCTCGGCCGACGTCCCGCCGAACTCTCCGGCGGCCAGCAGCAACGCGCTGCCGTGGTAAGGGCGTTGGCGGCCAGGCCGGCCGTCGTGTTCGCCGACGAGCCGACCGGCGCGCTGGATCTGCGCAGCGCGCACGAGGTGCTGGAGCTGCTGCGCGCCCTGGTCGACGAACTGGGCCAGACGGTGGTGATGGTGACCCACGACCCGGCCGCCGCGTCCCGCGCCCACAAGGCGCTGGTGATGGCCGACGGCCGGGGCGTCGAGGCCATCGACCACCCCACCGCGCCCCAACTGGGCGAGCGACTTGCCGCGTTGGGAGACCGCTGATCATGTCCGAGCGCTTCCGCGTCCCTTCCCGCCTCCCCCTCTTCCCGATCGCCTTGCGTATGGCAGCGCACAGGGTCACTGGGCTGCTCGCAGTGGTGTGCGCGGTACTCGGCGGGGCCGCCTTGATCACCGGCACGGGTGTGCTGGCCGAGTCCGGGCTGCGCTCGCAGTTGCCGCCGGGCCGGCTCGGCGGCGCGGACATCGTCGTCGCGGCCGACCAGGAGTACCACCCGGACGGCGGTCTGCCGCTCGCTCTCCCCGAGCGTGCCCGGGTCCCGTCGTCGCTGGTCGACCGGCTCTCGGGCCTGCCCGGGGTGACGGCCGTGGTCGGCGACCTCAGCTTCCCGGCCGCGCTGGTCGATGCCAGGGGAGGAGTCGTACCCACCGCCGACGACCCCACGGTGGCCGGACACGGCTGGTCCTCCACCAAGCTGCTGGCCCACCCGCGCGTCACCGGCCGCGCGCCGGCCAGGACGGACGAGATCGCCGTCCCCGCAGCAACCGGGCTGCGCACCGGGGACCGGGTCCAGGTCGTGGCGGGCGGCCGCCCCGCCGTGCGCTACCGCGTCGCCGCGGTCACCGACGCGGTGCGTGGCCGGGTGGCCGACGCGGGGCTGACCGTCCGCACCCGCGCCGACATCGGCGAGACCGTAGCTGCGGGCGTCGGCACGGCCCGCTCGCTGCTGATCCTGCTGGCCGGTTCGCTCAGCGGGATCGTGCTGCTGATCACCGGGTTCGTCACAGCGGGCGCGCTGGGTGTGTCGATCGCCGGGCAGCGCCGGGACCTGGCGCTGATGCGGGCGGTCGGGGCGACCCCTCGGCAGATCCGTCGGCTGGCCGCCGCGCAGTCCTCCGTCGTAGCCGCCGTGGCCCTGGCCCCCGGAGTGGCCCTCGGCTACCTCCTCGCGGACCGCTTCCACGACATGCTCGCCGACCGCGGCGTCCTGCCCCCCGAACTCCCCCTGACTGTCGGCCCCCTGCCCGCCCTCGCCACCCTCCTCCTGCTCGCGCTGACCGTGCAGATCTCCGCCCGGGGCGCGGCGTGGCGCACCTCCCGGATGCCGGCGACGGAAGCCGTCGCCGAGTCCCGCAGCGAACCGCGCAAGCCGTCGAAGGGCCGTACCCTCAACGGAGTTCTGCTGATCGCCGCCGCGTGCGCGCTGTCCGTCACCCCGTTGCTGACCCGTACGGTGATCGGCGCGTCGGCCACCTCAGTCGCCGGGATCGTCGCCGCGATCGGCCTGGCCCTGTGCGGCCCCGCCCTGGTCCGGTCGCTCGGCGAGAGGGCCGTACGACGGCTGCGGCCCGGGACGCCCGCCCCCACCTGGCTCGCCCTGGCCAACGTACGGGCGTATGCGCTGCGGGTCGCCTCAATGGTCAGCCCGCTGGCGATGGCCGTCGTGTTCGTCCTGACCTACACCCTCGCGCAGACCACCGTCCTCGCCGCAACCGCGCAGGAGATCCGTACCGGCACACTCGCCCAGTACCGGCTGAGCGCACCGGCCCTCGGCGGCCTGCCGGACGGCACGAGGGACGCCGTACGCAAGCTGCCCGGAGTGCGGTCCGCCGCACCCGTCGGCTCGACGACCGTCGTCTGGCCTTACGA
Source organism: Streptomyces sp. NPDC000348 (assembly GCF_042898795.1). NCBI lineage: Bacteria > Bacillati > Actinomycetota > Actinomycetes > Kitasatosporales > Streptomycetaceae > Streptomyces > Streptomyces sp. NPDC000348. The sequence goes on from NZ_JBIAZD010000032.1 coordinate 8,867, forward strand.
GATGTTCGGCGAACCCGATGTGGAGTCGGTGCCGGCACTGATCGCCACGCCGGACGCGGCCGGAGTCCTCGACCCCCGGGTGCGGGAGGGCGGGCTGGCCGGCCTGACCGGCGCCACGGTCGCCGTGAGCAGCGAAGTCGCCGATTCGCGGGACGCCGGACTCGGCCGTCGGATCCGGCTGGTCCTCGGCGACGGCACGCGGACCGAGGCACGGGTAGTGGCCGTCTACGACCGGGGCCTCGGCTTCGGATCACTGATCGTCTCCAAAGACCTCGCGACGGGCCACACCACCTCCGGCCTCCCCCAGAGCCTCCTCGTCCGCACGGACGGCACGGCGACGGCGGCGCGCGCGCTGGCCGACCTGAAGGCATCCCGCCCGGGCCTGGCCCTGGAGAACACCTCCGGAACGGCCTTCGGCCGCAAGCAGGACACTCCACCGGAGGTGTGGATCAACCTGGCCACGATCGTCGTACTCCTCGGCTACCTCCTCCTCAGCATTGCCAACAAGCTGGTTGCGGCCACGGCCCAGCGCCGTACCGAGATCGCCGCGCTGCGGCTGGTCGGCACGACGCCGCGGCAGATCCGGGCGATGATGCGCCGCGAGGCGGCCGTGATCGCCACGGCGGCGCTCGTCTCCGGCCTGTTCCTCTCCGCCCTCCCCCTCGCCCTCCTCGGCCAGGGTTTCCTCGACCGCCCCTGGCCGGCGGGCCCCGCCTGGCTGCTCCCCGCCGTCGCGGCGACAATCGTGACGACGGCCTTCCTCGCGATCGAACTCCCCACCCGCCAGGCCCTGCGCACGGACCCGGCGGACGCGATCCGGGCGACGTGAGGATCCACCCGGCACCGCCACCGCCGACGAATTCTGCGGACGTTTCCGGTCTGCCTCCCGGAATGCCGCCGTCAGTGGCCCGGCCAGTCTCTGCAGAACCGCACCACCCGCCCCTTTAAGGAGAACTACGAGCAGTGCCCAGCACCACGTAAGTACCCGGACGAGCTCCGTGAGCGGGCCGTCCGGGAGGTCCGCACCACCGACCGTCCGATCGCGCAGGGCGCGAAGGACCTGGGCATCCACAAGGTAGTCCTGGCCCGAACACCCGCGGATGTCTGGCCATCTCCATCGGCAGACAGCGGTACGACACCAAGAGCGCGGCGAAGACCCTCGCGCCGTAGATGACCAGCTGGATTCCTTGCCGGTCCCAGCCACGGTCGAGCGAGCGCAGCGCTGCCTCGATCGTGAGCGCGAACACCACGCCGGCGACGAGATCCACGCCGTAGTGGTAGCCGAACCCCAGCGTTGCGCTGAGCGTGGCAATCAGCCAGAACGCGCCCGCGAATCGCAGAGCCCGTGGGCCGCTGCGGGTATGAATAAAGATCACGGTGGCCCACGCCGTGTGCAGGCTGGGCGCAGGCTCGTGACCAGGTGGATCCGTTCGATCGTTAGTTTGCCCGTGCCCAGATCGCGTCTTCAGCGCACGGCTGGAGGGCCTGGCGGGCGTGTGGGTAGTCGATGTGGGCGAAGGCGGCGGTCTTCAGACGGCGGATCTCGTCGCGGTGGTGGGCCCGGGTTCGCTCGATGTGGTCCAGGCGGATGTCGCGCCGGGGAAGGCGGTGGAGGCGCTCATGGAGTCCGGGATGGTTCCGCTTGACGACGGCCAGGTAGTGAGCCCCGCGTTCGTGCAGGTAGGCGGCGTGGTCGTGCTCCGTCCCGGTGCCGGGGCCTTGCGTTCCTGGAGGAAGCGTCCGATGGCGCGGTCAAGGGCGTCACCAGCGGCCAGGACGAGGCGGACGGTCGTGGCAGGGGGCGGGCGGATCAGTCCGGTCAGCGGGTCGGGCCGGAACCCGAGCAGGGCCAGGACGCGCTGCGGCGCGTCGGCGACCCACTCACCGATCGCCGTGAGCGAGACGGCGCCGGCCAGAACGGCGGCAGCCGCAGCGGTGAGCAGGGCCGTCCACGGATACCGGATGCCGCGACGGGCCCGTGGATCAGGCACCGTGGCCAGATACTTCCGCAGGTCAACGGCTGCCTCCAGCGGGGCTGGGCCGGAGGCGTCCCCCAACTGCCGAAGGCATGAGGGCATGCGGGAAGATGGGTGCGCAGGCATGGACTCGCTCGGTGCTCATACGGACTAGACACCCACATGATCACCAGCGGCCATGCCTGTTCTGCGTCCAGGGCGGACGCCGACAGAGGTTGACAAACCACCACAATCGGCACTCAGCAGGCGAACCGCCCACTTCGGCACTTCTCAAAGATCCTGCCTGCTGGCCAGGGCTGCTGATACTCGATGAGTCGGCCTGCCGGGTCGTGTCGGCGGTTGGGTGCGAACAACAACTTTGTTCAAGAAGCAGCGCCGGGTATGCGGCCCGAAGAAGGGAGTGTCTTGTCGCATACTCGGCGCTGACCGGCAGAGTTACGCCGTCGTGGCTGCTGTCTCGGTGGCTTCGACTGCGGACTTGAAGTCGGGGTGAACCCCGATTTGATCAAGCCACACGCTCATCGCGTTGTAGCAATTGAACCTTTCGATCTTTCCGTCACGGAGGTACCAGAGGTCCGCCGCCGGCACGTCGATCCGGTTCCCGGTCGGTGGGATCTCACCGACCGGAGTCGGAAACCCTCCGAGATGCGTGCCCTGGATTCGCAACTCGACGGCGACGACATCACCGAACGCATGTACCTCGAGCAGCTCACGGTGTACATCGGGGAACGAGCGGGCGAGGCCCGCGATCACCTGAGGAATCTGCTCTCCGCGGAAACTCTGCGAGGTCGACATGTCGTTGAACGACCCGTCCTCGGTGAACAAGGCCAGGAAACCGTCACCGTCGAGAACGTTCCCTTCCGCGAGTCGGTAAGCCTCGCGAATGGTCTTTTCGTTACTTTCCATTCCTGTTCTCCTTTGAGTTCGCAACACGCTCACGATCCGCGCTTGTCTTTGATTGACCCTTCCCGGTTGTCGTAACGGTAATCGTTACGACAGATTGTCGCAACTTTCACTGTTACGACTTCGCTGTCGTAACATGGAGTGTTGCGACCGGAGGAGGGATCATGAGCGCCAACAGCAGGCTGACCATTGCCGCCCATGCGCTGGCCTGGATCGGTCTCTACCAGCGCCAGGGCCACGAGGTCGCCACCTCCGAGAAGATCGCAGCCAGCGCGAACACCAACCCCGTGGTGATCAGGCGGCTGCTCGGCGAACTGCGCAGGGCCGGGCTCGTGGAGTCCCGGCGGGGCGCGGGCGCGGGCTGGTCGCTGGCACGCGAGCTGGAGTCGATCACCCTGCTCGACGTGTACGAGGCAGTCGAACCCGGCCCGCTGTTCGCCATGCACCGCACCACCCCGGACCAGGGATGCGTGGTGGGTCACGGCATCCAGCCGGCAATGCGGGGCATCTACCAGGACATCGAGGAGACCTTGAGACACGAACTGGCCCGCGTCACGCTTGAGACCGTACTCAGGGACGTACTCTCGGCACCTCGCCAGCCTCTCTGATCAGCTGGGCAACCCCGTGCGAACCGTAGGGTTCGGCGTGGGTTCTGCCCACCGGGGCGGAGTGACATGAGCGTGGAGATGGAATCCCGCGCCGAACGCGTTGGATCCGCCGCCGGAACAGACGGCGGGCGCAGGCCGAGCTCACCGCGGACCAGGCCGTGCTCGTCCGGCGGCTCTACGACGACGAGCGGGAGAAGACCGTCCAGCAGATCCCCGACTGTGAGGATGGGGCAGCACCGCTCGAGGGTCTGACCCGATCCCCGATTGACGCTTCGGCTGTCCTCACTCTGAATCGTCGACCTTCCGGGCGGTGTCACCCGCGTGTACCGGTCGGCGATCGTGACCTCATAGAAGCGTGACCCACGTGGTCCCATCACAGTCGTGTCCATCCGCCGGCCGGTGCGCGCGAGCCAACTTGCCGCGCACGGAAGGAACCCGGCCACCATGTCACAGCCCATCGAGGTGATCGGCGGGATCGACACCCACACCGACGTTCACCAGGCCGCCGTCATCGACACCATCGGCCGGCACCTGGCCACCGAGGCCTTCCCCACAACGCCTGCGGGCTATCGGGACCTGCTGGAGTGGCTGCGTTCCCACGGCCGGGTGCTGGTTGCGGGCATGGAGGGCACCGGCTCCTTCGGCGCCGAACTCGGGCGCTACCTCCGGGCCAATCAGATCACCGTGATCGAGGTGGACCGACCCGACCGGCAGACGTCGGCGAAGGCGGCCGCGTTGTATCGGGCGCCCCTGTCGGTGTGGAAGACGACGCCGTTCACCCGGCTGCCGCGGGTGGCCACGGCCATTTCGATCGCGTCGGTGACCAGCGAGGTGCGCATGTGGTCGGCGATCGACCAGCCCACCACCCTCCTCGAGCAGATGTCAATCACCGTGGCGAGGTAGAGCCACGTCGTGCCGACAGGTATGCAGGTGATGTCGCCGCACCACCTGGTGTCCAGCGTGTCGGCGGTGAAGTCGCGCATCACCAGGTCCGGCACGGGCAGCGCGGTCCTGTCGGTGATCGTCGTCCGCTTCTTCTTCCGCAGGTGCCGGCCGACGATGCGGTTGACCCGCATCAGCCGGGTGACGCGCTTGCGGTTGATCCTCCGTCCCCTCGCCCGCAGCTCGGCGTGGACGCGCGGAGCGCCGTAGGCGCCATGATGCTCGGCGTGGATGGCACGAATCTCGGCCACGGTCCGCTTCTCCTCGGCCTGGCGCCCGGCGCGGGCCTGTTCGGTGGACAGGTGGCGGTAGCAGCCGGCGCGGGACGCCCCGAGCACCCGGCAGATCCGCTTGACGCCGAAGTCGGCACGGTTGTCGGAGATGAAGTCCCAGCGGTGGGATCTCACTTCACCTCCCGGGCGAAACAGGCCGCTGCCCGGCGCAGGATCTGGCGCTCCAGGTGCCACTCCTGCTCGGCCTTGAGCAACCGGGCGTTCTCCGCACGCAACCGGGCCAGCTCCTCAGCCTCGCTCACGCCCGCGGCACGGCGTCCGGGCACGGCCTCGGCCTCGGCCTTACGGACCCACGTCCGCAGCGACTCCGCGGTGATGCCGAGATCCGCGGCCACCGCCGCGTACGTCCGCTTGCCCGCCACGGCGCGGTAGAGCGCGACGGCGTCCTTCCGGAACTCCTCCGGATACGGAGACTTGCGTCCCACCTGGACATCCCTCCCTGGACCACCAAGATCCATTGTCAGGGTGTCCACTCCAAAGGATCAGCCTCAACAAGCTCTCGCCCCCGCAGCGTAACCACCCGCTGTCCACGCTCAGGGGGGAACTTCACCCAGCTTTGAAAGCCTGTTTTCGACAGGGTGTTGCGATCCTCTCCTCGGCCTCGCGCAACGACAGCGGGAAACGGAAGTACAGCCACACACAGTGGGAGATCACCTCGACCGGGTACCGGTGCCCCTTGTACGACAAGGACACGGCCCCACGGACAACCCCCTCCTCCAACACGATCAACCAGAAGATCATCCCACCCGGCCAACCAACGTGACAGCGCCGCTGCGCGGGCTCGGCTCTGATGCTCATCACGAAGTCGATCCGAGCGCCCGGGTTCGGGTGAGCGGGTGTTGCGACCGGCCGTCCCGCGTCACCGGACGCGTGGCACCGGTCGCCGATGTGGGTGGACCGGCGGCTCTCATCGCTGCGAGCCAGGAGCTGTGAGCGCGGCTACGCACCAGGTGTGCATGCTGCCCTCGGTCGGCCGAGCAGTACCCGTCACAGTGGCGACAAGCCGCCAGTAGTGGCCGAAGAGGGGAACGGTCCAGCGCAGGGCGTCAGCCAGGAAGTCCCGGAAACCAGGGCCGTCCGTCTCACCCCGGCCGCGTGCGCACGCGCCTGCGAATGCGTCCAGCGCTGCGCCTGGCTGGGGGGCTTGCCCTCCTGCCACGGCGTCATGGGCCAATGCGCAGGCGTCGATCAACTCCGCATACAGTGACGCCTTGTCCCGTGCGTGGGAAGCGGCGTAGTACTTCGGGAAGCCCGGGTGCGCGGCGAGTGCGTGCATCTCCGCGTACGCGAGCGCCGTTTCGGGTGTCGGCTCGCGCGGCGGATCGGGAACAGCCTGTGCAATGACCGCAGCGGCCAGGCTGCCAGGAAGCGATCGGGGAAGCATGCCCTCCCAGCTGCGTAACAGGTCGCTGTGGGCGTGCGGCAATCTCTGTACTCGCGCCAACACTTCCAGGCGGCGTAACCGCTCCGTGTCGGAGCAGTCGTCCAGCGCTTGCAAGGTGGCCTGCTGCCAGCGCAGCCGATCCAGTCTCGACTGCACCTGCTCCAGTTCGCCCGTCACCAACTCAGCCAGCTGTGACTCCCCGTTCACCACCCGCCTGATGGTGGCGACCGGCAGGTCAAGTGCCCGTAACCGCCGAATCAGTCGCAGCCGCTCCAGGGCGTCCGCGCCGTACCGGCGATGGCCGCCCGCACTGCGGCCGCCCTCCGGGAGGAGCCCGCTGTCCGAGTAATAACGGACCGTCTTCACCGGCAGATCCGCCGACGAAGCCAGTTCCCCGATGCTCCATGTGTTCTGTGTCACAACCACTTGAACCTCCAGCGCACAGGAAGTTCTAACGTACAACCCGTCGACCGGATGGGCGGAGATATGAATTGGCCTTCCGGGAGAACGCAATGCAGAGGCAGTAAACAAAAGGAGGATTGCGGTGAAGAACACCTGGAGTTGGATCGGCGTTTCAGTGGCCGCTCTCGGACTGGCAGCCGCCACGTCCACGCAGGCCAACGCCGACGCGCCCGCGACGTCTGCCGCCCCCGGCATCCTGGCCACCCACAGCATGGAAACGGATGACGGCAACCCCGGCGGACGTCTCGAATTTCGCACCCTCGGGGACATCGTCACGGTAAATGACCAGCAGGCGAACGACGGGCACGCGGCCATCGGATACGTGTACGAGTACGTCAACTCGACCACGCGCGGGGAACTGCTCTACTCCCTGCGCGACAACGGCTCCGACGGTATACCGGCTGTCGCGCGGGCGTCGGACGGTGGCAGCCACAACCTCAGGGAGGGCAGGTCGTACTGGTTCCGGATCTGCCTGATCGGCCCCGAGGACGGTCTCTCCGGCTGTGACTGGGCAGCATGGTCCAACCAGGAAGCGGCGTAGAAACAGCGTTCCCCTTTCGTCGATGTCCACCGGCGAAAGGGGAATCGCGCACTGGCCTCAATCTTTCGTGACGGTCCGTCGGTTCTTTCGGCGGGCCGTTTCGGCTGCTCGGGCTGGTGGCAGCCAGGCTGATGGCCCGGCTGTCGCGTCGGGTGGGCGCCGGGTTCCACGGCTCTGGTCGGGGTAATGCTGCTCGCAGGGACGGGAACGTGCTGCTCAGCCGGGGTTCGGGAGAGCTTCGAGGGCGCTGTCACGTTGGTTGGCCGGGTGGGATGATCTTCTGGTTGATCGTGCTGGAGGAGGGGGTTGCCCGTGGGGACCGTGTCGCTGTCGTACAAGGGGCGCCGGTACCCGGTCGAGGTGATCTCCCCCTGTGTGTGGCTGTACTTCCGTTTCCCGCTGTCGTTGCGCGAGGTCGAGGAGCCGATGCTCGAGCGCGGGATCGTCGTCTCCTACGAGACGGTGCGCCGCTGGTGCGCCAAGTTCGGGTCGGCCTACGCGGGCGCGCTGCGCCGCCGGCAGCCTCGGCCTGGGGACAAGTGGCACCTGGACAAGGTCTTCATCAAGATCAACGGTCGGTTGCAGTACCTGTGGCGGGCGGTCGAGCAGAACGGCAGCGTCCTGGACATCCTGGTGCAGAACCGCCGGGACAAGGCCGCGGCCAGGCGCTTCTTGCGCAGACTTCTGAAGAAGACCGGCGCGGTGCCGCGGGTGATCGTCACCGACAAGCTCCGCTCCTACGGCGCCGCCCACCGAGAGGTCATGCCCCGCGTCGAACACCGGCAGTCGAAGTAGCTGAACAACCGGGCGGAGAACAGCCACCAGCCCACCAGGCAACGCGAGCGGGCGATGAAAGGCTTCCGCTCGGTGGGCGGAGCGCAGCGGTTCCTGGCCGCGTTCAGCGGCGTCTCAACCCCCTTCCGGCCCCGCCGCCATCTGATGACCGCTGCCGCCCACCGAGCCGAGATGACCGTCCGCTTCGCAATCTGGGAGCAGATCACCGGCGCCGCCGGCCCCTCCGCCACGGCCTGAGCACAGCCCCGAACCAGGCCCCACCAGGCCGTGACACACCATCAGGGACCGCCCGCCCAACAACGTGACAGTGCGATCCGCACGGATCAGGCGGCGGCCGACGCCAACTCCACCGCCTGCCGCGGCGCACGGTGCCGTTCCGCCCGGCGGACGGCCGGCGGTGTCATCAGGCCCGTCACGGCGAACAGGACAGCCGGAACCCGTCTGCCAGGGCGAAGCTCACGGTGGCGGACCGCCTGGACGACGGGTGACGGCGTGGGCCTCGCGCGCCCGAACCCGTCTGAGCTGCTCCGCCACCGCTCCTGGGAATCCCCGCCGGCCGGCCCGGGCCCCCGTCACCGTCCCGCGTGCCCCCACCGGCCGCTGTTCTGCTGGGTGACCTCGGCGGCGACGCGCTGGATGGACTTGACCGCCATGTCCTTGCGGTCGACGTAGATGTAGTGGCCGCTGTCCTCGGCGACGCGGACCGTGCTGCGGTGGGACACGGTGGCCCACTTGTACTGTGCCTTCGTCCAGTCGGACTCGAGGGTGGGGCCGTACGTGGGGAACGCGGCCAGGTACTGCTGCCCGTGGCGGAGCACCTCGGTCGGGATCCATCCGGCGGAGCGGACCGGGCCGTCGGGGACGACGAGGTTCTCCGGGTTCCCACCCCGCATCGTGCTGACGGTCTGCGCCCGCAGGTCGCCCGCGTCGCCGGTGGCGGACTCGGGGATCGCGCGGGTGATGTCCGCGGTCATGGTCGGGGAGGTGGCGTCCATCAGGACCAGGCCCTTGACGCGGTCGCGGTGCTCGGGGGCGTAGCGGCCGGCGATCAGGCCGCCCAGCGAGTGGCCCGCCAGCACGACGGGGGAGTCGCCGGCGACCCGGTTGATCACCCCGGTGAGGATCCGGCCCGAGTCCTCCAGGCTCTGCGGCCCCCGGGGCTTGTCGCTCTTGCCCTCGCCCAGACGGTCGTAGGAGCAGACCCGGTTCTTCTCGCTCAGCGTCTTCTGCAGGTCGGCCATCGCGTCGAGGCCGTCCCCGAGGCCGGCCACCAGCATCACCACGGGCTTGTGACCCGTCTGCCGACCCGAGCAGGAGACGTTCACGGAGTATCCCCGGACTCCGATCTTCTTCTCCCCGACGAAGGAGTCGGCGCGGCCCGCGTGACCCGGGTGGGTCACCCTGGCGGTGGTCCTGTCCGCCCCGCCCCCGTGTCCCTCGGCCTGCGCCACGCCCACGTAGCCCGTACCGGCGACGGTGCAGCACAGTGCGGCGACGGCGGTGGCTTTGAGCATGCGGTTCATGGGGTCCTCCGGGAGCACGGGAAGGCGGATCTGTGAACGACGGGCCCTTCGCCGGGCCCTCGGCCCGGACGTTGCGGCCATGACCGAACGCTATGCGAACGCGTCTGATGAAGCGTCACCCCACCGTGGGCATTGCCCGTAGCTCTCCAGGGGGAAACCGCCCCTCGCGACTCCACCCCCAGGACCAGAAGCGCCTACGGCACCGGGGGCAGTTCCGCCGCCACGTCGTTCGCGACGCGGGCTCGGACGACGGCCCGCGATGCCGCCAGGCACCGCTGCCTCACTTGTCATGCGGAACCCGGGCGCGGCGTGAGACCGAGGCCCGCCTGGGGCTGGCCGCCGTCCACCGGGATGTGGGCGCCGTTCACGGCAGCGGAGTGAGGCAGGAGGGCAACCGACCACCGGCTGGCTTCTGACGGGGATCGTTTCTCGCCGGTGCGGGCGCCGGCCAGAGCCGACGGACGGAACTGCCCTTGAATACACGCGCGTTGGTCCCCGGGCCACCCGCCCCCGCCGCGCCCCCATGACCTGTTCCGGGCCGACGCGGAAACCTTCCGGCGCACGCTGGTCCGGTTGCCGACCGCCCGTAGCCCGTGGCTGCGTGAGATCCTCGAGAACCTCATGCACTACATGCGCGCCGGCCTTTTCTAGTGGCTTGGCTCGGATTGTCGACCGCGTAATTGGTTCGCCGTCCGGTGCCCGTCATTCTGCCTCCAGGTGTGATCTCGACGGTGGCCGTGAGGGCGTCCTGAAGTGTTCGCACGCCTGCGAGCATGGGCGAGGGCGCCTCCCACCCCGCGTGTCTCCCCGCTCTACCCGCCGTGGCCCGTCGCCTTGCCCGCCACGGCGGCGGCCGCGCGGACGAAGGCGGCCAGGGCTGGGGAGGTGGCGTGCTCGGGCCAGGCGAGGACGAGCGTGGTGGGCTCGGCATCATCGACTGGGACAGCGACCAGGTCGTCGCGGAGTTGGTCGCGGATGGAGGAGGGGAGGACGGCGACCATGCGGCGCAAGGCGATGAGGTGGAGAAGCTGCCCAAGGTCGTGGACCTCAGGCCCGTGTGAGCCACCCTCAGATACGCCCGGCCAGCGCGGCAGGGGCTCCCCGGCGAGGTCGTTCAGGCAGACCCGGGTACGGCCCGCGAGGCGATGCGAACTCGGCATCACGAGAAGTTGAGTCTCGGTCAGGAGGTCCTGGGTGTCCAGGCCGGTGAGGTCGTGGTGGGGGCGGTGAAGCAGGGCGGCGTCGGCACGACCCTCCCGCAGGAGGATCTCACGCTCGCCGAAGCTGCACACCAGCTCGACCGGCAGCGCACCCGGCTCAGCCTGATAGGCGTCGAGGATCGCGGGCAGCAGGCCACCGTCGCCGCCCGGCTTGATGACCAGGACCAGACGCGGGTCGGCGCGGCCGGCCCGCCGGGTGCGGCGCGCCGCGGCCGACGCGGCGTCGAGCACCGTACGGCTCTCGCGGAGCAGGACGGCCCCCGCCTCGGTCAGTGCGACCCGGCGACTGCCACGTTCCAACAGGGCTACGCCCAGCCGTCGTTCGAGCTGCTGAATGGCGCGGGAGAGCGGCGGTTGGGTCATCCCTAGCCGGGCGGCCGCCCGACCGAAGTGCAGTTCTTCGGCGACAGCGGTGAAGTAGACGAGCTCGCGGACCTCCAGTCTTTCCATACCCGCACGGTATCGCTGCATACCTGGTCGGTGTTGGAACTCCCGGCCGCCCCCGTGGTGGGCTGAACGCATGACAGAAACCACGACTGCTCTGGTCACCGGTGCCAACAAGGGCATCGGGCGCGAGGTCGCAGCCCGGCTCGCCTCGCTCGGCACGAACGTCCTGCTGGCCTCGCGCGACCCGCACCGCGGTGCGGCAGCCGCAGCCGACCTGGGCCCGCGGGTGTACCCGGTCACCCTGGACGTCACCGACCGCGCCAGCGTCCTATCCGCCGCCCGCTGGATCGAGGAGCGCTTTGGCCGGCTGGACATCCTGGTCAATAACGCCGGCATCTCTGGCGACCTCGCCGCCCAGAGCCCTGGCAGTGTCGAACTGCCCGCTGTACGCGAGGTGTTCGAGACCAACGTGTTCGGCGTGATCAGCGTGACCACCACGATGCTGCCGCTGCTCGCCCGCTCCCCCGCCGCCCGGATCGTCAATGTCAGCAGTGGACTGGGCTCCATCGCCCGGATGACCGATCCCGAGGACTACTTCACAACCCGGCCCCCGTTGGCCGCGTACGTCCCCTCCAAGACCGCACTCAACTCGCTGACCGTGCAGTACGCCAAGGAACTGCGCAGCCGCAACATCCTGGTCAACGCCGCCGATCCGGGGCCGTGTGCGACCGACTTCACCACCGCATTTCCCGGCCTCACCCGCACCGCGGCCGACGGCGCGGCCGTGGTCGTCCAGCTCGCCACGCTGCCCGATGACGGGCCGACCGGCGGCTTCTTCGACGAGCACGGCCCGGTTCCCTGGTGAGCTGCCTGTCAGGGATCCGAGGGACGGGGTGGGGAGTGTCCAATAGACGGCGGATCCGATGATCAAGGAGACGCCTGAAATGAGCGAGACCATCACCGAGCACGAGGCCGTGGAGGAGCCGGTCATCGAGCCGGCTGCGGAGGCGGTGTCGGACGAACAGTTGGTCGCGATGCTGGTCGACCGCGCCCGTTCCGACGGACTGCAACTGACTGGTGAGGGCGGCCTGTTGCAGCAGCTGACCAAGCGGGTCCTGGAGTCCGCCCTGGAGGGCGGGATCACCGATCACGTCGGCTATGACAAGCACGACGTGACGGGCCGGAACAGCGGCAACTCCCGCAACGGCACCCGGTCGAAGACTGTGCTCACCGACGTCGGGCCGGTCGAGGTGAAGGTGCCCCGCGACACCGCCGGCACCTTTGAGCCCCAGATCGTCCGCAAGCGGCAGCGGCGTCCGACCGGCGTCGACGAGATGGTGCTCTCCCTGTCCGCGAAGGGCCTCACGCACGGCGAGATATCGGCTCATCTGGCCGAGGTGTACGGCGCGGAGGTGTCCAAGCAGACCATCTCCACGATCACCGACAAGGTGATGGAGGGCATGGCCGAATGGCAGTCCCGGCCGCTGGACCGCCTCTACCCGGTGGTCTCCGTCGACGCCATCAACGTCAAGATTCGCGATGGCAAGGTCGCCAACCGGCCGATCTACGTGGCGATGGCCGTCACCGTTGAGGGAACTCGCGACATCCTCGGCATCTGGGCCGGGGACGGCGGCGAGGGCGCCAAGCACTGGCTCCAGGTCTTCACCGAACTGAAGAATCGCGGAGTTGAAGATGTCCTCATGCTGGTCTGCGACGGACTGAAGGGCCTGCCCGACGCCGTCGAGACTGTCTGGCCGCGCACTATCGTCCAGACCTGCATCGTTCACCTGATTCGCAACAGCATCCGCTACTGCGCCCGCCAGGACTGGGACAAGGTCGCGCGTGATTTGAAGCCCGTCTACACCGCGCCGAGCGAGGCTGCCGCGACCGAGCGGTTCCTGGAGTTCTCCGAGAAGTGGGGCAGCAAGTATCCGGCCGTGATCAAGCTGTGGTCCGACGGCTGGGCCGAGATGGTCCCCTTCTTGTCCTTCGACGTCGAGATCCGCAAGGTGATCTGTTCGACGAACGCGATCGAGAGCGTGAACGCCCGCATCCGCAAGGCGGTCCGGGCCCGCGGCCACTTCCCGACGGAGGCCGCCGCGTTGAAGTGCGTCTACATGGCGCTGATGAGCCTGGACCCGACCGGCAAGGGCCGGCGCCGCTGGACGATGCGCTGGAAGGCGCCTCTGAACGCCTTCCAGATCGCCTTCGAAGGACGCCTCACCCCCACCACCAGCCACTGACACTCAACAACCAAGATCAGCCGTTGACTGGACAGACCCGACCCCGGCGGCTGGGATTTCCCGCACCGGGAAGGCACGGGAAACCTCCAGCCGGGGCAGGACCGCCCGCCGGCACCCGGGGATCCCTATGCGCCTCGCGGGTACACCCCCGGGGCGGGCCGCGGGATCGGGCAGGGTGATCCTGTCCGGCCCCGCTGCCGTCGGGTCGGCCGTCCTGCTGTGCGGTTTTCCGGTGGTCGGTCAGGTTGTCTTGACGGGTACCCAGCCGGCGTCGTAGACCTGTCCGGTGAGGGCGTCGACTCGGTAGGTCTCGACGGGAGCCGGTGCCTGCGCATCGTCGGTCTGTCCGGCGTGGGGAGATGTCACGTTCACGAGCCAGTAGGGCTTCCACTTGCCGTTAGGGTCGTCCGCCTTGACGGTGACGGCCTCGGTCTGGAACTCGGCGTCGGTGCTTCCGTTGGCCTGTAGCTGCGCCGTCACGGCCTTGTTCACCGCCTTCTCGGCCTGCCGTGCGTCGAGCTTGGCTTCGGGGAGGTCGGCGCGCGTCGGGCCGAGCGTGACGTCGATCTGGGACACGCGTCCGGCCCTGTCGATCTGTCTGGGACACGCGTCCGGCCCTGTCGATCTGGACGTCCAGCATCCTGGGCATCAGGACGTCGTTGTGGATCCATCGCCAGTTCGTCATCCAGCCCAGGCTGGCTTTCTCGCCGACGGGATCGGTCTCCTGCACGGTCGCGTTCTTCGCCCAGGGGTAGTGCCGGCGGGCGTACGCCTGCGCGCTCTCGTGTGCCTCGCGGTCGGTGGTGGGCACTTTCGCCCCCTTGACCGGGTATCCCATGGCGGTGGGCCGGTCGCTGTCCTCGAGCAGGATGTTCAGGTGCTTCTTGTCCGGCCAGGAGAGGCTGCCGTTCCCGAACAGCTCGGACTTGCCCTTCTCACCACGGAGGTGCAGGTTGAAGATGACGTTCTTGCACGATGTGTCCAGGCAGGGCTGTTCATAGAGCTGGCCGATCGTGTACTGGTCGCCGAACGCTTCCCTCACCACCGCCTCGACGGCGCGCTTTTGGTCTGTACCGGCTGTGGAGAGGCCGCTGCCGTCGACGTTGGTGAAGGCGAGCATCGGCTGGGCGACGCCCGAGCCCAGCAGGAGCAGTGCGACAGAGGCGATCAGTGCGCCCTTCACGCCGCCCTGCCACAGGAGCGACTTGCGCACGGTGAGTACGGTTGCGGCGATGGCGAGTCCCGCCAGTCCGCCGATGATGTTCATCTCGGCGTCCGAGCTGTCGCACACGCGCCCCAGGCCGTCGACGGTGGCCTGCGTGAACTCGATGGCCAGGGGCAGGGCGACGACGCCGACCAGGGCGGGAAGGGGCCGACGGGCGGCCAGGAGGGCAAGGGCGCCGACGGGCACCGTCATCGCCAGGTTCCACAGGCCTTGCGTGGTGTGGAAGGGCTCGGCGAGCTGATGGTTGAGGACACAGACGCCGCTGGCCGGGCCGGCGCCCATGAAGGTGACGCCGAGGACACCGGTGACGGTGAAGGCCAGTCCGGACCACCACAGGGCGTGAGCGTTGCCCAGCCGGCGCGTGAGCACCCATGCCGCACCGCCGAGAATCAGGGCGGTCAGGGTGCACGCGACCAGATAGCCGACGTGGTTCTGGAAGATCGCGGAGAACACGGCGCGGTCCTTGCGTAGCACGGAGTGAGGCAGACAGGGCCGCGGGCCCCGCCTGATCAGACGGAGCCCGCGGGGATGCTGGTTTCAGCAGTGCGGGCTCCGTCGCCCTGGCATGGACAGCCCGCACGCGGAAAGGCATCGAGATCATCAGCCTCGCCGACGCTGGCCCCCAGCGCAGACGCCGCGTCCCGTGCAAGGACCCGGTGGACGCCATGTCCATCACCGGCACCGGCATCACGCTGCGGACCTCGGTCGGCCTGTTCGTGCTCAGACTGGACGCCGCGCCCAGGTATTCCTCCTTGCCTACCCTCAAAGAGACCGACCCGCTGCCGGTGGCCTGCTACGCCGTCGCCCGCTGCAGCAGGCAGGACACCACTGTCGTCGGACACGCCCCCGCCTCCTGGGCCAGGAAGTGGGGGCACCTGACCGTGCACGCCTACGGAGGGAACACGGGGCCTCGCAAAGCTCGATGAGATCATCACGTGCGTGGCAGTGGGTCCGTGGGACGGCCAGGAGGTTGTGGCCGTGGGCACCGAAAGCGGCTACGTGACTCCTCCTGTCCACGGGCAGGGCTGATTCATAGTTGTCGTGGCCACAGGTTGTTGCTGGTCAGGGCAGCCTGAGTAGGTTGAGGGGGCGGGTGTGGGGCGCGTAGGAGACCTCGCGCAGGCCGGCCGCGATGCTGCAGTTCCCGGCCCGACGGAGGGTGTCGGTGCGCGAGCCGCGCGCGGTCTGCGGTGTCCCGGTGCGACCCGCGTCCGGTCGGCGTGCCTGCGTGCCTTCGGGCAAGCCGAGTGCCTGGTACAGGGCCGTGAGGTGGTCACGGGCGGCGAGGGCGTGCCGGACGCTGCGGCAGAGCTGTTCGCTCCGTTACTCCGACCGCTCCGGCCAGCGCCTACCCCACTCCTTGACCACCCGGTCGCCGACGGCGAGCGACCGATACGTCCGGCCGTTCACCTCGATGCTGAGCTCCCGCCCCTCATCGGTGCGGATGTGCATCATGTAGTGGCCCGTCGGGCCGTAGGTACCGGTCGAACTGCTCACCCCCCGGCCGGTGACCTCCCCGGTGTAGGCGTCCTTGCTCTCGCCCAACCCGTGCGCGGCGATCATCGCCAGGACCATGGCGAGCGGGCCGAGGGAGAGGAACAGGACAATGGTGTTCGACATGTGCGCCCCCCTGCATCGACGACGGCACAGGCCATCCACGGCAGCGTACCGGTCTTGTGGGCACCAGCCCAGAAGGCATACCCACAAAGGCTGTTCGGCCCCGGTCCGGGGCCAGGGCTGACTCATGGTCCGGGTGGTGGGCGTCGTGCAGGTCACCGGAGGGCGACGGGACCGGCAAAGCCGTCACGAACGCAAGGAGGCTCCGGTTGACGGGGTGACCGACCAAAGTCGCCCTGCATCACCGGAGCCTCGATGTGCCGCCAGTCTGCCGCCGTCTGCCTGATCAAGTCGCCCGGCCCCGCCACACGCGAACTGTCCGTGTTGACGGATCGGTTGACGGCTCTGCTCGACCCGCGCGGCCGTCGCGGACGACGACACTCGCTGGTCGCGGTTCTCCTCACCGTCGCCTGCGCGGTCCTGGCCGGCGGCCGCTCCTACCTGGCGATCGGGCAATGGGCCCGCCACGCTCCCCAGCACACCCTCGCCCGGCTCGGCATCCGCGCCCACGGACCGCTCGGGGTCCGCACTCCGCCGTCCGCCGCCACCCTTCGCCGCGTCCTGGTCGTGGTCTGTCCCGGCGGCCTGGCCGACCTGCTCGGCACCGACCCTGCCGGGACCGACACGGTAGCCGTGGACGGCAAGACCGCGCGCGGCTCGCGCACCGACACGCAGGCCGCTGCCCACCTCCTCGCAGCAGTCACCGGAACCGGGCACACTGTCACCCAGCTGCGGGTCCCGACCAAGACCAACGAGGTCACCGGCTTCGCCCGCCTGCTCGCGCCCTTCCTTCGATCTGACCGGCGTCACCGTCACCGCGGATGCCCTGCGCACCCAGCGTAACCACGCCCGCCACCTCGTCGAGGACAAGAACGCTCACTACCTCCTGCTGGTCAAGGGCAACCAGTGCCGGCTGCGGGGACGAGGGTGTTCAGGGCCTGGGAGATCGCGGCGCCGACGCGGCGTCCGGCGGGATCTGCCGCTGCCCCTGTCCGGCGCCGCTTGGGCGGGACCTGGCTTGTCTGTCTGGTCAGTCCCACCAGAAGTCCCGGCAGTTCAGGTCGATGAAGGTCCTCGGCGTAGGTGGCCAGGTCTCGGTGGGTGCCCTGCCAGATGTTGTCGGGGCAGAAGGCGAAGTGCTCGGCGGCTATGCGCAGGGCGTCTTCGAGGCGGTGTGGTGGGGCTGCGACGCTGAGGTGCAGGGTGTCGAAACCGATGCCGACGACGCGGGCGCCGAAGCGGTCTTCCCAGTCGCGCAGGACAGCGGAGAACGTGGCGGTGTCGTTGTCATAGTTCAGCGGACCGTTCCAGCCAGCGGTGGTGAGGGCGTCGGCTCCACGGGGCGCGGCGACGAGTCCGAGGCGGGCGTGCGGGTGCTGGGTCAGGAAGGCCCGCGCGTACTGATCGGCTGTCGCGTCGGCATCCCTGACGGGCGTGGCGGCGGGTGCGGGTCCGGGCCAGGTCCGGCCGAACGGGGCGGTGACGGCGAGGCGTTTTTCTGTGTCCCGCTGGTCGTCGTCCTCGTCGGTGGCGGTGTGGTCCTGCCACCAGCGGGCGAGGACAGTCCGGGGATCGTGGTCTGCCGGGGACGACATGCGTTCCGGGAACAGTTCACCGCAGGCCCAGGGGCGGAAGTCGGCCTCGTGCGGCTCCAAGGGGGTGAGCAGGAGCGGCCAGAAGCCGGAGGCGGCATGCTCCGCGCGCAGACGGGACCACAGGCCAGCACAGGGCGGGCTGTCGCTCAGCCACAGCGGCTGCACGGTGCCGTGGCCTTCCTCCGACGTGATCATGCGGCCGGGAGGCAGTATCACGCCCTGGGACAGACGGGATTCGAGGTTCACAAGCGGATGCTAGGTTCCCGGTCCGACAACAGGCCCTGTACCGGCGCGGAACCGACAGGGCACTCAGCTCGTCCGGGCCGCGCGATGCCGGCACGGCGGGCGGGCGGGGAAGTCATCGGTCGCCCTGCGGTCATTCCCGTCCCGGCGGCCGGCAGGCGCAGTCGGCAGAGCCTCCTGCAGTGCCCGGTGCCGGGCGACAGCAGCGGCCCGGCTGGTGACACCGGGGCCTGTCGACGATCAGGATCGGGGCGCAAGGAAGCGGGCGTTGTCCGGCAGCTGTTCGCGGAATCTGTCCGGAATCGAGCCCATCAGCCACAGCCAGCGCGCGTTCCGTACGATCTCGTCCTCGAGCAGAACGTACGGGCGGTCGGCGCGGCTGGTGTATCCGGTCTCGGGCGGGCAGCCCTGCTCGTCGGTCCAGGTCATGTAGTGCCGTCCGTCGACGCGCAGCACGCGTCGGCCGTCGGGGTCCTGGTCGCCGAGCATCCGGTAGCCCATGCAGGTCAGCCAGAAGTCGCACGAGCGGCATACCCGCCACCGTGCCATCCGCTCGCCCACGCCTGCGATTTCCGTCGCCGCCCCTTTGCCCGGGCACAGCTTGCAGTCGAACACCTCATACCGCACGTGCGGGTACGCCCCCCGTCGAAGCACCGCTCGCCCTTCCTCAACGTCCGGTCGTCAGCCCTCTTGGATAGCTGTCCGGTCCGGGGTGGGCACTGTAACCGGCTCGATCGCCCCAACCGGCGTCGTCCACTCGATACCGCCACCCGAGGGCCGCAGCCAGGCGACGGGTGTGTCCGTGCCGACGTCGGGAGCGATGGCCTGCAGCACACCGGTCCGCCCGGATGCCGTGTCCCGCACCGGGCGGCCGAGGAGCCGGTGCTTCTCGTGCAGCATGCCCGTCGTGGTCATCGCAGCGCTCCCGTCTACGACAGCGGCGCCCAGGAGTAGCACACGCTCACACCCTGCTTGTGGAGCCGGCTGATCTCGCGGTGCCGCAGATCGTGCGACCAATCCGGTGCGATGGCCGTCGGCCACCGCACGATGTCCACCTCCACCTGCTCCCGCCTAACCAACTCCCGCACCTGCTTCCAGCCCTCCCGGCACAGCGGGTCGGGCTGCCCGTACGGGTCTGTGACCGTCTCGGTGATCGTGATGTTCCGTGCGGCGGTGAAGACCCGGCCCTCCTGCTCGGCGCGCTGTGCGCTCAGGTGCGGGTTCAGCAGACTCCACTCGGCACACACGTACAGCACCGCCCGTGGAGGCGCACCTTCCGTGCTGTCCTGCGCGTCGGTGATCATCGGGGCATTCGGCCGACCAGCGGGCCAGCAGAGCTGGAACGTGAGCTTGGACCGCGCTGCGGGCCCGGGCCTCGCTGTCTGGATCGGCATGCTGTGGGGTGGCCGGCCAGGTCTCGGCGAGATGGCGCTCAGCGACAGTGGCAGCCCTGAACAGCAGGGCGACGGCTTGGAACCGGTGTGGGGCGGGGATGCGGTCGTCGACTGCGAGGGCCGTGACCAGGGCGAGGCCGTCAGCGGTGGCCGGCTGGCAGGTGTCCTGGTGAAGGATCTCGTTGCAGAAGTCGCCGAGGAAGCTCCGGTCGTCCCAGTAGGTGTCGATCTCGGCGTCGAACAGCATCGCGGCCTGGGACGGCCTCGGGCCCGGCAGACGGTCGGCGATGACGTCCCGGAACAGCTGCCGGATCGGCGGACCAGCAGCGTTCGTGGTGTGCCGGGTCTGCTCGGGTTCGGCGTTCGTGTCCATGGCCAGCGCAGCCTACTGGAGCGTCTCGAGCCGACGGCCCGTCGCCCGGATGGGGCCGGTAGCCGGCCCTGAGTCCGTGCCGTCGCTCCCCTGTGAACGGGCTCCAGCACGCCCTCTGTGATGGGCTCTAGAGTTGGCCCATGGACGGCAGCCCCTGGTTCTTAGCCGAAGACCCCCAGGAAGACGGCGAGGAGCCCTGGGACTTCGACACGGCTGAGTCGGCCTTCATCGCAGCCATGCAGAACCGGGCCGCCTTCTGGCGCGTGCCGTTCGCGCACAGCAACGTCGGACGCCCCGAGGACGACTCGTCACTGTTGGTCCACGTCTCCCTCAGCGATAGTGAACGGTCTCTGATACTCGGCGAATGGGCGTTGCACTTCCACGGTACGCATGTGCGTGCCGGCAAGGTCTGCGACCAGCTCTTCAATCTCCACGAGACGCCTGAACGCGGGTTCTTCCGCGCGAGCGGGACGCCGGAACAGCTCGCCGAGCGGTGCGCCACCTGGTTCGAGACTGTTCTGAGCAGACCGGTCATCCGCATGGAGTGGTTCCACCAGCACAGCACGTACGCAACGAACTGGGCGTTCGCGGACACCGCGGAACGCCTGGTGACCAGCGTCAACCGTGCCCTCGCGCCCGCTTCGCACACGGGATGGCGCGTCCCCCGCGTCCGCCACGACCGCTGCACTCTGGTCCGCGGCGCCTCACCATCGCAGACAGGCCCTCACGCGCCGCTCTGCCCGTACGAACCGAAGCCTGCCGACTCCCCCGCAGACCGACCGGTACCTCGGTAGTCCCGCACACGCGAAGGCGTCGGCGTCTCTGTCCTCACACCGACGCTGACGCTCCATGCCGTGGTGGTGCTCCGACCCCGTGGTGGACGAGAAAACACGTTGGCCGACCACTGCCAAACTGCGACGATGCCTCTGTTTCCCAAGCGGAGGGCATTTGTTCGTCTTCGTGTGTACGGGGTGCGGCGCCGAGTTGACCGCCCCGCTGTCCCAGGTCCCCTTGCCGGTCCACGCCCATCAGAAGTACGGGAACGGCATCCAGCTCCCGGTGCTCATGGAGCCGGGCACGTTCGCCGTGGAGCCGGAGCCCTGGGGGCCGCCGTGGCGGAGGTGGGAGGAAATCGATCCGGACGAGGCGGCGGCCCGTGGCATCTACGCGCCGGTCTACGCCCTCTCCGACGGCGCCCCCGGCACGATCGTCATCGCACCGGGGGATGTCCGCGGCACCCGGCTGATTCCGGAGCGGGCCGGCGGCTACTGCTGCGGCCTCGACGGAGCCGACGGTCCCAACATGGCCTGCGAGACGTGCGGACTGCCCGTGGCGAGCCGGATCGACGACTGCTCGCTCTGGCAGGCGGTGTGGCTGGCCCCGAACGCCGTGCACCGTCAACCCGTCGAGGACGCCGACGCCGTACCGCTCTCGTGGGCGGAGCTGACGGCGGAGGGGAGGGGCACGCCTCCGTTCGAGCCGATCACTGCATGGGGCGGCCCGCAGCTGGGATTGCACCACTGGTGGTCATGGAGCCCACAGTGGGAAGCGGCAGCAGGCCGGGCGCTCGCCCACCTGCTGGCTGCCTCGGAGGGCCGGCCGGTGATCGTCCCGGACGGCCTGACCGCGGAAGTGTTCCAACGCGCCCTCGACTCCCTGCTGCCCGCAGGCCCTCCAACGCGGCGAGCCGTTCTGAATGGACCGGGACGGCCCGCCTCCGACCCGGATGCCGACATCCTTCTCGTGCCGGTCCACCCACAGACGGGAGAGGTATGGACCCCGGCCGGAGCCACCTCGGCATACCCGGTGCCGCTGCCGTTCGGGGTGTGGCTGTGGCTGGCCTTCCCTGAGCCGCACCTGCCCGCCCCCGCGTCGGGTGTCATGCCCGCCGGCGTCCTTCGCGACGACCCACCCGCACCTCACCCCTGTGACCTGTTCCGGACCGACTCGGGAGTGTTCCGGCACACTCTGGTCCGGCTACCGGCCGTCCGCAGCCCGTGGCTGCGTAAGATCCTCGAGAACCTCACGCCGTACATGCGCGCGAGCCTCTTCTAAAGGTTGTCCCGTAAGCCCACGAGGCTGAGGGTCATGCTGCGTCAGGGTCGGTGCCGATGGCGCCGGCCGAGCGAAGGGAACGCCCGAGGTCTCCGGTGAGGATGCGCGGGTGCCGCCGCCACCACCACAGGTCGGGGCCGGGCAGCCTGTGGAACTGGTCGAGTGCTTGGCCGTCGTCGTCGACGGTCGCGGCCCTGTACCGGTCGTCCAGAGCTTTGATCCGCGGGGTCCAGAGCTGCACGATGTGTTCGTCCAGCAGGAGCCATGCCTCGTGCAGCCAGTTCCGGCAGTAGAGGTCGTTGGTGTACTCGTAGATGTCGTCGCCGTAGCCGCGCTCGATGGCGCTCACCAGGGCGGCCCACACGTTCACCCTTTCAGTGACCGTGAACGCCGTTCGCCAGCCGCGCTGGTGCAACAGCTCCCCCACCTCGGTCTCCGTAGCCACGGGCGGAGGATCTCACGCGGAAGCCGTCCGGGCGATCGAGATACCGTCCCGCCAGAGGCTGCGGGCCCCGAAGCATGATCAAGGTGAGACGATCTCGCCGTGGCTGGTGTGATCACGGCGTCGGAACCCTCCTGGATAGCCCCGTTCACCGGGCTGAGCCCACGACAGTTCACGAAACTTGTGACCGCGTTGCGGCGGGAGGGCGCCGACCCGGTGAGCAGAGGCCGGCCCTGGGGCCTGCCGCTGGAAGACAGATTTCTGCTGGTGGCCGCGTACTGGCGGACGAACCTCACCCTGCGGCAGCTGGCCCCGTTGTTCGGGGTCTCCAAGTCCGCCGCGGACCGGATCATCGCCCACCTCGGGCCATTGCTCGCCCTGCGGCCTCGCACGAGGTTCCGGAAGGACACGGTGCTGATCGTCGACGGCACCCTGGTCCCTACCCGGGACCACACGATCGCCGAGCAGTCGAAGAACTACAGGTACTCCACCAACCACCAAGTCGTCATCGATGCCGACACCCGTCTGGTCGTCGCCGTCGGCCGGCCGGCCCCGGGGAACCGCAACGACTGCAAGGCATGGGAGCTGTCCGGAGCGAAGGACGCCATCGGCCGGACCACTGTGATCGCTGACGGCGGCTACCGGGGCACTGGCCTGATCATCCCTCACCGCCGTGACCCCGGCCGGGCCGAACTACCAAGTTGGAAAGAGGAACACAACGCCTCTCACCGCAAGGTCAGGGCCCGCGTCGAGCACGCCTTCGCCCGGATGAAGAGCTGGAAGATCCTCCGCGACTGCCGCTTGAAGGGCAACGGCGTTCACCACGCCATGCTCGGCATCGCCCGCCCCCACAACGTCACCATCACCGGCTGAACCGAGCAGGCAGGTCAGCAAGCATGACCGTGATCAATTACGGGACAACGCTTAGCAAGGCTCAGCTGCATGAATTCTCCTTGACCGCGCCTGATCAGGACTGGTTACGTCGTTGCCCCGCGACACGCGGGAGCATGGTCACCAACAAGACCGCAGTGGCACCGATGGCGGCGACGACCCAGCCACTCATATTTCCTCCCACCACGATGACCAGGCCCACGATGATGGCGCACGCTCCCGCCGCTATCGCTCCGGCGGCATTGCGACGCATCGCAGCGCCGGAACCATATAACTCACGATTGAATCGCGACACTTTTACTCCCCTCGTCCGCAGTGTCCCGTGGGGTGAGCGCTTCGGCTCACCCCACGGGACATCTCCGTTCGCTTACCCCACTGCACTGCTCGCAAGCTGTCCTGCGGCGAAGCCCGCTGCGGTGCAACCAGCGGCAACCAGGGCCCCGCCTACGCCCGCGGTGGGCAGGGCGAAGAATCCGGCTGCGAAGTAGCAGGCGAACTCGCCGGCCAACCCGCCGGCCGCGCCTGCCAGGTCACCGAGAAGCCCTTGGGTGTCCCCCTGAGCGAAGTGGCCCAGAGCAGTACCAGCATCGAATCCCGTCAGGGCATCCCCAACCACATCTACGGCTGCCTGAAGGAACAGCCCGCTCGGATCGCTGTTGCTGATGGGATCGCCACCGGCGTACAGGTACGAGTTGGTTTCCTGGCCTGACGGGTCGGCCTGGGTGAAGCGCCCGAGCTGGGGGTCGTAGTAGCGCGCGCCCATCTTGTACAGGCCGGTCGGAGACGGTGTCCGGCTACGGTCATGGACCGGCCGCGACATCACCGCATCCGGATAGGCCTCGCGATGACCGCCATGCGCCTGCCGACCGGCCTGTCCTCGAGAGCGGGATGGTCATATGAGATGCCGCGGGGCATCTCGCGTTCGAGCAGCCGCAGAACCGGCTCCTTCACACAGATGATCGACGCTCAATCACCAAGAACTTCCCCCGGGGCAGCCCCCTGTCCCTCCAGGAACTTGCTCACCTCATCGACGAGGGAGCCCTTGGCACGGCCCGTCTCCACCGAGGTACTGGTGGAGAATTCAGGCACACCGACACCACCGACCCATACATGCGGAGCAGACGGCTCGTCGTCAATATCCATGTGGACCTGGATGGCGACCACGTCCAGGTCACGGGCAGGCGCAGCAGCGTAGAAGGTCGCCGTGGCTCGGCGCAGCGGGTAGAGTTTAAAGCCCTCGATCTCCTTGCTGTGGTAGTCGATGAAAGCCGAATCGCCATCCTCTCCGACTCTCACGTCGATGTGGCGTCGCTCCAGCTCGATCATGAACCATTCCTCGGCGCGGTTCTCGACCGTGACACGGAAGCTGAAGTACTTCAGCTTCCGCGCATCGCTGTCCCGACCCTCGGGCGGGACGTCCCCCTTCTTGAAGGAGTGGACGCGGACCCGTATCCCCTTGTGGTCACCTTCGTACTCGAGCCAGTCACCCATGACGTTCGGTCGGTGCATCTCCGTCCCTGATCTCTCGCAGCTTGTGAGGTCGGATCAAGATTACCGGCGACAGTCACATTCCGTAATCAGTGAGCCTTTTCCATCCTCACCCTGAGCTGGTCAGATGCAGGGTGAGGACGGCCTGGACGAGGCTGGTGATCCGGGTGGTCAAGCATCGCAGTTTGCGCAGAAGGCGCCAGGATTTAAGGGTGGCGACGGCTTTCTCGACGAGAGCCCGGATCTTCGCGTGGGACCGATTCACCGCCTGCTGACCTGCGGAGAGGGTCTCCCACCGTCCCCAGCACGGGACGCGGACCGTGCCGCCGACACCTCGGTATCCCTTGTCGGCCCAGCACGGGATGCCTGCCTCGGCCAAGGCATCGACGATGCCGTGTTCGCGGGCTGCACGGATGTCGTGGACAGCGCCGGGCAGGGGCGGTGAGGCCCACAGCAGCCGGCCGAAGGGGTCGGCGAGGATCTGCACGTTCATGCCGTGCTTCTTGTGTTTGCCGGAGTAGAACGGTCGGTCCGCGGCAATGCGGTCGATGGGCAGGAGCGTCCCGTCGAGGATCACGTACGCCTTCGTCGACGCCGCTCGTACGGCTTCGGCGAGGGTGGGGGCGAGGGCGGCGAGGAGGTTGACGGCTTCGGTGATGTATCGGTAGGCGGTGGTGGTGCCGATCCCGAATCCGGCCGCGAGCTGGGCGTAGGGCTGGCCGTTGCGCAGGTGGGCGAGGGTGAGCAGGGCCTGTCGGCCTGCGTTCAGGCGCCGCCATCGGGTTCCGAGATTGCGGCGGTGTTCTTTCAGACGGGCGGCGAGGAAGCGCAGGGCCGTGCTGGACACGTCGACGCCGGACGGGTAGACAAGCATGCGAAGCCTCTGGTGGAGACGGTTGTCTTGGTCGAAAACCCATCTACCAGGGGGTCTACCTGCCTGTCAGCTTAACTGCCAAGCCCGCCCGCCAGACTGGAAGGACCAGAGTGTAGGCCACAGTGGGGAGTCGAGTTGTTACGTTGCGAGGCGGTCGGTAAACGGTACGGCGGAGGACGATGGATCCTTAGTGACGTGCACATGGAAGTCGCGACCGGTGACGTCCTCGCGGTGGTCGGCAGCAACGGTTCGGGGAAGTCGACCTTGCTGAGGATCCTCGTTGGACTGTCACAACCCACCACCGGGAGCGTGTCGGGCCGACCACCGCGCATCGGTTACGTACCGGACCGCTTCACCGGCCACGACCGCATCTCGGCGATCTCCTATCTCACCCACATGGGGCGTATCCGTGGCCTGTCGGGCTCCGCCGCCCGTGCCCGAGGCCATCACCTGCTGGATCGGCTGTCCTTGGTGGGCGGGTGGAAGGCACCGCTGCGCACGCTGTCGAAGGGCAACGCGCAGAAGGTGGCGCTCGCCCAGGCTTTGCTTGTCCAGCCCGACCTGCTGGTCCTCGACGAACCCTGGTCTGGTCTGGATGCCTCGGCCCACGGTGTCCTCGCCGAGTTCATCGACGAAGTGGCCGCACAGGGTGGAGCAGTGGTCTTCACCGACCACCGCGAGGCGATCACCGAGACGCATGCCCGTAGCGCCTACACCATCAGCGACGGCCGGGTCACCTCGCACGGCGGCCGGCACGCCGGGAGTCGCACCTCGATGGCCGAGCTGGTCCTGACCGTGCCGTCCACCGGCGTCATGCCGATGGAGGTGAACTGGTCCGTGCTGCCGGGTGTGACGGACATCGCCCATCGCGGCGGGGAGGTCGTCCTGCGGGTGGCGCGGGAGCACTCGGACGCCGTACTGCTGACGGCACTGCAGCACCGGTGGTCGGTGGCCAGCCTGGCCGGGGCCGCGGACGAACACAGTTTCCGGGCCGATGCGCGGGGGACCACCCTGTGATCGCTTTGGTCCGCTATATGTCCACGGTGCTGCTGCTCTCCCAGCGCTACCTCGCGCCGCTGTTGCTGTTCCTCGGCCTGGTGGCCGTGCTGACCAGCAGCGATAACTGAGGTTCCCCCGGGATGCGGGGGGTTGTGACAGCAGGTCAGATAGGACTCACAGAGAGGAGCCCTGTTGATGCCTGCGCCGAGGAAGTACCCGCTGGAGTTGCGTGAGCGTGCGGTGCGGA
>NZ_JBIAZD010000033.1:0-34292 GCF_042898795.1 Streptomyces sp. NPDC000348
TGGGCGTTCGCGCTGGGCTGGGCCCTGCTGGCCGGCGTGACCGGGTTCGTCTACTTCTGGAAGGCTGAGGAGACATACGGCCGTGGCTGACACCAGCGACAAGAAGATCCCCACGGTCGTCGCCGACCGCGTCGACATCGTCTACCGGGTCAACGGCACCGGCGCCGGACGCGGCTCCGCCACCGCCGCCCTCAACCGCATGCTGCGCCGCAAGCAGACCGAGAAGGCCTCCGGCGTGCGCACGGTGCACGCCGTGCGGGGCGTGTCCTTCGTCGCGTACCGGGGCGAGGCCATCGGCCTGATCGGCACCAACGGCTCGGGGAAGTCGACCCTGCTCAAGGCCGTCGCCGGCCTGCTCCCGGTGGAGAACGGCCGCATCTACACCGACGGCCAGCCCTCCCTGCTCGGCGTCAACGCCGCCCTGATGAGCGACCTGACGGGCGAGCGCAACGTCCACCTCGGCGGGCTCGCCATGGGCATGTCCCGCGAGGAGATACGCGCGCGCTACCAGGAGATCGTCGACTTCTCCGGGATCAACGAGAAGGGCGACTTCATCACCCTGCCGATGCGGACGTACTCCTCCGGCATGGCGGCCCGGCTGCGCTTCTCCATCGCCGCCGCCAAGGACCACGACGTCCTCCTCGTCGACGAGGCGCTGGCCACCGGCGACCGCTCCTTCCAGAAGCGCTCCGAGGCGCGCATCCGGGAGCTGCGCAAGCAGGCCGGCACGGTGTTCCTGGTCAGCCACAACAACAAGTCGATCCGCGACACCTGCGACCGCGTGCTCTGGCTGGAGCGGGGCGAGCTGCTGATGGACGGGCCGACGGACGAGGTGCTCAAGGAGTACGAGGCCTTCACCGGAGGCACGGACAAGGCCCGCAAGCCGAAGCCGAAGGCGGTGCCGGCACCCTCCTGAGGCCCACGTCCGCGCGGCCGCTTCGCCCTATTGATGCCAATATGACCGAAGAGGACCGTACGGAGCGACGAGCAGCCGAAGGAGTCCCGCGATGCCCGAGCTCAGCGTCATCGTCCACGGGCCGAACACCCAGGACCACCTGACCGGCCTGCTCGACTCCCTCGTCGCCCACCCCCTCCCGGACACCGAGGTCGTCGTCGCCGCCGTCGGCGACTGGGCCCGCGAGACCGCCCAGCAACACGCCCCGCACGTCCGGGTGCTGCCCCTGCCCGACGGCACGTCCGACGCGGCGGCCCGGACGGCGGGGGCGGCCCGGGCCACCGGCCGCTGGCTGCACTTCGTCCGCGCCAAGGACGGCCTGCCGCCCGGCAGCACCCGTACCGTCGCCGAACGGGTCGCCGCACTCCCCGGCACCGTCGACCTCCTTCTCCTCGACCACCTCCGCAGCACCTGGCGCGCCTTTGGCCTGCCCTCGGCGGACGGCCCCCTGCTCGCCCGCGCGGGCCGCACCGACCTCGCCCTCGACGACAGCGCCTACCTGCTGCGCCTGAGCCCGCTGCTCGGCACCCGCGTCCTGCGCGCCGGCTTCTGGCGGGCGCACGAGGACCGGCTCACCACCGACGACGAACCGCGGGCGGCCCTCGCCGCCCTGCTGCTCGCCGGCCGCGTCGCCGCCCTGCCGCACGTCGCCCACGAGGACCGCCGGCTGCGGCCCGCCGCCCTCCCCCCGGTCACCCCCGCGGAGCACTACGCGCTCGTCGACCGCTACGAGGGCCTCCTCGACCTCGCCCGCGAACGCCCCGCCGTCTACACCGTGCTGTACGAGATCATGGTCCGTGACTGCCTGCGCGCCTTCACCCGCGGCGGCATGCCCGAGGACGTGGCCCGGGAGTTCTTCCACCGGGCCGGGGCCGCCGCCCTGCGCCGCCGCCCCGAGGGCCACCGGCGCCCCGCCGGCCTGGAGGGCGTCCGCCGCTCCCTGCTCGAGGAGGGCGCCTACGGCACGTACCGCGCCTTCCAGACCGCCAACCGCGCCCGCCGCGCCGTGCGGTCCACCGTGCACACCGGCAGGCGCCGGCTCGGCGCACAGGTCCGCGACCACCAGTACCGCAGGGCCCTGCACCGCCCCGTCGACCCCCGCCTCGCGGTGTTCGCCGCCTACTGGAACCGGGGGGTCGCCTGCAATCCGGCCGCGATCGCCGCGAAGCTCGCCGAACTCGCCCCGCACATCCACCCGGTGTGGGTGGTGACCGGCGAGAACGCCGCCCTGCTCCCGCCCGGCACCGACCACGTCGTCCCCGGCACCCGCCGCTACTGGGAGGTGCTCGCCACCGCCAAGTACCTCGTCAACAACGTCAACTTCCCGAACGCCGTGGTCAAACGCCCCGACGCGGTCCACCTGCAGACCCACCACGGCACCCCGCTCAAGCGCATGGGCGTGGACCAGATGGCGTTCCCGGCCGCCGCCCAGGGCCTGGACTTCGAGGCGCTGCTGGAACGCGTCGACAAATGGGACTACAGCGTCTCCGGCAACAGCCACACCACCCGCATGTGGGAGAGGGCGTACCCGTCCCGGTACGTCTCGCTCGACCACGGCTATCCGCGCAACGACGTCTACTACAGGGCCGGCGCCGACGACATCCGCGCGATCCGCGCCCGCCTCGGCATCGCGCCGGGCCGCCGGGCCGTCCTGTACGCGCCCACGCACCGCGACTACGAGGCCGGCTGGACGCCGCGCCTGGACCTCGCCGCCCTCGCCGACCGCCTCGGCGAGGACACCGTGCTGCTGGTGCGCGGCCACTACTTCTACGGCGGCGCCGCCTCCCCGCCGGCCGGCCCGCGCCGCTCGGGCCGCGTCGTGGACGTCTCCTCCTACGACCCGGTGGAGGAGCTGTGCCTGGCCGCCGACGCCCTGGTCACGGACTACTCGTCGATCATGTTCGACTACGCCAACCTCGACCGCCCGATCGTCATCCACGCCGACGACTGGGAGACGTACCGCACCACGCGCGGCGTCTACTTCGACCTGATGGCGGAGGCGCCCGGCCCGGTGGCCCGCACCCAGGAGGAGCTGACCGGGATCCTCACCACCGGCGCCTGGCGCGACGACGCCGCGGCGAAGGCCAGGGCCGTCTTCCGGCGCCGGTTCTGCGAGTACGACGACGGCCGCGCCGCCGAACGCGTGGTGCGCCGGGTCTTCCTCGGGCAGGACGAGGCGTCGCTGCCGCCGGTGCTGCCGATCGGGGAGCGCACCCCGGCCCCGAAGCCCGAGGAGGCGTCATGAGCACCTCGCGGGTCCCCGACGTCACCGTCACGGTGATCGTGCACAACGACGCCGGACGGCTCCCCCGCGCGGTGGAGTCCGTGCGGCGCCAGAGCCACCGGAACCTCGAGATCGTCATCAGCGACGACCACTCCACGGACGACACGCCCCGGGTGGCGCGGGCACTGGCGGCCCGCGACCGCCGTATCCGGTGCCTGCGGCTGCCGGAGAACAGCGGCGGATGCAGCGCGCCGCGCAACCGTGCGCTGGAGATCGCGCGGGCGCCGTACCTGATGTTCCTGGACAGCGACGACGAGCTGCCCGAGGGGGCGGTCGCGTCGCTGCTCGCCGCGCACCGCGCACGCGAGATCGACTTCGCGATGGGCGCGGTGCGGCGGATCCGGGTGGACACCGGCCGCCGCTCCACCTGGATGCCGCACCTCGTGCGCGAGCGCCGCACCCTGGACGGCATCGAGGCCGACCCGCGGCTGTTCTTCGAGCACCTGTCGACCGGCAAGATGTACTCCCGCGCCTTCCTCGACCGGCACGACCTGCGCTTCCCCGAGGGCATCCACTACGAGGACCAGCTGTTCTCGGCCCAGGCGTACTGCCTGGCGAAACGGTTCACGATCATCCCCGAGCCGGTGTACCTCTGGTACGTCGCCCCGTACGCGGGCTCCGGCGCCGCGTCCATCTCCAACCAGCGGCATCTGCTCACCAACGTCCGCGACCGGATCCACGTGCAGCGGCTGATCGACGCCTTCCTGGTCGAGAGCGGGCACGAGGCGCTGCGCGAGGACAAGGACCACAAGTTCCTCAAGCACGACTTCCGGATGTACGCGGGCGACCTGCCGTACCGGGACGAGGAGTGGCTGGCGGCCTTCGCGGACCTGGTGAACCCGTATCTGGAGACCCTGTCGCCGGGCGCGTACGCCCGGCTTCCCCGCGCCGAGCGGGTGGTGCTCCAGCTGGTCCGCGACCGGCGCCTGACCGAGGTCCGGTGGGCCGCCCGGGGGCTGGGGCACGGGATCGCCCCGAGGGAGCTGACCACGGGCCCGGACGGCCGTACGTACTGGGGCGGACGGGTCCCCGGGTCGGCGGGCGCCCGTCGTGAACTGGACATGACCGAGCTGGAGCCGGACACCCTGCCGTTCTCCGTCGCCCGGTTCCGCCACGAGATCACGGAGATCACCCGGGGCCCGGGGGCCTCCGTCGACCTGACCGTCCGCACGTACGACCCGGCCCTGCGCCTCCCGGTCGGCCCCCAGCGCGCGAGCCTGATCGTCTCCCCCGGCCGGCGCCGCCTGACCGTCCCCTTCCGGCTCTCCCCGGTCCGCCCCGGTGTCTTCGAGGGCCGCGTCCGTCTCGACCCGGCGGCCGCGCGCCTCCCGCTCAGCGGCTTCGCCGGGGTGCGCCATCCGCTGGTCCGGCTGACCTGCCGGGGGCGGAGCAACCGGGGGCTGCTGCTGGCCCCGCCGGCCTTTCCGCCCCTGACCGCCCGCGTCCCGCGCCACCGGGTCACGATCGAGCCCGAGGGCCACGGCCCGGGCCGCCTCCAGCTCCGCTGGCAACCGACCGGCCTCACGACAGGCGTGCTCCACCCGACGGCCCACCGCCTGTCCGGCACCCGGGCACGCCGAGCGGCCCGCTTGGTGGCGAGCGTCTTCAGCCCGTCCGGCTGAACCCAGCTCCTTTAGCTGAACTCAGCCCGTCCGGCTGAACTCAGCCCCTCCGGCGTTTGAGGAGCGGGGGTCCGGGGGCGGAGCCCCCGGGGACGATGGGGGTCCCCCCGCTCGAGCGAAGCCGAGAGTGGGGGAGGGAAGGGGCGGCGGGGGCGAAACAAACCAGCCGGATCCCCACCCCCCCGTCACAGCTCAGGGCACCGCATAGAGCACCTCCCCCTCCGGCCCCCGCGCCACCACCCGCAGCCCGGCGTCGGTCGGTTCCCCGGGCCCGGCCACGACCCACCGCACCCCGTACTCCCGCTCGATCCCCCGCCGCACGGCCGCCGGCGTCCCCTCCCCGAAGTACACCTCCGTGACCGCCACCCGCCGCTCCTCGTCCGGGAGGAAGAAGTCGGGATACCCCGGAGCGACCGTGTAGGGCCCGTACGCCGGAATCTGACGGGCCGCCCGCCCCTCCGCCATCACCACGTCCCCGTACCGCACCCACGGCGTGATCCAGTGGTACCCCGTCCACGGCACCCGGTACCGGTCCTCCACCACCGCCGGCAGCGCACCGCGCGGCACCACGTACCCCAGCACCCCCGCCTGCGCCCACCCGCCGAGCAGCAGCGCCCCCGCCAGCAGGGCCGTCCAGCCGGCCCGCAGCCACCGGCGCCCCGCCCCGAGCGCCTCCAGCGCCGCCGCGAGCTGCGCCGGGATCAGCGCGGCGGGCAGGGCGCGCCCCCAGGAGTAGTGGCCGCTGAGCCACCCCGCCGCGACGACGAGCGCCCCCAGCGCGAAGAAGACCACCAGCGGGTCCCGGCGGTCCCGCCGCGCGCGCGGGACCAGCGCGGCCACCCCGAGCAGGACCAGCCCGAACCGCGCGGCCGGATGCCCGTACAGCACCCGGTGCACCCGCTCCAGTCCGCTCCCGGCGCCGAACAGGGCGAAGAAGTCGTAGTACGGCCACGCCCCCAGCGCCACCGCCCCGACCAGCAGCCCGGCGCCGAGCCTCGGCCACACCGCGCGTCCGGGCCGGGCCGCGAGCACGGTGGCGGCGGCGCCCACCGTGGCCACGACCCCCGAGAACTGGTGGCAGAGCAGGATCACCGCCCAGAGCACTCCCAGGCCGAGCCACACCGGCCACCCGGCCTCCCGGCGCAGCGCCCCCGTCAGCCACGCCCAGAAGTGGAAGGCGAGACCGAGGGTGAACGTGCTCGGGTACGACACCGTCAGCGCGAGCGAGCCGAGTCCCGGGAAGCCGCTCCACAGGAGCGGGGTCGTGCCCCACAGCAGCAGCAGGCTCAGCAGGGCGAGCGCGGGCGCGGTCCGGTGTGCGCTCAGCGTCCGCACGTACCGCCACACGCCCGTCACCAGCAGCGCCAGTCCGGCAGCGGCGGCCAGCCGCAGGACCACGAAGACCGACGGCCCCGGCAGGCGGGCGACGGTGCCGAGCAGCAGCGTCCACGGCGAGTAGTACGGGCTCGGCGTGTCCGCGTCGACCAGCGGGTTGCCGGGGTCGAGCGGACTGTGCCGCAGCCGCTGCACGGTCGCCGCGTGCATGCCCAGGTCACCGGCCCAGGGGAGCCGCGCGATCACCAGGACCATCAGGGCGAGGACGAGTCCGGCGACGGCCACGGCCACGGTGCGGCCGGCGGCCTCCGGACGGGCCGCGGCAGGGCGCGCACCGGCCCTCCCCGGCGGAGCGGACGACGAGAATCGGGCGGTCACACCTGAGCCATTGCCCGCAGCGGCGGTCCCGCACCGGATCCCCCGCCGATGCCCACCCAAGGCACCACAACAATGCGGGGGTGCCCCGGGCCCGACGGCCCGGGGCACCCCCTCACGCACCTGCCCTACGAGTGGTGCGACCGCAGCAGCGTCCGCATCGTCCGCATCGCCACCGACAGGTTGGCGAGATCGAACGTGTCGGAGCCGTGGATCTCCTCCAGCGTGGTACGGGCCCGGCCCAGCAGCGCCGCGTTCTTCTGCTCCCACAGCTTGAAGCGCTGCTGCGGCGTCGCCGAGCCGTTGCCCTCCAGCAGCACGTCCGCGGCCACCGCCGCGTGCGCCGCGTACAGGTCCTCGCGGATCGCCGCGCGGGCCATGGACTGCCAGCGGTCGGCGCGCGGCAGCTCGATGATGCGGTCCATCAGCTGGGTGATGCGCAGCCGGTCACCGAGGTCGTAGTACACCTCGGCGACGTCCAGCGGCTCCTTGCCCGTCCGGTCGGCCACCGACACGATGTCGAGCGTCGGGAAGGCGGAGGAGAACCCGGCGACCCGGGTGGCGAGCTCGTCCGGGACACCGGCGCCGCTCAGCTCGTCGTAGATCCGCTGGTACCAGTCCAGGTCCGCGCCGCGCAGCAGCTTCGGCAGCTGCGCCCAGACCTGCTCGACCCGCTCGGCGAAGAACGACACCGTCTCCTCGAGCTCCAGCGGCTGCGGCCGGTTGTTGAGCAGCCACCGCGTACCGCGCTCCACCAGGCGGCGCGAGTGCAGCCGGATGCGGGTCTGGACCTCCGCGTCGACCGTGTTGTCGAGCTCCTCGACCGCGTCCCACACCATCGAGGAGCGGAAGATCGCGCGGGCCGCGGTCTGCGCCCGGACGATCTCCTCCAGCGACGCGCCGGTCTCCTCGCGCATCCGGTGCAGGTACGTCGTGCCGCCCGTGTTGACCGTGTCGTTGACCAGCACCGTCGTGGTGATCTCGCGGCGCAGCGGGTGGGTGTCGATCCGGTCGGGGAACTGCTCGCGCAGCGCCGTCGGGAAGTACGCGTGCAGCAGCGACTTCAGGTACGGGTCGTCGGGCAGCGAGGTGTGCAGCAGCTCCTCGGCGACCGTGATCTTCGTGTACGCCAGCAGCACGGCCGTCTCCGGCCCGGTCAGGCCCCGCCCGGAGGAGAGCCGCTCGCGGATCTGGCGGTCGGTGGGCAGGAACTCCAGGGCCCGGTCCAGCCGGCCCTCGCGCACCAGGTGCTTCAGGAACCGCTGCTGGGCGTGGACCATGTCCTTGGACTGGGCCAGCGCGTTGGCGATGGCGGTGTTCTGCGCGTAGTTGTTGCGCAGCACCAGCCGGCCGACCTCGTCGGTCATCTCGGCGAGCAGCTTGTTGCGCTGCTTCACGGTCATGTCGCCGTCCTTGACGAGACCGTTGAGCAGGATCTTGATGTTCACCTCGTGGTCGGAGGTGTCCACGCCGGCGCTGTTGTCGATCGCGTCGGTGTTGATCCGGCCGCCGTGCGACGCGAACTCGATCCGGCCGAGCTGGGTCATGCCCAGGTTGCCGCCCTCACCGACGACGGAGACCCGCAGGTCCCTGCCGTCGACGCGGATGGCGTCGTTGCCCTTGTCGCCGACGTCGGCGTTGGACTCGGTGGACGCCTTGACGTACGTGCCGATGCCGCCGTTCCACAGCAGGTCCACCGGCGCCGTGAGGATCGCCTTCATCAGGTCGGCCGGGGTCATCTTGGTGACGCCCGGCTCGATGCCGAGGGCCTCGCGGATCTGCGAGTTGACCGGGACGGACTTGGCGCTGCGCGGGAAGACCCCGCCGCCGGCCGACAGCAGCGCGGTGTCGTAGTCGGCCCAGGAGCTGCGCGGCAGCTCGAACAGCCGGCGGCGCTCGGCGTAGGAGACGGCCGCGTCGGGGTTCGGGTCGAGGAAGATGTGCCGGTGGTCGAAGGCGGCGACCAGGCGGATGTGCTCGCTGAGCAGCATGCCGTTGCCGAACACGTCACCGGACATGTCGCCGATGCCCACGACCGTGAAGTCCTGGGTCTGGGTGTCCACGCCCAGCTCCCGGAAGTGCCGCTTCACGGACTCCCAGGCGCCTCGCGCGGTGATGCCCATGCCCTTGTGGTCGTACCCGGCGGAGCCGCCGGAGGCGAAGGCGTCACCGAGCCAGAAGTTGTACGCCTCGGCGACCTCGTTGGCGATGTCCGAGAACGTCGCGGTGCCCTTGTCCGCGGCGACGACGAGGTACGTGTCGTCCTCGTCGTGCCGGACCACGTCCACCGGGTGCACGACCTCGCCGGCCACCATGTTGTCGGTGATGTCCAGCAGTGCCGAGATGAACGTCCGGTAGCTGGCGATGCCCTCGGCCATCCAGGCGTCGCGGTCCACGGCCGGGTCGGGCAGCTGCTTGGCGACGAAGCCGCCCTTGGCGCCCACCGGCACGATGACGGTGTTCTTCACCATCTGCGCCTTGACCAGGCCGAGGATCTCGGTGCGGAAGTCCTCCCGGCGGTCCGACCAGCGCAGACCACCGCGCGCGACCTTGCCGAAGCGCAGGTGCACGCCCTCGACGCGCGGCGAGTACACCCAGATCTCGAACGCCGGGCGCGGCGCCGGGAGGTCCGGGATGGCCTGCGGGTCGAACTTCATGGAGACGTAGTCGTGCGGTACGCCGTCACGCGCCTCCTGGAAGAAGTTGGTGCGCAGCGTCGCCTTGATGACCGTGAGGAAGGAGCGCAGGATGCGGTCCTCGTCGAGCGAGGCGACCTGGTCGAGGGCGGCGTCGACCTCCTCGAGGAGCGCGTCCACCAGCTCGTACCCGGCGCGCTGCCGGTCCGGCGACATCCGCGCCTCGAACAGGGAGACGAGCAGCCGGGTGGTGTGGACGTTGTGGCGGAGGGTGTCCTCCATGTAGTCCTGGCTGAAGGTGGAGCCCGCCTGGCGCAGGTACTTGGCGTAGGCCCGCAGCACCACGGCCTGCCGCCAGGTCAGTCCGGCGCTGAGCACGAGGGCGTTGAAGCCGTCGTTCTCCGCCTTGCCGGTCCAGGTCGCGGCGAAGGCGTCCTGGAACCGCTCACGGGCGTCGTCGCCGAGGTAGTCGGTGCCCGTGCCGTTGGGCATCCGCAGGCCGAAGTCGTAGATCCAGGCCACGCTGCGGTCCGCGCACCGCAGCTCGTACGGCCGCTCGTCGACGACCTCGACGCCGAGCCGCTGGAGCACCGGCAGCACCGCGGACAGGGAGACGGCCTCCCCCTTGCGGTAGATCTTGAAGCGGCGCTCCCCGGCGGCCGCGCCCACCGGCTCGTACAGGCTGAGCGCGAAGTCCCGCTCCTCGCCGAGCTCCTCCAGGCGCGCCAGGTCGGCGACGGCGCCGCGCGGGGGGTGGTCGGCCTTGTAGCCCTCGGCGAAGGCGCCCGCGTAGCGGCGCAGCAGCTCGGCGGCGCGCTCCTCGCCGAACTCGGCGTTCAGCGCCTCGGCGAAGCCGTCGGACCAGGAGCGGGCGGCCTCGACGAGCCGGGCCTCGATGCGCTCCTTGTCGGCGTCGGACAGCTCCGGCAGCTCGGTGCCCTGCGGCACGCGGACCACGAAGTGCAGCCGGGACAGGATCGACTCGGTGTTCCAGGCGGTGAAGTCGACGCTGATGCCGCCGAGCTCCTCCTTGAGGATGTCGATGATCCGCAGGCGCACACCGGTGGTGTAGCGGTCGCGGGGCAGGTAGACGAGCGCGGAGTAGTAGCGCCCGTACTCGTCCTGGCGCAGGTAGAGCCGCAGCCGGCGGCGCTCCTGGAGGTAGAGGACCGAGGTGGCGATGGCCCGGAGTTCGTCGGCCGGGGTCTGGAACAGCTCGTCGCGCGGGTAGGTCTCCAGGATCTGGAGCAGGTCGCGCCCGTCGTGGCTGTGCGGCGAGAAGCCGGCGTGCTCCAGGACCTCGTCGACCTTGCGCCGGATCACCGGTACCCGGCGCACGGACTCGGTGTAGGCGGCGGACGAGAACAGTCCGAGGAAGCGCCGCTCACCGACGACGTTGCCCTCCGCGTCGAACTTCTTGACGCCGATGTAGTCCAGGTACGACGGCCGGTGCACGGTGGCCCGGCTGTTGGCCTTGGTCAGCACCAGCATCTTGTGCTCGCGCGCCTTGGCCCGGGCGTCGGCGGGCAGCCGCTCGAAGGACGGGCTGGCCGGGTGGCCCTCGGCGGAGGCGTGGTGCGGGTCCGAGCGCAGTATGCCGAGACCGGTGCCGGGGACGGCGGCCAGCGAGTCGTCCTCGCGCAATTCGTACTCGCGGTAGCCGAGGAAGGTGAAGTGGTCGTCGGCGAGCCAGCGCAGCAGCTCGCGGGCCTCCTCGACCTGCGGCGCGGGCAGGTCGGCGGGGACGGGCTCGCCGGGCAGCGCCTCGGCCAGCGCGGTCGCGACCTGGCGCATCTTGCCCCAGTCCTCGACGGCCTCGCGGACGTCGGAGAGGACCCGCAGCAGGTCGGCGGTGATCTGCTTGAGGTCGCCGCGGTCGGTCTCGCGGTCGATCTCCACGTGGATCCAGGACTCGACGTGCGCGTCGTGCGGAAGGTCGCGCGCGTCGGTCGGGAGGTCGCCG
The DNA here is from genome assembly GCF_042898795.1 of Streptomyces sp. NPDC000348. Taxonomy (NCBI): domain Bacteria; kingdom Bacillati; phylum Actinomycetota; class Actinomycetes; order Kitasatosporales; family Streptomycetaceae; genus Streptomyces; species Streptomyces sp. NPDC000348. The sequence goes on from NZ_JBIAZD010000033.1 coordinate 11,171, forward strand.
CCGGGCGAGGTGGTGAGCACCTCGATCAGCTTGCCGGTGACGTCCCGGCGGACCACGAACTGCGGGTGGATGACGACGTGGATGCCGCGGCCCTGGCGGGTCAGCTCATTGGTGACGGAGTCGACCAGGAAGGGCATGTCGTCGGTGACGACCTCGACGACGGAGTGGCTGCAGGTCCAGCCGTTCTCCTCGACGGTCGGGGTGTGGACCCGGACGCTGGCGGTGCCCTGGGGGCGGCTCTCGGCGAGCCGGTGGTGCGAGACGGCGGCTCCGAAGACGTCGACCGGGTCGCGGTCGGTCAGGTCCTCCGGGGCGGTGTGCAGGTAGTAGCGCTGGAGGAACTCGAGCACGGTGTCCCGGTCGGGCATGCCCTTGTCCGTCGTCCCAGTCGGCAGTTTCCCCCCGGCCGGGCTGTTCTCAGCTACCCGGGCCGCCCTCTCGAGCAGCTCGGCCTTGGCTTCGTCCAGCTTGGTCTGCATGGTCCTCTGGCTCCTGTCGCGCGCCGTTGCGTGACGTAGAAGGAAGTACGGTCTCCGCCCTCGTGGCGCGGCGGTACGACACGGGGTGTCCGGTCTGTGCCGACGCTATGCCGTGAGGGGGGAGGAGCGGGGGTTTCTCGGCCGGATTCGGCGCTCCCGACGGGTGGGGCGCCGCTCCCCGCGACGCCTTGTCCCGTGGGGTGCGCCGCGTCCCGGGTGCCCTCTTGGCCCCGTGCCGCCCGCGAAGACCAGCGACCGCCGCCCGGTCACGGATGTCGTCCGTGCCACCCGGGCGCACAGCAGGGACGGCGAGGCCCCCGCGAGCTATCGCGCTGATCACGCCACCAAGGCTATCGCTCCTCACAGGCCCCTCGTCATGAGCCGTATGTGTACAAAACCAGGCCCTGAACTTTGACGTTCTGCACAGTGCGCGTGCTTCAGGCGGCCGCCAGGCGCTCCGCCTCCGCCACGGCCTCCCGCAGGGTGTCCACCACCGGGACGCCCACCGCCTCCAGGCTGGCGCGGCCGTGGGAGCCGCCGGTGTACAGGACGGCGCGGGCTCCCACGTGCAGGGCGGCCAGCGCGTCGTCGGCCGCGTCGCCGATCACCACGGTGCGCGCCGGGTCGACCCCGGTCAGCTCGCCGAGGTGGCGCACCATGTGCTCCGCCTTGCCGCCGCCGGACGGCCCGGTCCGCCCGTCGACCCGTATGAAGTGCGCCTCGATCCCGAAGCCCCGGACCAGCGGGACCAGGTCCTCGTGCCCGTACAGGCTGAGGATGGACTGGCTGCGGCCCGCCGACGCCCACCCCGTCAGCAGCTCCACCACGCCCTCGGCGAGTCCGCACCGCACGTGGTGCTCCGTGTAGTGGCGGTGGAAGGTGGAGTCCATCAGCTCCCACTCGGCCACGCTGGGCAGCCGCCCCATCAGCCGCTCGTAGAACCTCGGCACCGGCACGCAGTACAGCTCCCGGTACCGCTCCAGCGTGATCGGTTCCAGGCCCAGCTCGGCGAAGGCGGCGTTCGTCGCCCCGATGACCGCGTCGACGTCGTGGAACAGCGTGCCGTTCCAGTCCCAGACGATGTGCGCGTCCTTGTGCGTCCCCATGCCGGAAAACGTACCCGCCCGCACTGACATCGAGGAGGCCCGCAGGTCACCCGATCAGGTGGGGGATCTCCTGGGTGGCGTACCAGAGCAGCTCGTGGTCCTCCGCCCCGTCCACCGTGAACTGCGCGTCGTCGTCCCCGCCGTCCGCCGCGGGCAGCGCGTCCGCCGCGGCCGCCACGTCCGCCTCCGCGTCCGCCGCGTCCACGTGCACCGCGGCCGCCCTGGCCAGCCGTACGGCGCCGGCGACCCGCACCTCGCCGAGGGCGGCCGGGTCGAGGCCCCGGTCGGGGTCGGTCGAGGCGGCGTCGTCGGACACGTCCACGGCGAGCACGACCCGGCGCCGCGGCGCACCGGCGTCCGCCGCCAGCAGCCGCAGGGAGGCCAGCGCGGCGCGGCTGAGCGCGGCGTACTCCAGCTCCTCGATGTCGTCGGAGAGGTACCACTCGCGCAGCGCGGGCGTCACGGCGTACGCGAGGAACGGCCCGTCGCCCACCGCACCCGTCCGGTACGCCTCGGCGAGCGCGGGGAGGGTCAGGGGGACGTAGACGCGCATGTCGGCCGCTTTCGTGGGATCGGGGCTGCGGGGAGCCTTCAGGATACGTGCGGGTGTCCCCCATCGGGTCCCCGCCCGCACCCCCGGACACGTCCACCCCCGTCCCGGAATTCACCCGGTGCGCCCGCGTGAACACGGGGGCGAGGCCCCCTCGGACCACTCTGATAAGTGAATCCCCCGGCCCTCGCGGCCCGCTCTCCGCCTCCTTGCGGGAGCACCACGCCTCCCCGTACAAGGTCCCCAACCACGAAGTTACTGTCCGGTACGGCTCCCCGGCCGTACCGGGCCCGTCGAACGGGGTCCCCGTGCACAAGGTCATGACCAGAGCCCAGTACCGCCCCGCCCACCGTCCCCCCGCCCGCCGGGACTCCCGCCGCCCCGCGCCCACCGCACCGTCCCGCACCCGCCCGGACCGTCCCGCGCCCGCCACTCCCCCCGACGGAGCCCCATCGCCCACCGGCACCCTCACATCCCGCACCGGTCCGCAGGGGCCCGCACCCACCGCTTCCCTCGACGGGGCCCCGGCGCCCACCGGTGCGCAAGGGCCCGCACCCACCACCCGCGCCAGCCGGAGCCACCCGGCCACCACCGCGCCGCACCCGCCCGCGGGGAGCACCGCACACGCCACGGCCCCCGACGGAAGCCTGCCGTCCCCCACAGGCATCGCTCCGCCCCGTATCCCCACCGGCAGGGCCGTCTCCGCCCCCTCTCCCGGCGGGCGCCGGCCGGCCGGCACGGCTCTCCCGGCCCGGCCCGCCGACAAGCGTCCGCCGGCCCGCGCGGCCCGGCGGGCCGCTGCGCCGGTGCCTTCGGCGCGGGGCACCCGGCAGGTAACGGCGGCCGGTGTCCGGGAGGCGTCGGCGCGGGGCGCCCGGGAGGCGTCGGCGGCCGGTGTCCGCCCGCGCGTCACCGACCGGTCTCCCCTCCGTCCCGTCGTCCCCCCGCCGGGGCCCACCGACCGCTTCGCCGAGTTGCTGCTCGCCGTTCTCAGCGGGCAGCGTCCCGTGCACGCGATGCTGCGGCACACCGCCGGGCGGGCCTACGACGAGTTGGTGCGGCTCGCCGAGCGCGGGCCCCTGCGTACCCGGGGCGTCCGCCCCGTCGTCCGTGACATCGGCTGGTTCGAGCCGCGCGAGGGCGCCATCGAGGCGTTCGCCCGGATCGGGGCCGGGGACAGGCTGCGCGCCATGGCCTTCCGGCTGGAACAGGGCCGGGACCTGCGCTGGCGCTGCACCGCCGTGGAGCTGGGCGGCCCGCGGACGCACCGCGCGGGCACCCGCTGAGCGCACCCGCAACGCCCGAGGGCCGGGCACCCTGGGGTGCCCGGCCCTCGGCCCGCTCACAACCGCTCACTTCTTGCGGCGACGACCGCCCCGCGCCTGCTTGCGGCGCTCCGCGCGCGTGAGGCCGTCCGCCTCGGAGCGCACCGGCTCGTCGTCGGTGGCGAAGTCGCCCTCGATGGTGCCGCCCTCGCCGTCCACCGTCGGCGCGGAGAAGTGCAGGTTCCGCCGCTGCGGGGCGTCGAGCCCCTTGGCCCGGATCTCGGGGCGCGGCCCCGCCTGCGCGGGCACCGCGTCCTGCTTCTCCAGGTCGGCCACCGGCTTGACGTCCTCGACCGGGACCTCCTCGACCTGCTGCTCGACCTGGACCTCCAGGTTGAACAGATAGCCGACGGACTCCTCCTTGATGCCGTCCATCATCGCGGTGAACATGTCGAAGCCCTCACGCTGGTACTCGACCAGCGGGTCCTTCTGCGCCATCGCGCGCAGGCCGATGCCCTCCTGGAGGTAGTCCATCTCGTAGAGGTGCTCACGCCACTTGCGGTCCAGGACCGACAGCACGACCCGGCGCTCCAGCTCACGCATGATCTCGGAGCCGAGCTGCGTCTCACGGGCCTCGTACTGCGCGCGGATGTCGTCCTTGATGGACTCGGAGATGAACTCGGCCGTCAGCCCGGCCCGGTCACCGGCCGCCTCCTCCAGCTCCTCGATGGTGACGCTCACCGGGTAGAGCTGCTTGAACGCGCCCCACAGCCGGTCCAGGTCCCAGTCCTCGGGGAAGCCCTCGGCGGTCTCCGCCTGGACGTAGGCGTCGATCGTGTCGTCCATGAAGTGCTGGATCTGGTCCTGCAGGTCCTCGCCCTCCAGGACCCGGCGCCGCTCGCCGTAGATGACCTCGCGCTGCCGGTTGAGGACCTCGTCGTACTTCAGGACGTTCTTGCGCGTCTCGAAGTTCTGCGTCTCCACCTGCGACTGCGCGGACGCGATCGCGCGCGTGACCATCTTGTTCTCGATCGGCACGTCGTCCGGCACGTTCGCCATGGACATCACGCGCTCGACCATCTGGGCCTTGAACAGCCGCATCAGGTCGTCGCCGAGCGAGAGGTAGAAGCGGGACTCGCCCGGGTCGCCCTGACGGCCGGAACGGCCGCGCAGCTGGTTGTCGATGCGCCGCGACTCGTGCCGCTCGGTGCCGAGGACGTACAGGCCGCCGCTCTTCTCGACCTCCTCCTTCTCGGCCTTGACCGCCGCCTCGGCCCGCTTGAGGGCCTCGGGCAGGGCGTGCGCCCACTCCTCGATGTGCTCCTCGGGGTCGAGACCGCGCTGGCGCAGCTCCGCCTCGGCGAGGTCCTCGGGGTTGCCGCCGAGCTTGATGTCCGTACCGCGGCCGGCCATGTTGGTGGCCACGGTGACACTGCCCTTGCGGCCGGCCTGGGCGACGATCTGCGCCTCGCGCTCGTGGTGCTTGGCGTTCAGCACCTCGTGCTGGATGCCGCGCTTGCTGAGCTGCTGCGAGAGGTACTCGGACTTCTCCACCGAGGTCGTGCCGACGAGGATCGGCTGGCCCTTGCGGTGCTTCTCCTCGATGTCGTCGACGACCGCCTCGAACTTGGCGACCTCGGTGCGGTAGATCAGGTCCGACTGGTCCTTGCGGACCATCGGCCGGTTGGTCGGGATGGGCACCACACCGAGCTTGTAGATCTGGTGGAACTCGGCGGCCTCGGTCATCGCCGTACCGGTCATGCCGGACAGGCCCGGCTGCTCCTTGCCGTCGTGGTCGTGGCGCTTGTAGAGGCGGAAGAAGTTCTGCAGCGTGATCGTGGCGAGCGTCTGGTTCTCGTCCTTGATCGGCACCGCTTCCTTCGCCTCGATGGCCTGGTGCATGCCCTCGTTGTAGCGGCGGCCGGCGAGGATGCGGCCGGTGTGCTCGTCCACGATCATGACTTCGTCGTCGATGATGACGTAGTCCTTGTCGCGCTTGAAGAGCTCCTTGGCCTTGATGGCGTTGTTCAGGTAGCCCACGAGCGGGGTGTTCACCGACTCGTACAGGTTGTCGATGCCCAGCCAGTCCTCGACCTTGGCGACGCCGGACTCGTGGATGGCGACCGTGCGCTTCTTCTCGTCGACCTCGTAGTCGCCGGTCTCCTCGATGCCCTTGAGCGGGTTGCCGGGCTCACCGCGCTTGAGGCGCTTGACCAGCTTGGCGAAGTCGCCGTACCACTTGGTGGCCTGGTCGGCCGGACCGGAGATGATCAGCGGCGTACGGGCCTCGTCGATGAGGATGGAGTCGACCTCGTCGACGATGGCGAAGTTGTGCCCGCGCTGGACGAGTTCCTCCTTGGACCACGCCATGTTGTCGCGCAGGTAGTCGAAGCCGAACTCGTTGTTCGTGCCGTAGGTGATGTCGCAGGCGTACTGCTCGCGGCGCTGGGCCGGCGTCATGTTGGCGAGGATGCAGCCGACGCTCAGGCCGAGGAAGCGGTGGACGCGGCCCATCATCTCGGAGTCGCGCTCGGCCAGGTAGTCGTTGACCGTGATGATGTGGACGCCCTCGCCGGACAGGGCGTTCAGATACGCGGGCAGGGTGCCGACGAGGGTCTTGCCCTCACCGGTCTTCATCTCGGCCACGTAGCCCATGTGCAGGGCGGCGCCGCCCATGATCTGGACGTCGTAGTGCCGCTGGCCCAGGACGCGCTTGGCGGCCTCGCGGACGGTGGCGTACGCCTCGGGGAGCAGGTCGTCCAGGCTCTCACCGTCGGCGTACCGCTGCTTGTACTCATCGGTGAGGGCCCGCAGCTCGGCGTCGGAGAGGCCTTCGAAGTCCTCTTCGATGGAGTTGACCTGGTCCGCGATGCGGTGCAGCTTGCGCAGGATCTTGCCTTCGCCTGCACGCATGATCTTCGAGAGGACGGACACGGGGGTTGGTCTCCTTGCCGGTCGGGCCTGGGACGGTCGGTTTCCATTTCACTGACTGAGCAACGGCCATCGTATGCGAGGACCCCGCCGCGCCGGGAGGCCTGCCGCAGGGGTGGCCGTCGGCTGCTTCCTCATCCGTTTCACGGCTGCTTCGAAAGAACAACGTCCGGGCCCCCCGGATGGTGCCGCCCCACGCCGGCGAATCGCGCGAAGGGTGACCGTGTCCTCACACACCGCCAAAGGGATGGCGCCCCTCACCCCCGCGTGAGCAGAATCGGCCGATGGAACCCGTCACGCTCACCACCGACCGCCTCCTGCTGCGCCCGGTCGGCCCGCAGGAGACCGACACCGTGTACGCGATCTGCCAGGACCCGGACATCCAGCGCTGGACCACGATCCCCTCCCCGTACCTCCCGGAGCACGCGCGGGGTTTCACGGAGCAGATCGCTCCCGACGGGTGGGCCGACGGCTCGATGTTCACCTTCGGCGTCTTCCTGCCCACCGGGGAGCTCACGGGCATGCTCAGCATCACCATGCGCTCCCTGGGGACGGGCGAGATCGGCTTCTGGAGTGCGAAGGAGCACCGCGGCAACGGCTACATCACCGAGGCCGCCCTCGCCGCCTCCCGCTGGGCCTTCACCCGGATGTCGGTCGACCGCATGGAGTGGCGCGCGGAGGTGGGCAACGTCGCCTCCCGCGCGGTGGCGGAGCGCGCGGGCTTCACCATCGAGGGCGTCCTGCGTTCCTCGCTCAGCAACAAGGGAGTGCTGCGGGACGGCTGGGTGGGCTCCCTGCTCCCGTCCGACCTGGGACTTCCCTCCACGGCGCCCTACGTTCCCGGGCGGGGGTGAGACCCGGGCCCACCGCCGTTGTCAGTGCCGCCCTCTATCGTGCCGACGTATGACGACTCTTCCGCGCCCGACCACGGAACTGACGGCAGACGAGGCCCGCCGGATCGCCCTGCGGGCCCAGGGCTTCCTCGGCGCCCCGGACCGCCGCTCGGGCGTCCGGGGCGTCCTGCGCCACCTGGGCGCGGTACAGCTCGACACCATCTCCGTCCTCGCCCGCTCCCACGAGCTCATCCCGTACGCCCGTCTGGGCTCCGTGGGGCGCCGGACCGTGGAGGAGGCGTACTGGAAGAAGGCGGACAGCCCGCCGCACGCGTTCGAGTACTGGTCGCACGCCGCGTGCATCCTCCCCGTCGAGGAGTGGCCCCACTTCGCCTTCCGCCGCCGTGCCTACCGCGCCCGCCCGCTCTGGAACCACGAGCTCCCCGACGGCGCCTACGACCAGGTGATCAAGCAGCTCCGCGCGGAAGGCCCCCTGACGGCCACGGAGTTGGGCGGCGCCAAGCGCACCAGCGAGTGGTGGGACTGGTCCGGCACCAAGGTCGCCGTCGAGCGCGCCCTGATGTACGGCGAGGTGGTGTGCGTCGAGCGCCGCGGCTGGAAGCGCGTCTACGACCTCGCCGAGCGGGCGATCCCCCCGGAGTTGCTGCACGACGAGCTGGACGACGCCGAGTGCCTGCGCCGTCTGGTCCGCCTGGCCGGCCGGTCCCTCGGCGTGGGCACGCGCGCGGACATCGCCGACTACCACCGTCTCAGGGGTGAGCAGGTCGACGCGGTGATCGACGGCTCGGGCCTGGTCCCGGTCGCGGTGGAGGGCTGGTCCAAGCCGGCCTGGGCCGATCCGGCGGCCCTGGCGACGGTGCCGCGCGGCCGGCACCGTACGACGCTGCTGTCCCCGTTCGACTCCCTGGTCTGGGAACGGGCGCGCACGGAGCGGATCTTCGGCTTCACCCACCGCCTGGAGGCCTACGTGCCCAAGCCCAAGCGGGTGCACGGCTACTTCGCGATGCCCGTCCTCGCGGGCGGCCGGCTCGTCGGCCGGGTCGACCCGGCCCGTGAGGGCCGCACGCTGGTGGCCAAGCAGGTCACGCTGGAGGGCCGCAGGGCGGTCCCCGCCGTGGCCCAGGCCCTGGTGGAGGCGGCGGGCTGGGTGGACTGCACGGACGTGCGCGTGGAGCGGGTCGACGCACCGGAGCTGCGTGAGGCCCTCACCCTGGAGCTCGCCAGGGCCCTGGCCTGACGCGGGGCGCCGTCACCGGATCTCGAGGATCTTCTCCCGCATCGCGTAGACCACCGCCTCCATCCTGGAGTGCAGCTGGAGCTTCTCCAGAATGTTGCGCACGTGGTTCTTCACGGTGTTCTCGGAGATGAACAGTTCCTTGGCGATGTCGCGGTTGTTCATCCCCGTGGCCACGAGCTTGAGGACTTCGAGCTCACGGTCCGTCAGCCGGGGCGCGGGCACCAGCCGGCGCTCGTCGGTGCGCTGGATCATCGACTTGAACTCGGTGAGCAGTTTCGACGCCATGGACGGGCTGATCTGCGACTGCCCGTCGGCCACCGCGCGAATGGCGGTGGCCACCTCGTCCGTGGAGATCTCCTTGAGGAGGTAGCCGGTCGCGCCCGCCTTGATGGCGTCGTAGAGATCGGCTTCCTCGTCGCTGATCGTCAGCATGATGATCTTCGCGCTGGGGGCGACCTCCTTGATGGAGGTGCACGCCTCGATCCCGCCCCGTTTGGGCATCCGCACGTCCATCAGGACGATGTCGGGCAGCAGGTCGGCCGCCTTCTCCACCGCCTCGGCGCCGTCCCCCGCCTCGCCGACCACCTGGATGTCCTCCTCGGCGGCGAGCACGATCTCCAGTCCGCGGCGGAACAGCGCGTGGTCGTCCACCACAAGGACTCTGATCGGCTCCTTGCGTGGAGTCTCCGCGTCCGGGCCCATGCCGACGACGCCGTCGTCGGCGTCCTCGTCACGCATCGGTCCGAAACTGTCCGCCATCGTTCCTCCCCCTGAAGGCTGTGGCCTGTGGTCCTGACCATCGCCAACCCAAGGCAGCGGCCCACCGGTTGAGCCGTTGCTGCCATGATTCCATGCCCGGCCGGCACCGGGGTGCCGGTGTGTGCGCCCAGTGGTCGCACACCGGTGCCCCTGGGGGCGCACACGCGCACCAGGGGCACCGGCCCGGCCGTCACGCGGCGGGTCAGCCGCCGAGCGTCCCGCCCGCCTCGGGGGACTGCGTCTGCGTGACCATCGTGTCCGTGCTGAGGTGGATCACGCCGTAGTCGTAGGCGTGCCGCCGGTAGACGACACTGGGTTCCTTGGTCTCGGAGTCGATGAACAGATAGAAGTCGTGCCCGACCAGCTCCATTTCGTAGAGAGCCTGGTCGAGGGTCATGGGCGCTGCCACGTGGGTCTTCTCACGGACGATCAGGGGTCCTTCACCCTGGACTTCCAGGGAACCGATCTTCTTGGTGGGGACGGCTTCCCGTTCCTCCGTGACGGAGCTCGCACCGGCTCCGTTGAGTGTCGCCGCGCCCGGGACGTGGTCGGGGACCTCGGCTGCCGAGATCCTGCGCGCACCACGCCGCGAGAAACGCTTGTCGTGCTGCTTGCGCAGCCGGGCGTCCAGCTTCTCCGCCGCCAGGTCGAGCGCCGCATACGGATCGCTCGCCGCCGCCTCCGCCCGGATCACCGGACCGCGGGAGTGAAGCGTGATCTCCACCCGGTCGCTGCGGTCGGCCTGTCGGGGGTTGGGCTCCTTGGACACCTCGACGTCGAGGCTGATCACCTTGCCGTCGAGCTTCTGGATCTTCTCCAGGTTCAGCTTCTCGGCCACGTGCTTCCGGAACCGCTCGGGCACCTCGGTCTTGCGGCCCTTGACGACGATGTCCACGCAGAACTCCGTTCCCGGATCACTCCGCCTCGATGCGGAGCGTCTCCCTTTTGCACCAGATTCCGGTGACGCCCGGAACCTCGGACTCGGTGACGTCCACCTCCTCCCCCATGGGCGAGATCTCCACTCCACCGGAGCGGGTGATAACGAAAAACCCGCAGCACGGCAATCGGATTCGAGAGGTGTGGCCTGCGGCTTTCCCTCACAACCGAACATATCTCGCCCGGACGGATGTCGTCACCCTCTACCGCGCCATACCTCCATTCTGATGAATTGCCCCTCTCATTACCTGCAACGAGGCACGTTCTCAGTCAGTTCCGATTCATTTCGAAAGCGTCCGGAGACGCCGCGACGACGGCCGCGCACATCCCGCCGATGATCCCGTCGGCGCCGCCCGCGCCCGCCGTGACCGGCGGCCGGCCGGACCGCCGGCCCGCCCACTGTTGAGCTGGTCCGTTCCGCTGTTCCCCTCTCCTTTCCCGTGTCCCACCCCCGTACACGAACGCGGGCCCCGAAATACTCGATCCGGCGTCCCGATCTCCCGACCCGGCCCACGACCGTGCCCGTACGGCGCGCGCCGCCTCGGCCAGCGTCGCCCCGGTCGTCATCAGGTCGTCGACGAGGACGACCCGGCCCGCCGGGAGCAACCGGCCACAGCCCGGGGCCACCGTCAGCGCACCCGCGAGATTGGCCAGCCGCTGCCGGGAGTCGAGCCCCGACTGGTCGGCCACGTCCCGTCGCTGCCGCAGCGCGGGAAGCACCTGTGCGGGTACCCCCGCCCGCCGCAGCTCACCCGCCGCCGCGTACGCGATCCGCCGGACGGGATCGTGCCCGCGCGCCCGCACCGCCCGCCGCGCGGAGGGCACGGGGACGAGCAGCACCGGGCCGCCCGCACACGGCGCACGGGCCGCCCCCAGCCCCGCCCGCACCGCTCCCGCCAGCGCCACGCCGAGCGGTCCGGAGAGGGCCAGGGCACCCCGCTCCTTGTGGGCCAGCAACGTGGCGCGCACCTCGTCCGCGTACCGGGCCGCCGCGTGCACCGGCGGCAGCCCGGCCGGCTCGGGCACCGGCCGCACCCGGCACGGCACGGCCCCGCTCAGCGCCGTACGGCACCGGGCGCAGAGCACCGTACGAGGTCTGCCGCAGCCGCCGCACTCGGCCGGGAGCACCAGGTCGGTGAGGTCCCGCCACCAGTCCCGCATGGGACCACTGTGCCAACGCCCGCCGCACCCGGCCACCCCTGTGGATAACCCCGGGGAGCGGGCCCGGCTCACCCCGGATAGACCGGCGCGGTCCCCTCCGTCACCTTCTGCCACTGCGCCCCCGAGGGCAGCCGCACGATCCCGTCCACCGAGTCCGCCATCAGCGGCGCCTGTTCGTCCTCCGCTGCGGTGACGGCCTCGACGCCGGTCAGGGCGGCGGGCGGCGGCACGTCCGGCGTGGAGCCGTCGACCTCGACGTACTTCATCTGCTCCACGCCTCCCTGCTCGCGTCCGACCACCACGAGCCGGCTGTCCCCCGCCCAGGACATGGCCGTGACCTGCTCCAGCTCCGGTGTCGCGGAGTGCGGGTCCAGCACGGTGACCACCGGCCGCTCGCCCGTCCCGCCGCTCCGGTCGATCCGCCCGATCACCAGGGAACGCCGGTCGCCCTTCTCCACGACGAGCGCGATCCGCACCCCGTCCGCGGCCACCCGGACCGCCCGCACACGGCCGTCCAGCCCCGGCGTCCGTACCCGGACCGGCTCACCCGCGCCCTCCTCCAGGAGGTACAGCCGCGGGTCGGCGGGGTCGCTGTCGGCCACCCACAGTCCGCCCTGCGCGTCCCAGCTGGGCGTGGTCAGCCTGTCCTCCTCGGTCTTGCCCGTGCTGCGCAGCACGGGCTCCCCGAGGGAGCCCCCCGGCGCCAGCGGGGCGACGAACAGCGACCTGCCGTCGAGGGCGACCCCGGCCGCGGTGCGCTCGTCGCGGGCGACCGCCACCGACCGCAGCGCCTTCTCGCCCTCGCCCAGCGCCCCGGGCACCGGCGCGGGCTCGGTGTCGCCGCCGCCCGCGGTGATCCGCACGAGCCGGTGCTCCTCGTCGACGAAGTACAGGTGGTCGGGCCGGTCCAGCGCGCCCCGGGTGGCCACGGCCTCGGCGCCCTCCTGGGTGAGCGAGCACAGCTGTCCGCCGTCGGCCCGCAGCTCGACCTCGTCCACCGCGGGGCTGAGTGTGCGCAGCGTGAACAGCAGTTGGGCCGCCATCTCCTCGCACCGGCCGGTGCCGGCCCCGGCCGCCTTGTCGTTGAGCGGCACGGTCAGCCTGCCCCGGTCGTCCGGGGTCAGCGGGCCGGCGTCCTTGCGCAACGCCGTCCCCGCGGGGAACCCGGTCCTGACGGCGGGGTCCAGCCAGGTCGTGGGCCCTTCGACGAGGGAGCGCACCATCTGGGTCGTGGGGTCCACGTGACTGCGCACGTAGACCGGGTCGGCGACCGTCATCGGCGGCGACCCCGCGTCGTCCGAGGCGAAGTAGTACTTGTTGACGGACATGTAGTTGCGCTGGAAGTCCGACTTGCCCATGACGACGCCCTGCGGCACCGCGTCGATGCGCCACTGCTCGCTCTTGGCGTCCTTGGTGAGATGCACCAGCTCGTCGTAGGACCCGGAGGCGGGCGCGTACGACTGCTGCGCGTCCACCGTGGCGACCTTGGTCCCGGTCAGCGTGTAGGACAGGGACCCGGTGTCCTGCTGGTCCGGGCTGTCGGCCCGGGCGCCCGGCCCGTCCGACAGCACGGTGGTGGACAGCTCCGGCTTCCAGGTCTTCGCCGCCTCGCGGGTCAGGTACTGGCGCGCGGTCTTGTAGTCGGGGTCGTCACTGGTCAGCGCCTCCAGGAAGCCCTGCACGATCTGCGTGGGGGTCGCGTCCTCGCTGGGCGGCATGGCGAACACCCGCACCTGCGCGTCCTGCCGGGGCGTCGACTCGACGCCCCGCAGGTCCCCGCTGTCGGGCATCGAGGCGCACCCGGCCAGCAGAACGACCCCACTGGCGGCGTACGCCACCGTCCGCACCGGTACCCCCCGGCCGCGCTCACCGCCGCCCACGCGAAGCCTCCCCGTCCCTGTCCGTGTCCCGCGCCCCATTCCGGCCGCCCTCGCCGCCGGCCGACCGGGACCCGCGCCCCGGCTCCCGGTCGGCCTCCGGTCCCCGGTCGCGGCCGTCGTCCGCGCCCGGCCCCGAACCGCCACCGCGCGCGGCGGAGACCTCCGCGCTCCCGTCGTCCGGCCGTCCCGCAGAACCGCCGCCGGTCTCCGGGAACCCGTCATCGCCGCCCGCGGTGCCGTTCTGCGCCCCGGGTGCCGTCCGCGCGCCGCCCGCTCGTGCCGGTGGAGCGGGCCGGGCCACCACACGTGCGCCGTTGCCGGGCAGTGCGGTGGGGTCGGCCGTCGGGGTGGCGGCCGCCGGCCTCAGCGCGAACGGATCCCGCGCCGGCCCGTCGGTGCCCGCCGGCTGCGCCGACACCGTCGCGCGCTTCTCTCCGTCCCCGCCGCCGCGCGGCGGACCGGCGTCGTCCGGCCCGTGGTTGCGCCGCGAGTCCTTGGGCTCCAGCGGTATCGGCGACCCCCTCAGCGGCTCGTCCGCGGTCCTGGGCAGCGTCAGCCGGAACTGCGAGCCGCCGCCCGGCTCGCCCCACGCCTGGAGCCAGCCGCCGTGCAGCCGCGCGTCCTCCAGGGCGATGGACAGCCCCAGCCCCGTACCGCCGGTGGTACGCGCGCGTGCCGGGTCGGCCCGCCAGAAGCGGCTGAAGACCCGGGTCGCCTCACCGGGCTTGAGCCCGACGCCGTAGTCGCGCACCGCCACCGCCACCGCGCCGCCGGCCGCGGCGAGCTTGACGACGACGTCCTTGCCCTCGCCGTGCTCCACCGCGTTGACGACCAGGTTGCGCAGCACGCGCTCCACGCGCCGCGCGTCGACCTCGGCGACGACGGGCTGCTGGTCGCCGGCGATCCTGATCCGCGTGCCCTTGCGCTCGGCGAGCGGCTCCGCCCCGCCGACCACCCGCCGTACGACCTCGCGCAGGTCTATCGGCTCCGCCTCCAGCGCCGCCGCGCCCGCGTCGAACCGGCTGATCTCCAGCAGGTCCGCGAGCAGCGACTCGAACCGGTCCAGCTGGTCGGCGAGCAGCTCCGCCGACCGCGCGGTCACCGGGTCGAAGTCCTCGCGCGCCTCGTGGATGACGTCCGCGGCCATCCGCACCGTCGTGAGCGGCGTCCGCAGCTCGTGCGACACGTCCGACACGAACCGGCGCTGCATCCGCGACAGGTCCTCGAGCTGGTTGATCTTCAGCTGGAGGTTCTGCGCCATCTTGTTGAACGCCTCGCCGAGGCGCGCGATGTCGTCCTCGCCGGTGACCTTCATCCGTTCCTGCAGCCGCCCCGCGGACAGCCGCTCGGCGATCCCGGCCGCCATCCGCACCGGTGTGACGACCTGGCGCACCACGAGCCAGGCGATCGCCCCGAGGAGCACGACGACGAACAGTCCGGCGGTCGCCAGGGTGCCCTTGACCAGGCTCAGCGACTTCTCCTCCTGGGTGAGCGGGAAGAGGTAGTACAGCTGGTACGGGTCGCCGTTGGGGTCGTTGACCTGCTTGCCGATGACCAGGCCGGGCTGGGGGTCCTTCCGGGTGTCGTAGACGATGCGCGTGTAGCTCTGGGCCGCCGACGCGCTGGTGTCGATCCTCTCCCGCAGCGCCGCCGGCACACTCGCCGTCGGATTGACCTCACCGGAGGCGCGCGGTCCGCGCCCGCTGCCGCTCTCGTCGCCCGCGGGCAGGGTCACCACGTCGAAGGCGCCCTGTCCACCGCTGGAGAGGGACTCCACGAGGTCGCTCATCCACTGGATGACGCTCTGCGCGGGCCGGCCGTCCACCGCGGTGCCGTCGTCGCCCGTGACGCTCACGGCCTCCTCGGCCTGCTGCTTGGCCACCGCGAACCCGCCGGTGGCCTGGCTCTGCGAGGCCTTCACCTTGGCGTCCAGCAGACCGTTGCGCACCTGGCCGATGACGACGAAGCCCAGCAGCAGGACCACGCCCAGCGACATCAGCAGCGTGGTGACGACGACCTTGAGCTGGATGTTGCGCCGCCACAGCCGCATGACGGGCAGCAGCGGCCGGCGCACCCAGCGCACGAACAGCCGGATCACCGGGCTGCCCTGGACCCCGCCCTGCAGCAGCCCGCCGTCGAGCAGACGCCCCCAGCGGGAGCCGGCGGCCTTCCGGCCGACAGGCCGCCCCGGACGGCCCCCGGACCGGCCGGACGCCGAAGCGGCACTGTCCCCGGACATGTCAGCTCGGTCCTGCCTTGTATCCGACACCACGGACGGTCACCACGATCTCCGGCTTCTCCGGGTCCTTCTCGACCTTGGAGCGCAGCCGCTGCACGTGCACGTTCACCAGACGGGTGTCCGCCGCGTGACGGTAGCCCCAGACCTGCTCCAGCAGCACCTCACGCGTGAACACCTGCCACGGCTTACGGGCGAGCGCGACCAGCAGGTCGAACTCCAGCGGCGTCAGCGCGATCGACTGCCCGTCCCGCTTCACGGAGTGCCCGGCCACGTCGATCACCAGGTCGCCGATGGCGAGCTGCTCCGGCGCCGGCTCCTCCGATCTGCGCAGCCGCGCCCGGATACGGGCCACCAGCTCCTTCGGCTTGAACGGCTTCACGATGTAGTCGTCGGCCCCGGACTCCAGGCCCACCACGACATCGACGGTGTCGCTCTTCGCCGTGAGCATCACGATCGGCACCCCGGACTCCGCCCTGATCAGGCGGCACACCTCGATGCCGTCCCGGCCGGGCAGCATCAGGTCCAGGAGCACCAGATCGGGCTTGGCCTCACGGAAAGCGGCCAGCGCCTTGTCGCCGTCGGCTACGAAAGACGGTTCAAAACCTTCACCGCGCAGCACGATGCCGAGCATCTCGGCCAGTGCGCTGTCGTCGTCGACGACAAGGACTCGTCCCTTCATAAACGACATCATCCCATTAGCTAATCGTGACCTGGCGTGACCTGGCACACAGCGCCGCCAGGGCCTCGGCTGTCACGGGCGAAACGGCGCCCTCCTCGGTGACGATCGCCGTCACCAGCTCCGGTGGTGTCACGTCGAACGCCGGGTTGTACGCCTGGGTCCCCAGAGGCGCCACCGGAATCCCCCCTCCCGCTTCCGTTCCGGCCACCGGCACCTGCGGTGCCACGACCTCGGTCACCTCATGCCCGGGACGCTGCTCGACCTCGATGGACGCCCCGTCCGGCGTCCGGAGATCCACTGTCGTCACCGGTGCCACCACGATCAACGGCACATGGTGGTACCGCGCGAGCACCGCGAGCGGATAGCTCCCCACCTTGTTCGCCACCGAGCCGTCGGCCGCGATGCGGTCCGCGCCGATGAGCACCGCGTCCACCTCGCCCGCCGCGAACAGCGATCCCGCCGCGTTGTCGGTGAGCAGGGTGTACGCCATGCCGCTGCGGGCCGCCTCGTACGCCGTCAGGCGAGCACCCTGCAGCAACGGACGCGTTTCGTCCACCCACAGGCGCCTGAGCCGTCCCGCCCGGTGCGCCGCCAGCGCCACCGCGAACGCCGTCCCCTCGCCGCCCGACACCAGCGAACCGGTGTTGCAGTGCGTGAGGATCCGGTGCCCGCCGCCGGGCAGCAGCTCGTCGAGGAGCGCCAGCCCGTGCCCGGCCATCCGGGCACTGGCCTCGGCGTCCTCCCGGTGCAGCTGCCGTGCCGCGGCCAGCGCGGCCGCGGCCGCCTGCCGGGCGTCCCCGCCGCGGGCCAGGACGGCCTGGTGGGCGGAGTGCGCCCGGCGTACGCCGACGGCGAGGTTCACCGCGGTGGGCCGGGCGCTCTCCAGCGCCGCCGCCGCGTCGTCCACGTCGTAGCCCCGTACGGCGGCGAGCGCGACGCCGTAGGCGCCCGCGATGCCCAGCAGGGGAGCACCGCGCACGGCGAGCGAGCGGATCGCCTCCACCAGCGCCGGCGCATCCGTACAGACGAGTTCGACCTCCTCGGCCGGCAGCCTCGTCTGGTCGAGCAGGACCAGGACGGGACCCTCGGGTGGTTCTTCCCAGCGCAGTGCCGGGATCTCGGTCGGCCGTTTGTCATCGCCACTGTGCGCGTACTGATCAGCCATGCGGCCAGTCTGCCCCCTGTGGCACGGACAATTGAAGGTACGCAGCCCTCACCTCGGCAGGTCGGTCGACGACCACCCCATGGCACGATGGCTGCCAAGCCGCCGCCGCGACCGCGGACGGGCACCGTGAAGGAGCGACGATGAACGACACTCCGGGCTGGGCCTCGCCCGGATCCGCCCCGTCCGAAGGGCAGGAACCGGGCGCGTCCGGCCCTGCCGAGCCCGCCGACCAGCCCCGGCAGCCCGGCCGGGCCCCGCAGGACCCGGGCGTGAAGTGGTCGAAGGAACAGCCGCCGCCCGGCCAGTGGTCCGCACCCACCGGCCCTCCCGGCCCCACGGGCCCCGGCCAGGCCCCCCCGCCCCCGCCGCCCGGCCCGGGCTGGGGCACCCCGCCGCCCGGCGGGTACGGCGGCCCCGGCGGTTACGGCGGCGGCCACGGAGGCCCCGGCGGTTACGGTGCCTGGGGCGGCGGCTGGGGCGGCCCCCCGCCCGCGGCCAAGCCCGGCGTCATCCCGCTCCGCCCGCTCGGCGTGGGCGAGATCCTCGACGGCGCCGTCTCCACCATGCGCACCCACTGGCGCACGGTCCTCGGCATCTCGCTGACCGTCGCCGTCCTCACCGAGATCGTCGTCGTGCTGCTCCAGGGCCTCGCCCTGGACACCTCCGGCACCGCCGTGCTCAACGACCCCAGCGCCACCCTCGGCGAACTGACCGACGCCATGGGCGACGCCCTGCTCAACTCCGGCGTGGTCTTCCTGGTCACCCTGATCGGCACCGTCGCCGCCACCGCCCTGCTCACGACCGTCACCAGCCGCGCGGTACTCGGCAGGTCGGTCACCACCGGCGAGGCCTGGCGCGACGCCCGCCCCCAGATCGTCAAGCTGTTCGGCCTGATCTGCCTGCTGCTGCTCATCACCGCCGGCACCATGACCGTCGGCGCGCTGCCCGGGCTCCTCGTGACCCTCGCCGCGGGCGGCGAGGTGGGCATCGCGCTCACCGTCCTCGGCCTGATCGGCGCCGCTGTCGTCACCCTGTGGCTCATGATCCGCCTGTCGCTGGCCTCGCCCGCGCTGATGCTGGAGAAGCAGGGCATCGTGAAGGCGATGAGCCGCTCCGCCAAGCTGGTGCGCGGCTCCTGGTGGCGGGTCTTCGGCATCCAACTGCTCGCGACGATCATCGCGAACGTCGTCGCGTCGATCATCGTCATCCCCTTCACCTTCCTCGCCGCGGCCGTCGGCGGCGACGGCGTCTCCGGCTTCCTCAACAGCGCCGGCGGTGACATGGGCTGGACGTTCCTCATCGTCAGCGGCATCGGCTCGGTCATCGGCGCCATGATCACGTTCCCGATCACGGCCGGCGTCACCGTGCTCCTCTACGTCGACCAGCGCATCCGCCGCGAGGCCCTCGACCTCGAACTGGCCCGCGCCGCAGGCGTCCAGGACCACGGCCCCGGCACCATCCCGGGGAGCTGATGGCGTGACCGCCGCGGGGGGAGTTCTCACATCCGTGCGGACGCTGCACGCGACCGCCGACACGGCCGTACGCCTGCTGCTGCGCGGCGACGACGAGCCGCCCGTCACCATCCCGCGCGACCCCGCGCGGGAGGCGGCCCGGCGCGAACTGTCCAAAGGCATGTACCACGAGAACGACCCCAGCTGGTTCCAGCAAGCCCTCGACGCCTTCTGGGAATGGGTCGGCAAGCTGTTCGGTGCCGCCTCCACCGCAACACCCGGCGGCACCCTCGGCCTGGTCGTCGTCATCGCGGCCGTGACCGCCGTCCTGGGCGCCCTGTGGTGGCGCCTGGGCACCCCGCGCCGCCGACCGGCCTCGGCCCCCGCCCTGTTCGACGACCGCCCCCGCAGCGCCGCCGACCACCGCTCGGCCGCCGAGGCGCACGCCGCCCAGGGCCACTGGAACCAGGCCGTCCAGGAACGCATGCGGGCCGTCGTCCGCGCCCTGGAGGAACGCGCCCTGCTCGACCTCCGCCCCGGTCGCACCGCCGACGAGGCCGCCGCGGAGGCCGGCCGCGCCCTGCCCGCCCACACCGCCCGGCTGCACACCGCCGCCCGCGCCTTCGACGACGTCACGTACGGCGGCCGGGCCGCCACGGAGCAGTCGTACCGGCAGCTCGCCGAACTCGACCACGACCTGGAGCGCAGCACACCACGGCTCACGGCCGACGACAGCAGCACGGACGTCACCGTCCGCCAGGGGGACACCGGATGACAACCGAGGTCACGCCCCCGCCCACCGCGGCCTCGCCCACCGCCCGCCAGGTGTGGACCCGCGCGCGCGGCATCGCCCTGGCGCTGGTGCTGCTGATCGCGGCGGCCGTCGCCATCGCCGTGGTCCGCTCCGACACCCGGCACGGCGAACTCGACCCGCGCTCCGCCGACCCCTACGGCAGCCGCGCCGTCGCCGAACTCCTCGCCGACCGCGGCGTGGACACCCGCGTGGTCGCCACCCTCGACGAGGCCACCACCGCGGCCGGCCCCGACACGACCCTGCTGGTCGCCGTCCCCGATCTGCTGACCGGACCCCAGCAGTCCCGGCTGCGCTCCGCCGTCGCCGACTCCGGCGGCCGCACCGTCCTGGTCTCCGCCGGCAGCGCCTCCGTGGAACGGCTCGCCCCCGGCGTCACCGCCGACCCGGTCACCAGCTTCGACTCCACCCTCTCCCCCGACTGCGACCTGCCCGCCGCCCGCCGCGCGGGCAGCGCCGACCTGGGCGGTATCCGCTACACCACCGTCCACCTCACCACCGACGAGTGCTACACCAGTGACCGTCTCGCCACCCTGCTGCGCATACCGGCCCCCTCCGGCGGCGGCGACACCGTCCTCCTCGGCGCGCCCGACATCCTCCTCAACGACCGCCTCGACGAGCACGGCAACGCCTCGCTCGCCCTCCAGCTCCTCGGCTCCCGCCCCCATCTGGTCTGGTACCTCCCCTCGCTCGCCGACGCCTCCGCCGCCTCCGAGGAGGGCGAGCGAGGCTTCTTCGACCTGCTCCCCTCCGGCTGGCTGTGGGGCACCCTGCAACTCTTCATCGCGGCAGCCCTGGCCGCCCTGTGGCGGGCACGCCGGCTCGGCCCCCTGGTGCCCGAGAAACTCCCCGTGGCGATCCGCGCCTCCGAGACCGTCGAGGGCCGCGCCCGCCTCTACCGCAAGGCGAACGCCCGCGACCGCGCCGCCACCGCTCTCCGCTCCACCGCCCGCACGCGCCTCGCCCCCCTCGTCGGCATCCCCGTGTCCCGGGCACACGCGCCCGAGGCCCTGCTCCCCGCGCTGTCCGCACACCTCCAGGGCGACGGACACTCCCTGCACGCCCTCCTCTTCGGCCCGCCCCCGGGCGACGACGCAGCACTCATCCAGCTCGCCGACCACCTCGACGCCCTCGAAAGAGAGGTACGCCGTCCATGATGGACCCGACCACTGACAACGCCGCGCACACCGGGGACCCGGCCGCCGCCCGGGCTTCCCTGGAGGCCCTGCGCGCCGAGATCGCCAAGGCCGTGGTCGGCCAGGACCCCGCGGTGACCGGCCTCGTCGTCGCCCTGCTCTGCCGCGGCCACGTCCTCCTCGAGGGCGTCCCCGGCGTCGCCAAGACCCTCCTCGTCCGCGCCCTCGCCGCCACCCTGGAACTCGACACCAAGCGCGTCCAGTTCACCCCCGACCTGATGCCGAGCGACGTCACCGGCTCCCTGGTCTACGACGCCCGCACCGCCGAGTTCTCCTTCCAGCCCGGTCCGGTCTTCACCAACCTCCTCCTCGCGGACGAGATCAACCGCACGCCCCCGAAGACCCAGTCCTCCCTCCTGGAGGCCATGGAGGAACGCCAGGTCACGGTCGACGGCACCCCCCGTCCCCTGCCGGACCCCTTCCTGGTCGCCGCGACCCAGAACCCGGTCGAGTACGAGGGCACCTACCCCCTCCCCGAGGCCCAGCTGGACCGCTTCCTCCTCAAGCTGACCATCCCCCTGCCCTCCCGCCAGGACGAGATCGACGTCCTCACCCGCCACGCCGAGGGCTTCAACCCGCGCGACCTGCGCGCCGCCGGCGTACGCCCCGTGGCGAACGCCGCCGATCTGGAAGCCGCCCGCCGCGCGGTCGCCGAAACGGCCATCTCCCCGGAGATCACCGCCTACGTCGTGGACATCTGCCGCGCCACCCGCGAGTCGCCCTCCCTCACCCTGGGCGTCTCCCCCCGAGGCGCCACCGCGCTCCTGGCCACCGCCCGCGCGTGGGCCTGGCTGACCGGACGTGACTACGTCATCCCCGACGACGTGAAGGCCCTGGCCCTGCCCACGCTCCGCCACCGTGTCCAGCTCCGCCCGGAGGCCGAGATGGAAGGCGTCACGGCCGACTCGGTCATCAACGCGATCCTCGCCCACGTCCCGGTCCCCCGCTGATGGCACTCACCGGACGCACCGCCCTGCTCGCGGCCCTCGGCTCCCTCCCCGTCGGCATCTGGGAGCCCGGCTGGACCGGCATCCTCGCCGTCAACGCCCCCCTGGCGGCGGCCTGCGCCTGCGACTTCGTCCTCGCCGCCCCCGTACGTCGCCTCGGCCTGACCCGCTCCGGCGACACCTCGGTACGCCTGGGCGACACCGCCGACGTCACCCTGACGATCACCAACTCGTCCAGCCGCCCGCTGCGTGCCCGCATCCGCGATGCCTGGCCCCCCAGCAGCTGGCAGCCCGGCACGGAGGTCACGGCCTCCCGCCACCGTCTGACGATCCCCCCGGGTGAACGTCGGCGCATCACGACCCGCCTGCGTCCCACCCGCCGCGGCGACCGCCACGCCGACCGCGTCACCATCCGCTCCTACGGCCCCCTAGGCCTTTTCGCCCGCCAGGGCACCCACAAGGTCCCGTGGACGGTACGGGTCCTCCCGCCCTTCACCAGCCGCAAGCACCTGCCGTCCAAACTGGCCCGGCTGCGCGAATTGGACGGTCGCACCAGCGTGCTGACCCGAGGCGAGGGAACGGAGTTCGACAGCCTGCGTGAGTACGTCCCCGGCGACGACACCCGCTCCATCGACTGGCGCGCCACCGCCCGCCACTCCGCGGTCGCGGTACGCACCTGGCGTCCCGAACGAGACCGTCACATCCTGCTGGTCCTCGACACCGGCCGCACCTCTGCGGCCCGTGTGGGCGACGCTCCCCGCCTGGACGCCTCCATGGACGCGGCCCTGCTCCTCGGGGCACTCGCCTCCCGCGCCGGCGACCGCGTCGACCTCCTGGCCTATGACCGCCGCCTGCGCGCCCTCGTCCAGGGCCGCACGGCGGGCGACGTCCTCCCGTCCCTCGTCAACGCCATGGCCGCACTCGAACCCGAGCTCGTCGAAACCGACGCCCGGGGTCTGACGGCGACGGCACTCCGTACGGCGCCCCGCCGGTCACTGATCGTGCTGCTCACGACGCTCGACACCGCTCCCATCGAGGAGGGCCTGCTGCCCGTCCTGGCCCAGCTGACCCAGCGCCACACGGTTCTCCTTGCCTCGGTGGCGGACCCGTACATCGCCAGGATGGCCAAGGCACGCGGAAACACCGACGCGGTGTACGAGGCAGCGGCGGCAGCCCAGGCCCACACGGAACGTGTCCGCACCGCGGAACAACTCCGCCGTCATGGCGTCACTGTCGTGGACGCGACTCCTGAGGAACTGGCGCCGGCACTCGCGGACGCGTATCTGGCTTTGAAGGCGGCTGGGCGTCTGTGATTCACCGGGGGCGGCGGGCTGGAATTTCGAGGGCCCGTCGTCCCCTAAACGCAGAAAACCCCGCACCAGTAACGGTACGGGGTTTTCCCACAAATTGTTCGGCGGCGTCCTACTCTCCCACAGGGTCCCCCCTGCAGTACCATCGGCGCTGTAAGGCTTAGCT
>NZ_JBIAZD010000034.1:0-27092 GCF_042898795.1 Streptomyces sp. NPDC000348
TGCGCCGCACCCTCCGCGAACTCCAGTACCGCAGCGAAACCATCGACGGATGCCTCGCCGCAACCGGACTCACCCTGACGACATCACGCCGACAAGCTCAGTAACCGGTGAGATGCTGCGGGCGAAAGAGACGTCGGAACGCCGAGCCGACCCCGGCTCCAGGCACGATGACCGTCTCGCCGTAAGGGTGTCACCTGCCACCGCGCGACACTCCGCCGCCGTCGTGCCCGTGCCGAAGCAGACCCCCACTCGGTGCCTCTGAGACATGTCGCAATCTGGAGAAGGACGGCCACCGCGCTCAGCTCGCCGTCTGTGCGGGCGGGTGCTGCTGCGCTCACGGCGCGGTACGGACATGGCGGCCTCGTTCCCCGAGATCCAGGCGGCGGCCCTGGCGCAGCTGCCGGAGGACACCGGGATCGACGGCGAACTGATCGTCCGGGATGCCGCGGGCCGCCTCGCGTTCGAGCGGTTGCAGAACCGGCTCGCCCGGCGTGGTGCCGGGGCGGCCCGGGCGGTGGAAGAGTGGCCGACTCCCTTCGTCGCATTCCATCTGCTGCGGCTGTCCGGCACGGACATGACCGAATGGTTGTATCGGTGGCGCAGGACCGCGCTCAAGTCCGTGTTCGCCGCCCGCTGGCTGTCGGCCCCGACGCGGCGCAGGCCCGGATCACAGATCCGGGCCTGTGTTGTCTGAAGGCGTTGAGTCAGTGATTCCTAAGACCGTGTCCTACGTGGTGAGGCGTCGTTGAACTCGGCATGGGGCGGGGTACGTGGAGTTGGATCGTTCCGGACGGGCTGTGGGAGATCGCGAAGCCGCTGGTCCCTCCGTCGAAGGTGCGGCCGCAGGACGGCGGAACACAGGACATCCCTGATGAGACGCTGTTCGCCGCGATCATCTACGTGCTGGTGTCCGGCTGCGCCTGGCGTGCGTTGCCGCCGTGCTTCGGCGTCTCGAAGCCGACCGCCCATCGGCGGTTCCTGATCTGGTCGAGAGCCGGTGTCTGGGGCCGTGCTGCACCGGCTTGACGACGCCGGCCTCATCGACGTCACCCGCGTCGTGCTCGACGCCGCCCATGTCCGGGCTGAAAAAGGGGCGAACACACAGGTCCGAGCCCCGTGGACCGGGGCAGGCCGGGTTCCAGGATGCACGTCCTGTCGGACACGAACGGCCTGCCCCTCCTCGTCGGCGTCTCTGCGGGCAACACCCACGACAGCGAAGGACTGAAGCCCATGGTGGAGGGCCACCAAACGAGACACGACTCCCACCGCGGCCGGCACTTCAAGCCCCAGCGCCTGCACGCCGACAAGGCATACGACCGGGCTGACCTGCGCAAATGACTCCGCGGCAAGCGGATCGGCGTGCGCATCGCCCGCAAGGGCATCGAGTCCAGCAAGCGATGAGGACGACGCCGCTGGGTCATCGAGCGGACGATGTCCTGGCTGTCCGGCTACCGCCGCTTGAGCCCCCGCTACGAACGCGATCCCCGCAACTACCTGGCCTTTCCCGGACTCGCCGCCGCCCTGTGCTGCTACAAGCGACTCATCCGCCTCACCACGTAGGACACGGTCTAAGAACGCCTAACAAAATGAGTGCGGGTGACGGTCGGTTGTGCGTCAGTGATCGTTGTTGTCGCCGGACAGCCCCAGGGCGACGGTGCGTGCTCCCGGCGTGAATTCGGCGATGGTGTGTTCCCAGTGCTCGCCGGGCCAGTGGTACGTCACGCGGCCCTCAGCAGGGCGGTAGTGGGCTGTGTACACGGTGCCCAGCCAGTGGTCGTACGCGCGCTGGTACAGCGGTGGTCGCAGCATCGCCGGGACATCGATTCCCGCCGCCCGTACGGCGGCCAGCCGGGCCTGTGTCCGGGTGGTTCGTTCCTGCTCGTCAGGCACCGGCAGGTGCTGGTGGTTGGTGGCGCAGGAGTCCGGTGCCTCGGTCATCGGAATGTCGGGGCCCACGTGAACCGTCACGCTCCGGTCCGGGTCGACGAGAGTGACGTTCTGCGGGATCGCGACGGGCAGGGTGCGCAGTCCGCCGACCGCCTCGTCGACGGTCCGGCAGGTCTCCAAGAGGTAGCGCAGCACGAGGGGCATGGCGAATCCCGGTCCGTGGACGAATCGTCCGCCGAAGGTGAGCGACACCGCGAGGCCGGCGTCGTTCATGCCGTCCAGCAGGCCCCACCCCGCTTCCTGCATGCCGACCACGGGGCGCAGGAAGCGGGAGGAGACGATGGTGCCTTCGCAGTGCTCGGGGGCGAAGTCGTAGTTTCTGAGCAGCGTGCCTTCGTGGCCGATCTGGGTACAGCCGGAGAAGAACGGGCGCACAGTCGCCATGGTGAGAAGCGTCCTGGCATCAGGAGAGTCCAGTTGATCCGCGAGTCGGTCGAGCACGGGGACCAGTTCGGGCATGTGCGTATCGAAGAGTTGTCGGGCCTGCGCTGCGCCCTCGGGGGTCAGGCCCTCCTCGGTCAGCCAGTCCTCCGCCTTCGCCATGGCTGAACGGACATGCGCGGCCCACCGACCGTCTGCGCCGTCACCGATCTCAATGGCATGGAACGTCTTGACGTAGTGGCTCATGAGGTAGGACCCAACTAAATTTCAGGCCCACTTTTCAAGGGCACGCAGGCGTCGCCAGCAGATGAGTGCGCATCCCGGGGTGAGGAACGCTTCGTGGATGTCGTCGCGGATCTCCCAGCGGATCCGCAGGCGGCGGAACCCGTGCAGGTGAGTGAACGCGCGCTCTACGGCCCAGCGTTGGGCGCCGAGTCCGGATCCGTGTTCGGTGCCCCGGCGGGCGATCAGCGGTTTCACGCCGAGGCCCCAGACGAGCCGGCGGTACTTGTCGTGGTCGTAGCCGCGGTCACCGAGCACAGCGTCCGGCCGGCGTCGGGGCCGACCACGTTTGCCCCGCACAGGCGGCACGGCCTGGAGTAGTGGAATCAACTGGGTGACGTCGTTGCGGTTGCCGCCGGTCAGGGAGACGGCGAGCGGGATGCCGCTGACGTCGGTGATCAGATGGTGTTTGCTGCCCGTCCTGCCCCGGTCGACAGGGCTTCGTCCGGTCTTGACTCCCCCTTTAACGCCCGGATGCAGGAGCCATCGACCGCCGCCTGGGAGAAGTCCAAGGCGTTCGCAGCACGGAGTTCGGCGAGAAGGAACTCGTGCAGCCGGGGCCAGACACCGGCCTCGGTCCACTCGGCCAGGCGGCGCCAGCAGGTCATACCCGAGCCGAAGCCGAGTTCCTGCGGCAAGTGTTCCCAGGCGATCCCGGTGTGCAGCACGAACAGGATGCCCTGGAACACCAGCCGGTCCGGATGCCGCTTGCGTCCCGGATGCCGGACCCGACGTTCAACCTTGGGCAGCAGCGGCTCGATCACCGTCCACAACTCGTCATCGACTTCCCACGGCTTCGACCGAGCCACCCCACACCCCCGGATCAACATTCCCGGGGTGATCCAACCACCTCGGAGATCATTTCGTTAGGAGTTCTAAGAGCGGCCACCGGTCGGGGGACGGGGTGGTCTCCCACAACGCACAAGGCACAAGGCACCCGTGCCGTCGAGAGAGGTGTTTGACGTCCCAACTCATCAGCCAAAGAACCTCGTTGAACTGTTCTGACTTTTCCGCCGCCTCGGTGCGAGGGATCAGAGACTGGATGAGTCACGTGAGCGAGGACGGCTCCGGCAGCGAGGAGGCCAGCGCATCCGTGCCCAGGGCGCTGGAGCCAAGAACAAGCCGACCACCGCCGACAGAGTCCTGGCCGCCGTGCTCTACCAGCGCAAACTCGGCATCCGCGGCCTCCTCGCCCACCTCTCTTCGGAGTCAGCGCCAGCACCCTCACCAGGGCCGTTCACCAAGTCCAGCCCCTCCTGCCGAGCACGGCTGCACCATTCCACCCCCGGCAGCCGGACTCCGGACACCCGCTGACGTCACCGCGTTCCTCGCCAACAGCAACCCCATGAAGATCAAACCGGCATGTTGATTCTCCGCGAGCCCTACCGTGCACGAACTCGTCGGCAATATGCACCTTGGTTCCGATTTGCCTTCAAGTAGTTGAAGGTAGAGGAAGGCAAGTGCCGTTGGTCATTCATCCTGTTACATCTTGATGACCGGCAGGCGACATGCGGATTCATGGGTGGCGTGAAGGCGATCCTGGCTTCCCGTGGACCGTGGGCGCGCCCTCCAGTGACACGAAGAGGTCTGCTTGGCAAAGCTTTACCGCTAAAACCGCTGTTCAGAAGCACAGTGCGCGAAAGTGTTACCTCAAGCGGGTTTCTGTTCAAGTGCATTGAGTGATCAGTTGGCCAGTCGATGAGATCTGGACAACCGACCGTCCATCTCTGTCTGTTTGCTTAATTTCTTGAAAGCATCGAGCTATTCCAGGTGATGCGTACCGCCGCCTGGGCCCGGTCGTGCCGGTTCACGTCCGGTATCCGCGTCACCGGCCTTCGCGCGTACGGCCGGACACAAGGAGAGCTGCAGAAGTGACTGACAAACTGTCGTTGTTAAGACATCCTCCGATATCCGGATCCCACCCTCCTCGGGACGCTGTCACTCCGCGCAGGCGCGCGGTGCTGACCGCGGCGCTCACCGTGGGAGCGCTCCTGCTCCCGGTCGCTGCAGCCGCGGGCCCGGCCGCTTTCGCTGCGGACAAGGACCGGGCGCCCCGGCAGATCGAGGTCCGGCTCAAGCCTGAGGCCGGGAGCGTCGAACTCTCCGCCGAAGAGCGGGAGAAGCTGCTCAAGTCGGCCGCCGCCGACGGTGCCGCCACCGCCCGCCGGCTGAAGCTCGGCGACCGCGAGAAGCTCGTGCCGAGAGACGTCGTCAAGGACGCGGACGGTACCGTGCACACCCGCTACGAGCGCACCTACGCCGGGCTCCCGGTGCTCGGCGGCGACCTGGTCGTCCACCAGGACGGCGCCTCCAGGGCCGTCACCAAGGCCACCTCGGCGCAGATCGCTGTTGACACGGCCAAGCCCACCATCACCGTCGGCGCCGCCAGGAAGGAGGCGCTGGCAGCGGGCAAGGAGAAGGGAACCGCCAAGGCCACCACTCCGCAGGCCCCCCGCCAAGTCGTCTGGGCGGGCTCTGGGGAACCCGTCCTGGCCTGGGAGACCTTCGTCACCGGCGTCCGGCAGGACGGCACCCCGAGCCGCCTCCAGGTGGTGACTGACGCCACCACCGGCGAGCAACTGCACAGCGCGGAGCAGGTCCGCGCCGGTGAGGGCCAGGGTCAGTACAGCGGCCCCGTGCGGATCGGCTCGGTCCACAACGGCACCGCGTACGAGTTGACCGACCCGGCGCGCGGCAACCACCGGACCTACTCGTTCGCCCAGGACAACACGCAGAGCCTGCTCACCGACGACGACGATCACTGGGGCGACGGCACCGCCGCCCATGAGCAGACGGCTGCCGTGGACGCCGCATACGGCGCACAGAAGACGTGGGACTTCTACCAGGACCGGTTCGGCCGCAACGGCATCGCCGACGACGGGGTAGGAGCCCGCTCCCGGGTCCACTACGGCAGTGGATACGCCAATGCCTTCTGGGACGACCTGTGCTTCTGCATGACCTACGGTGACGGCATCGGCGACGCCCGGCCCGTGACCTCCATGGACATCGTGGCCCACGAGATGAGCCACGGCGTCACCTACGCCACCGCGAACCTGTACTACTCGGGTGAGTCGGGCGGCCTCAACGAGGCGACCAGCGACATCATGGCCGCAGCCGTGGAGTTCTACGCGGACAACCCGCTGGACACGCCGGACTACACCATGGCCGAGCTGATCGACCTGCGCGGCACCGGCCAGCCGATCCGGTACATGGACCGGCCCTCCAAGGACGCCTCCCCGAAGGGGACGTCCCAGGACTACTGGACCTCGGAGACCAGGAAGCTCGACCCCCACTTCAGCTCCGGAGTGGGCAACCACTTCTTCTACCTGCTCGCCGAAGGCAGCGGCCAGAAGACCATCAACGGCATCGTGTACGACAGCCCCACCTATGACGGCAACCCGGTCGCCGGCATCGGCATCGAGAACGCCGCCGCCATCTGGTACCGGGCCCTGACGGTCTACATGACCAGCCGCACCGACTACGCGGGCGCCCGCGTCGCTACACTCCGGGCCGCGGACGACCTCTTCGGCATGGCCGACGGCGCGTACACGGCCGTCGGCAACGCCTGGGCCGCGGTCAACGTCGGCCCCTCGTACGTCAACAACATCGCGGCCGTCGTGCCGTCCGCCCAGAAGTCCGCAGTGGGCCAACCCACCGAACTGCGGATCGACGCGGTCTCGACCCGTCCCGGCACTCTCGGCTACGCCGCGACCGGCCTACCCGCCGGACTGAACATCGACACCGCCACCGGGGTCATCAGCGGAACCCCGACGGCGGCGGGCGACTTCTCCACGGTCGTCACCGTCACGAACTCCGCCTCGGAAACCCGCGAACTGTCCTTCACCTGGTCCGTACTGGCCTCCGGCGGGGACTTCTTCACCAATCCGGCCCGGGTCGACATCCCCAACTGGGTCACCGTCGAGTCACCCATCACCGTCACAGGGCGGACCGGCAACGCGCCCGACGACCTCAAGGTGACCGTCGACCTCGTCCACGACTTCATCGGCGGACAAGTGATCAGCCTCGTCGCCGAGGATGGAACGGTGATCCTGGTGAAGGACTTCGTCTGGGACGAGGGCACAGAACTCCACGACACGTTCACCGTGGACGCGTCGGCCGTGCCCGCCAACGGCACATGGAACCTGCGCGTCACCGACAACACTCCCGGCATCTTCACCGTCGACCCCGGATATCTCGACGGCTGGAGCCTGGCCTTCTGAGACTCCCGTCCACCGCGGCGTGACCTCAAGGAGCCCGGTCTCCCCCGGACGGCCGGGCTCCGCCCCACTGACCGGGGGCAAGGCGGCACGGTGGCGTCCTGCATCTCGGAGTGTGCCAGGGCTAGCCGTCTTCAAACGGATCTTGCCCAGAGCAAGAGTGACGCGAGACTGACTGCTGCCTCGTATGAGGTGGCGGTTTTGTCGCATCTGATCGCGATGCCGCGGAAGCCCTTGAGCCGGTTGAAGCAGCGCTCGACGAGGTTGCGCCGACGGTAGGTCTCCCGGTCGAACCCTGGCGGTCGACCGCCGCGGCTCCCGCGCTGCAGCCGGTGCCGCCGCTGGTCGGCCTTCTCGGGAATGGTGTGCGCGATGCCGCGTCACCGCAGGTAGGCGCGGAAACCGCGGGAGCTGTAAGCCTTGTCCGCGATGACCTGGTCGGGTCGGCAGCGTGGCCGGCCGAGGCCGCTGCGGGGAACGCGGATACGTTCGAGCAGGATGCGTGCGCAGACACTGTCATGGCGCTGGCCCGGCGTGACGAGGAGGGCCAGAGGACGGCCCTTGCCGTCGCAGGCGAGGTGGACCTTGGTGGTCAGTCCGCCTCGGGATCGGCCGAGGGCGTGATCGTCCGGTTCGTCCTGCCGGTGTCTCCCCCTTTTCGGCCGGTGGCGGCGGCGTGCTGGTGGGCGCGGACGATGGTGGAGTCGATCTGGACCAGCCAATCGATGTCCCCGGCGGCGTCCGCCTGGGCCTGGATCTGCTGCAGGGCCCGGGTGAACACGCCGTCGATCGCGTAGCGGCGGAAGCGGGTGTAGACCGTCTGCCAAGGCCCGTAGCGTTCGGGCAGGTCACGCCACGAGATGCCGGTGCGGATCTTGTAGACCATCCCGTTGATGACCTGGCGGTCTGACACCCGGGGCCGTCCCATCGCGGCCCGCGGTATCAGCGGAGCGAGCAACTCCCACTCCTGATCAGTGAGTTCATGACGATGTACCACGACACCATGATCCACCACCCAGATGACCTTTGAAGACGGACCCTAGTCCAGCTCGGCGGCAGGTCCGCCTGTGGGCCGTCGTTCACCACGGAAAGCAGTCGTGAGAAGTTGGACGGCGACGGAGACGACGCCGACCTCGCTTTCGGCTGCCGGTTCCTCCCGCTTCCCCTGAAGCAACCGCTGGCCGACGGTCAAGACGCATGGCTGGGCAGCATCGACCCGCGATGGACCACCATTGCCGGTGACAGTGGGTGATCAGCCGCCGAAGCTGCGCGCCGAATACGCGACACCTCTACATGCGAGCCCACCAGTTACGGGGCCGGTCACGACGCCGGGCGGGCAGGGGGCGCCCGCCCGGCGTCGTGACCGGTGATTGTCAGACGTGCTGGGACGGCGGGCCGAACCACGTCCGCAGCGCTGCGGCGAGTTCGGCGGGTGCGGTGCCTGCCCACGCCACGTACCCGTCGGGGCGGACCAGGAGCGTCTCGCGTGGCGGAGCCCCGGGTGCGGCGGTGACGGTCAGCAGGTCCACCCGGTCGGACCAGGGGGAGGCCGTGTCCGCCAGCGTGTCCGCCTGCGGCGGGCACAGCAGCATCGGCCTGCCGTGGCGCGCCCGCTCCGCCAGCCGCACGGAGCCGCCGTCGGCGTTCACCCGGAGGTCGGCGACCCACCTGCCCGTCGACGGGTGCCCGCCTGGTGCGGCGGACGGGTAGACGACGTCGGATCCCGACATCATCGCGGCGATCCGGCGGGTCGCCGCAGGGTCCGCCAGCAGGCCGCCGAGCACTTCGCGCAGTGCGGTGACGTCGGCCCCGGGGGCCAGCAGTGCCGACTGCGCCCTGCTGGAGCTCATCACCCTGCGTCCGGCCAGGTGGCGTTCGGCGTGGTAGGTGTCCAGCAGGCCGGGCGGCGCCCAGCCGCCCAGCTCGGCGGCCAGCTTCCAGCCGAGGTTGGCCGCGTCCTGCAGGCCGAGGTTGAGACCCGGTGCGCCGACCGATGAATGCGCGTGTGCCGCGTCGCCTGCCAGGAAGACCCGGCCCCGTCGGTAGTGCTCCGCCAGACGCGAACTGGTGCCCGTCCGGCGGCGCAGTAGGTGCGTGCCGGTGCCGGTCGGTCGGCGCATCGACACCTCGCGGCCGGTCACGCGGGTCACCGCCGAGCGGACCTGGTCGAAGGTGACGGGCTCGTCTTCCTCCGGCCTGTCCCACTCCATGGTCACGACCCGGTGCGTGCCGGGATTGGCCGGGACGCAGGCGAACACGCCGTGCTCGGTCCGCCGGTAGGTGAGGCCGACGGGGGTGGAGTGGTCGTCGGTCAGCTCCGCCAGGTGCTCGTCGGAGAGCACGGCGTCCGCGGCGTAGGTGAGCGGATACGGGCTGCTCGTTCCCGTGAAGACGATGCCCGCCTGCCTACGGACCCTGCTGTGCGCGCCGTCACACCCGATCAGGTACCGGGTGCGTACCGTGCCCGTGGTCAGCCGCACCGTCACCCCGTCCGCGTCCTGCTCGAAGCCGACCAGCTCGCTGCCGCGGCGGATCTCGGCGCCCAGCTCCAGCGCCCGCTCCTCCAGCCGTGTCTCCAGGTCCCACTGGTGGACGGTGAAGCCGTACAGCTGGTTCTCCGGCCAGTCGTGCAGGCGCAGTGTCATCCCGCCGTAGAGGTACGCCTCCAGCGGCCGGGGAGGCTCGGTGTCCCCGGTGATGCGCTGGTACAGGCCGCGGTGGTCGAGCAGCCTTACGACCTGTCCCACGATGCCGCCCGCCTTGGGTTCCCGGGCGCGCTCGTGCGCGCTGTCGACCACCAGGGGCCGCACGCCGCACAGGTGCAGTTCGGCGGCCAGCATCAGACCGACCGGGCCTGCCCCCACGATCACCACGTCGGGATGTTCGGTGACGAACTCATTCACCAGTACTGCTCCATGTCTGTTGGCGCATGTGCCGGTTTTGGCCGTGCGCGTGAGAACGAAAGCGGTGCCATCGGCGGCGGTCAGCGGAAGTAGTGGCCGGCCTCCAGGTCGGCCAGGAGTCCGGGCTCGCGGGGGAACCAGCCCAGCAGGTCCTGCGTGTAGGCGCTCGAGGCCGGCTGGTCGACGGCGAGGAGGCCGCCGAGGAAGCCGAGGCTCTCGGCGGGCAGCGACGCGCTGGGCAGACCGAGGTGCCTGCCGATGACCTGGGCGACGGCCAGGATGGGTACGCCTTCGTCGCCGACCGCGTGCAGGACCGATCCGGCGGGGGCGTCCTCCAGTCCGGCGCGGAACAGCCGGGCCGCGTCGAGCACGTGCACGGCAGGCCAGCGCTGCGATCCGTCGCCGACGTAACCGGAAACGCCGTCCCTGCGCGCGATGGCGACGAGCTGGGCGATGAAACCGGCGTCGCCCTCGCCGTGCACGGACCGGGGCAGCCGCACCACGCAGGACCGGACGCCGTGCCGGGCGAGGTCGAGCACGGCGCGGGCGTTCGCCACGCGCACCGCGGCGGGACCGTCCCCGGCGGAGTCACTGCGCTCGGTGGCGAGAACGCCGGGTTCCGCCGGGGTTCCCGACGCCACCACCAGGGGCTTTCCCGAACCGGCCAGCGCCGCCCCCAGTGCCCCGAGTATTTCCCCCTCCTCCTTCACCGACTGTTCGAACCGGGAGAAGTCGTGGTCGAAGGCCAGGTGGATGACGCCGTCGACGCCGCGGGCCAGTGCGGCCACGGCGTCGAGGTCCGCCACGTCGCCGAGGACCGGCTCGCCCCCGGCCGCCGCCACGGCACGCGCCGAGGAGTCCGACCGGACGAGGCCGACGACCTGGTGCCCGGCGGCGAGGAGTTCACGCAGGACAGGGGAACCGATCCAGCCGGAGGCGCCGGTGACGAAAACGCGCATGAGTCGCTCTCTTCCACAGTGATGGGACTTGGTCCCGTCAACGTAGCACGGTGACGGGACCAAGTCCCATCGCCTATCCTGGGCGCATGAGCCGCTGGGAGCCGCAAGCGCGGGAACGACTTGTACGCGCCGCCGTGGAACTGTTCGACGAGCACGGTTACGACAACACCACCGTCGTGCAGATCGCCCAGCGGGCCGGCCTGACCAAAAGCACCTTCTTCAGGCACTTCCCGGATAAGAGGGAAGTGCTCTTCGCCGGCCAGGACGTACTGTGCGAGCTGCTGGCCGACGGGATCGACACCGCGCCCGACGAGGCAACGCCGCTGAGCGCCGTCGCGGCCGGCCTGGAGGCGGCGGCGGGCAACTTCACCCCCGAGCTGCGCGCGATCGGCCCCGCCCTGCGCGCCGTCGTCGAGAGCAACAGCGACCTGCGGGAGCGGGAGGCACTCAAGCACCACTCCTTCGCCGACGCCATGACGCTGGCGCTGCGCCGGCGCGGCATCGCCGACCCGGCGGCCGGGCTCGCCGCCTGGCTGGGCGTCCTCGCCTTCACCGACGCCTACGCGCGCTGGGTCGATCCCGCGTGCGATCAGGAGCTGACCGCACTGCTCCGCCTGAAACTCCGCGAATTGCGCACGGCCATTTCCTCCCTCGACTGAACCCTGCGCTTGCCGATAACCCCATCCGCCCTGATCGGAGCTGGTGTGCAGGGTGTGCGATGTCGAATGCGGTCGGTCGCGTCTGTGCCGTCGCACGGCTGTCGATCAACGCGGCATGATGACCGACCGTGCTGCTGCGACTGGCCTACTTGGGCATGGCGAACGCGTTCGTCATGCTGCGTCTGCTACCGATGAGCGATCGGGACAAGGACATGGAGATCCTCGCCCTGCGCCACCGGCTGTCGGTGCTGGAGTGCCGACTCGGTAAGGAGTCGGTAAGGAGAAGGTGCGCTTCGGTCCGAGTGACCGGGCTTTCCCGGCGGCGCTGCTGTACCGGCTGCCACGGAACGTGCTGTGCAGGCTGCGGCTGCTGGTGCGGCCGGACACGAGGCTCCGTTGGCACCGCGACCCGGTCGCCCGCCGCCGCGCCGCCGAGACCAGGCCGAAGCACCCGGGCCGACCCCGCACCGTGCGCTCCGTCCGCGCCTTGGTGCTGCGCCTGGCACGGGAGAATCCCGCGCGGGGCTGCCGGCGCCTCCACGGCGAGTTGCTGGTGCCGGGCGTGAAAGGCCGCCGCCTCCACGGTCTGGGAGATCCTGCGGGAGGCCGGGATCGCCCCGGCGCCCGAACGGACCTCCAGCACGTGGGCGAACTTCCTGCGCTCCTGGGCCGACGCGCTGGTGGCCTGCGACTTCTTCGAGACGGTCCCCCTTGACCGGGGCACGACCGTAGGTGTTCGCCGTGCTCGAGCACGCCGGCCGGCGGATCCGGATCCCGGGCGCGACCGCACACCCGGCGGCCTCGTGGGTGGCGCAGGCCACGAGGAATTCCCTCATGGGCCCGGAAGATGTCGACCGCCGGGCACGGTTCCCGATCCGGGACCGGGACGGGAAGTCCCCGTCCTGTTCGACGCAGCCCTCGCCGATGCGGGGATCGAGGTCGTGCTCAGCGGTGTCCGGATGCCGCGGATGAATGCGGTCATGGAACGCTGGGCGCAGACCTGTAGGCGCGAGCTGCTGGACCGGACCTTGATCCAGGATCAGCGGCATCCGCTCCACGCCCTGCAAAAAACTCGAACATTTTTCCCATGTGCACCGGCCCCGTCAGGGCATCGCGAACGACGGCTCGTTGAACCCGTTGCCCCCGCCGATCGTCGATCCGGACCAGATCGCCTGCCTCGAGGTACGACGACGCGATCAACTCGGCGGCCTTCTCCACGAGTACAAGCATGCCGCCTGACCTGCCCGGACAAGGATTTCGGCAAGGGCAACCTTCAAGACAGTGCCCCGAAGGACCTGCCCGAAGCGCAGATTCCCCCGGATTTCCTCCCACTCTGCATCCGTAGCCACGAAGCGCATCTTCGCAGCCCCGCTCGTGCCTGAAGCAGCCCGATCTCGGAGTAAGCATGAACTCACACCAAGATCGGGCTCAATTCGCCAACAGCATCCGGTCCGGCCGGGGCGGTCGTGCGTCACGCAGGGAACGGGGAGTCTGCGCTCACACGCCCGTCTTGCTGACCAGTTCGACGAGGGCGTCGGCTGCCGGTCCCGAGGAGGCGGGGTTCTGGCCGGTGATCAGCAGGCCGTCCTGGACGACGTAGGGCTGCCAGTCTTCGGTCTTGGTGTAGCGGCCGCCCAGGCGCTTGAGTTCGTCCTCGACGAGGAAGGGGACGATGTCGGTGAGGGCGACGCCCTCCTCCTCGGAGTTGGCGAATCCGGTGACGTCCTTGCCCTGCACCAGCGGCGTGCCGTCCTCGTCGACGGTGTGGCGCAGGACACCGGGTGCGTGGCAAACCACTGCCAGCGGCTTGCCCGAACGAAGGGTCGTCTCGATCAACTGCTTGGAGTCCGGGTCCTCGGCGAGGTCCCACAGCGGGCCGTGGCCGCCGGGGTAGAAGACCGTGTCGAAGTCGTCGGCCGTGACCGAGTCCAGGCGGACGGTGTTCGCCAGTGCCGTGATCGCCTCCGTGTCCGTTTCGAAGCGCCGGGTCAGTTCGGTCTGGAAGTCCGGCTCGTTGCTCTTGGGGTCCAGGGGCGGCCGGCCGCCCTTCGGGGAGGCGAGGGTGATCTCCCAGGCGGCCTCCTGGAAGCGGTAGTAGGGCGCGGCGAGTTCCTCCAGCCAGAAGCCGGTCTTGCGGCCGGTGTTGCCGAGCTCGTCGTGCGAGGTGAGGACGATGAGAACCTTCATGCTGCGCTTCTCCTTCTAGTAGACCAGTCGTCTATGATTGGGTAAATGAAAGCCCGCACCTCTCGGCCGGGTGTGGACCCGCCGGGCTCAGAGGTGAAGCAGCTGCCGGGTCGCAGTCATAGCGGTGTCGAGTGGTGCGAGGCTGCGATGGATCTTGGCCATGACGCTCGCACCGAGCCACATGTCGTACAGGGCCTGCGCCGTACCGCGGGGATCGCCGTCAATCACGATCGATCCGTCTTTGAGACCGTCGGCGATCACGCGCTCGATACGGCCGACGATGGCACTGGTGCCCGCCTTCATGACCAACCGCATCGTCTCTGACAGGTCTGCGACTTCGGCACCGAGCTTCACAGCGAGACACTTGCCCTGGCACTCGTCGAGACTCTGCGTCTCCCGCCACTGCTGCCAGTAGGCCATGAGCCGCCCTGCGGCCGACTTGCCGGGCTGCGCGAGAACGCGGTCCATGTCGGAGACGTACTCGTCGAAGTAGTTCTTCAGGAGCGCTTCACCAAAGGCGTCCTTGGAAGTGAAGTAGTAGTAGAAGGAGCCCTTCGGCACGCCGGCCTCCGCGAGCACCTCGTTGATACCGACCGCGGAGTAGCCCTTGCGGGCCATGATCCGCTGAGCGACATCAAGGATGCTTCGTCGAGTGTCGGTGCTGCGTGCGGTAGCGGGCATGAGAAAAAACGTAGCATGCAAATAGACCGGTCGTCTACAAACGGGTGCGGTACGGGGAGTCCTGGGGGCGCTGTCACATTATTGGGTGCGTGGGTCTCTGGCGGCGCGTCGGGGTGTGGTAGGGGCCGGGTTCCGGGCCGGTGCTCAGGCCTTGGCGGGCTGGCCGGCGGCGCCGGTGATCTGGTCCCAGATGGCGAAGCGGAGGGTCATCTCGGCGCGGTAGTCGGGGGCGGTCATCAGGTGGCGGCGGGACCGGAAGTGGGGTGAGATGCCGCTGAACGCGGCCAGGAACCGCTGGGTTCCGCCAACGCTACGGAAGCCTTTCATGGCGCGTTCGCGCTGCCGGGCGGGCTGGTGGCTGTTCTCGGCCCGGTTGTTCAGACCCTTGTGCGAGCGGTGCTCGACCGAGGGCATGACCTCGCGGTGGGCCGCGCCGTAGGAGCGCAGCTTGTCGGTGACGACCACCCGGGGCACCGTGCGGGTCGTCTTCAGCAGGCGGCGGAAGAAACGCCTGGCCGCGGCCGTGTCCCGCCGGTTCTGCACGAGGATGTCCAGCACATTGCCGTCCTGGTCCACGGCCCGCCACAGGTACTTCCGCTCTCCGTTGATTCTCACGAAGACCTCGTCCAGGTGCCATTTGTCGCCCGGCCGGGGCCGCCGGCGGCGCAGGCCGTTCGCGTAGATCTGCCCGAACTTCGCGCACCAGCGCCGGACCGTCTCGTGGGAGACGAGCACACCGCGCTCGAGCATGAGCTCCTCGACCTCGCGGAAGCTGAGCGGGAAACGGAAGTACAGCCACACGCAGTGCGCGATCGCCCCGACCGGGTACCGGTGCCCCTTGTACGACGGCGACGCGGACGACACGAACGAACCCCTCCCCGGCACAACCAACCCCAAGATCATCCCAGACCGGTCAGCCAACGTGACAACGCCGTCCCAAGCGCTGGCGTCAATCGCCAAAGCCGTCCTCACCCTGGACGGCAAGGGCAATGAAGCCCAGTGACGCAGATCACTGATCTTTCCCCGTAGCTGTCTCGCCCGACCGGCAATCCCGAGGGCCTTCGGACGTCTGTCGGGATGGATGCGCCTCCAGCAGAGGGCCGCCGCAAGGGAAGCCACCCATGACGGACGGTCAGCCAACAAGCCGAAACCGATGATTCGAGGACCGAAAATGTCAGTACGTCACGCCGTCTGCAGCCTGCGTCCGGGACGGGTCCGCGCCGCTCTGGGTGTCAGCGCAGTGGGCGCCGCGCTGGCCCTTGGTGGGGCCTTCACGGCCCACGCCGCATCCGCTGCGGCGGATGTCCCGCCGATACGCAGAAGGCGCACAAGGTTTCTCCTCTGACGTCCGCTTCCACCGGGAAGCACGCCAAGCCCTACGTGTCCGGATCGGAGACGCCTGGCGAGAGCTCCGAGACAGACGTCCCCGCCGACGCGCTGCCCGCCCAGCCGGCGCAGCCGCCCGCGGCTCCGGCCGGATGAGGCTCGTCAGTGGTGTGGCCGCTGATCGACGCTAGGTCGTTCGGCGACATCAGATGATTGCGCGTTGCACGGCTCGGGCCCTGCACGCACGGTCCGTCCGCCCGGGACTCCGGGCGGACGGACCGGTACCGCGACGTCCAGGAGACATGTGAGAACAGCGACGTTCCCAACCGCCGCAACGTCGGTTGCCTGGTGGCGGAGCATGCGCAGACCGGTACACCCCTTGTTCCGTGGCGGAGCCAATCTGATGCGCCGAACGCAGGACGGACTCGCTCTGCGTTCACCGGGAAGCCGACAGGACAGCGGGAGAAAACTGGTCGAAGCCGCACTCTCCGGCACGGCGACAGCCGGGGACGAGCACGGCTTCAGCGAGCTCTACCAGCATCGCCGCCTGGCACTGGTGCGGCTGGCCGTGCTTCTGGTGGACGACCTTCCCACGGCCGAGGATGTGGTGCAGGACGCCTTCGCGGCGCTCCTGCGCCGCCACGGCCGTCGGCTCGCGGACCTGGACGACCCCGAGGCGTACTTGCGCACCAATGTGGTCAACGCGGCGCGCTCGGTTCTGCGCCGGCGTCGTACGGCACGCGCCTACATTCCTGAGCGTGAACGCCATGTCCCGCCCGCCGACAAGAGCGTGCTCCTTGCCGAGACCCATCAGGAAGTGATCAACGCGTTGCAGCGTCTCACCCGTCGGCAGCGCGAGGTCCTGGTCCTGCGCTATTGGTCAAATCTCACCGAAGCCCAGATCGCCGACACCCTCAACGTCTCCCGCGGGACGGTCAAGTCAACTGCCAGCCGGGCCCTGGACGCTCTCGGCAGACACCTGGAGACACCTCGATGACCGGGCACCCCTCTCAGCCACGCCCCCGCCCATTGTGCTGTCGGCGGCCTGCGGAGATCTGGCGATGAGCCGCAACCGGATCCGCAACGAGGCGATCGAACAACGACTGCGCGACGCCCTGGAAGCCCGCGCCAACAGCGTTGACGTGAAAGACCTGCGGCTGGCCGCCCTTCCCGTCAGGCCCAGGTGGTCTTTCCTCCCCTCCCGCCGGACCGCCCTTGTGTTGTTCGGCCTGGCTGCGGCCGCTGCTTGTGTACTGCTCGCCGTCAGGTACGGCATTTCAGACAGCCCGGTCCATCCCGCTGGCACCCCCTCGCATTCACCAAGCCCGCCCGCGTCTCAGAGAGCGGTATGTGGCGTGATGCCGCGTTTGTTGTCGCTGGAACGTGTGGCACTGGCGTATCGGGACTGATCGGGGAGTCCTGTCGTGCTGGAGTGTTCTTCGTGAGCGACCGCCAGCCCTACAAGAGCGACTTATCCGACGAGCGGTGGGCCCTGATCGAGCCCGTCATCGCCTCCTGGAAGGCCCGGCATCCCTCCGTCAGTGGCCATCAGGGCGCCTACGAGATGCGGGAGATCGTCAACGCCCTGCTCTACCAGTCCCGTACCGGCTGCCAGTGGGACTACCTCCCCCACGACCTGCCCCCGGTCGGCGCGGTGAAGTACTACTTCTACAAGTCGCGCGACGACGGCACCGACCAGACCATCCACGACCTGCTGCGCTGGCAGGTCCGCGAGAGCCGGGGCGCAAGGCCGACCCGAGCCTGGTGGTGCTCGACACCCAGAGCCTGCACACGGCCGCCGGGGTGCCCGCCGACACCACCGGAAGGGACGCGGCAAAAAAGTCCCAGGCCGCAAGCGCGGCCTGGCAGTTGATGTTCTCGGTCTGGTGATCGCGGTGGTGGTGCTGGCCGCGTCCGCGCACGACAACGCTGCCGGCATCGCCTTGCTGGACAAGGTCGCCGCCGACACCGACACGGTGCAGAGGGCCCTGGTGGACCAGGGGTTCAAGACCACCGTCGTCGACCACGGGCAGAAGGTGGGCATCGACGTCGAAGTCGTCGAGCGCAACCCGGCAGACAGCGGGTTCGTCCCGCAGCCCAAGAGGTGGGTAGTGGAACAGGTGAACGGGATCATGATGCTGCACCGCAGGCTGGTACGGGACTACGAGCACCGGCCCGCCTCCGCCGAGTCGAGGGTGTACTGGGCCATAAGCGACCGGATGGCCCGGATGCTCACCGCGACCTCCACCCCCACCTGGCGCGGCGCATGAGCGGCAGCGAGCTGACCTTGGGAGCGGTGCTGACGCACCTGGAGGAGCAAGAGCGCGAGATCGCCGCGCAGGCCGAAGCTACGCGGGGACGCATCGCGGAACTCACCGCGCAACTGGAGGAGTTCGACCGGGTCGCCGAGGAGATCCGCATCACCCGCAAGACCCTGCTGGCGCTGCCCGATCCGTCCCCGCCGACGCCGCCGGCCGCGAAGCTGCCGGACCGTCCGGCCTACCGGCAGATCATGGCGGTGTTCGCCGCGGCCGACGCCCCGCTGCGGGCACGGGCGGTCTGCGAGGCGATGGATCTGGAGATCGCGCCCAGCAACGTCAACAACGTCCGGCTGAAGCTCAAGCGGCTGGCCGAACGCGGGATCCTGACAGAGCCCGAGCAGGGGTTGTTCACCCAGCCACGGCCATAGCCAGCCACGTCACACCGCACGGGCGGAGTCGAACCGGCGCCGAGCCTCCTCGATGTGGTCTAGATAGGTACGGGTCCAGGCGCACATACCGTTGACCGTGGCGCGCAGTGCCTGGCCGGCTTCGGTGAGGCGGTATTCGACACGTGGCGGCACCACCGGATGAACGGTCCTGTCGACCAGCCCGTCCCGTTCGAGGTGCCGCAGTGTCTGGGACAGCATCTTGTGGCTGATGCCTCCGACCTGCGTCTGCAGCTCGGTGAACCGCAGGGTTCGGTCGGCCAGGACGTTGATGAGCAGCAACGCCCATTTGTTGGCCACGCCCGTGAAGACCTCACGGGCCAGCGAGTCGGCGCGGGTGAGATCCGTGTCGGCCGGATCACGGGCGGGGTGCTTGGTTACCACGAGGTGCCCCTCTCACGGAAAGGTGCGTTCTTCCAGTTCGGAGCATACTCTCCTACGGTTAGTCCGTATCTGCTGGAAACCACGGCAGCCTGAACGGACCCCTGGAGCAACGATGATCCTCAAGACGTACGCCCGCGTTTGGGCCGACGACCTGAGCACGGCCCTCCCCCTGCTGGAGCGCCTGACGGGAACGCGTCCGGACTTGCACTTCGCCTTCGATGAGATCGAGCTCGCCGCCATCGGTGACTTCCTGGTCATCGCCGGACCTGCCGAGGAACGCGCTCGGTATGCCCACGCCACGGCCACAGTGATTGTCTCCGACCTGGACCAGGCGCGCGTGGCACTGGACGAGGCAGGCGCCGAGATCACCACAGAGGAGGCAACCAGCGCAACCGGCCGCTTCCTCTACGCCCGTCATCAGGGCGGAGTGGAGGCCGAGTACGTCGAATGGAAGCCGGAGGTGCGGCGTCAGGTACTCGGCGCGTAGGTGTCGGCCGGCTCCTTCGAAGCACGACGGGGCTG
This sequence comes from Streptomyces sp. NPDC000348, assembly GCF_042898795.1. NCBI lineage: Bacteria > Bacillati > Actinomycetota > Actinomycetes > Kitasatosporales > Streptomycetaceae > Streptomyces > Streptomyces sp. NPDC000348. Next base: position 19,156 of record NZ_JBIAZD010000034.1, read on the forward strand.
TTTGCGAACGGGAGCCGCGTGCCAGCAACTAGCCGGACGAGCAGTCGCTGGTACACGGCTTCCGTTCACTCACCCAGCCAACCCCAGCAGACCACGCACCGCGGACCTCCGCCCACACCTCACACCATCAGACGACCACAGAATCACTCAAAGACTCACGAACCGCCCTCTGAGACCGAAGATCGACCTGAAGCCGCGCCCGCGTGCAATCTTCTCCGATCAGCGTCCTCACGCACCACTTCGAGGACGCAGCCGCGCCCTGTCCGCCCACGGACCCCTACGAACTGAACACGCTGGCCGAGGTGTTCGACCGTCTCCCCGACCCGCGCCGGGTACGAGGACTCCGATACCGGCTCGGCTCACTGCTGGGTCTGTGCCTGGTCGCAGTGCTCGGCGGCACGCGACCGCTTGCGCAGATCGCTCGCTTCGCGGCCGACGCCGCGCCTGAGGTGCACGATCAGCTGGGGCTCAACCGGGCCACCCCGAACGCCTCCACTCTCGGACGCCTGCTGGCACGACTGAACGGGGACACGGTCGACAATGCGGTGGGCGCCTGGCTGGCCCGCCGCGCCACCGACCCGGTCGACGAACCTGACCGGCTGACCGGGCTGGCTGTCGACGGCATGCACACCCAGCGCGAGCACGCCCACCATATTGTTGCGGCCGGCGGCCACTATCTGCTGATGGTCAAGGGCAACCAGCAAAAGCTCCGCAAGCAGATCAAACGCCTGCCTCGGAGCGAGATTCCGTTGCAGGGCCGCACCACCACAACCGGCCATGGACGGCGTGAGATCCGCCGGCTCAAGGTATGCACCGTCGCGCGCGGTCTGCGCTTCCCGCACGCCGTCCAGGCCATACAGATCAAACGCCGCCGCGTGAGCTACCGGGCCGGCAGGGTCCAGACGAAGACCGTCTACGCCGTCACCAGCCTCTTCCCCGAACAGGCAGGCCCCGCACGTCTGGCCGAACTCGTTCAGGACCACTGGTCCGTGGAAGCCCTGCACCACGTGCGAGACGTCACACTCCTCAAGATCACTTCCTGAGAACGCATCGGTCCTGCTGGGAGAGTGACCTCGTCATCGGCAGCAGCTCCCGTTCCGCCATCGCCACCCTGGTCGAACGCAGCACTCGCTTCCTGATGCTGGTCCGTCTTCCCCACGGCCATGGAACTGCTGCCGTCCGCCAGGCGTTGGTCGACACCGTTCAGGCTCTTCCGCCTCACCTGAAACGGTCCTTGACCTGGGACCAAGGCGCTGGAATGGCTGCCCATGACGCCTTCAGCACCGCCACGGACGTTCCGGTCCACTTCTGTGACCCCGGCAGCCCCTGGCAACGAGGCTCCCACGAGAACACGAACGGCCTCCTGCGGCAGTACTTCCCCAAGGGCAGCAGTTTGTCCGGGCACACCCGCGCCCACCTCGGCACAGTCGCTGCCGAACTCAACAGCCGCCCACGCAAGACGCTCGGCTGGGAAACCCCAGCCGAGCGTCTGTCCAGACTGCTCGCCACCGCACGTCGGTGATCACGTGTTGCAACGGCCCCTGGAATTCGCCGATGCCCCGGGCCCTGTCGGTGAACGGGCCCTTCGGCCCTCGCTCTGCTGCCCTCGCCCTACCGGACCGTGAGGTAGGCGCGGTCGATCGTCTGGACCAGGGTGTTGCCGTCACGGTCGGTCAGCTTGGCACGCAGCGAGACGGTGCCCGGCTGCGCGGGGTGGTTCAGCGACAGGTGGGTGCCGTTGACGGCTCTGGCCGTGGTCCAGGTCCTGCCGTCGTCATAGGACACCTCGAACTCCAGCTTCTTGGCTGTCCGAGCGGTGGCCGCGCCCTCCACGGTGAAGGGCACCTGGAACCTCTCGCCGGCCTTCGCCGTACTGGTCAGTGACAGCCCGGGGGAGAAACGGACCACGGACAGCGGCAGCCGGGCCCAACTGTCCCCGGACACGCCGGCCGACCTGAACGTCCACCGCGCCCGCACGCGGGTGCTTACCGCGAGTAGCTCGGGGTCCCGGGAGGCGTCGACACTCAGTTCGTACCGGCTGTCCCCGGCGGGGACGGTGTACTCGGCGATGTCCAGCGGATCCCCCTCGGCGGGGATCTCTTCGCCGTCGGCGCGGAGCGAACTCTCCAGCTCCGTGTAGCCGCTGCTGCTCTCATGCCCGTCACTGTCGCCGAACACGGGCAGATGCGCCTTGATCGTGTTCCCGCTTCGCGCGATCCCGGGACGCCCCCACCGCGGCTCACCCTCACCCGGGGGCAGGAGCGGACCGAAGACACCGACGTTGAACCGCGCGGTGTAGCTCTTCTTCGGCTGGTACGCCGTGAACCTTCCCAGCTGCGCGTTCCCCGACTCCCAGTGGTGTACGGAGTAGGACCACTTGACGTCGTTGCCGAGGACGTATTCAGAGGTCCGCAGTGGCAGTTGGCGCTGGGTGGGGGTGCTGAAGTCGGCCGCGAACTCGCCGATGGGTGTCAGGGGCATCACCGCGACCTGAGCGGTTGGCTCAGGGCCGGGCCTGCCGGCCGCGAAGTCGATCTCGGCCAGCTGCTCGCGCCGGACGTCGGCGGTGAAGCCGCCGAGCGAACCCGTACGGTTCCACGCGAGACGGTAGTTCACTGCGCGCCCGTCGGCCGGCTGACGTGTCCAGAAACCGCTGTACTGGGCGTATGCCGCGTCCTTCGGCGCCTCCGGGCCGATATGACCGACCTTGAAGCTCTGGAAATCGGGGAAGTCGAAGATGGACGGCATAAAGCCCAAGGGCTGCCCGTCGGAGCGGGTGTAGCCCGGGATGAGCTGGGCGTGGTGGTTCTCGGCTCCCGCGTCGGGGACGGTGATGCGGGTGGGCTTGGCCTCACGGGCGTCCATGACGACCGTGGTGTCCTTGGTCAGCTGCAGGGCCGGGGCCAGGAGGAGGGAGTCGGGGGCGGCGGACTCGCCACTGGCGTTGAGGATCCCGGTGAGCGCATAACCGCCCTTGGGCAGGCGCACCGTGATCTCGCCGTCCGTCGCGTCGGCGAACTCCTGGTAGTAGTCGCGGTCCCGGCCATCGATCGCCGTGAACCCCTTGCCGGTCGGCCTGCCGTCGTCGTCCAGGTGCTTGATGGTCAGGTCGTACGACTCGATCTCGCGCTCCACGCCGAAGGCGGTGCGCACCCGGGTCCGGCCGTCGGCCGAGGCTGCGGTCACCGAGCCGCCGTACGAGCCGTGGGCCTCGCCGCCGACGCGCGTATCGGCGGTCACCGTGGTGCTCGCCGCACCGCCCGCCGCAACGGTGAGCTGCCGCGACGACATCTCGAACATGCCCTCGGGGGCGGGCCCGCCGTCCATCCCGAGCGCCTCGATTGCCAGGTCCAGGACGACCGGCTCGGTGCCGAGATTGCGGTACGTGATCTCCTTCGTCACCGGCTCGTCATCGGTGTGAGGCCACTTCGGGCGGCCGAAGCCGATCGGCCCCTGCTCGGCGACGACGGTCTGCCCGATCGCCCGGGCCACATCGGTGCGGCCGGTGCCCTGCTGGTACGCGCTGTACGGGCCGGGCTCAGCGGAAGCGGTGAGCGCCGCCTTGATCCGCTCGCCGGTCCAGTCCGGGTGCTGCTGCGCCAGGATGGCGGCGGCGCCGGCGACATGGGGAGTGGCCATCGACGTGCCGCTCAGGGTGGCGTAACCGGGCGTCCCCGAGGGGAACACCTGCTCCATGCCGCTCGCGGCGGAGGCAGCAGCCGTGATGTCGACGCCCGGTGCGGTCAGGTCCGGCTTGACTCCTCCGTCACCGACGCGCGGGCCGCGGCTGGAGAAGTCGGCGAGCTTGTCGGCCTTGTCGACCGCGCCGACCGTCAGCGCGGACTCGGCGCTGCCGGGCGATCCGACAGTGCTCTCGCCGTCCTCGCCCGCGTTGCCCGCGGCGATGACGAACAGCGTGTCCGTCTCGGCGGAGAGACGGTTGACCGTCTCCTCCAGCGGGTCGATGCCCTGGGTGTCGGTGCCGCCCAGACTGAGGTTGACGACCTGGGCGCCCTCGGCGACCGCCCACTCCATGCCCGCGATGATGCCGGACTCCCAGCCGCCGCCGCTGTCGTCCAGGACCTTGCCGTCCAGGATGCGCGCGCCCGGCGCGACGCCCTTGTACCTGCCCTGCGACCTGGCACCCGTACCGGCCACCGTCGAGGCCACATGGGTGCCGTGGCCGGCTCGGTCGACGCTGTCCTCGGCGTCGGAGAAGTTCCGTTCGGCGATCTCCTGGCCCGCCAGGTCGGGGTGCGTCTGGTCGACGCCGGTGTCCAGCACGGCGACCTTGACGCCCGTGCCGTCGAACCCGGCGCCCCAGGCCGTCGGCGCGCCCGTCTGGGCCACGCTCTTGTCCAGGCTGGCCTGGCGCTTGCCGTCCAGCCAGACTTTCACCACCTTCTTCACCGCCGGTGAGCCGGACAGCCGCGCCGTGCCCTGTCCACCGTCCCCGCCGTCGGTGAAGGTGTCCCAGAACGCGGAGTGGCCGTGCTTGTCGGCCCGTAGCGCCACGCCGTTGACGCTGGTCAGCTCCTGGCCGGCCTTGGCCCGTGCGTCGCGGAAGGCGCTCGCGGGGGGTGTCTCGTCCCCTGTGTAGGTGACGATCAGCGGCAGGTCGGACCGGCTCGCGTCGTCGTAGCCGTACGCGACGAGTTGCGTCACGTCGAACAGCCGCCGGTCGAGCTTTCCCTGGGCGACAGCCGGCGCCGCGTCGCCCGGTATGACGAAGCTGTGCCCGTCGACCTTCCGGACCGAGAACGACGCACCCTCGCGCCCCTTGGCCCTCTCGATCCCGGCGACAGAGCCGTCCGCGGCGATCGACACCTTGTCGCCGGTGATCAGCGTGACCGCTTTGGCGCTCTTCGCCCCCGGAACGGACAGGGCCCTCCCTGAGCCTGCCGGAGCGTCAGAGGTCAGGGCGACGGCCTGGCTCACCCCCGGCACCCCGGTCGCGGTGACTACGGCGGCCATGGCGAGAGCCCCCAGCGGGGCGGCCGCACGTATTCGTCTGCCGGGAGATAAAGACATGCTCATGCCATTTCTTTCGTCGGGGGATGAAGGAACGAAGGGCTGGAGCACACAGGCCCGCCCCGCGATGACTCCGAGGCTGGAACGTCACGCCGTCCCACGCCGGCCAGGACAGGCCGGCAGTGGGTCCGCCGCCGGAGGCAGACCGCCCGGGGCGCGGGACCGGGATGCCGAAGACCTCGCGTGCTGAGCGATCACGGTCGTTGAGGCTAGGTCCGCTGTGTGACCGGACCTGGCTCGGACGATAACGGAACCGCATCGGCAGTAGAGCGCGGCGCCAGCCATAACGAAGCCCGTCCACGCACGTAACGAACTAAGCAAACGTCCCCCACACTCCCCCTCTTCTAGATGATGGACATCACCGGCGAGCGGGGAGTCGACTCGATCTGCTTCGCCGACACCCTCGGCTCCCAGGTGGAGATCGTGCAGAACATCGGCCGCGTGCTCCGCCTCAACAAGGACGGCTCCACCAAGGTCGCCAGGATCATCGTCACGGTCTTCCTGGAGCCCGGCGAGGACCCGACCGACATGGTCGCCAGCGCCAGCTTCAAACCGCTCGTAGCCGTGCTCCAAGGCCTGCGCTCGCATGATGAGCGCCTGGTCGAGCAGCTCGCCTCCCGCGCGCTCACCAGCGGCAAGCGCAAGGTCCACGTGCAGCGTGACGAGGACGGACGGATCGTCGGGGCCAGCGGCGAGGGGCCTTGCCCCGGAAACTTGGACACACGAGACACTGGATCCTGAGGATCTGAGAACGGACAGCTCGTGGTCATGAAGCACTACCCCGCGGAGTCCAAGGCGGACGCGGTCGCGCTGTATCAGTCGCGGCCCGAGGCGACGATCCGGCAGGTCGCCGCCGATCTGGGGATCAACCCCGAGCCGTTGCGGAACCGGGTCCGGGCAGCTGGCGCGAGCCGGCCGCGGGGACGCCGGGCAGAGGCACCCGCCGGGCCGCCGACACCGCCGGAGGCGGAGAACGCCGCGTGCGCAAGAAGGGCCGCGAGCTGGAGGAAGAACGCGAGATCCTGCGGAAGGCCGCGAAGTATTTCGCCGGGGAGACGCGCTGGTGAACCGCTTCCAGTTCGTCGCCGACCACCACCGCCGCTATGGCCTGAAGCGGCTGCGCACCATCCTGGGCATCGCCCGCTCCAGCTTCGACCACTGGCGCCGGACGGCCCTTGACCGGGCCGCGCGGCAGGCGGCCGACGCTCGGCCCGCCACCCGGATACGGGCCGTGCACCACGAATCGGGCGGCACCCACGGCGTCCCGAGAATCACCGCCCAGCTCCGCGAGACGGGCGAGCGCGTCAACCACAAGCAGATCGCGCGGGTCATACAAAGCATCGGCCTGGCAGGCGTGCGGCTGCGTCGCAGGCACCGCACCACGGTCGCGGACCCGGCCGCGGCGAAGACCCCGGACCTGATCGGCCGCGACTTCACCGCAAGCGAGCCGAACACGAAGTACGTCGGCGACATCACCTCTCTCCCGATGAAAGGCGGGAAGTTCCTCTATCTGGCCACCGTCATCGACCTCGCCTCACGCCGCCTGACCGGCTGGGCGATCACGGACCACATGCGCACCGGCCTCGTCACCGACGCCCTGTCCGCCGCCGAACGCACCCGCGGCAGCCTCACCGGGGCGGTCATACACACCGATCACGGAGCCCAGGACACCAGCCGGGCCTTCGCCGACGCCTGCCGCCAGGCCGGCGTCCGCCAGTCCATGAGCGCGATCGGCTCCAGCGCGGACAACGCTCTCGCCGAGTCCTTCAATGCAACGTTCAAACGCGAGACGCTCCAGAGCCGCAAGCACTGGTCCAGTGAACGAGAGGCCCGCCTCGACGCGTTCGGCTGGCTCAACCGCTACAACACCCGCCGCCGTCACTCCCGCCTCGGGCAACGCAGTCCCATCGCCTACGAGACAGCGCTCGACACAACATCAACTACCCTGGCCCAAGCCGCACAGCCCGTGTCCAGAATTCCGGGTCAAGGCCCGATTCGATCATGTCCAAGACACTGGCCACCGCCGCCGTCGACCGGCTCCTGCACCACACCCACATCGTCCTGACCGAAGGGTCCTCGCTGCGGCTGACCCAGGCCACCAGCGGTCAGGGCGTCGCCCCGCTGAACCAGACGAGCTGATCCCCCATCTCTTCAGACGGGCTCCGGAAGCGGACCAAGTTGCTTGCTCACACGCTCACGCAGGAGGAGGTACTCCTCCCAGCGGCGAGGCAGCGGGCCCGGAGGGCGCTCGACGACACGGGCAGCCATGACCGTCTGTCCGCGCTGAAACTGTTCGAGTGTCAGGTCGAGTTCCACACCGCTGGGCAGTCGGTTCCACCAGTGGAAACCGTGCTGGGTTCCGTCAAGGTCCACCTCCCCGACCATGAGGTCACCGCCGAAGACGTCGTTGACGATCAAAGCGGTGATGTCGCAGTGCCCCCAGGCCGGGTTGCCCGGCTGCCAGTCGGCCTGGTCGTCGGGCGAGCAGGTGTCGAAGGCCCAGCTGGCACGCAGGGCCTTGTCGAGATCAAGCAGGTTCCAAGGGGTCATGCCGCCAGCATCGCAGCCACCACTGACATCACAGACGGCGCGGGCGCCAAGGCTCACGACCGTTCCGAACCGCACGAATGCAGAGCCGAGCAGGGGACGAATAGTCATACCGGACAGGGAGATCAGCTGTCCGTCGGCAAGGACTTCAAATGTCCGCTCACCCGGATGTCCCGCTGTCCGTGGACACGCTGGTCGCCGAGATCCGCTGGAGATCTCCTGAGCGCGGCGCCGGCAACGTGTGATCATGCCGATATGGCATCTGGTCGGATCATTTTCCTCAATGGCACCTCCAGCTCGGGGAAGTCGAGCATCGCCAGGGAGCTTCTGGACATCCTGGACGATGGCGTCTTCTTCCA
>NZ_JBIAZD010000035.1:0-23454 GCF_042898795.1 Streptomyces sp. NPDC000348
GGGTTCGCATTTTTCCACACACCCCCGGCCCTCCGGGGCGCGTGGGTGGGGGCGCGTCACTTGCCAAAAAAAAAATGGCCCAATCTATAAGCCAGTTTGTTGGTGGGGCCCCCACCCCCCCGCTCTGCCCCCCCCACACAACCAAGGCGGTGAGTGCGGCAGGCGGCGGTCAGCTCAGATCTCTGCTCTCCAGCCGATCAGCGAGCTGTTTCGTCATGCGGTTGCCCGGAGTTCACGTGCTGGCATGCCACCGCGCGGTCAGGCGGGGGGCGTGGCCGGAAGGCCGGTTCCGGTCCTGGGCGGGGGTCGTCCTGGGCGGGGGCCGTCCGGTGGTCAGCCGGAGGGCTCCCACGGGGTCGGTGCTTCCGGCTGCTCCTGCGGAGGGGACACGACGGGGCACGCGTGGTCCGACTGCGTCATCGCCCATCCGTCCCCGAACACATGGAGGCTGTTGGGCGCGGCGGAACGGCGCGCGGTGTCGCCGTCGGCTTCCGCGTCGGCGCGGGGGACGGCGGTGGGGACCGGCGAAGCCGCGTGGTTCACCGTGCACGTCAGCTGGAGCATGGCCCGACGGCTCAGCGGACTCGTCTCACCGGGGAGTTTGACGAAGAGGATGCCGCCGTCGATCGCCACCCGCGGCGCGTCCGTCAGGCGGGGCAGCTCCGTGGTGGCCGTCGCGGCCTCGTTCGCGGCCGGCCCCTCGAACAGCAGGCGTACGACGGCCTCGAAGTCCCCGGCGTCGTCGATCCGGCGGGGATAGGGCATCAACTCCCCGTCACGCAGGAAGAAGAGGGAGATGGTGGCGGGCGTCGCGGGTGGTGTCGCACCGTGGGAGACCATGCCGCTCGCCGGCGCGCCGGCCTCGATGACACCGGACGGGGGGACTCCGCACGCCGTGAGCGCGACCGCGGTCACGGCCGTGAGCCCGGACAGCAGCGCTGCCGTCCGCGGGCCCCTCACCGGGTGCCCCCGTCGGCCTCGGTGCCGGTGTCGTCGCGGTGCAGCGGGAGTTCGACCGTGAACACCGCGCCGCCCCGGGGCAGGTTCGCCGCCCGGATGCGCCCCCCGTGCAGGCGCACGTTCTCCGCCGTGATGGCCAGACCCAGCCCGCTGCTCTCGCTCCTGGCCCGTGAGGTGCTCGCCTTGTAGAACCGCTCGAAGATGTGCGGCAGGGCCTCCTCGGCGATCCCCGGTCCGTTGTCGGTCACCTCGATGACGGCCCACGCCATGCCCGCCCCGTCCACCCGTACCCCCATGGTCAGCCGCACGGGCGGCGCTCCGTGCCGCAGCGCGTTGCCGATCAGATTGGCCGTCACCACGTCGAGTCTGCGCGGATCGACGCGCGCGCGGAGCTCACCCGGTCCGGGCAGCCGGGTCTCCACCTGATCCTGCCGCCACCGGGAGGCGACGGTGCGCCGTACGGACTCGGCCAGGTCGATCTCGTCCCGGTTGAGTTCGGCCGCCCCCGCGTCGAAACGGGAGATCTCCATCAGGTCGCTCACCAATCCGCTCAGCCGGTTCGTTCCCTCGCTGATGAGCCGCAGCGCCTCACCGGTCTCCCCTTCCCCCTCCAGGTCCAGCACGTCGGTGACCGCCGACATCGCCGCCAGCGGCGTGCGCAGCTCGTGGGAGACGTCCGCCACGAAGCGGCGCCCCTGGGCCTCCAGGCGGCGCAGCTCCCGTACGGTCCGCTCCAGTTCGGCCGCCGTCTCGTTGAAGGACTGGGAGAGATCGGCCAGTTCGTCGGAGCCGGTGACGTCCAGCCGGACGTCGAGATGCCCCGCGGCCATCCGGCGTGTCGCCCGGCGCAGCGCCCGTACGGGACGCAGTACGCCGCTCGCGGCGAGCAGCGCCAGGACGACGGCGAGGCACAGGGCCACCAGGGTGGCCCGCTCGATGCCGTGGACCATGGCCTCGACGTACCCCTCTTCGGTGGTCTGCGGGACCTCCAGGTACATCACGAGCCCGGAGAGCCTGGTCTCCAGGCCCTCGCCCCAGGTGTACGTGACGGGCATGCCGACGACGAGCCGAGGGCGCCCGTCGACGTTCATCCGCTGGAACACCGCGGCACGTCGGTCCCGGACGGACCGGAGCATTTCGGGGCTCAGCCCGACGAAACCGGCGCTCGGCGCGTAGGCGCGGTGGCCGCCGTACGCGGCCATGACCCGCCAGCCCGACGAACGGTTCGCGTGCAGCACCTGGTCCACCGCGTACTGGAGGTCCGCCTGGTCCGGGGCGATGGGGATGGCGGGCGCGACGCCGTCGACGCTCGTACGGAACTGGTTGATGACGGAGTCCTGGCTCTGCTGGAGGACCCCCGTGCGCGCCTCGCGGAAGGCGAGGGCCCCGGTGCCCAGGGAGCTGGCCATGGCCACCAGGACGAAGGACGTCAGCAGGCGGGGGCGCAGACCGCGCAGGGGGAGCGGGACGCGTGCCAGGGCCGCCCGGAGGAACCGCCGGGGGCCGGCACCCGGTACGACGGCGGGGGGCTCTTCAGCCGTGGGGACCTCGGGTGCGGTTCTCCGCTCCCCGGCGGTCTTCCGCGCCCGTACGGTCCTCCGTGTCCGCGCGGACGTCCGGTCGCTCATGAGGTGCCGAAGCGGTAACCGAATCCGCGTACGGTCTGCACGTAACGGGGATTCCTGCCCTCGCCGAGCTTGTTGCGCAGTCGCTTCACACAGGCGTCCACGAGCCGTATGTCGCCGTGGTAGCTGTGTTCCCAGACCGCTTCCAGCAGCTGCTGGCGGCTGAACACCTGGCCGGGCGAGGCCGACAGGGTCAGCAGCAGCCGCAGTTCGGAGGGGGCGAGGGGGACGGGTTCGCCGCGGTGCGTCACCACGAGCCCGGCGCGGTCGACGACCAGCTCGCCGTGCGTCTCCGCCCGGGGACGGGTGCCGTCCGGCAGCGACGCGTCCTGTCTGCGCAGTACGGCCCGTATCCGTGCGTCGAGCACCCGGGCCTGCACGGGCTTCACCACGTAGTCGTCCGCACCGGTCTCCAGTCCCACGACCACGTCGACGTCGTCTCCCCGGGCCGTCACCATGATGATCGGCACCTGGTCGCGGTCCCTGATCCGGCGGCACACGTCCAGGCCGGACATGCCGGGCAGCATGAGATCGAGCACGACGACGTCCGGCCGGAAGGGGAGGAGCTGTTCCAGCCCTTCCTCCCCCGTTTCCACGGCGAAGACCTCATGCCCCTGATGCCGCAGACCCAGTTGGACGGCCCTGCGGACATCTAAGTCGTCTTCGACGATCAGGACCCGTGGCATTCCGGCAGTGTAAGCAGACCGGACGAGATGACCGTCCCGAGGAAGGCCCCTCTCCGACCGCCGTTACACAACGATCACACGGGCCGGGGAACGCGGGCGTCGTTATCTTTCCGTGACAGCGCCGGCTCATGGGGATCATCTGGGATCACCAGATTGAGCTGCCATGTATTCGGCACGAGAGCGGCAATCCGCACCCGCCACCGGCAGCACCGCGGCCGGTCACCGCGCCGGTCGCCGACGCCGGTCCGCCCATCGCCGGGGACGGCCGCGCCGCCGGGGCCGGAGCCTGCTGATCGGCCTGCTGGTGGCCGCCGGCCTGCTGGGTTCGGCGGCGTACCTCCTGGGAGGCGGGCGGAGCGACGCGTCGAGCGGTGCGCCGCACCCGCGGAGCACGCACGTCACCCCCACTCCCACACCGTCCCCCTCCGCCTCCCCTTCCTCCTCCCCCTCTCCCTCCGCGAGCCGGACCGAGATCGACGTCCCCCCGACGGGCAGCGGTACGTTCGTCACCGCGCAGGCCGGTGGGGAGACGGTGGGCAGCGGTTCCCGCCCGGTGCGCTACGTCGTGGAGGTCGAGACCGGCCTCGACATCTCGCCGTCCCAGGCGGCGAACGAGATCGCCGAGATACTCGCCGCCCCGCGGGGCTGGACCCACGACCCGGACAACGCGTTCCAGCTGGTGGGCGCGGGATCGCCGCACGACATCACGATAAAGATCGCGACACCGGCGACGGCGGACGCCCTGTGCTGGGCGGGCATCCAGCAGGACACCGGAGGCGAGTACAACTGCGAGGTTCCCGGAGGGGTGGTGGTGAACCTCAAGCGCTGGGTCAAGGGCTCGCCCAACTTCGACGGGCCGATCCATGACTACCGGGCGCTGATCATCAACCACGAGGTGGGGCACTTCCTCGGTCACTCGCACGTGACCTGCGGGGGCGCCGGGCGACTGGCCCCCGTGATGATGCAGCAGATCAAGGGCCTGCACGGCTGCGTCGCCAACGCCTGGCCCTACGACGAGAACGGTGACTTCGTCACCGGGCCGCCCGTATGACCGGCGCCGGTACCGAGGCCGGCCGTCACGGCGGACGGCCGTTACAACTCGGTCATGTACCGGCCCCAGGGCCATGAACTGCCGACACCACTGTGAACTCCGCGTTCTCCTGCGTCCGCAGGCGGAATCCCCCTCCCCCCGATCGGATGGAAGTAGATGACTCGTTCCCGCACTGTCCGGAGACTGGCCGCCGCGGCGGCGGTCGGTCTGCTGCCGCTGCTGGCGGCTTGTGGCACTGACACCGACACCGGCTCGGAGTCCCACGCGTCGGACGGTGAGAAGACCACGGCCGGATCGTCGGGGCAGCTCGACATTCCCCCTGAACAACCGGGCCGAGAACAGCCACCAGCCCACCCGGCAACGAGAACGGGCGATGAAAGGCTTCCGCAGCGTGGGCGCCGCGCAGCGGTTCCTGGCCGCGTTCGGCGGCGTCTCACCCCACTTCCGGCCCCGCCGCCACCTCATGACCGGCACCCGACACCGCGCCGAGATGACCGCCCGCTTCGCTGTCCGGGAGCAGGCCACCGGCGTCACCAGCCGGCCTGCCGCGGCCCGAGCCCAGGGCCGGCACCCGGCCCCACCACACCTCGACACGCCGTCAGAAACCCACACACCCAACAACGTGACAACGCCCACCGGCGGCGCCCCCGACCAGGTCACCCGGTACGAGTACCTCGGCCCGGCCGCCTGGCACTACGACGATGACGACGGCCTGACCAAGGAGAAGTCCAAGACCTGGTCCCAGTGGCGCGGCTACGGGCACGTCCGCGTCAGGACCGGCGGCCAGGGCGGCGACACGGCCATGAAGACGCAGGCCGACACCTACTTCCTGCGCGGCATGGACGGCGACCGGCTGGCGCCCAGCGGCGGCACGAAGGACGTCACCGTCCCCCTTGGCGCGGGCGAGGACGATCCGATCACCGACCACGAGGCGTTCGCCGGCACCGCCTACAAGACGGTCACCTTCTCCGGCAACGGCGGCAAGATCCTCTCCAAGACGGCCAACCGGCTCTGGCGCCACGAGACAGCTCGCAAGACCCGCGACTGGGGAACCGTCACCGCCAACTTCACCGGCATCGGGCACACCAAGTCGTGGACGTCCCTGGACGACGGCGCGGGCGCGTCCTGGCGCACCACGGCCGGCTCGTCGTCGTACGACACCGTGGCCGGACGCGTCACCACGCTGGAGGATCTCGGCGACACCTCCACCGCGGCGGACGACCGCTGCACCCGCACGGTCTACGCCACCAACACCACTGCCGACATCCTCACCCTGCCCGCGCGCGTCGAGACGGTCGTCAAGGCCTGCGACGCCACCGTGGACCGCTCCAAGGACGTCATCTCCGACGTCCGCAACGCCTACGACGGCGGGGCCTACGGAGCGGCCCCCACGAAGGGCGACGTCACGGCCACGGCGCTGCTGAAGAAGCACGACGGCACCACGGCCACCCACCTGGAGTCCGGCGCCACCTTCGACTCCTACGGGCGCGTGCTCACCAGCACCGACCTGACGGCTACCGTCACCGTGACCGGCTCGGCCACCCCGGTGCGCACCGCCCGGACGGACGGCCGCACCACCACCACGGTCCGCACCCCGGCCGCCGGGTTCGTCACCAAGACCGTCGTGACCGGCCCGCCGGCCAAGCCCGGTGACGCCACCACGTCCCTGGTGAACACCACCACCCACGGCGCGCGCGACCTGCCGCTGACCCGGACGGACGCCAACGGCAAGGTCACCACCTTCGCCTACGACGCCCTCGGCCGCTCCTCCAAGGTGTGGCTCGCCGACCGGCTGACCACCCCGACTCCCACCTATGCCTTCGACTACCTGGTCGACGAGGGCCAGCCGGTGGCCGTGGCCACCACGGCGCTCGGCACCAACGGCAGCCAGGTCACGGCGTACAGCATCTACGACGGGTTCCTGCGTCAGCGGCAGACGCAGAAGCCAGGACCTGACGGCGGACGCCTGCTGTCCGACGTCTTCTACGACGAACGCGGGCTCCCGGCGAAAACGTTCGAGACCTACTACGCCACCGGCGCGCCCTCCCGCACCGTGTTCAAGCCCGACAACGCGCTGGCGGTCGAGACCCAGATCCGCACCACGCACGACGGCCTGGGCCGCCCCACGCTCACCGAGACGATCGCCGGTAACGGCGACGGCGGCACGGTGGTGAGCACCACCCGCACGATCCACGGCGGCGACCGCACCACGGTCATCCCCCCGGTGGGCGGCACCGCGACCACCACGGTCACCGACGCCCGCGGTCAGACCACGGAGCTGCGCCAGCACCACGCACGGGTCGCCGAGGCCTCGTACGACACCACCCGCTACGGCTACACGCCCCGCGGCGAGCTGAACAAGCTGACCGACCCGGCGGGCAACGTCTGGAGCTACACCTACGACCTGCTCGGCAACGTGACGTCGGCCGTCGACCCGGACAAGGGCAACAGCTCGACCGTCTACGACGACCGGGGTCAGGTCGTATCCGTCTCCGACGACTCCGACCTGTACTACCTCTACGACGGTCTCGGCCGCCGGACCGACCTGCGGGAGAACAGCGCCACCGGCCCGCTGCGCGCCAAGTGGGTCTACGACACGGTCAGCGGAGCCAAGGGCCACCTGGCCGAGTCCACCCGATACGTCGGGCGGCAACGCGTACACCAGCAAGGTCGTCGCCTATGACCGGCTCTACAGGATCCAGCGCTCGACGGTGACGATCCCCACGAGCGAGGGAGCGCTCGCCGGCACCTACCTCACCTCCACCGCGTACAACGTGGATGGCTCCGTGCGCACGACCGGCTTCCCCGCCGCCGGCCTGCCCGCCCACACGGTCGCGCACACCTACGAGGAGGGCACACAGCGCCTGGCCACCTCGCGGGTGGACCGGCAGGACGTGCCGGGCGTCGACCGGCACCACACCTACGGCTACGACCAGGCCGGCAACGTCCTGTCCGTGCCGGACGTCTCCCGTTCCGGCACCGACACGCAGTGCTTCGCCTACGACCACCTGCGCCGCATGAAGACGGCCTGGACCCAGGCCACGGCCACCTGCGCCGCGGCCCCGAGCGCCCAGACGGTCGGCGGTCCCGCCCCGTACTGGCACTCCTACACCTACGACAAGGTGGGCAACCGGGAGACGGAGACCCTGCACGACCTCTCCGGCGACCTGGTAAAGAACACCGTCCGCACCTGTGACTACCCCGACCCGGGCACGCCGCGTCCGCATGCCCTGTCCTCCGTGACCCAGACCGGGCCCGGCGGCACCGCACGCGACTCCTACGGCTACGACGCGGTCGGCAACACCGACACCCGCACGCTCGCCGGCACCACTCAGGACCTTGACTGGGATGCCGAAGGCCGTCTGGTAAAGGTGACCAAGCCGGTCGAGGGCAAGCCCGACGACGTCACCGAGTACGTCTACGACGCCTCCGGCAACCGGCTCATCGCCCGCACCGGTCTGCTCGGCAAGGGCGCCAAGGTCGTTTTCAGGGGCTTCAAGGCGGCCTTCAAGAAGGGCGACTCCGTCCCCATCGAGTGTCTGGTGGGAGGCGGCCGGCACAGCTCCACCCCCGGCACGCTCGTCCTCATGGCCGACGGCTCCACCAAGCCGATCGAGGACGTCCGGATCGGCGACGAGATCGTGGTCACCGACCCGGAGACCGGCCGCACGACCATCCGGAAGATCGTCGCCACCATCGACACCGAGGACGACAAGCACTTCGTCGATCTCCCGGTCTCCCGCAAGGGTGCCCGCGCGGCGGAGTCGCTGACCACCACGACGACGCACCCGTTCTGGTCCCCCTCCGAGGGCGCCTGGCTGTACGCCGGCGAACTCGGGCCGGGCATGACGCTGCGCACGGCCGACGGCGGCACGGCCGGGGTGACGAAGACCCACGAGTACCGCAGGCTCCAGCGCACGCACGACCTCACCGTCGACGGCATCCATACCTACTATGTGCTGGCAGGCGAGACGCCGGTACTCGTGCACAACGCGGGTGGATTCCTCACGCGTGGGTCGAAGGATTTGCTGAGTTTCGGAAGCAACTACACCGGGCGGGTCGACAGGTTCGACATCGGCGGTACGTCGGACCTTGAAATCCACGTGTACCACCGCGGAAAGGAAATCGGGATTTTCGGCAGTGACGGATGGTTCTCAGAGCACGGAAAGAGCGCCGACGTCGTCGTTCCGAACGATGTCTACAACAACCTGAAAGGTTTGGCCGTGGGCGAGCTACGAAGGGACGGACGCATCGGGCCCAAGGGCACGGAGAACATCAAGGGCGACGGCTGGAAGCGTCCGCGCATCACCGGTGGTTGCTGATGCAGTACGTTCGAGTGGAGCCGCTTGCGGACCGGTACGGTTACCACCTGGACCCGCAGGCGTACCTTGAGGTCCTGCCGCGGCTCGCCAGGGAGCTTCCCGCCGGGGCGGCCGCGTTCGCCACGGATTCAGGTCATTACGACTTCCGGGACTCCCGGTGCGTCAAGGATTTGGAACTGGGCAGGGCGACTCTCGCCGACGACCAGGGGGAGATTTCCCTAGAGCTGCTGCTGACTCCGAACGAGTGGAAGCACGAGAGCGGTCTGCGCATCCGGTATGCGCAGGTCCAGTCCTTCCGCGTGGACGCCGCGGAATCGGACGGCACCCTGCCGAGACTGGGTGACCTGCAACTGGACGAAGTGCTTCCGCACCCGTCGGGCATGACCCATGAGATCGCGTTCACGTCCGGCTCGATCTTCGTCGTAGCCGCGGATTTCGTGGCGGCGTGGGAGTGACGGCTGCTTCCTGACGGACGAGGAACCCCGGAGGAGCCGGCTCCTCCGGGGTTCCCGAACGGTCACCTCACGTCGGCCGGGGAGACGGCCATCCATCTACCGGTAGTTCGTTAAATCCGGTGGTGCGGGTTGACGACAGGCCGGGTTGGCCGTAGGTCGGTGGTAGGAGTCAACTGCCTGGCTGAGGACCGAAGATGACCGCTCGCCGCCCGTGTCCGCCCGCGCCGGAGCCGTTGGAGGACTACGCGGCCCGGTTCGACGACCTCCTCTTCAGCCTGGCCCAGCGGCGAGGGTTTCGCGAGTACCTGACCGGGCTGCTGGCGCCGCGGGAGCGGAGCAAGACGATCACCTGCCTGGCAGGGGCGGAACCGGTGGCCGGTGCGGGGACGCCAGGGGTACAGCCGCTGCAGTTCTTCCTGTCCGAGTCGCCCTGGGGGGGCCGAGCGGATCAACGACCGGCGGCTTGAGCTGCTACACGAGCAGTCGGCGACCGCCCTGCACGACGACGGGGTCATTGTGATCGACGACTCCGGGGACCGCAAGGACGGCACAGCCACCGCACCCGTGGGCCGGCAGTGGCTGGGCCGTTAAGAGGTCCTGACAAAGGCGTTGGACGTGGCGGTGGGTGATGAGGCAGGTGGCGAGGCCGAGGAAGGCTTCGTGGATGTCGTCTCGCCGTTCCCAGCGGATGCGCAGGCGGCGGAGGCCGTGCAGCCAGGAGATGGTGCGTTCGACGACCCAGCGGAAGATGCCCAGGCCGGAGCCGTGTGGCTGGCCGCGTTCCGCGATCACGGGCCGGATACCGCGCTGCCGCAGCAGCCGCCGGTACTTGTCGTGGTCGTAGCCGCGGTCGGCGAAGAGCATGTCGGGGCGTCTGCGTGGTCTGCCGACGACGCCGGCGACCGGTGGGATCTTGTCCAGCAGGGGGATCAGTTGGGTGACGTCACCTGCGGTTGCCGCCGGTCAGCGACACTGCGAGCGGGATGCCCTGCCCGTCGGTGAGGACGTGGTGCCTGCTGCCCAGCCGTGCACGGTCGACCGGGCTGGGACCGCTTTCGGGCCCCGCCGGGCCGCCCGCACGTGGGAGGAATCGATCACCGCCCGCGACCAGTCCAGCTGCTTCGCCGACCGCAGCTTCCTCAGCAGCACCAGGTGCAATTTCTCCCACACCCCGGCCTCGTTCCAGGCCGCCAGGCACCGCCGGCAGGTCATCCCCGAGCCGAAGCCCAACTCCTGCGGCAGGTACTCCCACTGGATCCCGGTGTGCAGCACGAACAGGATCCCGCACAACGCCTGCCGGTCCGGCACCCGTGGCCGGCCCGCCACCAGCTTCGGCCCCGGCTCGGACAGCAACGGCTCGATGAGCGACCACAGTTCGTCCGACACGATCCACGGCCGCGACTGACGCTTCCCCACACCCCGACCAACGAGCGGACAGGCCGATGATTACTTGATCAACAACTTCTGTTAGGGCCTCTAAGGCCGGGGCGGGAGCGGTCAGGGGGAGCAGGGCCGGGGCGGAGACCGCCGCGGAGCGCGTCAGGGTTTTGTGATCACGCTCAAGAGATAGCGGCCCCGGGCGGCCGACCGGCCGGATGCCGCCCGGGTTCACCCGCGTGGAGGAAGCAGCGCAGGCCATTTTCTCAAGCTGCGGTATGGAGGCGCCACGCCCGCCGGCAAGCCGGGGCAACAGGCCTTCTCTCCCGCGTCTCTGTATACGCGCCATGTCCGGGACCTTCTGCTGCTCGCCTCTCGCAGTGCCGGTGTGTCCGTCCCGGTATCCGTTCACGTGGTTTGGCCGGCCACGTTCGCTCAGGCCGCCAGAGGTATCTCGGCCCAGATCGTCTTGCCCTGCGCGGCGCGGCGGGTGCCCCAGTGCCAGGCGAACTGGGCGACGAGGAGCAGTCCGCGTCCGCCTTCGTCGAAGGTGCGGGCGCGGCGCAGGTGAGGGGAGGTGCTGCTGGCGTCGGAGACCTCACAGATGAGGCTGCCGTCGTGGATCAGCCGCAGCTGGATGGGGGGCCGACCGTAGCGGACGGCGTTGGTGACCAGTTCGCTGACCACCAGCTCGGTGACGAAGGCGGACTCGTCCAGCCCCCAGGCTGTCAGCTGGTCGGTGACCTGTTTGCGCGCCTGGGCGACGACGACGGGGTCCGAGGGCAGGCTCCAGGTGGCTACCTGGCCGGCTCCCAGGGCACGGGTGCGGGCGATGAGCAGGGCGATGTCGTCGTCGGGAGGGGTGGGCAGCAGCGTTGCGAGCACGTCGTCGCAGAGCGTGTCCAGCGCCTGTGCGGGCCGGGTGAGGGTCCGGCGCAGCGCACCGAGCCTCTCGTCGATCTCATGGCCGCGGGCTTCTATCAGACCGTCGGTGTACAGGGCGAGGAGGCTGCCCTCGGGCAGTTCGACCTCGCACGCCTCGAAGGGCAGGCCTCCCAGACCGAGCGGTGGGCTCGCGGGAAGGTCGAGGAAGGCCGCTTCGCCGTCCGGGGTCACCACGACGGGCGGCGGGTGGCCGGCGCGGGCCAGGGAGCAGCGGCGGGAGACGGGATCGTAGACCGCGTAGAGACAGGTGGCGCCGATGTCCCCGGCGATGTCGGCGTCGGCCGCGGCCTCGCAGGACAGGCGGATGACGACGTCGTCGAGGTGGGTGAGCAGCTCGTCGGGCGGCAGGTCGATGTCGGCCAGGGTCCGCACGGCCGTACGCAGCCGCCCCATGGTGGCGGAGGCCTGGACCCCGTGGCCGACGACGTCACCGACCACCAGGGCGACCCGGGCGCCGGAGAGCGGGATGACGTCGAACCAGTCACCGCCCACGCCGGCCCGGCCTCCGGCGGGCAGGTAGCGGGAGGCGGCCTCGACCGCCGGCTGGCGGGCCAGTGTCATGGGCAGCAGACTGCGCTGCAGGGTCACGGCCGTGAGGCGCTCACGGGTGTAGCGACGGGCGTTGTCGATGCACACCGCGGCCCTGGCCGTGATCTCCTCGGCCAGCAGGACGTCGTCCTGTGCGAACGCCTCCGGGTGTTGGGCGCGGCCCAGGAAGACCGAGCCGAGCGTGACCCCACGAGCGCGCATCGGCACCACCATCACCGAGTGCGCCCCGGACCGGAGGAGCCGGGTGGCCCGCTCGGGGTCCTGGGCCGCCCATCGGGCCATGGAGGAGTCGTTCACCTCGTACACAGCGGAACGGCCGGTGGCCAGGCACTCGGCCGTGGGTGCGGACGCCGGGTACTCCACCTTGTTCCCCAGCCGGAGCATGATGCCGAGGAGGGCATCGGTGGCTGCCTGCCGTGCGGTCCGGCGCATGGTGATCGGGCCGCGCGGCGGGCCGTCGGGCGGCTCCTCGCCGCGGTGGATGAACTCCAGCAGATCGACGGACGCGTAGTCCGCGAGCCGGGGGACTATCACGTCGGCCAGTTCCTGCGCGGTACGAGTGATGTCCAGGGTGCTGCCGATGCGGTTGCCGGCCTCATTGACCAGCAGCAGCCGCTGGCGGGCCAGGTACTGCTCGGTGATGTCGAGAAGCGCGACGGACGACCCCTGCACTTGGCCGAGATGGTTCTTCAACGGAGAGAGGAACACGGACCAGACCCGTCCCCGTGACCCGCTGGGCGCCCGGAGGTGCCGGACCACGTGCACGGGTTCCCCGGTGCGCACCACCTGGTCCTGGAGCTCTGTGAACTCGTCGTACGCCGGACTGGGCAGGAAGTCCCTGAGGCGGCGCCCTCGTATCTCCTCCTCGGACAGGCCCACTATCTGGGCTATCACGTCGTTGGCCCCCACTGCCCGGTTGTCCCGGTCGTAGAACGCCACGGCGACCGGGAGCTGGGACAGGGTGAGCTCCCTCAACAGGATGCCCCTGTCCCCGGACAGGCTCGGACCGTCCGGAACCGAGGCCGTGAGGACCCACTGGGGCCGCCCGTCCCCGTCCGGGCACGGACAGGCCCGAACCACCGCATCCACCGTCCGGCCGTCCCGGTGCCGAGCCTGGACGACGCCGTACCACGGCGCCTGCTCCGCCACACGGCGCAGGGCCGACGGAGGAAGGTGTGAGACGAGCAGATCGGCCGCAGGACGTGAGACGACCTCCCCGGGTACGTAACCGAGCAGGTTCCGGGCTTCCTCGCTCCACCCCGTGATCACCCCTCGCTCGTCAACGATGGCGACGGCGGTGGCCAAGGTCATGGTGCACGGCTCGGGCGTGCCGTCGGGCCGGCTCTCAGTACCATTGTCCTGTAGTGCCATTTTTACCCATTTCATCCCAGTACAGGAATATTTTATCGTCCGGGCCCTCCGGTCGTCGGCGGTCCCGCAGCGACCCGCACCGGCTCCGTTCCCGTACCGCAAATCCCGGCCCTGACTCCCCGCACCGGCCCATCCGGTCCCGGCAGGGCACGCGCCGCCCGGATGAACGAACCCAACCGACCTCCTCCGGCCCCGGACCGGGGCCCTGTTCTGACAACGTTCCCACCTCTCTCATGCCTGGCAAACGCTGAAGCGAGTCTTTGCGCTCCCTCCGCCGGGCATCCCCGTCTGCTCGAGGCTGCACACCGCCAACCTGCCGGGCCGAGAACTGATCATGAAACCGTGGGACCACGTCCGGTTTGACTCCAGTGGGCAGAACACCAGTGCCCGTAGGACCGCCAAGCAGTTCCTCGACGGCCGTCGGGACCATCTCTCCCGACGGGGCCTCCCCCTGAGTGGTGGACACGCTGATACTGGATCTGCTTGATCCGGAGGAAGCGGGAAGACCGCCGATGGCGTTGAAGGGCTACTCGGGCGAGTTCAAGGCCGATGCGGTGGCCCTGTACGAGTCCACACCCGGGGCGACGTACTAGAGCATCGCCGCTGACCTGGGCGTTAACCGGGCCACCCTGCGCGAGTGGGTGCTGCGGGACCGCGAACGCCGCGGTGTCAGCGCCGCCCCGGCGCCGGCCGGGCAGACGTCGGCGCGGACCGGGACACCGGCGTCGTCGGCCGATCCGGACGAGCGGGTCCGGCAGCTCGAGGCCCGGGTGGCCGAGCCCGAGGCAAGTGAGCGGAAGCCGGCGACCGAGCGGGACATACTTCGCAAGGCGGCCAAGTATTTCGCCGGGAGACGAGCTGGTGAGGAGCCGCTTCCAGTTCGTCGACGATCACCGGGACGCCTACGAGGTGAACCGTTCGAGCTACTACAAGTGGCTCGTCGGTGCTGAGGCCCGGGCCGTCCGGCGGCGCGAGGACCGGCTCCTGGCCGAGAAGATCCGCCAGGTCCACGGCGAGTCCGGTGGCGCCTACGGCTCGCCGCGGGTGACCGCCGAACTCCGCGTGACGGGTCTGCGGGTAAACGAAAAACGCGTCGCCCGGGTGATGCGGGCCTTCTCCATCACCGGCATCCGTCTGCGCAGACGCGTCCGCACCACCGTCCCCGACCCGGCGACCACACAGGTTCCGGACCTGTTCCAGCGGGACTTCACCGTCGCCGAGCCGGGCCGGAAATACATGGGCGACATCACCTACCTCCCCTCGGGAACGGCGGGTTCCTCTATTTCGAAGGCGGAAGAGTCACACTCATCACCGATCAGAGCGGCCACTGTTTCCCCTGGCTTGAGGACAACGCAGATCATTTCCTGCAGTCGGGCGTGGACGCATCCCGAAACGCGGGCATGAACCTGCCTGGCGAGGCCATCAGGCCATTTGGATGGTGATCATCCATGAACAATCTGATGATCGACTGTCGTGTGCTGGTCAGGCTCGACTCCGCAGAGCTCTCACAGGAGCTGCGGAGCAGCGCACCCCCGAAATTCTTAGGTCAGTGGATTTTCGCCCTCCTTGACATCGCTTGCACAGACTGCTATCCCGTCAATCAAGAGCCTGGCATCAACCTCACGGTGCGTCTCCAGTTCGCGTCGGAGCTACTGAAATTCGTGGAACAGGAACTGGATGCCATTGATCCGCTGATTGTCACGCGCGCGTACATCAAGATCGCACGCAAGGGGGTTGAGGGCAACGCCGGCATAATTCCACCCTCCTTGAAGGTCGATGCCGTGAGAGTACGCACACTGCAATGCTTTCGCCTTACCCCTGCGGAGGCTCTGGAGGTGGCCGGTGCGCAACGCAGTTGCTATCAGGGTGCGCTGGCCGCCGGTCTGGAAGGAGGAGAATTCGATCACGCAGTCCGCGTAGAGGGATATTCGGACCTTCAGCCAATGCTCGTTCTGCTACCGGAAGCCCGCTGGTTTCAAAAAAGGTCAGCGCCCCAGGTATCGCAGGAGAGTTGAGAGAATGGCTTGACGTCTATTCTGATCTCACGCTTGGAAGCGTCGTGGAGGAGTTGCTTGGCATACGTCTGAGGAGACGGCAAGGCGACGGCTGAAGAGTTCCTGGATGGGTCTCAGTTGTTTTTACCGAACCCGGAGCGGTTCACATTGTCCAGGGCTTCGCCGACGGTGCCGATCGAGGCGATCTACCAGGCGCTCTACGTCGAGGGACGTGGTGCGCTGAAACGCGAGCTGGTGTCCTGCCTGCGCACCGGACGGGCGCTGCGTGTTCCCCGGGCACGCAGCCGGCAGAAGGCGTGGGCCCACGCCACCGACAAGGTCCTCCTCGGCGAGCGTCCCGCCGAGGTTGAGGACCGCGCCGTTCCCGGGCACTGGGAGGGCGACCTCATCATCGGGCTGAAACGCTCGGCGATCGGGACTCTCGTCGAGCGCACCACCAGGTTCACCATGCTGGTCCACCTGCCGCGTGAGGAGGGCTACGGTGTGGTCCCGCGCACGAAGAACGGACCCGCTCTGGCCGGATACGGCGCCATCACGATGAAGAACGCTCTGGCCAGGACGATGACCACACTGCCTGAGCAACTCCGGCGGTCTCTCACCTGGAACCGCGGCAAGGAGCCGCGCCGTCTGTTGCGTCTTCAGCGTGTGGCACGGTCGGCTGTTTCTCGGGTGATGTCGGCGTAGAGGCGGAAGAGGGCCGGGCGGGCCTCGCCGTGGTCGCGTTCGTGCAGGGCTGCCCAGCACCGGGCGATGAGCTTCCGGGCCTGGGTGCCGGGCCAGGGCCGGGGCAGGAGCTGAGGCGGCAGCAGCGGGTCGGGCTCCATGGCGCGGGTGAGTTCGGCGGCCAGCTCGACGGCGATGGTGAGAAGTGCGGCCGGGGAGAGTTCGACGGGGCCGGTGAGCCGGGTGAGGCGGGGCTGGGTGATGCGGCTGAGGCGGTGGTAGCGGTCGGCGATCTCCTGCAGAGGCCACAGACGACGGGCGAGTTCGGCAGGCTCCCGGGTGTCGCCCCTGCGCAGGTCCGTCGTGGTGAGGAGGGTGAGCGCGCCGTGGGCGCCGATGAGGTGGGCCGCTTCTTCGACGTACGGTTCCCATGGGTTGGCGCAGACGTACAGTCCGCCCTGGAGCGGGGCGCCGCCGAGGTGGAGGAGCGTCTTGCGCAGGGCGTCCCGGGAGGTGCGCGCCGATTCGGGCACCGCGAAGGCGGCCAGGTGCCAGACACCGTCCCAGGGCGCGAGCCCGGCGTCCTGTTGGAATGCGTGCCGCAGGAAGTCCGCGTTGGGGGCGAGGGCACGCATGGTGTCCGTGGTCGCGTGCAGCTCCGCCTTGCGGCCCCGGCCTTCGTGGGTGAATCGGCCTTCGGTCACGAGGCGTTTGACGCACAGCCGTACCTGCTGGTCGCTCATGCCCAGGGTGTTGGCGACGGTGTACAGCTCGTCCGCGCCGACGGTGCCGTCCTCGCGGATCAGCGCGTGGACGAGCATGCGGGTGGGAACCTCGACGTGGTCGGTGCCGGCGCTCACAGCTCCCTCACCCCTCCTGTTCCGACCGGGCGGTGCATGGTGGTCACCGCGCCGAAGCCGAGCAGCCCGCGCAGGTAGGGCGTGTGCTCGGTCCGTACGGCCGTGAAGCCGCGCCGCTCGTACAGGGCCCGGGCGCGCGGGTTGGTGTCGATCACGTCCAGTCTGATCTCCCGGCAGTCCTGCTCCGCCGCGACGGCGGCCACTTCCTCGATGAGCAGGCTTCCGACGCCGCGGCCGCGCATGTCCGGGTCCACGGCGATGCCGTCCATGACGAGCTGTCCGGGGGCCGGGTGACGTTCGAACAGGGCGAGGAGCAGGAGTCGGTGCAGTCCTCGCAGGTGCCCGTAAGCGCGCAGCACGGCGCAGGCCGATCCTCCGGTGAGGGCTCGCCCGCCGTGGTGGTAGCCGGCGAGGCCGACGAGCTGCCCGTCGAGGAGTGCGCAGACCGCTCGGTCGGTGTTCAGGTGGGCGGCGATGAAGGGCACCGCCTTGTCCGCCGGGTTCAGGGCGGGACCGAGTTTGCGGCCGAAGGCGTCCCAGTACAGCTCGGCCACCCGCCGTTCGGCTCCAGCCGGAACGCCCCGCCGCACCGTCACCGGTCCGGCCCCGGGGCCTGTCGTGTCCAGTCCCATGCCGTGCCTCCTCTCTTCCTGAAACCGAGACTTAAAACTATCAGATGCTCAACGGTCGTCCCTGTGATGATAGTTTCGGTGTCTGCTGCACACCCGAACAGAGGCGGTCCTCCCATGTGTCCGAAGACCCAGCCCCGACGGCGCGGGCTCCGCATCGCCGTGTGGTCACTCGTCATGGTCCTGGTCGTGGCCGCCGGCCTCGTCGGTGTGGTGCTGTGGCAGAACTCCTACGACATGGACGAGCAGCGGGTCACGATCCGCCACGGCGGCCACACCCTCAACGGCGTACTGGCCGTCCCCAGGGACGGCCGCAAGCACCACGGCCTGGTCGTGTACGTCCACGGCGACGGCCCCGTCGACGCCACCCACGACGACGGTTACCAGCCCATGTGGGAGGCGAACGCCAAGGCCGGGTACGCCTCCCTGTCCTGGGACAAGCCCGGCGTCGCGGGCGCGCCCGGAAACTGGCTCGACCAGTCCATGAACGACCGGGCCGACGAGGCGGCCGCCGCCATCGCCTGGGCCCGCGCCCGCCCGGACATCGACGGCGACCGGATCGGACTCTGGGGCGCCAGCCAGGCGGGCTGGGTCCTGCCGAAGATCGCCGCCAAGACGCCCGTGAGCTTCGTCATCGCCGTCTCGCCCGCGATCAACTGGCTCCAGCAGGGCCGCTACAACCTCCTCGCCGAGCTGCGCGCCGACGGTGCATCAGCAGCCCGCACCAAGGCGGAGGTCGCCAAGAGCGACACCACCCGCCGGCTGCTGGGACGCCACGCGACCTTCGAGGAGTACGTCAGGGCGATGGGCGGCGACGCGGACGGCATGACCGCCGACCGCTGGGGCTTCGTCTCCAAGAACTACACCGCGGACGCCACGCGAGACCTCCGCGCCCTGCGCGGCGTACCGGTGCTGCTGACCCTCGCGGGCCATGACATCAACGTGGACACCGCCGACACGGAGCGCACGTACCACAAGGTGCTGGACGCAGGGGGTGCATTGACGGTCAGGCGTTACCCGGACGCGACCCATTCACTGCTCAAGCAGTCCATTGAGCAGTCGGACCTCAAGATCACGCTCACCGCGCTCTTCTCCCCCCGCTCGCTCTTCGCGGACGGATTCCTGGACGATCAGAGACAGTTCCTCAAGGAACTCAGCCGAGGCGGTCACGCCACTTCATGACCCTCCCGCAAGCCCGGCCATGGCGCATGGCGCACGCTTACGTGTACCGCTCGGTGCACTTTGAAGTAAACGCCGACATCTGTCGACGTACTCCTGTGTCTGCTCCACCGAGTACGGAGATATCTGCACCAGTGTGAGGGCGGGACGGTCGGCGTCATCTCGTGGGCATGGCGGGGGCGGGGAGGTGAACCTCCAGCACGACTGCGGTGCCGGCCACGGCCCGGTCCTCGTGCATGTTGATCTGCTGGCCGGTTTGGACGTGCGTCCAGTGAGTGGGAGTGAGGGGAACGAGGCGGACAGTAGCCCGGCCGCCGGGCTCCAGAAAGGGCATGTCCTCGACCCAGAGCCCTGCGATGCTCACCGCAACACCCCCGGTCGGCGAGAGGTCCCCGATGTCCCACATGGGGCGCAGAACACCGTGACCGGAGATTGATGTCCTGCATCGGGCCTCCGAGGGTGGACGAAGCGTCAGATCCGCCCGGATCATTCCGTTTCGGATCTCGGAACACCGCCAGTGGCACCAAGCCACGCTCCGCTCAAGGCCGAGTTGCTCAGCCGCCTCGGCAAGCTGCTCCCAGAACGTCAAGGGGAGCGGTTGCCCGTCTCCGAGTTCCTCCAGCAGGTTCAGCGCGATCTGCCATTCGTCGTGGGCGAGATAGTTCCAGACGTCTTGCATCGAGATGTCATTCTCGGTAGCGACCTCTTCCGGGACGAGGAGGGAAGCCGATTCGAGCAGCTCAGTGACATCCATGCGGTCATTGTCGACCAGGTCGTCAGGCTGCGTCGTCCCGCTCTCGTTCGATGGCGGCGAGGCGGTTCTTGAGCCGGTAACTGGGACCGTTGATGGAGATCACTCCGCAGTGGTGGAGGAGACGGTCAAGGATGGCGGTGGCCAGCACCTCGTCGCCGAACACCTGCCCCCATTCACTGAAGGTCTTGTTCGAGGTCAGGATGATCGAGCCCTTTTCGTAGCGCTTGGAGATGACTTGGAAGACCAGGTTGGCTTCTGCGCGGGCGAGGGGCTGGTAGCCGACTTCGTCCAGAACGAGGACCGCTGGCCGCAAGTACGTGCCGAGCTTGTTGGTCAGGCGTCCCGCCGCTTCGGCGGCGGTGAGGTTGCGGACCATGTCGTCGAGGCTGGTGAAGGAGATCGAGTAGTCGGCCCGGCAGGCTGCGACCGCGAGGGCGACGGCGATATGTGTCTTGCCCACCCCGGGCGGCCCAAGGAGGGCGGCTTTGGCCTTGGCCTCGACGAACGAGAGGGTGGCGAGGTCTTTGACCTTCCGGGGGTCAAGCTCGGGCTAAAGGGTGTTGCACAAGACTGCGAACTGGGCATCTCCCTTTTATAGCTGGGGTGTTGAGGGCCGAGCGGGTGTGGGTGGAGACGTTCACGGGGCTGCGGGTGACGCA
This sequence comes from Streptomyces sp. NPDC000348, assembly GCF_042898795.1. Taxonomy (NCBI): domain Bacteria; kingdom Bacillati; phylum Actinomycetota; class Actinomycetes; order Kitasatosporales; family Streptomycetaceae; genus Streptomyces; species Streptomyces sp. NPDC000348. The sequence goes on from NZ_JBIAZD010000035.1 coordinate 20,101, forward strand.
GTTTTCGCGGTTGCTCAAGGCAGTGCGGGAGCGGGGGCGGCAACGGCACGATGCAGGGCCGGCCATGGAGCCTGCCGCTGGCCGAGCGGGTGCTGCTGGTCGCGGTCTACCACCGGACGAACCTGACCATGCGGCAACTGGGACCGCTGTTCGGAGTGTCCTCGTCCACCGTGTGCCGGGTGATCCAACGTCTCGGGCCGCTGCTGGCCATCGAGCCCGTCTCGCGTCCGGCCGACGCCGCGGACCGGTTGTGGATCGTGGACGGCACTCTGGTCCCGGTCCGCGACCGCAAGGTCGGCGCGTCCAGCCACAACTACCGCTTCTCCGTGAACGTGCAGGTCATCGTAGATGCCGGCACCCGTCTCGTGATCGCAGCGGCCCGGCCGGCACCGGGCACCACCGCGGACGCCCATGCCTGGCGCGCTTCCGGCCTCGCCGAGCACTGCCATGACGTGACCGTCCTGGGCGATGGCGCCTACCTCAACTGCGGGATGGTCGTGCCGCACCGCAAACGCCCTCGCCGGCCCCTACTGGCCGGTGAAGAAGCGGACAATGCCACCCACCGCAAGGTGCGTGCCCGAGTGGAGCATGTGATCGGCCGCATGAAGAACTGCAAGATCCTCCGCGACTGCCGACAGCACGGCGACGGCCTCCACCACGCCGTCCAAGCCGTCGCCCACATGCACAACCTCGCACTCACATCATGACCAGAAGACTATGATCAGGGTCCTGACCTGCCCAAACGCAGCCTTGTGCAACACCCTTTAGGGAAGCTGACGCTGCTCATGGGGAATTACGTGGAGTTCCACATAGGTGCCGCTGCTCGGTTCAACAGGACGGCGGGGCCGGCGAGCCCTCAGACGTCTTTCCTATGGCTGCGGTGCGGAGTGGGCGGCTTCGGGAAAGCCCAGTTCGTCCAGCAGCGCGTCGAACAGCTCCTCCACGAAGGTCTCCCGTACGCGCAGCAGTTCCTCGATCCGGGACTGCTGCGCCGCGACCTGGACGCCGGCTGCTGAAGCCCATGCGAGAGCGCCTTCGGCGTCGGTCGGCACCTCCGCGTCGAGCTCTGCACGTTTGCGCCCGATGGCCTGTTCGAATTCCGGGGTGCCCATCCACAGGCTCAGGTCGTCCACGTCCTCGGGTTCTTCGACGAGGAGAGCCGCGGCGTTGTCCAGGTTGAGCCATGCCTGCCAGCGGTGTCCGTTGGTGTCCAGGCCGGTCACGAGGGCGATGCTGCTGTCGGAGACGTCGGCGACGCAGGCCGGCGCACCGGTCCACTCGACCAAGGCGAACAGGTACTGGCCCGCCCAGAGGCCTTGCTCCAACTGCAGGGTCTGCCAGCCGCCCGGCCGCGGCTGCCACTCCTGCGCGTCATCCCCCAGCCCTGGACCGGTGCTGCCGAACAGGGGTGCTTCCAGCAGTGGGCGCTTGCTACGCGCAAAGACCAGATGACCGGAAAAACCCATGGGACCTCCTCGTCGAATACCGGCGCACCCTACGAGCTGTCACTGACACCACCGGCAGGAAACGGCGTCTCACCTTGTCTTTTAACCTCGGCTGTGTCCCTACCGCGCGGAGTGGGAGAGTTGCTGGCGCACCCATGCGGGATCGGGATTGGTGTGCGGCTCACCCGCCACGAAGACGGTCGGCACCGTCTCGTTGCCGTCGTTGGCTGCCCTCACCGCTGCGGCTCCAGCGGGGTCGCGCCAGATGTTGACCCAGTGCACCTGGCGGGCGCTGCGGCCCAACCGGATGCGCAGCCGTATGCAGTACTTGCAGCCGGGGCGCCAGAAGACGACCGGTCGGCCGTCGACCGCGCTGCGGTGTTGTGCCTCCAGCGCGCTGATCGACCTCGGGAAGATGAGAGGCGAGTTCACGCCTGCGAGCAGCACAAAGACCAGCAGGAGGGCGGCGGCTGCACCGGAGGTCCCGCTGATGATCCGCCCAGTTGCAAGGACTGCGCCGCAGAGCACCAGCAGCATCGGCAGGATCCATGTGCGCATCATGAGGATGAAGGCTATCGATGAGTCGAAATGGCCCTCGAACTGGGCCGCTTACCTGGGCGTTCGCCGGACGTGGGGGTGACCGCCGTGGGTTTTGGAACCTCCGCCCGCACCTGCGCAGTCCGGCCCGCGCGCCGAAACCCTCAACTCCCGGACTTGAAGAGCGTTTTGTCCCGTCGAGGCTGTTTGGTTCGAGGTTCAGGTGTCGCGCCAGTTCGGGGTGGATTCGCGGGTGAGTCGTCGGCTTATGAGGTCGATCATCGCGACGTGGACTATGGCTTCGGAGCGGTGGGAGTGGGTCTCGTAGTCGCGGGCGAGACGGCGGTGGTGCATCAGCCAGCCGAAGGTCCGTTCGACCACCCAACGTCGGGGGATCACCTTGAACCCTTTGACGTCGGGGTCGCGTTGGACGACTTCGACGTCGATTCCGAGGCGGGCGCCGTGCTCGACGACGGCGTTCTTGAAGCCGGTGTCGACCCAGCTCTTGGAGAGGGTGGGGTACGTCTCCTTCGCCTGGTCGAGGAGGCGGATTCCCAGGGCGTTCTCCGGCAGGCCGGCGGCGGTGACGGTCACGGCGGGGATGAGGCCGATCGTGGCGGTGAGGATGCCGCGCTTCCGGCCGACGATCTTCTTCGCTGCGTCCGTTCCCGGGCTGGTCACGGGCACGTTGGTGGAAGTCCTCACGCTCCGGATGTCGATCACGGAGGCGATCGGCTCGGGCTTGCGCCCTTCCTTTGCGCGGGCCAGTCAGGTCAGGTCGTAATTGAGCTGGGCGAAGATTCCTTCATCGCGCCAGGCCGCGTAGTAGGCATGGGCAGTGGCGTGGTTCGGGAAGTCATATGGAAGGTATTTCCAGGGGATTCCCGTGCGGTTCACGTAGAGGATCGCGTTGAAGGCGTCGCGTAAATCGACTTTGGTCGGCTGTCCGGTTGGTCTGCGGTCGAGCCGGGCCTTTCTCCAGGCCGTCAACGTCGGCTCGATCAGGGCCCATCGGGCGTCGGACAGGTCGCTGGGGTACGGCTTGCGCTCGCTCACGACGTAGCGCGACCATGGGTGAGGCGGAGGGCTCGGTTCCGCTGTTCATTGGGCGATTCCGCAGCAACTTCAAACCAGACGGACTTCCAGGTGTAGAAGCGAACGAGACGGATGACCAAGCGTCCACCGTGAAGAGCGTCATTCGCCTCCTATGGAGTGAAGGCCCTCAAAGCAGGTCAGGGGTGAGAGCCGCATATAGGGCTTGACCTGCATAAACGCCCTCTTAGCCTCGATCTTGCGTGACGGTCCGCCGACGGAGTCGGTGGACCGTTTTCGTGTTCTGGGCTGAGGTTGGGCAGGGCGAGGGCCCGAGTGT
>NZ_JBIAZD010000036.1:0-22573 GCF_042898795.1 Streptomyces sp. NPDC000348
ACCCTCCGCGAACTCCAGTACCGCAGCGAAACCATCGACGGATGCCTCGCCGCAACCGGACTCACCCTGACGACATCACGCCGACAAGCTCAGTAGAACCCAAGCACGCCGGGGCCCGCCGTGGCGGACGGCGGCGAAGGCGAGGCCGGACGGCCGCGTCCCCGCGCCGGGAGCCGCCCCGGCCGGCGCCGGCGCGTCCCACGGCAGGGGGCCGGCGGTCATCTCTCCCCTCCCCGGTCCCGGCCGTCGACGCGGTGCGGGAGGGAGCCGGGCGTGCACGTCACCGGGGCGTGCACGGGCACGGCGGCGGGGACGAGGGGCTCGGCCGTACGGGACACGGCACACTCCTTCCGGCGGGGGTGACGGAGCAAGGGCGGGGGCGGGAAGGGGAGGGGTGGCGGCCGGCTCGCGCCAGCGGCCCTCGGAGGCGGGTCGCCTCACCGCGGCCCGGGCCTGGGGATCGGAGCATCACCGCACTCCGGCAGCCGGGGCACCGGCTCCTTCGGCATGCCCGACGATCCGCGGAGGGGTCCGGTTCGGGTGCTGCGGTGGGCCCGCCCGGTCGGACCCGGCCGGGAGCGGGCCTACCGGCCCCGCCCGGTCGGCGGTCCGCCGGCCGCACCGCGCATCCGGTCCGACCGTGCGGGTCGCTCCTCCCCGTGGCAGACGCCCGGCGCCGGACCGCGCGGGTGCCGGGGGCCTGGTGACGGGTCAGCGGGTGACGTCGAAGGTGGCCGCGCGGGGCACGAAGGTCGTGCCGCCGTCCTTCGCCGTCGCCAGTACCGACACGTACCAGGTGCCTTCCGCCAGGTCGGCCGCGTCCTGCGGCGTCACCTCCGGCGTATAGGTGCAGCGGGACGTCCTGTCCGAGACGCTGCGGCAGGTGGCCTTGTCCACGTGCCGCAGCTCCGGCTCGGTCGGGTCGAGCTCGGAGCTCGCCGGCCACGCGATGACCCTGACCTCACGGACACCCGAGTCGTCGCTCACGTCCGCGGTGTAGGAGAGCTTTCCCCCGCCCGGCTGGGAGGGCGCGACGTAGACGGCGGAGCCGTTCTCCACGGTCGGTGCCGTGGTGGTGGAGGCCATGGCGTAGCCGCCGGCGGTGACGGCGCCGAGGGTGGCGAGGCCGATGAGGGACGGGACGAGAACGCGCTTGGACATGGTGGATCCCCCTGCTGAGAGTGAGGTGTCGAGGTGTGGGAAAGCTCGGAAGAACCGCTGGTCGGCCGCTTTCCCGACGTGATCGAGCCTAGGGCCGGGCGCAGGGCGCGGTCCTCACGCCGCGGAAGGATCATCGTGTCGAACCCGGGGTGCAGCGTCTGCACCCCGGGTAGGAGATCGCGGTCCGCCTCGAGCCCGAGGACAGCCGCTCACCCGCGGTCCTCACCTTGACCTCTTACGAAGAGGGCGGGCACTCGGCCTCCTCTCCCACCCCGACTCGTCGCACTCTCCGGCCTGACAGCCCAGCGGCCACCCCCTCCACCGGACACCGCATCCTGACGGCGGAAAACGCTCGGGGCGGCCGGACAGGTCCGGCCGCCCCGAGCTCGAACGCCGCCGGCCTCAGGCGGCCGGAGCGACGATCACGGCGGTTCCGTAGGCGCAGACCTCGGTACCGACGTCCTGAGCCGTCGTGACGTCGAAGCGCATGGCGAGCACGGCATTCGCGCCGCGCGCTCTGGTGGCCTCGACCAGCCGTTCCATCGCCTCGTTCCGGGTCTGCACCAGTGTCTTGGTCAGGCCCTTCAGCTCACCGCCGATCACCGACTTGAGTCCCGCGCCGAGCTGGGAGCCCAGGTTGCGGGAACGTACCGTGAGCCCGAACACCTCTCCGATGACCTGCTTCACATCGTGCCCGGGCACTTCATTGGTGGTCACGACCAGAACGTCCGAGCCCTGCGCCGTACCTCCGGTGTAGTCGTCAATGAGCATGGGGCCGCCTTGCAAAGAGAAAGGAATGAACGGTCTGACATCTGACCCGACGACGTCGGACAGTGCTGGTTCACCACCACCCTCACGGCCCTCACCGCCCTCACCGCCGAACCGACGTGTCCACGCGGCCGGGCGGGAAGGGCGGTGACTACATCCCGAGTGAGTCACCGGGCCGTACGGCGTCCGTCGCGTCGTGGTGCGTGCGTGGCCCGACCGGGTGGGACGGAATGCGAACCGTATGGCGGCTCCCGGCTCGGCACCGTGACCCTGCCGGTCGCGGATCAGCCGGACCACGAGACGGTGACGCGGTGGCTCACCGTGTGGGGCGAGCCGGTCCGTCGGGGTCCTCGAAGGGAGGGCAGCGTGGCTGAGACCGGGACGGGGTTGCTGGAGACATACGCGCGCCTGGTCGTTCGGATGCCTGCACCGTCGTGGCTGACTTTCGGTGGTACAGGTTCCATCGGGGCAGGGAGTGCTCCAGGTCCGGATCGAGGCGACTGCACGGGTCGGCGAAGCCCCTTGGTGCCACGGAGCCTGACGGGGAGGGCGGTTGGTGACGACCTCGAACAGATGCCTCTCGGGAGCGGCTCAAGAAGCGCAAGCACACACGGACCCGCACTTATAGAGAAGAGAGCGGATTACGTTTTCGCAGGTCAGAGAGGGTGACAGTGCCTCAGAACATGACTTCCAGCGCAAGTTGGGGCTGCTGAACTTGCGCCTCGAGTCAAGTTGCCCCGTATTCATTGCGACTTATGTGCGCAATCTCGCGACGGGCTTCGGAACCCTCGCGAACATGTCTCCGAAGTCATGTTCGACGCGGGCAACGCGCAGATAGGTCGCGTCATTGCTATCCATATGCGCAATCGCTACTGTGCTCGGCGTCTAGGTTTCGATCTTGAGGAGCACGCAGCGACATGTCCGCACAGCCTCGGAGGAACCCCCGCCGGGTCCCCGGCTCGTCCCCGCCTCGTGCGCCGAGTCCCAGCAGTCCGTACGCGGATGCGCTCGGCCCGAGGAAGAACCTCGTCGAGTTGCCCGTCGGCCACACGGCGGAGGTCAAGCCCCCGGTCACCGCCGGCGACTTCATCGGCAAGTACTTCGCCCAGGACAGCCTGGAGTTCCTGCGCTGGGCCGCCCGGTACTTCAGGGACGACAACGTGACCCTGTGCGTACTGCTCTACATGATGGGAAGTCAGGAAGTGGGAGGAGCGGTCGAGCTCAAGCAGGCCGAGATCGCAGCCGAGCTGGACATGAATCCCGCCCAGGTGTCACGGGCCCAGTCCAAGCTGAAGAAGCTGGGGCTGGCCTACTCCCCGAAGAAGGGGGCGATCCAGCTCCAGCCCGCGGTGACCCTCCGCGGAGGCTACCGACTGATCGAGAAACCCGTCCGGGGGTCGGCGGCCAGGAGCGTCAAGGTCCAGGTGGAACAGCTGAGCCTGCTCAATGAGCTGGTGCTCGACCCCCACGTTCCGGAGGAGTTCAGGGACATGGCCCTGCCGGGTGCGAAACTGCCCAGACCATCGTCGAGGACCCGCAAGCGTACGGAGAAGAAGCCGGAGGCGTGAGGATGAGGACTGCAGCGTCTGCGAACCCGGAGCCGCCGGAGCTGACATACGGCACCTTCAACGGCTTCGCCTACATGCCCGCGATGCCGGGGATCGCCTACCGAGTGCTCTTCCGGCTCCTGGGGACCCAGGAGCCGGGAGGGCGCTGCCTGGTCACCGAAGAGGAGCTGGCCGAAGCCCTGGACGTGCACCGCTCCATGGTGGGGCGGGGCCTGCAGGCCCTGATCCTCGCCAAGCTGGTGTTCCGCCAGGCCAAGGGCATTTACTTCCTCAACCCGATGATCAGTGGCGCGCGCAGCGTCACCGAGCACCTGGAGGCGATCGGGACGCTCGATCCCGCGGACCGTCTCGACGTCGACGACTACCAGGAGCGTTACGAGGCATCCGTCGCCCAGGCCGAGCAGGAGAAGAAGGAGAAGCGTCTGGGCCGCGGAAGGCCGTCCGGCCGTCCGAAGCCGGCCAAGGCCGCCGCTCCCGAGGGGAACGCGGAGGTACTGAACCTCTCGACGGTCCGTGACCGGTCACGGCGGAGGCCGTCCCGTCCGTGACACGACGGGCACACCATTGAGGCCCCCGCCGGAGCGGGGGCCTCAATGGGTCTAGGTTTCGGAGGCCAGCTTACCCTTCCGCTCGCACCGGCACCACGGAAGACCTTGACGCCCACGTCACACCGGCCCTCCGAGCCGGACGGCCGGCAGCCGGGCCAGGGTGTGCCGGAACACTCCCCAGTCGGCCCGGAAGAGGCTGTGGGGGTGCGGTGCGGGCGGATCGTCACGGAGGACGCCGTCGGAGATCTCGAGGCCCGTGGCATCCGCACGGTGCTCTCCGAGCGCGCGGATCGGCAGGCCAACCGCAGGGGAAAGGGCCGCAGCGGCGGACGGCCCCGAACCTCGGGCACCGAGACCTACAAGCGCAGGAACGATCGTTCAGCCTGTTCAAGCAGTGGCGAGGCTTGGCCACCCGCTACGACAGACTCGCGACTACGAAGTTGGGAGACACGGCCTACGTACGACACGGCGATGCCGTCCACGTCCGGGACGGACGCAGGTGTGCGCTTGCACGGCGTGACCGGACCGGATGTCGTCACGAGTGGCAGCAACAGCGGAGCGGTGAACAGGATCGGCGTCGCGGCAGGGGCCTTTCCGGTGGTCACGACTGGGGCGGCCCTGTTCTCCCGAAGCTACGGCGAAGTGACAAGTAGCTCTCTGTAGCGGATCTGGGGTGCACTTGTCAGTGTTTTTGATCTTCTGGGCTCATCGGGGGCCGTGTTCGGCGAGGTTGGTCCGGTCATGACGGCCGGAAGGAGCCTGGGGTGCGGCAGGAGTGGGAGCCGGAGGACCTGATCGAGGTCTGGACGCTGCTGGAGGAGGACCAGGAGCGGCTGCGGAACAAGTCGGGGGCGAACCGGTTGGGGTTCGCGCTGTTGCTGAAGTTCTTCGAGGTGGAGGCCCGGTTCCCGGAGGACGCCGGGGAGATCCCGGTGCCGGCGGTGTCGTACGTCGCCCAGCAGGTGAAGGTGGCGGCGGAGGAGTGGGCCGCGTACGACTGGTCGGGGCGGGCGATCAAGCGGCACCGGATGGAGATCCGGGGCGCGTTCGGCTTCCGTGAGTGCACGGAGGAGGACCAGGGCCAGCTCGCCGAGTGGCTGGCGGTCGAGCTGTGCGGGGTGGAGCTGAACCGGGACCGGCTGGCGGAGGCGGTGGTGGCCCGCTGCCGCAAGGATCGGCTGGAGCCGCCGGCGCCAGGACAGATCGCCCGGCTGGTGGGCAGGGCGGTCAGCACCTTCGAGGAACGGTTCTGCGCGGCCACGGTGGGCCGGCTGTCGGCGGCGACCCGGTCGCGGCTGGATGACCTGATCGCCGAGGACGCCGACACGGACGCGGACAGTGCGGGTGGCGGGGGCACGTTCTTCACCGAGCTGAAGGCGGACCCGGGTGCGCTGGGGCTGGACAGCCTGCTGGCGGAGGTGAACAAGCTTCAGCGGGTGCGCGGGCTTCAGCTTACGCCGGAGCTGTTCGGGGACGTGTCGGGGAAGCTGGTGGCGGCCTGGCGGGCGCGGGCGGCGAAGGAGTATCCCTCGGACCTGCGGGCGGCGGCTGGGCCGGTGCGGTACACGCTGCTGTCGACGCTGTGCTACGTGCGGGAGACGGAGATCACCGACTCGCTGGTGGAACTGTTCATCCAGCTCGTACAGAAGATCAACACGCGGGCGGAGAAGAAGGTCGAGGGCGAGTTCAACAAGGAGCTCAAGCGGGTCCGCGGCAAGGAGGGCATCCTGCTGCGGCTGGCGGAGGCGGCGGTCGCGGAGCCAGGCGGCACGGTCCGCAAGGTGATCTATCCGGTGGCCGGGGAGTCCACGCTGAAGGCCCTCGCCGCGGAGGCCGCGGCGAACGAGGCCCGCTACCGGGCCCGGGTGCGTACGGTCCTGCGCTCGTCGTACTCCAACCACTGGCGGCGTATGCTCTCGCCGCTTCTGAACGCGCTGGAGCTGAAGTGCAACAACACCACCTACCGGCCGGTGATGGACGCCATCGACCTGCTCAAGCGGTACCTGAACCAGCCCATCGCGAAGGAGGGCGCGTTCTTCGACGAGTCGGAGAAGATCCCTCTGGCCGGGGTGGTGCGCGAGGAGTGGCGCAAGGCGGTCGTGGATGAGCGGGGCCGGGTCGAGCGCATCCCGTACGAGCTGTGCGTGCTCGTCAGCCTGCGGGACGCGCTGCGGCGGCGGGAGATCTGGGTGCCGGGCGCGAGCCGGTGGCAGAACCCGGAGGACGATCTGCCACCGGACTTCGAGGACAACCGCGATGTGCACTACGACGCGATCCGCCAGCCGCAGGACCCGGAGAAGTTCATCGAGGTCTTGGAGAAGAGGCTGCGCGAGGCCCTGACCCGCTTCGACACGGCGCTGGAGCTGGGCACCACGGGCGGGGTGGACATCGTCAAGAAGCACGGCGAGCCGTGGATCAAGGTCTCGCCGCTGGGCAAGCAGGAGGAGCCGGAGAACCTCGTCGCCCTGAAGGCGGAGATCGAACGCCGCTGGGGCACCATCGACCTGATCGACATCCTCAAGGAGGCCGAGTTCGCCACCGGCTTCACCGGCGAGTTCACCTCGGTCGCCACCAGGGAGGCGGTCCCGAAGGCGGTGCTGCGGCGCCGGCTGCTGCTGGTGCTGTTCGCGCTGGGTACGAACATGGGCATCAAGCGGGTCGCGGTCACCGGCAAGCACGGCGAGAGCGAGGCCGTCCTGCGCCGGGTACGGCACCTGTTCGTCAACCGGACCAACCTGCGCGCCGCGCTGGTGCGGCTGGTCAACGCCACCTTCGCCGCCCGCGATGCCGCGTGGTGGGGCGAGGGCACCGCCTGCGCGAGCGACTCCAAGAAGTTCGGCTCCTGGAGCTCGAACTTCATGACCGAGTGGCACCAGCGGTACCGCGGGCCCGGGGTGATGATCTACTGGCACGTCGAGAAGAAGTCGCTGTGCGTCTACAGCCAGCTCAAGTCATGCTCGGCCTCCGAGGTCGCCGCGATGATCGAGGGCGTGCTGCGGCACTGCACGGACCTAGAGATCGACCGGCAGTACACCGACACGCACGGCGCCTCCATCGTCGGGTTCGCCTTCGCCCACATGCTCGGCTTCAACCTGCTGCCCAGGCTGAAGAACGTCGGCTCGGCGCGGCTGTACCGGCCGGCGGCCGGGGAGGACGAGAAGTGGCCGAACCTGGCGCCGGTGCTGTCGACCAAGACGATCGACTGGGACCTGATCCGCCAGCAGTACGACCAGATCGTGAAGTACACCACCGCCCTGCGCTTGGGCACTGCGGAGGCCGAGCAGGTCCTGCGGCGCTTCACCCGCGGCGGGCCGAAGCATCCGACGTACCGGGCGATCGAGGAGCTCGGGCGAGCGGTGCGTACGGCGTTCATCTGCGACTACCTCGCCGACGCGGACCTGCGGCGCGAGATCAACGACGGGCTCCAGGTCGTGGAGAACTGGAACTCCGCCAACCACGACCTGTTCTACGGCAAGGACGGCGACCTGACCGGCTCCGACAAGGAGTCCCAGGAGGTCTCCATGCTCGCCCTGCACCTGCTCCAGTCGGCGTTGGTGCACGTCAACACCCTGCTCCTCCAGGACATCCTGAGCGAGGAGAAGTGGCAAAAGCGGCTCACCGATGCCGACCGGCGGGCCCTGTCCCCGCTGTTCTGGACCCACGTGAACCCCTACGGTCGGTTCGAGCTGGACATGAACGCCCACCTCGACCTCGCCGCCGCGGCCATGGTGCCCGGCCCCCGCACCGCGCCCGATACGCGGACTCCCGAACCTGCAGCGGGGGGTGCGGCCGGGCCGGGGTCCTGAAGGCCCGTCCCCCGGCATCGCTGGCGGGCGGCTGAACTGAATCGTCCGCGGGAGGGGGTTGTCAGGCGCGCTGCGTGTCAGCTCAGTGTCGCCAGCGACTGCACGTCGTACGGGGCCAGTTCATCAAAGCGGCCATGGAGGACCTTCATGGCCCAGTTCGGGTCCTGGAGGAGTGCGCGGCCGACGGCGACCAGGTCGAACTCGTCGCGTTCCATGCGGTCGAGGAGGTTGTCGATGCCCTTGATCGGGGCGCCTTCGCCCTCGAAGATCCGGATGAAGTCGCCGTCGAGGCCGACCGACCCGACGGTGATGGTCTGCTTGCCGGTGAGCTTCTTCGTCCAGCCGGCCAGGTTCAGGTCGGAGCCGTCGAACTCGGGCAGCCAGTAGCGGCGGGTGTTGGCGTGGAAGGCGTCGACGCCGGCCGCGGCGAGCGGGGTGAGGATGGCCTCCAGCTCCTTGGGGGTCTCGGCGAGCTTGGCGTCGTAGGCCCCCAGCTTCCACTGGGAGTAGCGGAAGAGGATCGGGAACTGGGGCGAGACCGCGTCGCGGACCGCTGCGACGACTTCGGCGGCGAACTTCGTGCGGGCTACCGGGTCGCCGCCGTAGGCGTCGGTGCGACGGTTGGTGCGCTCCCACAGGAACTGGTCGATGAGGAAGCCGCCGGCCCCGTGGATCTCCACGCCGTCGAAGCCGATGCGCTCGGCATCGACGGCGGCTTCGACGAAGGAGGCGATGACCTCGTCGATGTCCCGCTGGGTCATGGCCTTGCCCGTGCCGGCGGTGCCGTCGATCCGCAGGCCGGAGGGGCCGATGGCGGGGGCGTCGGGCAACGGGGGCCGCCCCTGCTCGCGGGCCATGCCGATGTGCCACAGTTGCGGCACGATCGTGCCGCCCGCCGCGTGCACGCCATCGGCGACCTTCGCCCAGCTCGCCAGCTGCTCTTCTCCATGAAAGCGCGGGACGCGATCGCTGTCGCCTGCGGAGGGGTGGCCGGGGTAGGTGCCCTCGGTGATGATCAGGCCGACGCCGGCGGCGGCGCGTCGCGCGTAGTACGAGGCCACGTCCTCGCCGGGTATGCCGTCGGGGGAGAACTGGCGGGTCATCGGCGCCATCGCGATCCGGTTGGGGATGGTCAGGCCGTTGACGGTGACGGAGCGGTCGAGTATCCCGGCTGCGCGGGTGCGGGCGGCGGGGGTGAGGGTCACGTGGTGCTCCTTGCGATGCTGATGTGCGGGTCGGCGCGGTGCGCTGGTTTCCGTGTGCGGGTGCCGCCCTGCCGGAGCGGGTCCGGTGCGCCAGGGAAGATCGCCTTGACCGGTACGGGGGGAGTCTGGGGTGAGGGCGGGTCAGCGGCCGGCGGGGAAGAGGTCCTCCAGGTAAAGACCAACGCGGCCGGTCCGGGTGGCCTGGCCGGTGAGTTCCCTGACACGGGCGGCGCTGATCACGGCGGAGGGTCCGTTGAACATCCACTCGCGGGCCTGCTCCTGGGTCATGCCTGTGGGGGGCTCTCCGACGTAGGGCAGGACGTTGATGGGGGTGCCGGCCTCGTGGCGCCAGCTGTCGGCGAGCGAGCCGACGTCGACGGCGTCGTAGCCGAGGGTGTCCATGAACCGCACGACTTGGGCCTTGGCCCTGGCGTCGTCGCCGGTGACGGGCAGGGCACTGCGCTCGGGGTGGCCGGAGGGTCGGGCCGAGCTGTACAGGCGGAGGAAGTCCATGTTGCCGAGCGTCTTGATGACGTGTGCTCCGGACAGGTGGCGCTGGAGCAGCTCGCTGCTGGTGGTGCGCCGCTCCTCCAGGTCGTCGATCCGGCCGTCACGCTCGGGGAAGTAGTGCATCGTGTCGATGACGGTCTTGCCGGCGAGGGCATCGACGGGGAGCTTGTCGTAGGCGTGGAAGGGCAGGGAGACCACCACGAGGTCGGCGGCCTCGGCGGCCTCGACCGGAGTGGCGGCGCGGGCGGCGTCGCCGAGCTCGGCGACGCTGTCGGCCAGGGTCTCGGGGCCGCGCGAGTTGCTCAGGATGACGTCGAGTCCGGCGTCGACGGCGAGGCGGGCGAGGGTGCGGCCGATGTTGCCGCTTCCGATGAAGGCGATGGTCTGGGGCATGGCGAACGTCTCGTTCCTGGATGCTGAGGGAGTGGCTTCTGCAGCGGGCGGGCTGGCTGCGGTCAGCAGCTGTGGGCGGGGGTCGGGCGTGCGGTCTTGGGACACGAGGTCTCGTGGCCGGCCGTGGTCGGTGGTGCGGCTGCGCCGGAGCGGGCCGGGTCACATGTCGCGGTACCGCTTGGCCGCGGCCAGCAGGGGCCGCAGGGTGTCCGCGGTGACGGGCTGTCCCGGGCCGGGGTCGCCGCCCTGCGCGGTGGTGGTCAGGCTGTGGCCGGTGCTGAAGTAGGGCTGGCTGTAGGCGGCTGTGTCGCGCTGGAAGCGCCAGCCTTCGGCGAGGGGACCGACGTCCAGGGCGTCGTAGCCGATGGAGTCGAGGAACGCCTCGACGGTCTTCTTGGCGTCCTGGTCGTCGCCGGCGATGGCCAGGGCCGAGCGTTCCGGGTGGCCGGTGGGCCGGGCGAGGTTGCCGAGGTGGACGTAGAAGATGTTGTTCATCGCCTTGACCACGCGCGACTCGGGCAGGTGGGCCTGGAGCAGCTCGCTGGTCGTGGTGGTCTCGTCGTCGAGTTCGGCGATGCGGCCGTCGCGCTGGGGATAGTAGTTGTTGGTGTCGATGACGACCTTGCCGCGCAGCGGTTCGACGGGGACCGTGCGGTAGGCGTGCAGCGGAACGGTCACGACCACGATGTCGCCCGCGGCGGCGGCCTCGGCGGGGGTGGCCGCGCGGGCCTGGGGACCCAGCTCCGCCACCACAGCGGCCAGGCTCTGGGGTCCGCGCCGGTTGCTCAGGACGACGTCGTGGCCGGCGGCGACGGCCAGGCGTGCGACGGTGCCGCCGATCAGTCCGCTGCCGATCAGTCCGATGGTGCTCATACAGGTGTCCCTTCGAGACGGGGTGGGATGAGGGGATGGGTCTTTGTTGCGGGGCGTGGCTGTTATCGGGAGGTGGAGGCGGGCTCGGGTGCCTCGGTGACCGCCGGGGCGGGGGCGGGCGTCGCGCGTGGGTGGCGGCGGGTGAGGTGCCGGTCCAGCAGGGTGCTCGCGACGGCCGCCAGGGCGAAGACCGCGCCGACCCAGCCGATCCCGGCCAGGCCGGGGCCCGCGTCGATGACCAGGCCGGAGACCCAAGGGGCGACGGCGATGCCGACGTTGAAAGCGGCGATGTTCACCGCACCGCCCAGCGTCCTGGTTTCGCCGAGGATGCCGAACACCCGGGCATTGACGGCCGGATTGGTCACGAAGCCCCCGGCAGCCAGGAGGACGGCGAGCGGGATCACCACCGCGGGCACGGGCGCGGTCGTCCCGATGGCAGCGGCCACGACCGCGACCGTGCCCATGCCGGTCAGCAGGACCCCGAACGGCGCCCGGTCCGCGATCCGGCCGCCCACCGTGAGGCCGGCCAGAGCGCCCACCCCGTACAGGCCGAGCACCACCGGGACGAGCCCCTCGGACAGGCCCGTGACGTCCTGAAGGAGGGCGCCGAGGTAGGAGAAGATCGCGATGGTGGCGGAGATGGTCAGCGCGGTGGTGGCGTAGGCAACCCACAGCCGTGGCACGGCCAGGGAGCGCAGTTCCCTGCGCAGCCCCGGCCGCGGAGCCGTCGTGTCGGGCCTGCCGGGCAGGGTGAGCAGCACCGCGGTCGCGGACAGCACGGCCATCACGGCCACCGCCCAGAACGCGGCCTGCCAGCTGGCGTGCTGCGCGAGCAGCGTGCCGGCCGGAACGCCGAGGATCATGGACAGGCTCAGCCCGGACACGACCACGGACATCGCCTTCCCGCGCCGGTCGGCGGAGACGAGCGAGACCGCTGTGACCGAGGCGAGCGCCCAGAACCCGGCGTACGCCATGCCCGTGACCACCCGCATGACCAGCAGGAAGTCGAAGTGCGGCACGAGCGCGGCGGCCACGTGCCCGGCGACGAACACCGCCTGAAAACCGGCCAGCGCCGCGCGGCGGGGCAGCTTCAGGGTGACCAGCGTCAGCACCGGAGCGCCGACGACCATGCCGATCGCGAACGCCGAGACCAGCAGCCCCGCCTCGGACAGCGAGACGTCCAGATCCCCGGCGAGGGAGGGCAGCAGCCCGGAGAGCATGAACTCCGAGGTGCCCTGGGCGAACGTGCCGAACCCGAGGACATAGATGATCAAAGGCATGATGAGGGTGCTCCAGAGGACATCGCCAGGCGAGCGGGTTGCCGCGTGGGCAAGACGGCCTGGTCAAGCAGGACCGCCGTGATCCAGGTTCACGCCGCCGCACAGCGGATCAGCCGCCAAACCTGGCCCAGCCGAGCCTGGGTCCAGCTGGGCCACCCTGAGCGGGGTGGCTGCCCCGCTCCCGGCGAATACTGGAGGAATGGAGCAGAACGCTGAACTGGCCGACTTCCTCCGCACCCGCCGGGCCCGCTTGACCCCGGCCGAGGCGGGACTGCCTGCGGGTATCGGTGTCCGCCGGGTCCCGGGGCTGCGCCGCGAGGAGGTCGCCCAGCTTGCCGGGGTGAGCACGGACTACTACACCCGCCTCGAACAGGGCCGGCACCCCAACGTCTCCGAGGCTGTCCTGGATGCCGTTGCCCGCGCCCTGCGCCTGGACGACGACGAACGCGCTCACCTCTTCGACCTCGCCCGCACCCGCAGCCGTACCGCGCGTCCGCAGCGCGGCCGCCCCCAGCCCGTGCAGCGGGTGCGCCCTGAGGTTCACCGGATGCTGGACGTCCTCAACAGCGTCTCCCCGGCTTTCGTCGCCAACCACCGCGGCGACGTGCTCGCCGCCAACCAGCTGGCCAAGGCCCTGATCATCGACTGGGAGGCACTGCCCTACCGGGAGCGCAGCTTCGCCCGCTTCGCTCTGTTCGATCCGGCAGCCCGCGAGCTGTACCGGAACTGGGACGAGGTCGCGGAGATCGTCGTGGCCAACCTGCGCCTCGAAGCCGGACGCCACCCCGACGACGCCCTGCTCAACGAGCTGATCGGCGAGGCCGTCGTCCGGGTGCCCGAGTTCAGCACCTGGTGGGACACCCACCGAGTGGCCCAGTGCGCCCACGGCACGCAGCACTTCCACCACCCCGTGGTCGGTGAGCTCACCCTGAATCACGAGACCCTGGCCCTGCCCGCCGACACGGACCAGACCATTTGCGTCTACACCGCGGAACCCGGCACCGCCTCCGCGCAGGCCCTCGCCCTCCTCGCCAGCTGGAGCGCTCCCGCCGCCGTCCGCGGCGACGGCGCGTCTCAGGCCGACCTGCCCGGCACCGCGATACACCCTGAGTGACCGACGCACACCAGCCTGCGCACGCGGGCAGGTGGGCTCGCTCGACTTCGCGTCCTGCCGCCCGTGCCCGTGAAAGGAAGCCCATGTTCCACGCCACCACCCCCGCCGACCCGTCCCACGGCGAGGGCGACCATCTGCGTCTCGTCTGGCCCCAGTGGCAGGGCGCCGGCGCCGCCGTCGTCAAGGAGCTGGCTCCCGAGTTCCCGCTCGGCGTCGCCCGCCGTGGCTATGCGGTCGGCACCAAGGTGCTCGAAGCCATCCTGCCGCCGCACGAGGGCCCCACCGCGACCGTCCCTGTCACCATGAGCGACGACGGCCTGGAGGAGCGTGATGGTGTTGAGGCCAAGGCCGTGGTGCTGAAGCAGCTCGCGAGCGCCCTGGACGTGATCCGCGATCACGATCCGGCACGGATCACCACCCTCGGCGGCGAGTGTGCGGTCAGCGTGGCCCCCTTCGCCGAACTCGCCCGCCGCTACGGCGACGACCTGGCCGTGATCTGGATCGACTCCCACCCCGACATCGGCACCCCGGACAGCGCATACAAGGGCTACCACGCGATGGCCGTCACCGCCCTCACCGGCCACGGCGACGACGACGTACAGAAGCTGCTGCCCGCCACCGTCTCCCCCGACCGCCTCGCCCTTGTCGGCCTGCACGAGTGGACTGACGACGATTTCCCCAACATCGCAGCCTGGGGCACCCCCTCCTTCAGCCCTGACCAGCTGCGGGCCTCCACCAGGCCCTTCCTCGACTGGCTGCGGGCCACCGGCTGCTCCCGTGTCGCCGTCCACTTCGACGTCGACACCATCGACAGCAACGAGATCGGCCTCGGACTCGGGTTCGTCCCGGGCGGACTCACCAGCAGCGAAGTACGTCGCATCGTCGCCGACATCGACGAAGCGGCGGACGTCGTCGGCCTCACGATCGCCGAGTTCATTCCCCGGCAGGTCATGCACCTCCAGCAGATCCTCAACGGCTTCCCCCTGCTCCAGAACGGGTGACCTGCCCACTGACGGCAGAAATCCCGTTCTCACGCACGAGCGGCGCCCCCGTTTGCACGTGGGGCGCCGCTCGTGCGACACGGACAGATACGTCCCGGCCTCACGGAGCCCCCGGGGGAACCGTGAGCCCGGGACAGGACGGCGGAGCTGTGAGTCAGCCCAACTGCGCCTTGTAGCCGATCTGCTCGGCGAGACTCAGCTCCTGGCACATGAACCACAGGTCGGTGATCTTGCCCTCGTCGTCGAAGTGCAGCACACCAATCTCCTCCCACTCCACGCGCTTGCCCGTGGCCGGGGCACCGGCGAACGTGCCGGAGTGCAAGGCAGTCATGCGGTACTGGAGCATGACGGTGTTGCCGGAGGCCACGATGTCGCGGGCCTCCGCCGTCTGGTCGGTCAGCGCCCCGGACAGCACCTTCCAGCCCGCCTCAAGCCACTCCACGAAGTTGCCGCTCTGCGGGATCGCGTCCCCGGTGAGCGCATACAGGTCCGCGAAGCCAGCCCGCCGGATAGGGGCATCCGGAGTCACCAGCGAGCGGATGAGGTCGAAGTCACCCTTCGGCATCGCGTCCTGGAGCAGCAGCAGCGTGTTGTCAAGGTTGCGCTGGGCAACGGCGTCGGTCATGTCGATTCCTCTCACGACGGGATGGAGACGCCGGGGCGACGGATGCCGCCGAAGACCGGTATCCCCTCCAGGGGGCGCGGCTCCCGGGCGGCTCTTCCGGCGACCAGACCGCGCCTTACCAGTCTTTCTCTCCAAACGGCGCCCGCGCCTCGGCAACGTAGCCCAGCCGGACCTAGGCCCAGCTGAGCCAGATCCCCCGCAGCACCCGCGCGAAGGTCTGCGTCGTCCCTCGGCGCCCACGGCATGGCCCCCGGACCGTCCCGCCCTGGCCCCGGTCTGCCCCGCCCCTCTGACGGCCTCGGCAGTTGAATCGCGGTCACGCACAAGATGGACTTCGACCGCGGCGTCTGGGAGCGCCGAGTCAGTGGCCGGCCCGGTCCGACGGGGAAGACGCGACGGCGCCACGCGAGGCGCATGCGGACTGCGGTCGGTCCAGCGCGGCGGGCGGCCCTTGCGACGTTGTCGCTGACGCACGGCTCCGAGTACGAAGCTCGAACAGGTGGCAGCGACACCGGCCGCCGCGCCTGGAGATCCCCCTCAACTGGAAGCGATGGCCAGAGCTGCGCGCACCCTTACTGTCACAAACGGTCCTTTGCGCGAGCATGATCAATCGTGGGTCGCCGGACCCTCGCTCGACCCGGATTAGCTCTCAGAACCCGTTCTCACTCAAAAGCGGGACGGGCCCCCTTTTGAGACTTGCATTGTGCGAAAATGCGGGCCCATGACGGTCCCTCAGCAGCCCTCCCCGGCCGACCGGTCGGACGCGGACGACGTCGAACAGCACGCCTGTCCGAAGTGCGACGCGCAGCCCGGCTCGCCGTGCCGCTCCCGCGGCGGCGCCGTCGCCTCCGCCTACCACACCCGCCGCTTCACCACGGTGCCCCGGCTGAAGAAGGCGCTGCGGGTACCGACCCCCGGCCGACCGGGGGCCGGGCCGACCCTGGCGGCCCGGCACTCCGCCGCCGGCGCCGATCGATCCGGACCTGCCGAGCGCGGACATCCGCATCGGGTACGCGAGATGCTCGACGCTCGGGCAGGAACTCGACTCCCAGCTTGACGCGCTCAGCAAGCACGGCATCCCCAGGGACAAGATCTTCAGCGAGAAGATCAGCACCCGGGTGCGGGTCCGGCCCCGGTTCGAGGAAGCGCTGCGGACGGCGCGGGAGGTCAAGGCGCACGCCCCGCACTGCCGCGTCATCTTCACGGTGTACGAGATGAAGCGCCTCGGCCGCGACGCCGCCGAACTCACCGCGCTCGCTGATCACCTCACCGCCCACGGCCTCATCCTGGAGATGCTCGCTGGGCCCCTGCCCGGGATCTACGACCCGACAGGGCCCGGGAAGCTGCTGTTCGCGTTCTTCGCCGCGATGGCGGAGACCGAGCGGGAGAAATCCGGGAGTCGACGCTGGAAGGGCTCGACACCGCGGCCCGCAAGGGCAAGCACGGCGGCCGGCCCCCGGTCATCACCGACGACATGCTGCACACCGTGCTCCGCCGCCGGGCGAGCGGCGAGTCCGTCGAGCAGATCCAGCCCGACCTGATCATCCCCACCGGCAAACGCAAGGGACGGAACCCCTCCCTCGCCAGCATCTACCGGGCGCTCGCCGAACACGCCAAGCGCGAGGCATACCCCGAAGCCGTCGAACAGGCCCACACCGACTTCGCCCCCCAGGCCGGCGAACTCCCCGGGCCCCGCCCCACTATCCCTGACCGCGCGTCACTCTGATCACAGAGAGCTACTTGTCACTTCGCGGCAGCTTCGGGAGAACAGGGCCGTCTTGTTCGGGTGGTCGTCGCGCACCTCGGCGACCATGCGCACCGCACGACGGCGGAGCTCAAGCGGGTAACGGGAAGGTCGTGCCATGACTCGATCCTTTCATGAAATCGAGTCTCCATTCGAGCTGGGGCGGTTCAGCTCACAGTGGCTCTTCCCCGGACGCCGGCCCGGCCAGCCGATGAACCCGGTCAGCCTCCAAGTGCACTTGCGTGAGATCGGCGTCCCGCCGCAGCTCGGCAGGACCTCCGCCATCCGACAGCTCGTCCTTCAAGCCCCGGCTCCCGTCATCGCCAAGGCGCTGGGTTACCACGACAAGACAGCCACCCGCCTGGTCACCGAAGCTGGAGGAACCTGGAGTCGATACGCTCCCGGCGACCACACACGGTGATTGCGCCTGAGTTCGGTTCGCCGCTCCACACACTCGCGAGATCAGTCGTCTGGCGGAAACTCCCGGTCCAGAAGCTGTAGTACCTCCTGCTGCCGCCGATGAAATGCTGGCAGCAGGGGCTGCACGAAGGCGAGATGCTCCGTAATCGACAAGCCCCGATGAGCAGGCGGCTGGGCCGGGTGATTCCGATCAAGGGCCTTGTTTATCGAAGCACAGAACAGGTACGCCGTTCCCATAGCCTCCGAGTCGAAAACGATCTGCCCGGCCGCCACTGAATCGATCGGACCACATACGCCTTCGACCAAGGCGCCCAGCACATCAACGGCGACCGCTGGATCACCGTCCGGGTCCCACCGAGCATGCCTGAGCGCAGCGCGCATGCCCTCAGCCAACTCCGAAGCCGACGGCTCCGCCAGATCGCTCGCCATACCCGCATCGTCCCAGCCTGGCTCGCGGAAAACCACCCGGAACCAGCTACTCGCCGTGACCGAAGTCGTGGATGCCCAGCGAATACACGACACCTCAACATGCGATCCCACCAGTCCCGAGGCCGAACTCCGCGGGGTAGTGCTTCATGACCACGAGCTGTCCGTTCTCAGATCCTCAGGATCCAGTGTCTCGTGTGTCCAAGATCAAGGGTCAAGGCCCCTGCGGGCCTGCCCCCAGCCGTGACCCGGGCGGGAGGGCCGCAGGACGGACGGGCCCTCTCGCCCGGGTGCGGCCGGACCGGTTGCCGGTGCAGCTTCGTGTCGTCTACGGTGGCGGCATGGGTTCCCTGTGATCGGTACGTGTGGTCCGCGAGGGCGTGGGACGTCGAGCCTGGCTCCGTCACCGCGTCCGGCCGTGCACGCCTGAGAGACGGACGCGCTGCGATTCCTTCGCCATGCGCTGTTTCCGCCGGACGGAACCGCTCCCAACGGTCTGGGTTACCGACTGTCTGCGTTTTCCTGACGGACTGCTGTGTGCGCGGCGACATC
This sequence comes from Streptomyces sp. NPDC000348, assembly GCF_042898795.1. Lineage (NCBI taxonomy): Bacteria > Bacillati > Actinomycetota > Actinomycetes > Kitasatosporales > Streptomycetaceae > Streptomyces > Streptomyces sp. NPDC000348. The sequence continues at coordinate 17,995 of NZ_JBIAZD010000036.1, forward strand.
ACTCAACCCAGATCAGGAGGACTCCTGCGTGTCGACAGCGCAACTCGCTCTGCATGACATCACCAAGCGTTACCGGGACCACGTCGTACTCGACCGGATCGGCTTCACCATCAAACCGGGCGAGAAGGTCGGTGTCATCGGGGACAACGGATCCGGCAAGTCCACGCTGATCAAGCTCATCGCCGGGCGGGAACAGCCGGACAACGGTGCGCTGACGGTGGTCGCGCCCGGCGGCGTCGGCTATCTGGCCCAGACACTGGAGCTGCCGCTGGACGCCACGGTCCAGGACGCCGTCGACCTGGCCCTGGCCGACCTGCGGGAGCTGGAGGAGGGCATGCGCCGGGCCGAGGCCCAGCTGGCCGAACGGCCCTACCAGACGGGCCAGGACCCCGAACTCGCCGGCCTTCTGGAGAGTTATGCCGCGCTGGTGGACCGGTACCAGGCCCGCGGCGGCTACGAGGCCGACTCCCGGGTGGAGATCGCGCTGCACGGACTCGGGTTGCCCGGGCTGGAACGCGGCCGGCGGCTGGGCACCCTGTCCGGCGGCGAGCGCTCGCGCCTCGCCCTGGCCGCCACGCTGGCCTCGGAACCCGAACTGCTGCTGCTGGACGAGCCGACCAACGACCTGGACGACCGGGCCGTGGGCTGGCTGGAGGAACACCTGCGCAAGCACCGCGGCACGGTTGTGGCGGTCACCCACGACCGGCTCTTCCTCGACCGGCTCACCACCACGATCCTCGAGATCGACTCCGGCAAGGTGATGCGGTACGGCAACGGCTACGAAGGCTACCTGGCCGCCAAGGCGGCGGAACGGCAGCGCAGGCTGCTGGAGTACGAGCAGTGGCGCGCCGAACTGGACCGCAGCCGCGAGCTGATCGCGTCCAACGTGGCGCGCCTGGACGCCATTCCGCGCAAGCTGCCCTTCGCCGTCTTCGGAGCCGGACAGTTCCGCATGCGCGGGCGGGGCCACGGAGCGATGGTGCGGATCCGCAACGCCAAGGAACGGGTCGCGCGGCTGACCGAGAACCCGGTCGTGCCGCCGCCCGAGCCGCTCACCTTCACCGCCGAGATCACCACCGAGGCCGCACAGCCCCAGGAGACGGTGGCCGAACTCACCGCCGTCCGGGTCGGCGACCGGCTCGGCATCGACTCCCTGCGCCTCGGGCCCGGCGAACGGCTGCTGATCACCGGCCCCAACGGGGCGGGCAAGACGACGCTGCTGCGAGTGCTCTCCGGAGAGCTGGCACCCGACAGCGGATCGGTGCGGGTGTCGGGCAGGGTAGGACACCTGCGGCAGGAACAGACACCGTGGCAGAAGGGGATGACCGTCCTCCAGGCGTTCGGCAGCGGACGGGCCGGTGACATCGACGAACACACCGAGGCGCTGCTCTCCCTCGGGCTGTTCAGCCCGGACGACCTCCGGCAACGTGTGCAGGACCTCTCGTACGGACAGCGGCGCCGCATCGAACTCGCCCGGCTGGTGACCGAACCGGTCGACCTGCTGCTGCTGGACGAACCCACCAACCACCTCTCGCCCGCGCTCGTCGAGGAACTGGAGGAGGCACTGACCGGCTATCAGGGCACAGTCGTCGTCGTCACCCACGACCGGCGCATGCGGTCCCGCTTCAACGGCGCCCAACTGACGCTGCGGGACGGGCACGTCGCCGAGATCACCGCCACCTGATCGCCGAAGCGGTGCGCAGGAGGGACGGGAGTCAGGGGCCCGTCCCTCCGGACGGTCAGAGGCGGACCGGCACGCCATACGCCCGGAAAGGGCTGCCGTTCCAGGGCGGACGGCGATACGGCGAGAGCCAGGCAGGAGGCGCAGCCGAACACGGTAGCGAGGGCGACCGCGACCTCCTGATGGGCCATGGCGGCGCCCAGGCAGCGAGGAGTACCAGATGCCTGTCCATCTCGTGCAACGTCACCACATTGACGGACCCGGCCAGGACTGACGGCCCGCGGAGTCATTCGTCGGCGCGGTCGTCGTCCTCGTCGAGACCGCCGGCTCCGAGGTCACGGAGTGGGCGCAGGGCGCCGTCAACCGGGGTGGAGGAACGGAAGCTGTAGCGGCCGAGCACGTTGAGGTCGGCGTGCTTGAGCGGGGAGACGCGGGCGACGTCCTGGTCCAGGACGTCGTGCTCGCGCTCCTCGGAGGGCAGGGTCCGCAACTCTTCGACCGCGGCGTCGAGATAGCGGGTCGTCCACAGCACGGCTGCATTCAGCACGAGACCGAGGGCGCCGAGTTGGTCCTCCTGGCCCGTCTTGTACGCCTGCATGATCTACCCGCGCTTGCCGTGGCAGATGTCGCGGGCGAGCTTGTGGCGGGACTCCTGCACGGTGAGCTGCCGGTTCATCTGCCGCCGGTAGGTGTCGTCGACGGGATCGACCACACGCAGCAGGTGCAGGGTCTTGGCGATCCGCCCGTACTCGGCGAACGCGGTGCCCAGCGGCGTGGGGCGTCCCTCGCGGCCGAACATCCGCAGCAGGTCGTACGCCCGCACCTGCCCAGTGACCAGGGAGCCGATCACCCGGAGCATGTCCGGCCAGTGCGTGATCACCTTGTTCAGGTTCGCCTTGTTGCAGGCCAGCGGCTCCAGCAGCCCGTACCCGCCGGTCTCTACCTCGGGCAGCTCGGCCCGCCAGAACCTCTGGTCGGCCAGGTCGCGGAAGCGGGGCGAGAAGTTGTAGCCGAGTAGGGAGAACAGGCCGAACACCATGTCGGAGTAGGAGGCGTTGTCGGTGGCCACCCTGTCCGGCTTCACCCGGCCCAGGCGGAACGCCGAGATCTCATCCACCCGCTCCAACGCCTTCGCCAGGCTCGCGCCCGTCGTCCGCGTCGGCGGCCGGCGCAGCCGCTCCAACTCCGAGATCCACCACCCCTCCGGCACCCCGAGCAGCGCCACCAGATTCGCCGACAACGACGCGTCCGCCCGCCGCGCGGCGCCCGCCACCGTCTCATACAGCCGCTTCTCCGCGATCTGGAGTCTGATGCAGGTTCGGGTGACAGGTTCGTACGAATACGCGACACCTCAACATGCGAGCCCACCAGTCCCAAGGCCGGTGTACGCGTTCATCGAGGCGGAGAGGACCACCCACACCGTCGCTCTGCTGTGCCGGCTGCTGAAGGTGGCCCGGTCCTCGTTCTGCGCCTGGCGGTCCGGCGAGCAGGCCCGCCGGGCGAGGCAGGCCGCCGACGACGCCCTGGCCCACGAGATCACCGTGCTGCATGTCGCCTCCCGGCATACCTACGGGGTGCCGAGGATCCACGCCGAGCTGCGCCGGCTCGGCCGCCGGGTCAACCGCTGGGGGTGCCCCCGCTTGCGGGGGAGGGTGGAGCGGGTCATGCGCGAGCGCGGCATCACCGGGGTCACCCGGCGCAGGCGACGCGGCCTGAATGCCGAGGGACTTCGCCGTGTCCGCCACCGTACGCACCGGCCGATGCCTCTGCAGCACCGAGCACTCCTACGTCGGCGAGGACGGGAAGACGGCACGACCGACGTTGTGGCCGGGCTGCTCGCGCAGGCCCAGGACGGAGGGCACATGACGTCCCCACCCAGCCCCGCTCAACAAGCAGCCCGACCACCATCGCATCGCCTGCGGCCGCAGTATCAGCCTGCCCTCGTCAGGATTCCCGCACTCGCACCGTCGGACATGGGGGGACAGAAGACGTAGGAGGTAACACCGCTGCCAGCATTCCTCCATACCGGCGCATCACGCTGAATCAGGGGTCCCCCGGCCCAGGGATCGCAGATTACCACCGCTTTGTACTGTCCTGAGCCTGAATCGCACTGCGCTGCAGCGCCTTGTCCCCTCAGCTCATACCAGCAGTCCTCCGGCCACGCAGCGACCGCGCCCGCAGCAGCCGCGGACGGAAATGCTGCGACAATTCCGGCTGTCAGCGCGGCAGTGCAGAACAGCGACAAGAATCGCTTCTTCATGAAGAAGATCCTCCCTTTGTCGACGCAGGGGAAACTCAGACCCGGGTTTCGAAACCGGCACTCGTAGCTCGGCTATCGCCATTGCAGTATGCGATCGAAATCGCCCCGTCCCAATTCCGCCATGGACCGTATCCCCATGTAACGTCTCCATCAGACGGACTGGTGCACACGGCGATGGCTCGAAAGGAACCCCCGTTGGCTTTGTCGCAGGTGGCTTGCGCCCCCCAGTCGCCCCACACGACGGACTTGCAGCCGGTGGGCCGACCCATAGCCCCAGCATCCGTCGCCGCAGACGAGGCTGCGGCGTTCACGAAGATGTGCTGGTCGGCCAGCGCCGGAGCCGCGGCTCCTGCCACGACTGCCGCGGTCAACACACCCGCAGCCCATAAACGTCCTGTATACACGCTTTTGCCCTTCTGTGACGGTCAGGGCTTCGAGGCTGTCAGGTCCCGGCCTGCTGAGTCGTTGACTCGGAGTGGCCGGTTTCTTGACGATCCGTCGCCAGCGGTACAGGCCACGTATTCCGGGCGAGAGGTACGAGCTCTAACCTCGGGCTTTCGCGAGGTGGAGTGTCCGAGGCTTGATCAAATAAGCGGAGAGTGCTCCTGACCTGCAACGATGGGACTTGTCTAGGGTCC
>NZ_JBIAZD010000037.1:0-22262 GCF_042898795.1 Streptomyces sp. NPDC000348
ACGACACTCGGGCCCTCGCCCTGCCCAACCTCAGCCCAGAACACGAAAACGGTCCACCGACTCCGTCGGCGGACCGTCACGCAAGATCGAGGCTAGGGTGGTTGCTCCGGATGCGGCGAGGGCGGCCAGCTCACTGTCCATTATTCTCCTTAAAAAGTCAGTTTTCGGGCTTCTCATTGATCGTGTTGTCTTCGGGAGCTGGCGGCTCACCGTCGTCCGGTGTGAAACTCGCTGGCGGATCGAATCTGCGCAGTAGGTCCTCAGCTGTCTCGTGCTGGTCTTGTGTCCTGATGATGTCGGCGATCTGTTTGGCCAGCATCGTCCGTCGAACGTCTCCGTCCGTGAACCCCATGCTGTTGAGGAAGGTCTCGAAGTGGTCCGCGGCTGTCGGTTGTGGTTCGAAGGGAGCGGGTAATCCCTGCAGGAGATCCAAGCCAGGGCTCTCACTGTGCGGTCGGGGTATGAAATCACGCAGTCGTTCGGGCACGTCGGTGTCGTTGGCGGCGGATGTGAGCTGGGCTAGCAGACCGATGTCCGCCACGGTCTTTTCCACGTGGTCGTCGTTCTTGGCGAGCCACCAGACGACCGCACTTCCGGTGTCCTTGAGCACGTCTTCGCTCAGGTATGCGCGCTTACTCTGTTCATACTTGCGCTGGTGCTCCCAGACCGCTTTGTCTTTGCGTACTTCGGCGAGTCTGTCCAGCCGCTCTTGGTCGTGTTCGCGCAGGACGAGTGTGATGTCCTCCGCCATGACTTGAAGGTGTCCGGCGGGGTCTGGGCGCATTCTGCTGAGTGCACCGCTCAGTTCGTGCTGGACGAGCGAGGGGCGGCCGGGGGCCCGTTGCTCGGTGATCGCTCGGGCGCGGTTCAGGACTGCTTCGACGGCAAGGCCGGCTGGATTGAGGACGGGATCGTTGCCGGGCGCCTCGAGGGGATACCACCGGACGGTGGCCGAGAACAGGAAGTCGTAGTCGGTCCAGTGGCTGGGCAGGGCTACGCGGCTGACGTGATGTTCCCTGCGTTCGACGGGCGGCGCAGTGCGTTGTTCCTCGAGGTCGACGGGCAAAGAGCCACGGCGCGCCGCAGCGATCTTGAAGATCGCAGCGGGGATTGCGACGAGGAGGACGGCCAGTACGGGCCATGCGTACGCGGGCCACTCCTGTGTCAGGCCGAGGGTGGTCAGCAGTGAGCCTTCGCCAACTTGAAGTCGCAGGTTAAAGGGCTGGTGTGACCGGCTGTCGGGGTGCTCGTGTTGGTCGTGGGCGGCTGTCTGTGGAGTAGATCGTTTGTCAGCGGGATTGAGGCTTCAAACGATCAGACGGTTGAGGCTCTGGCAGTGCCCTTGGTTGGCTTATCGAGGACGGCCAACTCCTGCTCGGTCAAACGCAGGCTTCCGGCGGCAATGTTCTCGTCGAGGTGTGCCGGGTTCGTGGTGCCGGGAATGGCCAGCACGTGCGGACCGCGGTGGAAGGTCCAGGCGAGCCGTATCTGGGCCGGCGTCGCATTATGGGCGCGGGCGACGGAGTGGACGCGCGCGTCGTGCTCCTGGTCTGCGGCTGCCTCACGCCTTAGAAGTCCTAACGAAATGAGGTGCCGTCGGCTTTAGCGTGGTCCGACGGCACCATGTGTGGTCCAGGCGTCATTGCCCCAGAGATTGAACTCGGAATGACAGCCCTTCTGGGCTGTGCAGTCTCAGATTGGACTGGTCGGTCTCTCGGATCCGGGTAGCGAGGCTCGGGCCACCGCCACCGATCTGCACGCGGGAGATGACGCCCTCCAGGTCATCGACCCCGACGCAGAGTTCCCACTGCGGGGCAGCGATGGGTTCACGCGCCGCGATGAATGCGGCAGCCGCGAGAGGAGTGCCTGTCAACTGGTGATAGAAGTCCCGGGCCCGGTCCGGTTGGCCGCAGGCCAGGACCATGTGGTGTGGGGCGCCTGCCAAGCGGGGCGGGAACTTCCACCCGGTGAACCCATGGGGTTGCCACAGGGAGAAAGCGGCACCCACCGGGTCGATCAACGTCGCCGTACGGCCCTGATCACCCGCGTCAAAGGGAGCCACGACAAGACGCGCGCCGTTCGCCGTCGCGGCTTCGGCGCGGCAGTCGACGTCATCAACGGCCAGGTAGTAGGCGACGTGGGCGGGCGTGTCCGGCGGGTAGATCGGGTTCGCAAGGTCGCTGACGCCGCCGATCTGGTACCCGCCGATGGTTATCTTGGTGGCCTGGCGCCAGTCCTCCTCATCTACTGCAAAACACCAGCCCAGTGCCTGCGATAAGAAGGCAGCGGTGCCGGATGGGTCGCGGGTTTTCAGGTCCATCCAGCAGAACTCGTTCAACGAACCGAGGGCGGTCATCGTGTCCTCCTTGTCTTTCGAGTGCTGGGTATCGGCTCGCCGGGCGACTGCGCAAGCGGGTTTCAGCTGCTAGCCGTGCGAGAGCTCCGGCGGGAAGCCGCAGGTCTGTGCTGCGCATGCAGTGACACTAGCCGTCTCCAGCAGATGAGAGCGCATCCGAGGGTGAGGAACGCTTCGTGGATGTCGTCGCGTATCTCCCAGCGAATCCGCAGGCGGCGGAACCAGTGCAGGTGAGCGAATGCACGCTCGACGACCCAGCGTTGGGCGCCGAGTCCGGAGCCGTGTTCGGTGCCGCGGCGGGCGATCAGAGGCTTCACGCCAAGGGCCCGGACCAGACGGCGGTACTTGTCGTGGTCGTAGCCGCGGTCAGCAAGGATCACGTCCGGGCGGCGCCGGGGCCGGCCACGCTTGCCCCGCACCGGCGGCACGGCCTGGAGGAGCGGGATCAGCTGGGTGACATCGTTGCGGTTGCCACCGGTCAAGGCGGCAGCAAGCGGAATGCCGGTGGCGTCAGTGATCAGATGATGCTTACTGCCCGTCCTGCCCCGGTCAACGGGGCTTCGTCCGGTCTTGGCTCCCCCTTTAACGCCCGGATGTGGGAGCCGTCGACCGCCGCCCGGGAGAAGTCCAGGGCATTCGCGGCGCGCAGCTCGGTGAGGAGGGCCTGGTGCAGCTGAGGCCACACGCCGGCCTTGGTCCATTCGGCCAGGCGGCGCCAGCATGTCATGCCCGAGCCGAAGCCGAGTTCCTGCGGCAGATGTTCCCAGGCGATCCCGGTATGCAGCACGAACAGGATGCCCTGGAACACCAGCCGGTCCGGATGCCGCTTGCGCCCTGGATGCCGGGTCCGGCGCTCGATCTTGGGCAGCAGCGGTTCGATCACTGCCCACAGCTCATCGTCGACTTCCCACGGCTTCGGCCGTGCCACCCCGCACCCCCCAGATCGTCGGTCTTTTGGAGCGATCCAATCACCTCGAAGATCATTTCGTTAGGACTTCTTAACCTCGAAGTTTCGTGACGGTCCGCCGACGGAGTCGGTGGACCGTTTTCGTGCCGTGGGCTGGGGGCGGGCAGGCCGAGAGCCCGAGTGTCGTCTCGGGGTGGCGCCGGGTTCCACTGCTCCGGGTGTTGAGCTGCTGTCGTAGGGACGGGAGATTTGTCGGTCAGCCGGGATTCGGCAGGAGTGCGAGCCGGTCGAGGGCGGCGTCGAGGGCGGCGGTGATGCGGCTGGTCCAGGGCCAGTGCTGGGCCAGGTGGAGGATCCGCCGACGGCCTGTGGTCACGAGCTGCCCGGCCGCGCTGAACAGCCGAAGCCGCAGGCGTCGGGTTCGGTCCTCGGCCCTCGCCCGCAGTCGGTGACGGAGCTCGAGCTCGACGATCGGCCGACCCGAGGTATTGATGGCGAAACAGGTCAGCCGCATGCCGTCCGCGTCCGTGAGCCGCAACTGGGCCCCAGGGTGCGGCCGTTCCTTCCGGACGATCAGCCGCATGCCTTTCGGCCAGCCGTCCAGGACATCGCCGGTGAGTTCGGCGGCCCAAGCCCCGTCCCGGATCTCGCCGTCCGCCTCGACGGCCGGTGCCCAGGCCGAGGTGGGGACCTTCAGCACGTGCTGGTGGATCGCGTCGGTGATCACCATGCCGACCGATTAGGACAGCTACCGCCCCCTCCGGGCGAGCCAGGCGACGAAGTCGTGGGTGCCGCCCGCGGAGTCGGTGCGGATCAGGGTCCGGCGTCCGCGCCGGTACTTCTTCGGCAACTGAGCCAGGGCCAGTTGGGCGGCGGTGATGTGGTCGGCGGCCGTGTTCGAGCCCGCGTTGCCCGGCCTGAGCAGGGCCGCGACCGGTTCCCCCGTGCCGCCCGGCCCGTGGTCGACGAACCCCATCAGAGGGTGATGACCATAGGTTCGCTTCCACGTCGGTGCGGCGTCCTCCTTGTCCGAGTGCGCGACCACCAGCACCCCGTCCAGATCGATGGTCACCGCCCCGCCCGCATCGGGCGCTTCCCGGCCGGCCAACCGCCAGACCCGTCCGCGTACTTCGGCCCGCGCGGAACGGATGGCCCGCAAGGCCCTCTCCCCCGAGGCGGCAAGGGAGTCGATCAGGCGGGAGACCGTCGGGCCGGAGGCGACCGCCCCGAACACCACCGGCTCGGCCCGCAGCATGTCGACATCCGCGAGGCAGTCCCCGCCCAGCGCGACCGCCAGCGCCACGTCCAGCAGGATCTTGCCCGGATCGTGCACCGCCCGAGCCCTCCGCCACGGCGCCAGCGCCTTCGATATCGCGGTGTCCAGGCCGGCCTTGCGGACGGTCTCGACCAGCAGCACGCCCCCGGCCTGCGAGACCACCGCCCGGCCGCCGCCCTCGATGCGGACACGCGGGTAGGACCCGATACGCTTCTTCACCTGGAGAGTGCTTCTTTCCATGCAGCCAACAGGACCCTCGACAAGTCCCACCGTTGCAGGTCAGGAGCACTCTCCGCTTATTTGATCAAGCCTCGGACGCCCCACCTCGTGAAAGCGCGAGGCTAGGAGAAGTGGCGCGCCACTGCGGTCGTGGTCCTCGGAGCCGTGGGCGGAATTGCTAGGGCGATTCGTATGGATCACCGCACAGACCGGCGGAAGGGATCGTCGGCTCCCGGTACGACGTCGGCAACCTGTCCTTCGTCGACGGCTGAGGGGCGGCGTAGCCGGTGCCCAAAGCCGGGCTGGTGTCCCGGGGCGTGGCCCTTCGCAGGCCGCTCGGCTGTCACGCCTCCCGGCGTACCGGCGCGGCGGCCCGCGCCACACCCATCAGGAACAGCCCGCAGGCCGCCACCAGCAGCCAGCCGGGACGTGCTGCCTGGGCCAGTCCGTCCGGTCCGACTCCGGCGACCAGGGCCCCCGCGACAGCCACCCCGACGGCGGAGCCGACCTGGCGGGCGGTGGACGTGATGGCCCCGGCCACGCCCGCGCGGGAGGCGGGGAGGCCGCCGACCGCGGCATTGGTGAGGGGTGCGTTGGCGAAGCCGAACCCGATCCCGATCAGCAACTGTGCCGTCAGCAGGAGGCATACGTCGGTGTCCTGGCCGAGGTCGGCCAGACACAGCCCGCCCGCCGCGATGAACGCGCCGGCCAGCAGCAGCGGGCGCCGTGGCCCGAGGCGGCCCACCAGGCTGCCGGCCCAGGGCGCGCACAGGGTGGCGCCGAGCGCCATGGGCAGGGTGGCGAGCCCGGCCGCGAGAGGGGTCCAACCGCGGGTGTGCTGGAGGTAGAGCGTGTTCAGCAGCAGGGCCGTGCTGAGGGCGACGAACACGGCGATAGCGCCCAGCACCGCCGTGGCGAACACCGGCCGCCGGAACAGCCCGAGGTCCATCAGCGGCTCACTCCGGCGGTTCTCGGCCCGGATGAATGCGGCCGTGGTGACGGCGATCAGCACGTAGCCGGCCGCGGCCACGGGAGAGGACCAGCCGATGCGCGGGCCCTCGATGAGTACCCAGACGCTCGCCCCCAGGGCTAGCGTGAGGAGCACCTGCCCGGCCAGGTCCAGACGCCGTGCGCGCTGCCCGTGGGACTCCGGCACGAACACCGCGACCAGCACCAGCGCGACCACGACGACCGGGGCGTTGACCCAGAACACCGACCGCCAGCCGAACGCCGCGACGAGCGCCCCGCCGGTGACCGGCCCCGCCGCCATGCTCAGCCCGAACACCGATGCCCAGATCCCGATGGCCCTGGCCCGCTCCCTCGGATCGGGCATCGCGCTCACCACGATCGCCAGGGCCACCGGGCTCAGCATCGACGCGCCGACCCCCTGCACGGCCCGCGCCGCGACCAGGACACCCAGTGACGGCGCCACCGCGCAGACCAGCGACGCGGCCCCGAAGACGACCAGGCCGACACGGAACACCCGCCGACGTCCGAAGCGGTCGGCGAGCGCGCCAGAGGTGATGAGGAGTGCGGCCAAGACAACGGTGTAGGCGTCCACCACCCACTCCAGGCCCCGCGTGCTGATTCCTAGACCCTCCCCGATCGCGGGGAGCCCCACATTGACGATGGTGGTGTCCAGCCCCACCAGAAACATGCTGAGCGCGCAGACGGCTAGGACCGTCCAGCGCCGGCGCGCACCGAGTCCGGGTTCTGCTGACAAAGAGGTCGTGGTCATCGGCGACCGCCTTCCGTCGGGATCATGTGCCGCCATGCTCGGACCGGTCGGCCGTCCGCACTCAGCGTCTTTGCGGAGACCGCAAAATGGAGACCGTGGACGCCGAACTCACCCAGATCCTCGACGGCATCGGACCCCGGCTGCGCGCCCTGCGCCGCGACCGCGGTCTCACCCTGGAGGCGCTCGCCCAGGACACCGGCATCTCTGTGAGCACCCTCTCCCGCCTGGAGTCGGGCATCCGGCGCCCCACCCTCGACCTGCTCATCCCGTTGGCGCGCGCCCACCGGGTCGCCCTGGACCAGCTCGTCGCGGCCCCGGCCACCGGCGACCCACGGGTGCATCTGCGCCCGCACCGCAAGGACCGCGGCAGCGTGCTGGTGCCGCTCACGCAGTACCCGGGCCGCGTGCAGGTCTTCAAACAGGTGCTCGCCCCGCGCGAACCGAAGCTCGTCACCCACGCCGGCTACGAGTGGCTCTACGTCCTCGCCGGTGAGCTCCGCCTGATCCTGGGCGGCTCCGACGTCACGCTGCGCCCCGGCGAGATCGCCGAATTCGACACCGGCGAACCCCACTGGTTCGGGCCCGCGCGCGACAGCGCGGTCGAGATCCTGCACCTGTTCGGCCCGCACGGCGACCAGGCCGTCGTCCGTACCGGACCGGAGACCTAATACTCCAGTTGCAGTTCGCTATCTCTGCTGGTCAGAGGCGCCGTCGGGAGTCTATTCGGCTGCCGTGGCGCCTGGTGCCGGAAGTTCGTAACCTCCACCGTGGCGGTCCGTTGTGATTGTCATGCAGGATGTGCGGCCCGACGTCTGGTCGGCGGAACTGGAAGAGGTGCTCGTCCGGGTCGGTCACCGGTTCGGGCGGGTGGACCTACGGCGGCAGATGAGGGCCTACGTGAACGGTTTGCTCGGCCCGGTGGGCCGGAAGAACAGCTGGCAGCCGGCTGAGTACGCAGGCCACCGCACCCCTGCGGGCCTGCAGAATCTGCTGAACCGTGCACGCTGGAGTCCTGACGAGGCGCGTGATGACCTGCAGGAGTATGTCGCCGAGAAGCTCGGGGAGCCGGGCGGTGTGCTGATCCTCGACGACACCGGCTTCCTGAAGAAGGGCACGGTCTCGGCCGGCGCCCAGCGGCAATACTCGGGAACTGCCGGCCGCACGGAGAACTGCCAGATCGGGGTCTTCGCCGCCTACGCTTCCCGGCACGGACGAGCGCTGGTGGACCGGGAGTTGTATCTGCCGAAGTCCTGGACTGCGGACCGGGACCGCCGCGAGGCGGCGAAGATACCCGACGACCGTGGCTTCGCGACCAAGGGCCACCTGGCCAAAGCCATGATCCAGCGGGCCCTGGCCTCGCCACTGCCCATCGCCTGGGTGACCGCGGACTCGGCCTACGGCCAGGAATGGCGGCTGCGGCGGATGCTCGAGGAAGCCGGCGTCGGCTACGTCCTGGCCGTCCCGAAATCCCAGCCCGTCCCCGCGCCGGGCCGCATAGACCGCCTCATCACCCAGGCGCCGGACGAGGCATGGGAACGCCACTCCTGCGGTGACGGAGCGAAGGGGCCGCGCGTCTACGACTGGGCCGCGGCGAAACTGCCGGCCGTCTACGACTTCGACGGCGACCACCCTACGCACGACCGACAGGTCCCGGCCCGCCGCAGCCTCGCCCGCCCGGAAGAGATCGCCTACTACCTCGCCTACGCACCCGTCGAAACTGAGGTTCCCGAGCTGGCCCGGATCGCCGGCAGCCGGTGGGCGATCGAGGAGTGCTTCCAGGCCGGGAAGAACGAATGCGGCCTGGACCAGTACGAGGTCCGACGCTATCCGGGCTGGTACCGGCACATCACCCTCGCCATGCTGGCCCACGCGGTCCTCTCGGCCACGTCCGCCACCGCGACAGCAGCAAGGGGGGCCGCAGGAACGGTTCCGGTGACCTTGCGCCCCTCACCGTGGCAGAAGTCCGGCGGCTCCTGGCAGTTCACCGTCCCCCGGCGACACACCGGCGGCAAACCGATCACGCGTTGAGCTGGTCCTGGTGGCGACGCCGCCACCAGGCAACCGCACAACGCTGCCACTGCCGTCGCCGCCGCGGTGGAGGTCACGAACTTCCGGCACCAGGCGCCACGGCAGCCGAATAGACCCAAGAAGGTGCCTCTGACCAGGCCAGATAGCGAACCGCTGCTGGAGTACTAACCCGTTCCTTCGGCCGCTGTGCACTGCGGTTGGCGGTGTAACGCCAGTCCTCCACCGTCCGCCGTTCGACACCGATGTCGTCCGCGAATATCTGCAACGACTCCGTCACCGTGAACAGGTCGTCCGTGCCGTTCGGCATCGATCCGCCCACCGAACGCATCGGCTCGATCTCCAGCGCCATGTCCCCCAGCGTGAACTGAGCCCTCGCGACCTGCGCGATCAGCTCTTTCGCCTGGGAGACGAGCTGTTCGTAACGATGCCGGGTGACGTTCCCTATCCGGTCGGCCACGTCGGTCATGACGATCACCGTCCTCACTCGGGCCCGGCTCGGCCACTACGAGGTGACCGGACAGAGGGGCGCCGGCCCAGGTCACCGTCCACCGTGACGCGGGCGCGACACGCCGGGGCAGGGCGTGAATCAGGGGCGCTCGAAGCGCGTATCAGTCGTCACCGACCCGCGTGCAGAACGCGGGGTGCTCGTGAGGCGTTCGGCTACGGCGTTTCCGTAACGGTGTTCCGTGACGCCCGCCGTTGACGGCGGGCCCGTACCCGGCAACGGTCCGAGCAGTACACCGCTGCCCTCGACCGCTCCACCCCCACCGTCCACGACCGCCCGCACACCGGACACTCCGCCTGCTCACCCCGCTGCATCGAGGCCACCCGCTGCCGGGTCCGCTGAAGCCTCCGCCAACGCCGTGACCTGCACCGACCCGAGCAGAAAACCGCCTCCGCCGCCATCGTCTGCGGCAGCGGATCACCACATTCCCGGCAGTACCGCCGAGCCGTACCGTCAACCGCCACACGCCGATCATCCAGCCGTGCACACCGCCCGGCCAGGGATCAAAAACACCTACTCAGCGACTTGTGTTCTCCTCTCGGATCATCCGTCGCAGGCTGGTGCGTGCTGCGGTCAGGTCTGTTTCCAGGATTCTCACGCGGGCGTGGAGCTCGTGGTTGTCGTCGGTGGCCTGCTGGAGGCTGTCTTCGAGTCGTTGGTTGGTCCGTGTGAGTTCGTCGACGCGTCTCGAAACGAGATCCTTGCTCAGGCAGAACCTCGTCCCGGCAGCGTAAACACTCGCTGTCCAGTTCGGGGGGAACTTCAGCGCGTACATCGACGCCAAGGGCGACTGCACCGACCCGGACGCGACGCTGGCCACGGCGCTGCGCGCGCACTACCTGACGCCCGACTTCGCCGCACGGCTCGCGGCCTGGGAGAACGGCAACGGTGCCGACGGCGTCCTGCGCGCCCAGAACGTCCCGACGCGGTGGACCGTGAGCGACAACGGCGCCGTGGGCAACGGCCACGAGGTCGTGGTCACCCTGACGTTCGGCAGCGGTGGGAGGACCCGGACGACCAAGCTCTTCGTGCTGCTGGAGCGGTACAACCGCATCATCGACATCGAGACGACGAGCAGCCGCTGACGCAGGACGGCGGGCGGTGGGCCTCCTCGCTCGCGGAGGAGCCCACCGCCCGGCTGGTGTGTGCGCTCGGTGTCGTCGCGCCTTTCGTCGATCTGCGGAGGCAACCCCGGACCGAGATCCTCCGTCTTGACGGACGACGAATGGGCCGCAGCCCTCTCTCCCCTCCCTCAGCAGAGGGACTGACGGCCGCCGGACTATACACCCGACGTATACGCGATGCGTATACAGGGGGTCCGGGCCACCGAACGGAAAGGCTTCGATGTACGGCAAGGCATTCGCCCCGGAGTACCAGGGCGCCCTCACCACCCTGTCCGTCAACGCACCGCTGGCGGACGTACTCGCGGCCGGCACCGAGCAGATGCAGGAGGCCGTACGGGCCGGACGGACCGCCGAGGCGGCGCGCACGGGCCTGGCGGTCGCCGAAGCGCACCGGCGCCTCGGGCAGGTACGCGAGGCCGAGCGGGCCTGGAAGGCGAGTTACCGCACGGCCCGGGAGGCCGGAGACCTCGCGGGCATGGCCTGGGCGCTCTGGAGCGGCGGCACTCTGGCCCGCCAACGAGGCGCGTTCCCGCTGGCCCGCCGGCTGCTCGCACTCGCCGCCGAGCTCGGCGAGCAGGCGGGGGACGTCGTCGTCCGCGGGTACTCGCTGGCGGGTCTCGCCGAGACCGGCCGCATCCAGGGGGACTACGAGGCCGTGGGCCGGCTGCACGAGCAACTGCTCGACGAGGCCCGCAAGCGCGGGGAGGCCCGCCACACCGTCTGGGCGCTGGAGGGCATCGCCCAGATGCGGCGCAACACCGGCCAGTACGACAGCGCCCACGCACTGTTCGCCGAGGCGGCCGAGATATCCGCCCGCGCCGACGACCGGCGCGGGCACGCCTGGGCCCTGCGCGGCCTCGCCGACGTCGTCTCCGTGCGCGACGGCGACACCGAGCGGGCCCTGTCCCTGCTGTCGCAGGCCGAGGCCACGTGCAGGGAGATGAAACTGAAGAGCGCTCTCGCCTACAACCTCAAGATGCGGGGCAACGTCCTCTACCGCGCCGGGCGCTACGCCGAGGCGCGTGACCTGTACCGGGACGCGCTGGCGGAGTTCCGTGAGATGACCGAGCCGCGCGGTGAGACGCTGGCCCGGCTCGGGCTGGCCAAGGCACTGGCCCGACTGGGCTGTGACCGCGCCGCGACGGCGGCCGAACTCGCCGAACTCGCCCGTCTGACCGAGCGGATCGGACTGCGGCACGCCCGGGAGATGGTCACCCGGGCCCAGGCGGAGTTCGTCCCGGACGGGGAGGTCTCCGCGTGACGGTAACAGCCGTACCGGCGGCACCGGCCCAGATCGTCGACCGGTGCGCGCGGTTGACCCGGCCGGCGTTGCGGGAGGCCGTCGGCCGACTGCACCCCTGGGTCGGTGAGATGGCCGCCTACTCCTTCGGCTGGTGCGACGTGGGCGGCGCGCCGGTCACCGCCCCCGGTGGCAAGGGCCTACGGCAGGCACTGGCCGTGCTCGGTGCGGAGATCGCCGGAGCACCCCCGGAGACAGGGGTGCCCGCCGCCGTCGCGGTGGAACTGGTGCACACCTTCTCGCTCCTGCACGACGACATCATGGACGGCGACCCGGTGCGGCGGAGCCGTCCCGCCGTCTGGCGGGCGTACGGGACCGGCCCCGCCGTCCTCGCCGGCGACGCCCTCTTCGCGCTCGCCGTCGACACCCTCGCCACGTCCGTCGGCGGGATCGAGGGCGTACGGTTGCTGTCGGCGGCGCTGGGCGACCTGGTGCGCGGACAGGCCGACGACCTGCTGTTCGCGGGGCGCCCGTGGACCGGGCCACGCCGCGTGCGGAGCACGGAGTACCGGCACATGGCCGAGGGCAAGACCGGTTCGCTGCTGGGCTGTTCGCTGGCCCTGGGGGCGCTGATCGCCGGCGCGTCCCCCGCCGTGGTGGCCGGCCTCGACCGGGCCGGCCGACAGGCGGGGGTCGCCTTCCAGATCGCGGACGACGTGCTGGGCACGTGGGGCGATCCCGCCGTCACCGGCAAGCCGGTGCACGGGGACCTGCGCGAGCGGAAGAAGACCCTGCCGGTGGTGTCCGCCCTGGAGAGCGGCCGCCCCGCCGCCCGTCGTCTCGCCGCCCTGCTCGAAGCGGACGGGGACGTGGCCAGGGCGGCGGAGCTGGCCGAGGAAGCGGGGGGACGCACGGCGGCGCTCGCCATGGCGCGGCGGTGCAGGGCCTCGGCGCTGTCGGAGCTCGACCGGATCCGGGCTCCCGCCCGGCCGGCCCGCGACCTGCGGGCGTTGCTGGACGGTGTGGTGGTGCGCAGCCAGTGACGAGGTTCGGGGCCCGGACGGCGGGCCCCGACGCTCATCCGGCGATCGAGTCCAGCTGCTCCGGCGCCGGGCGCAGCAGCCGCAGGTCGCCTCCCGGCGGCGCTTCCAAGGAAGCGAGGGCCTTACGGGCCCGGCTGTCTCCCACGTCGGCGGCTGCGTGGACGACGTCGGTCGCGGCGTAGCGGTGGAACTCCAGTTCCGGGTGCGGCCAGGCGGCGGCCCCGGTGGCGGCGGGGAGCAGGTAGTCGACGGCCTGGAACAGGCTCTGTCCGTCCGGGCCCTCGTAGCCCCACAGGTCCACGCCCACGTGCTGGCCGATCGCGGCCAGCCGGGTGTGGGCGACCAGGGTGAAGGCGGAGTAGTGCCAGCTCCGGGTGCGGGCCAGCTCCTGGGGCTGGCTGCCGTCGGCGGCGATCTGCGGGATGATGCGTGTGGTCGCCGCCTGCCGGACGGTACAGCGTGCCAGGTTCCAGAGCGGACTCCAGCACCCGCTTGGTCAGCTGCTGCAACAGCCCGCCTTCACCGGTCAGCTACAGCCCTTCGTTCCGAGCCCGGTCCACCAGCATCGCAACGAGCTGCTCGTCCGACACCACGCTCGACGGTGCCTGCACCTGCTCGGACTGCTCGTTCTCCACGGCGGTCTCCGTCATCAAACGTATCTCCTTGATCATCAGATCCGCCGTTGATTAGACACTCCCCGGTGCGGGA
The DNA here is from genome assembly GCF_042898795.1 of Streptomyces sp. NPDC000348. Lineage (NCBI taxonomy): Bacteria > Bacillati > Actinomycetota > Actinomycetes > Kitasatosporales > Streptomycetaceae > Streptomyces > Streptomyces sp. NPDC000348. The sequence continues at coordinate 13,145 of NZ_JBIAZD010000037.1, forward strand.
GCTGGGCATGGAATGGGTATAGGCCGGTAGGGGTGGCGTGTAGATCATTGCCAGGGCGGTGTGGGCGTGCCGTCTGGGTCCAGACCGTTGGGCCACCACCTTGTGTGGATTCTTCTGGAAGGTTTTTTCAGAAGGTCGCGGCTCATGCCTTGGTCAACGGCCTGCCGGGCGAGGGTCTCGGCGCCCCTCCGATCCCCGGTCTTCTCCCGCATCTCGGCCAGGCGGATCAGGGCACTGGGGTCGCCCCGGTCGGCGGCCTGCCGGTAAAGGATTTTGGCACCCTCCCGATCTCCAGTCGCCTCCCGCAGCACGGCCAGGCGATACAAGGCCTCGAAGATGCCGTGGGCGACGGCCTGCCGGGTGAGGGTCTCGGCCTCCTCCCGATCACCAGCCTGCTCCCGTATCTCGGCCAGGGGGACCAAGGCGTAGGTGTCGCCTTGGTCGGCCGCCTGCCGGTAGAGGCTCTCGGCATGCTCCCGAGCCCGCTCCCGCTCCACAGCCGGGTGGGATAGGACGCCGGGGTCACTGCCCTCCACCCCCGGCCGGGCCGGGATCTCAGCCCCCTCCCAATCACCAACCTCCTCCCGGCCCACGGCCAGGTGGGCCAGGGCGTCGGTGTTGCCGTGGTCGGCGGCCTGCCGGTAGAGGCTCTCGGCACCCTCCCGATCCCCAGCCCGCTCCCGCCCCACAGCCAGGTGGAACAGGACGCCGGGGTCACCGTCGGCGGCGACCTGCCGGGCGAGGGCCTCGGCACCCTCGCGATCCCCTGTCCGCTCCCGCAGCTCGGCCAGGTTGTACAAGGCGCTGGTGTTGCCGTGGTCGGCGGCCTGCCGGTAAAGGCTCTCGGCACCCTTCCAGTCCCCAGCCCACTCCCGCAGCTCGGCCAGATCGTACAGCGCGTTCATGCTGCCGTGGTCGGCGGCGCGGTGCAGGAGGTGGTGGGCCCATTGCAGGCGGTGCCGGTTCTCGGCTGCTCGGGTGAGGTTGTCCAGGTCGTAGGGGTGGGTGAGGTGGGTGTGGGCGGCGTGCCAGAACGATGCGGGCGGGCACAGGTGGCGGCGGGTGGTGCGGCCGTGCTGCTCGAGGTAGTCGGCGAGGCGGAACACCGGCCCCGTCGGGCGGGGTGAGGGGGCGCTGTCCGGGAAGGGGCCGGGTGGGCGTCGTTGTGGCCGCGGGGTGATGCGGCTCAGCGGGGCGTGCTTGCCGTGGACGTGTTCGGCGAGTTCGGCGTAGGCCTTCTCTGCCCAGTCGTCGGTGAGCTGGTTCCAGTCGGTGTCGTGGAGGTAGTCGGCGGCGGCGTCGGTGAGGAAGGCCTGTGGCAGGTGGAGGCCGACGCCGAGGCGGCGGGCGTCCATCGCTGCCTCCAGCAGTGCTCGGGCGGCCGGAGTGCCGGTCTGATAGCGCTCCAGGAGTGCGGGGCCTCCGGCAAGGTCCTGAGCAAGGCGCCCGTCCTTGCCGGCGCGGGCGAGGGCGCCGGCCAGCAGCCGGTCACCGCGATCAGCCTTCATCCTCGCCTCGGCCAGGGCACGGTTGTCGAAGGCTTCGGGGATGTGCACGGTGCGGCCGGAGAGCAGCTCTCGCACCCGGCTGTGCGGATCCGGCCCACCGGGGGCGGGCAGAGCGGCGTACTCGGTGGCGTACTCGGGCCACAGCGTGCCCAGCACCAGCACCGGCCCACGCTCGGGGATGGTGAGCAGGCCGTGGAGCGCGGCAGCGATCCGCTCCCCGGGCCCCGGGTCGCCGAGGTAGTGCTGGGCCTCGTTCAGCCACACCACAGTCCGGGGGGCGACCCGGGTCAGGTCCTCGAGGGCGGCCTCGGCGCGGGTGGGGTCGAAGGGATGCCACAACCGCCACCCCTGCCCGGCCAGAGGCTGCACGGCTTCCCAGCACGCCCGTGTCTTGCCCGTCGAGGAGGAGCCGACCAGGACCAGCATCCGGCTGCGGCCGGCCGCAGCGTCCCGGACCACTTCGGCCAGAATCCGGTCATGCTCGCGGGACACATAGCCCGGCAGCGGCCGCTGGCCGGGCGAGCCGGAACCGTTCTGGGCGCTGCCGGCCGGGTGGACCTCCATCGCGTACGGATCCCACTGGCCGACCGGCCGCCCCGGCCCGCTCGATGTGACCGTGCCCGGCTCCTCGGACACGGCCCGCCGCAACTCCAGCAACTCCTCCACCGGCAACTTCAGTACGCGGGCCAGCGCCGCCACCGTCTCCGCAGACGGCACAGGCTTCTCGGGCGAAAGCGCCTCCGACCCGGTGGTGCGCCCCAGCCTTGCCTGGGCGGCGAGCTGCGTCTTGGTCAACCGGGCCCGGGCCAGCCCGTCGCTCAGCTTCTTGCGCAGTTCGGCCAGCGCCGCATCCGGAGTGTGATCGGTCCGTTCGTCGTGCACGCGCGCCCCCGCGGGTGGTGAGGTGTTCGCCGGTGTTCATCTTCATCCCGGCGCACCCCGGCGCACACCGATTCCGCCACCTTCGTCCACGTCAACACCCCAACTCTTTGACGGGAGTCTGCCGTGAACGTCGCGCTCGTCCTCCTCACCACCGCACTCGTGGTCGTCGTCGCCGTGCTCGCCGCCGCCGGGGCGGGCAAGCTCGCCCGCCTGGACGGCGCCACCTACCCCACCGCCCTCACCCGCGCCGCCACCGCCTTCACCACAGTCCTCACCCTCGCCGTCACGGCGGCCGGCGCCCTCACCGCCCTCCTCACCTGACCCGGCACTGCTCGCGGGCGGACAGCGAAGTCCAGGTAGAAGTCGCGGTCGCTGCTTTTGAAGGCGGCCGCTCGTGGCTCGGCCATGTGATCCGTGGCCGAGCCGGGCGTAGCAGATGGCATGGGTGTGTGGATGGTTTTACAGCAGGGCAGTGAGCTGCCGTAGCTGGCCGACCAGGGTGAAGGCGGGAAGGGGGACGGTGCCGATCTCGGGATGGTGCTGATGCTGGATGTGGTGGCAGACCGAGACCATGCTGGGCGGGCCGAGCACGGGAGCGGTGGAGCGGTCGCCGCGCACCAGGTCGGGTACGAACTCCTGTCCTGCGGCACGAGCGGGGTGGGCAAGCCTGCCTGAGGGCTGTGTCTGGTGGCCGGGCGCCCACCAGTCGCTGCGCCTGCCTGGCAGGCAATCGTCGACGCCAGCCGTCGTACACCGGGCCAGGGCGGGATACGTCCGCCGCTGGCCGCTGCATGCCGTCTCACCGATGTCGTCTGCGGTGCTCCTTCTGTTTGCAGGCGTTTGAACAGTACTTACGAGGGCGCCCGCCTTTGTTGTGGAGAGTCAGCAGCCTGAGTACCACCGGCTTGCAGCGACGACCGCACTGCGCGCACACCGGAGCGAACTCGTCCAGCCGCCACTTGCGGATCAGGATGCGTAAGCCCTCATCGATCGCTTCCCCCTGCCCGGCGTCACTGCGGAGTATTTCCCACTCTGCCGCCGTCGACTGCTTGCGCAGCCAAAGGACACCACCGGTGTAATGGCTGCGTGCCTCGTCCTCGTCAACGCCGAGACGCTTCCCGATCGCACTCCACGAGGCGTCGTACAGCACACGGGCCAGGACAGCGATGGCGTACGGCTCATCTTCCTGTCGTCGTCGAAGTCAAAATCCTCGCCCATATCAACCGCGTTGTCGCCCTCTGTATCAGCCCCGCGGAAAGTGTGCCAGGCTTCATAGAAGGCATCCGCATCACCCGTGATCCGTTCGAACGCCCCGCTGGCTGCATAGTTCACGTCCCCGTAGAACAGCACCTCGGAACGGTCTCGGAGGTTCGCAGCCTGAACCACATCAGGGTGCGCAGCGAGGCTGTCGGGGTCAGTGGCCATGCGCTGGTACCACTGACAGCCCAAGCCGATCACACCGGCGCGGAAGTCCATGAAGCTGTCGTCGGAGCACCCGCCGCCGATGAGGTAAGCAGCCGCCCACACATCCCAGCGGTACAGGGCGTCGTGCAGCTCATCGAAGCGTTCCGCATACTCCAGGATCTCCTGCCGCGGTCTATCCGCGAGCTGCTTGACGAGAACCTCGTCGAATGGCTCGCCTGTTTCGGCAGCCCCGGCTTGCGCGGCTTCGATGACGTCCCAGAACGTGTCGATCTCCATGACCGCGCACTCTGCCACGCCCCGATGACAATCGATCCTGGCCACCCTGCCGGCACCTGGCCGTTCACGGAACTGCGGACAGAGCCATTCTCAAAGGTTCCCATCAGAGGAACTTGAACAGTCCGAGACCGTCACCCGCCTACCCGTCCCACGCCGATGGATGCACCCGTCCGAATCCATGGTGCGCGGGTCGGCGGGGCCATCGGGCGGGACGATCACCGACGAGGGGCGACTTGTTGGGATCGCACCTTGCAGGGGCCTTCGGTCACTGTCGGGGCGAGGGTGCGCGCTGTCCCGTTGTTCAGGCCGTCTTTTGCTTGTCCGTGGGTTCGCGGTCGTCCCGGTCCACGACGCCGGTTTCCATGATGGCGGTGCTGTTGTAGAGGGTGGAGGGCTTGGTCCCGGCTGTGTGCGTGAGGTAGGAGCGCGAGCCGAGAAGTGTGAAACTGTTTCGGTCGAAGATCCACTCGTCTCGGCTCGCGGTGCCGGTCTCCTCGCGGGTGATTCCGATCCCGTGGCGCCCGGCAGCGTCGGTGGCGTCGGGGGTCACGCTCACGCCTGGGATCGTGGCGACGGTCTTGTACAGGGCCGCGGCATTGGCCGGCGGCATGACTGTTTCGTTCAGGAGATCGCCGATCTTCCTGAAGACGGCCTGGTCCTTCGATTCGTTTTCGAGGGGTCGGGTCTGGGCGTAGAGCAGTTTACGCAGAGCGTCGGTGTCGGTGGGCAGCTTGGCCAGCCACTGGTAGGTGGGCCGGTCGATTCCGGCTGGGACTCCCTGCTCGGCACTGCCGTCAGGGGCGGCCGTCTCGATGGGAATCCGCTGCCCAGACATAGGAACACCCTTTCCGGACTCACGGATCACCCCGGTGCGAGTGATCGGTGCGGAGTCCTGCGACACCCAGATTTCGCGGCGGTGTGGAGCGCCGAGCTTCACCGGGCCGTCGAAGGTGCCTTCGTTGCTGCGGACCAGGCTTCGGACGTAGACGAATTGGTCGTCGCGGACCGGTTTGACGTCGACTTCCATGGACGCGGCGGCGATGCGGTCGAGCGTGAGCACTACGCCGTTCGCTGCGGCGTGCTTCGCGTCGGTCGCCTCTGCCTTGGCGCCAGGTTCCTGCTCCGTACCGGGAAGCGTGAGGATCAGAGCGCCGGCGAGGGCCATGGCCGTGGCGGGCAGCAGGAAGACCGGACGCAGCCACCGCCGCTGAAGCGCAGGCGTCGCCGGGGTGGGGGCAGCCGTCTGCTCCCGGTCGATCTCGCGCAGCAGCACGTTCCGGTGGTGGAGGTGGCGGGTGGGCGTGAGGTCCCATTCGGGTGCGTCCGGCAACAGCCCGCGCAGATGTGCGGCGTCGTCGCCGGAACCGTCATGGCGGTTTGAGGCAGTCATCGGTTTTCCTCCTGTGAGCGCGCGGCCGCGAATGCGGCCTGCTTCTTTACCTCTCCGCGGGGGCCGTGCAGTTCCATGTTCTTTGCGCTGAGCCGATCGAGCCGTCGGCGGGCGCGCGCGAGCCGGGAGCGCACGGTGCCCAGGGGAATATCCAGTGCCTCGGCGCATTCCTGGTAGGTGAGGCCGGACCACACGCACAGGACGAGAACTTCACGGTCCTGGCTGCGCAGTCCGCTCAGGGCGCTGCGGACCACGGCCAGCCTGCGAGCGTCGTCGATCCGGCCCGCGCTCTCCTCGGCGAAGTCCGTGACCGCAGGTGGAGCCGGTTGGCGTGAGAGGAACAGGCGCTGTCGGCGCAGGCGGCGTGTGGCATTGTGCGCCTTATGAGTGGCGATCCCCAGGAGCCACGGTCTGAGCGACCCGCCCTCGAGGTTCAGGGAAGCTCGGGTCCGCCACGCGGCGAGGAACGTCTCGGACATGATGTCCTCCGCCAGCGACCAGTCCCCGGTCAGCCGCAGCCCATGGTTGTACACCGCACGCGCGTGTGCGTCGTACAGGGTGCCGAACGCATCGCGGTCCCCGGCTCTTATGCGCGCACGTAGCTCATCATCTCGATCTGTGTCTCTCACACCATGTACTCTCCGCAGCCCCGCCGGGGTTCCCGTGGCCTGCGTCACACCCCTTCCGAGCCAACACAACTCCACAGGGGAATCTCTCCGGGACTGTAAATCGTTCGGTGTAACTCCCGATCATGGAGGATGCATCGATGACCAGTGAGAACGTGGCCAAGCAGGACCCTGTCGAGTCGGCAGTGGCTATGTCGGCGAAGACCGTGGACGACGAGCTGGTGAGCCGGGCCCAGGCCGAGGGCCTGCCCGAAGCGGTGGAGACCGTCTGGCCGCGGACCATCGTGCAGACCTGCGTGGTGCATCTGCTGCGGAACTCCTTCCGCTATGCAGCCCGCCGGGACTGGGACAAGATCGCCAAGCTTCTCAAGCCCGTCTACACCGCGCCGACCGAGGAAGCCGCCCATGGAGCGGTTCGCCGAGTTCGCCGACGCCTGGGGCAGGAAGTATCCGGCGATCGTGAAGCTGTGGGAGAACTCCTGGGAAGAGTTCACCCCGTTCCTGCGGTTCGACACCGAGATCCGCCGCATCGTCTGCACCACCAACGCGATCGAGTCGGTGAATGCCCGCATCCGGCGGGCGGTCAAGGCCCGCGGGCACTTCCCCAACGAGCAGGCCGCCCTGAAGTGCGTCTACATGGCGATCATGTCCCTCGACCTCACGGGCAAGGGCCGGGCCCGCTGGACCATGCGCTGGAAGACCGCGCTGAGCGCCTTCGACATCACCTTCGACGGCCGCCTGTCAGCAGCCCGCCGGTAGCCCCAACTACCCCAGTTGCACAGCTCGTTTGACAGACCCTCTACGGTCACTCGCCCATGAACCACAGATAGCTGCCCGGCGTCGTCGCAGAAGGTCGGCGAGGTCAAGTAGGGCTGCCTTCTGCTCTTCGTCCGTGCACCCGTGGGTCAGGGCAGCAACTTCCTGCTGGGCAACGTGAGCTTCCTGTTCGTTGAACAGTGTGTCGCCATACGGATCGATCCAGCCGAGCTTGCCCGAGCTGTGCCGGTCGAGAGAGCTCAATGCACGTGCCAGCGCTGCACCGTGCTGATAGGACCCTCGCAGGACGGTCTCACGAGACGCTCTCTTTCGCGCGGGCCGCCCCGAGTGCAGTTCCAGTTCGATCCCCATGCTCCTCCTTCAACGACGGCCGTTGAAGCTTGGCAGAGATCATTTGTCAGACAGGTCCCAGCCCCGCGCCCGGCCCTGACACCAGGGTCGGGCGCCCCGTCCTCGCTCCCGGGAGACCCCGTTGCGTCGCTCCATACTCACCGCTGCCGCCCCGGCCGCACTGTTCCTCGCCGCAGGCTGCTCCGACGAGCCCGAGGCCAAGCGTCCGAGCCCCACCGATGACGGTGGTCACCTGCGGTCCACGGCTGGTACGGCGACCACATCGTCACGAAGCCGGGAGCAGCAGGAGTCGGGCGCCACCATCAAGGCCCGGCCGAGCCGGACGCGCGCTGCAGAAGCCGCGTGCAGCTCCGCACCTCGGGTCCGGGCCCGGCGGGGTAGGCGCCGCCGGGCCCGGACCGTCAAGGCCCAGGAACGACCTCCGCACCAGTCAGGTCCTTCGGTCAGGTCCACCCGCGCAGTCTGTCAGAACCGTCTCGCACAGCATGCTGGTTTTGCGAGGGGTTATGCGCACGGCGACCTGCGGATTCGTGAGCGGCCCCGAGGTGTTCGCAGAACTCTCGCAACTGGTCATCTGTGAGAATCACGCAGCGCCCGGCCGTAGCCGCTGCGCTTGGGTACGCGGGCCGAACCGCTCCGTGTACCCAAGCCCTCGGCCGCGCCTGGCGGTTCAGCCCGTGAGGGTGTTGAGCCAGCCGGTCAGCAGACGGTTGATCTCCTCGGGGCGTTCCTGCTGGATCCAGTGGCCGCAGCCCTCTACGAGGTGGGAGGCGGTCAGACCGGGGAGGGTGGTGGGGAAGGCGTCGATAGCGTCGGACATCCAGGTGGTGGAGGCGTCCAGGGCGCCGCCGATGAACAGGGACGGCTGCTTGATCGGGGCGCCGCGGTGGAGGGCGAGATCTTCCCAGTCGCGGTCCATGTTGCGGTAGCGGTTGAGGGCGCCGGTCAGACCCGTGCGCTCGAACTCTCCGGCGTAGACGTCGAGTTCCTCCTCGGTCAGCCAGGCCGGGAGCGGGCCGGTGGGGAAACGGTCACGCAGTCGGCCGCCGTGGGCGACGAAGTGCGGGTCGGGCTCGCCCTGGGCGGGCATGGTGTCGGCGGACAGGGCGGCGTAGAAGCCCGCGAGCCAGCCCCGCACGTCGGGCTCGATCTCCGTCTCCGCGCGGCCGGGCTTCTGGAAGTAGGAGACGTAGAACTCCTGCTCGGGGCCGCCGATCTGGCCGAAGATGTCGGTGGGGCGGGGGCCGCCGGGTGGCGCGTACGGGACGCTCAGCAGAGCGACGGCCCGGAAGACCTCGGGGTGGAGCAGGGCGGAGGTGGCGGCGATGTTGGAGCCCCAGTCGTGGCCGACGACCACCGCGTTCTCCTCGCCGAGGGCACGGACGACGGCGACGTTGTCCTCCACCAGGTCCAGCATCCGGTAGGCGTCGGTCTCCGCAGGCTTGGAGGAGCGGCCATAGCCGCGCACGTCGATCGCCACCGCCCGGTAGCTGGCCGCGGCGAGGGCTGGGAGCTGGCGGCGCCAAGAATACCAGGACTCGGGGAAGCCGTGCACGAGCAGGACCAGCGGGCCGGTGCCCTGCTCGACCAGGTGAAGGCGCCCGGCCGAGGCCTCGACAGTGCGGTGGCGGAGTGCGGCGGACGACTCGTGCTGCATAGGGGCTTCTCCTCGGTTTGAGGTTCCCCCGTTGCTCGGGAGGGGCTGATCAGCTGGTCAGGACAGGTTGGCGGGGTTTCAGGTTCGCTCGTTCGGTCGCTGCCTGCTCGGCGTAGTGCTTCTCTTCGAATTCGACCGGGCTGAGGTAGCCGAGGCGTTTCTGGATGCGCCGGCTGTTGTAGAACCCGTCGATGTACTCGAAGAGTGCGAGGTTCGCCTCGGCCCG
>NZ_JBIAZD010000038.1:0-22178 GCF_042898795.1 Streptomyces sp. NPDC000348
CCGCGCCCCCGCCCGCCCCCCCCGGGGGGGGGGGGGGGGGGCCCCCCCCGCCCCCGCCCCCCTCGGGGGGGGGGGGGCGGGGGGGGCACGCGGCAGCGCGGGGTCACTCCCGTTCCAGGGGACGCGGCGGCGTCGGGTCCGGTGTGCCGCCGAGCCAGTTCCCGAGGGCCCGGCGGGGGCCGGACCAGCGGCGGTCGTGGTGGTAGGCGCGCAGGATCGCCCGGGCCCGGGCACGGGGACGGCGGCGGTAGAAACGCCGGGCCCACGGCGAGCCCGGCCGGGCCAGCCGCAGCGAGCCGATCACGGCGACGGCCGGAACGATCACACCGAAGACGGCGACCCGCACCTTGCCCTTGCTCAGGGCGATCAGCGCGAACAGGAAGTTCACCCCCACGCTCGCCGCGGCACCCGCGCGGTTCTGGAGCTCCTCCTGGGAGAGGTCGTTGACGCCGAACGGCGCGAACCCCGCCAGCAGCAGTCCGACCAGCGCGGCGGTGAGCACGACCGCCTCGACGCTCTTGCGGCCGGCCTCGGTCCAGTACACGTCGTCGAGGTGCAGGATGAGCGCGAACTCGTCCAGGACCAGCCCCGCGCCGATGCCGAAGAGCACCGCGGCGAAGGCCGGGCCCACCCCCTCCTCGCCGCTCGCCACCGCGCCGAAGCCGCCGACGACCGTGAGGACGACGCCGGGCACGACGTGGTGGATGTGCAGTTCACCCGCCGTGACGTTGCCGAAGGGTCCCTTCCCCGCCCGGATCAGACGGGTGATGGTCCGGGTGATCACGAAGGTGAGGACGAAGGCGGTGAGCGCGAGGAGCAGCGGAAGCTTGCCCGGCTCGATGATGTTCCGATCCAGCCAATGTCCCATATGCGCACTTTATCCACGGCGGCCGCGGACGCCCCGGTGACCGCCGGGTAATCTGCGCCGGTGCCCGCGCCTTCCCCCGAACCCCCCGAGCCCCCCGAGCCCCCCGGGCCTCCCGCCTCCTCCGCCGACGGCCTCCGCTTCGCCTTCGGCACCCTCACCGTGCTCCCGGTCCGGGTCACCCGCTGGGACCGGCCGGCCGCGCGCACGGGCATGCTGTGCGCCCCGGTGGCCGGGGTGGCGGTCGGCGCCCTCTCCGCCGCCGCGGGGCTGCTCCTGCTGCTCCTCGGCGCGGGCGCGCCGCTCGCCGCCGTCGTCACCGTCGCCGTACCGGCCGCCCTGACCCGGGGCCTGCACCTCGACGGGCTCGCCGACACCGCGGACGGGCTCGGCAGCGCCAGGCCCGCCGAGGACGCCCTGCGGATCATGAAGCAGTCGGACATCGGCCCGTTCGGTGTGCTCACGCTCGTCCTGGTCCTGCTGGCCCAGGTGGCCGCGCTGGCCCAGGCGTACGGCCACGACGGGGCGCGGGGCGCGTTCGCCGCCGTCGTCTCGGCGGTCGTGGCACGGCTGGCGCTCACCCTGGCCGCCCGCGCCGGTGTGCCGTCCGCCCGGCCGGAGGGGCTGGGCGCGGCGGTCGCGGGGGTGGTTCCGGTGCCGGGCGCGGTGGCCGCCGCGCTCGCGGTCACCGGGCTCGCGGCGGCCGGGGGCGCGCTCCTGGGGCCGTACGACGCCCTGCGCGCCGTGCTCGCGGTGGTCCTGGCCGTCGCCGTGGCCGAACTGCTGCTGCGGCACTGCGTCCGTCGTTTCGGCGGGATCACGGGCGATGTGTTCGGCGGCCTCGCGGAGACGGCGGCGACGACCGCGCTGGTCGTGTCCGCACTGGGCTGAGACCGCCCGGGAACCGGGTGGTCACCGCCGGGTGAGGACCGTGACGACCGCCGTGCCCGCGCCGCCCACCACCGCCATGGCCGTCAGGGCGACGCAGCGGGCCCGGAGCTGCCGGTAGCGGGCCTCGTACTCGGTGCGCAGCTCGGCCGCCCGGTCGCGGATCCGCACCAGGGTGGCCCGGGAGACGGCGATCCGGTCGGCCCGGTAGACCCGTTCCACGTCCTCGCGCTGCGCGGCCGTCAGCCACGGCAGTTCCCCGGCGAACCGGTCGGCCTGCCGCCGGGCCTCCTCGACCTCGGCGGCCCACAGGAGGTGGCCCTCGAGCCTGTTCAGACCGAGGGCGCTCTCCCGGCGGGGGTTCACACGCTCCTCCATGTTCCGGGCCGTGCTCTCATCGCTGCTTGTCGCCGGGCGCCACGGTCGCGGAGGCCGCGGGACGGTTCTCGAGCTCGTCGAGGGCGGCGAGGTCCGGGTGGTGCAGGTCGAACGCGGGCGATTCGCTGCGGATCTTCGGCAGGGTGGTGAAGTTGTGCCGCGGGGGCGGGCAGGAGGTCGCCCACTCCAGGGAGCGGCCGTAGCCCCACGGGTCGTCGACGCCGACCGGCTCGCCGTACTTGGCCGTCCTCCAGACGTTGTAGAGGAACGGCAGCATCGACATGCCGAGCAGGAACGAGGCGATCGAGGAGACCGTGTTCAGCGCGGTGAAGCCGTCGGCCGCCAGGTAGTCCACGTACCGGCGGGGCATGCCCTCGGCGCCCAGCCAGTGCTGGATCAGGAAGGTGCCGTGGAAGCCGACGAACAGCGTCCAGAAGGTGATCTTGCCCAGGCGTTCGTCGAGCATCTTGCCGGTGAACTTCGGCCACCAGAAGTGGAAGCCGGCGAACATCGCGAACACCACGGTGCCGAAGACCACGTAGTGGAAGTGCGCCACCACGAAGTACGAGTCCGTGACGTGGAAGTCCAGCGGCGGCGAGGCCAGGATGACACCGGTCAGACCACCGAAGAGGAAGGTGACGAGGAAGCCCAGTGCCCACAGCATCGGGGTCTCGAAACTCAGGGACCCCTTCCACATGGTGCCGATCCAGTTGAAGAACTTCACCCCGGTCGGGACCGCGATCAGGAAGGTCATGAAGGAGAAGAAGGGCAGCAGAACGGCACCGGTCGCGAACATGTGGTGCGCCCACACCGTCACCGACAGGCCCGTGATCGCGATGGTCGCGCCGACCAGGCCCATGTAGCCGAAGATCGGCTTGCGGCAGAAGACCGGGAGGACCTCCGTGACGATGCCGAAGAACGGCAGCGCGATGATGTACACCTCGGGATGGCCGAAGAACCAGAACAGGTGCTGCCACAGCAGCGGCCCGCCGTTGGCCGCGTTGTAGATCTGCGCGCCGAACCTGCGGTCCGCCTCCAGCGCGAACAGCGCCGCGGCCAGGACGGGGAAGGCGAGCAGGACCAGCACACCGGTCAGCAGCACGTTCCAGGTGAAGATCGGCATGCGGAACATCGTCATGCCGGGCGCGCGCATGCAGACGATCGTGGTGATGAAGTTGACCGCGCCGAGGATGGTGCCGAAACCGGAGAACGCCAGGCCCATGATCCACAGGTCGCCGCCGATGTTCGGCGAGTAGGGCTCGGTCGACAGCGGGGTGTAGGCGAACCAGCCGAAGTCGGCCGCCCCGTTGGGGGTGAAGAAGCCGGAGACCGCGATCAGTGAGCCGAACAGGTACAGCCAGTAGGCGAGCATGTTCAGCCGCGGGAAGGCGACGTCGGGCGCGCCGATCTGCAGCGGCATGATCCAGTTGGCGAAACCGGCGAACAGTGGCGTCGCGAACATCAGCAGCATGATCGCGCCGTGCATCGTGAACGACTGGTTGTACTGCTCGTTCGAGATGACCTGGATGCCCGGCCGGGCCAGCTCGGCACGCATCACCAGCGCCAGGATCCCGCCCACCAGGAAGAAGCCGAACGACGTCGTCAGGTACAGCGTGCCGATCGTCTTGTGGTCCGTGGTCGTCAGCCACTTGACCACGACGTCGCCACGCCTCTGGCGCCGTACCGGCAGCTCGTCCTCGTAGGTCTCCTTGTCGAATGAGCCCACTGTGCTCTTGTCCGCCACTGTCCAAGTCCTCCTATGGGCTCGGGAGAGTTCCGAAGGCAGCTTGACGGGACGATTCCCGCTTGTGCCCGAAGTCGGACGCCGTGGCGCACTTTCCACTCGGCATTCGGGTGATGCGGGGTTTTCCGCCCCCCGCGCGTTGACGGGAGCCGGTTCTCAGCAGGCCCGCCGCCACGCGTCGAGTCCGTACTTCTTGAGCAGGGAACTCAGCCCCAGCCGCCGGGAATCGGCGCAGAAGCGATCGGTGGTCAGCTCGTACTCGACGTGGAAGACGGCCTTGTCCGCCTCGACGAACGGCGTCAGCTCCGCGCACTCGCCGTACTGGGCGCACTGCTCGTTGACCGCGAAGTCGAAGTCGTCGACCGGTTCGGGGATCTGGTCCAGGTCGTTCTTCAGGCCGACGGCCATGCCGCGCTCGTGGGCGAGCCGGGCGACGAGCCGGTTGCAGCGGAGCTGGTCGTCGGCGGTGAGCGGGAACCCGGTGCGGTTGCGGTAGCCGTCCATGTTGTCCGGCTCCACCGCGTCGAAGCCCTTCTCCCGGCACATGTCGAGGCGCTCGGCCATGAGCGGCTCCAGCACGTCGGTGCGGCGGATGTCGAGCCGGCGCTCGCCCTCCCAGCCGTTGCCGCGGCCGATCACCGACTTCGGGAAGTCGTCCGCGTCCGGGCGGAAGTCCTCCCAGGCGCCGGTGGAGAGGTGGCAGATGACCTTCCGGCCGGCGCGGTGCAGCCTCGCGACCGTCTCCTTCGCGTGGTCGAAGCCGTCGATGTCGTAGACCGGGACGTCGACGGAGGTGTCGAGCCGTCCGCCGAGCCGCCACTGCCAGTCGGTGCCGGGCCGGGGCCGCCGGCGGTCGCCGGCCGGCGTCTTCGCGGCGTCGTCGGCGCCGGGTCCGGGCGCGGTCGCACAGGCGCCGGCAGCAGGGCGAGCAGCGGGACAAGGAGGAAGGGGCGTCTCATCGGGCGGTCTCCGAAGCGGGCGGCGGTGCGGTCGGCACCGCGGGCGGCACACCGGGACCTCAAGGATGATCGTCGCCCCCGGGCGCGGCGGCGGGGCCCGGAACACGGCCGCGGCCCCGCCACGGGGTGAGCGCCCACGGGAATGAGCGAACGCACACACGCGCGTAGGCTCGTCCCGAGTGTCCGCCGCACCGGGAACGACCCCGACGGGGCCGCACCCGCGCGTCGCGACTAGGGTCGGCTGCCGGGCCCGGTCGACCCACACACTTCGGCCACAGCAACTTCACATCGGAAGCGAGATTTCACCACCGTGACTGCTCTCACTCTCAGCACCGCCGCGGTCCCCGGTCTGCGGGCCGACGCGATCGTGATCGGTGTCGCCAAGGGCTCCGCGTCAAAGCCCGGGGGCCCCGTCGTCGCACCGGGCGCCGAGGCCGTGGACCAGGCGTACGACGGCAGGCTCGCCGGCGTCCTGGAGACCCTCGGTGCGTCCGGTGCCGAGGGCGAGGTGACGAAGCTCCCCGCGCCGGCCGGCTTCAAGGCGCCGCTCGTGGTGGCGGTGGGCCTCGGCGCCCGGCCCGAGAAGGACGCCGGTTACGGCACCGAGGCGCTGCGCAGGGCGGCCGGTGTGGCCGCCCGCACCCTCGCCGGCGCCAAGAAGGCCGCGTTCGCCCTGCCCCTGACGGACGCCGCCGGCGCCGGTGCGGTCGCCGAGGGCGTGCTGCTCGGCGCGTACTCCTTCGACGCCTACAAGGAGAACGGCAAGGACAAGAAGAACGGCAAGGCGCCGCTCGCCGAGGCCGCGCTGCTCGGCGGCAAGCCCCGCGACAAGGCGTACAAGGCCGCGGTCGAGCGCGCCACCGCCGTCGCCGAGGAGCTCAACCGCGCCCGCGACCTCGTCAACACCCCGCCGAACGACCTCAACCCCGAGGCGTTCGCGGCCGTCGCCCAGGCCGCGGCCAAGGAGCACGGCATCAAGGTGCAGGTGCTCGACGAGAAGGCCCTGGCCAAGGGCGGCTACGGCGGCATCCTCGGCGTCGGCGCCGGCTCGGCGTCGGGCCCGCGGCTGGTGAAGCTGTCGTACACCTCGTCCAAGGCGAAGAAGCACCTCGCGCTGGTCGGCAAGGGCATCACCTACGACTCGGGCGGCATCTCGCTGAAGCCGGCCGGCCACAACGAGACGATGAAGTGCGACATGAGCGGTGCCGCCGCCGTGTTCGCCGCGGTCGTCGCCGCCGCGCGCCTCGGCCTGGAGGTCAACGTCACCGGCTGGCTGGCGCTGGCCGAGAACATGCCGTCCGGCTCGGCGACGCGCCCCGGTGACGTGCTGCGCATGTACAGCGGCAAGACCGTGGAGGTGCTCAACACCGACGCCGAGGGCCGGCTGGTGCTGGCCGACGCGCTGTGGGCGGCCTCGCAGGAGAAGCCGGACGCGATCGTGGACGTCGCGACGCTGACCGGCGCGATGATGCTGGCGCTGGGCAGCCGCACGTTCGGGATCATGGCGAACGACGACGCGTTCCGCTCCGCGGTGCACGAGGCGGCGGAGGAGGTCGGCGAGCCGGCGTGGCCGATGCCGCTGCCGGAGCACCTGCGCAAGGGGATGGACTCGGCGACCGCCGACATCGCCAACATGGGTGAGCGGATGGGCGGCGGGCTGGTCGCCGGGCTGTTCCTGCGCGAGTTCGTGGGTGAGGGGATCACCTGGGCGCACCTGGACATCGCCGGGCCGGCGTTCAACGAGGGCGGGCCGTTCGGGTACACGCCGAAGGGCGGGACGGGGTCGGCGGTACGGACGCTGGTCCGGCTCGCGGAGCTTGCGGCGGCGGGCGAACTCGCCTGACGACGCCCCGTGCGCCGGGGGCGCGGGGAGTGACGCGACTGCGGGCCCGTCGTGGCCGGTCGCGCCCGCGCGGCGGAGCCGCGGACCGGGCACGGCCCCGCGCCCCCTTTGGTCGGCTGCGGCCGGCCTTCTCGGCAAGTGCCGCCCACCGGTCGCGCCCCTCCGGGGGCGCGGGGAACCGCGCCGGCACCCCCCACCGACCCGCACCGACGGAATCACGGGGGCAGCGCCCCTCAGGGGTGTGGGGAGCTCCGCCGGACCGGGTGGCCGGGGGGCGAGGAGGAACCCCCCTTCAAGGAAGTGGGGTGTCTCACACCACGGCCCGGCGTCTCGTTCGGGGCCCGCAGGTGCGAAGATGGGGCTCGGCAGGACAGGGCCCCACCTAAGGGCCGAGAACATAGAGCGGCCGGACACCAGCCGCCGACCGGTCACTGGAGACCGGCGTGGCGCACATGCATGGAGGACGTGACGTGGCGAACGACGCCAGCACCGTTTTCGACCTAGTGATCCTCGGCGGTGGCAGCGGTGGTTACGCCGCGGCCCTGCGCGGGGCGCAACTGGGCCTGGACGTCGCCCTGATCGAGAAGAACAAGCTCGGCGGCACCTGCCTGCACAACGGCTGCATCCCCACCAAGGCCCTGCTCCACGCGGGCGAGCTGGCCGACCAGGCCCGCGAGAGCGAGCAGTTCGGCATCAAGACGACCTTCGAGGGCGTCGACATGGCGGGCGTGCACAAGTACAAGGACGACGTGATCGCCGGCCTGTACAAGGGTCTGCAGGGTCTGGTCGCCTCCCGCAAGGTGACCTACATCGAGGGTGAGGGCCGGCTGTCCTCCCCCACCTCCGTCGACGTGAACGGCCGGCGTGTCCAGGGCCGCCACGTCCTGCTGGCGACCGGCTCCGTGCCGAAGTCGCTGCCGGGTCTGGAGATCGACGGCAACCGCATCATCTCCTCCGACCACGCCCTCGTCCTGGACCGCGTGCCGAAGTCCGCGATCATCCTGGGTGGCGGCGTCATCGGTGTCGAGTTCGCCTCCGCGTGGAAGTCCTTCGGCGCCGACGTCACGATCGTCGAGGGCCTCAAGCACCTCGTCCCGGTCGAGGACGAGAACTCCTCCAAGCTGCTGGAGCGCGCCTTCCGCAAGCGCGGCATCAAGTTCAACCTGGGCACCTTCTTCCAGAAGGCCGAGTACACCCAGGACGGTGTCAAGGTCACCCTGGCGGACGGCAAGGAGTTCGAGGCCGAGGTCCTGCTCGTCGCCATCGGCCGCGGCCCGGTCTCGCAGGGCCTGGGCTACGAGGAGCAGGGCGTCGCCATGGACCGCGGCTACGTCCTGGTCGACGAGTACATGCGCACCAACGTTCCCACCATCTCCGCCGTCGGTGACCTGGTCCCGACCCTCCAGCTCGCGCACGTCGGCTTCGCCGAGGGCATCCTGGTGGCGGAGCGCCTGGCCGGTCTGAAGACCGTCCCGATCGACTACGACGGTGTCCCGCGGGTGACGTACTGCCACCCGGAGGTCGCCTCCGTCGGCATCACCGAGGCCAAGGCCAAGGAGATCTACGGTGCGGACAAGGTCGTCGCCCTGAAGTACAACCTGGCGGGCAACGGCAAGAGCAAGATCCTGAAGACCGCGGGCGAGATCAAGCTCGTCCAGGTCAAGGACGGTGCGGTGGTCGGCGTCCACATGGTCGGCGACCGCATGGGCGAGCAGGTCGGCGAGGCCCAGCTGATCTACAACTGGGAGGCGCTGCCGGCCGAGGTGGCCCAGCTCATCCACGCCCACCCGACGCAGAACGAGGCGATGGGCGAGGCCCACCTGGCGCTGGCCGGGAAGCCCCTCCACTCCCACGACTGACGCCCTCGGTCATCGGGCGCGACGACACAGACTTCCGCACTTTTAAAGGAGCAACCGAAACCATGGCGGTTTCCGTAACCCTTCCGGCGCTCGGCGAGAGCGTCACCGAGGGCACCGTCACCCGCTGGCTGAAGGCCGAGGGTGAGCGCGTCGAGGCCGACGAGCCGTTGCTCGAGGTCTCGACCGACAAGGTCGACACCGAGATCCCGGCCCCCGCCTCCGGCGTGCTGTCCTCCATCAAGGTCGCCGAGGACGAGACGGTCGAGGTCGGCGCCGAGCTGGCGCTGATCGACGACGGCAGCGGTGCTCCCGCGGCCGAGCAGGCCCCGGCCGCCGAGCAGGCCCCGGCTGCCGAGCAGGTGGCCCCGCCGGCTCCCGCCCCGGAGCCGCAGGCCCAGCCCTCCACCGAGCAGGCCGCCCCGGCCCCGGCGCCCACCGCCGAGGCCGCGGCCGGCGGCGGCTCCGCCCAGGGCACGGACGTGGTCCTGCCCGCGCTCGGCGAGTCCGTCACCGAGGGCACCGTCACCCGCTGGCTGAAGTCGGTCGGCGACACCGTCGAGGCCGACGAGCCGCTGCTGGAGGTGTCGACGGACAAGGTCGACACCGAGATCCCCGCCCCCGCGTCCGGCACGCTGCTGGAGATCGTGGTCGGTGAGGACGAGACCGCCGAGGTCGGCGCCAAGCTCGCCGTCATCGGCGAGGCGGGTGCCGCCCCGGCCGCCGCCCCGGCCCCGGCCGCCCCCGAGGCCCCGGCGCAGCCCGCGCCCGCCCCGGCCCCGGCCGCCGCCCCGGCTCCTGCTCCGGCCGCTCCGGCTCCTGCTCCGGCCGCCCCGGCTCCTGCTCCGGCCGCTCCGGCCCCGCAGCAGGCCGCCCCGGCGCCCGCTCCGGCTCCGGCCGCTCCGGCTCCGGCCCCGCAGGCGCCCGCGGCCCCGGCCACCGCCGCTCCCGCCGCCGCCCAGGCCACGGACGAGGGCGCCTACGTGACCCCGCTGGTGCGCAAGCTCGCCGCCGAGAACGGCGTCGACCTGTCCACCGTCAAGGGCACCGGCGTCGGCGGACGCATCCGCAAGCAGGACGTGCTCGCCGCCGCCGAGGCCGCGAAGGCCGCCACCGCAGCCCCGGCCCCGGCCGCCGCGGCGGCGCCCGCCGCGAAGAAGGCCCCGTCCCTCGAGGCCTCCCCGCTGCGCGGTCAGACCGTGAAGATGCCGCGGATCCGCAAGGTCATCGGCGACAACATGGTCAAGGCCCTGCACGAGCAGGCCCAGCTGTCCTCGGTGGTCGAGGTCGACGTCACCCGCCTGATGAAGCTGCGCGCCCGCGCCAAGGACGCGTTCGCGGCGCGTGAGGGTGTCAAGCTCTCCCCGATGCCGTTCTTCGTCAAGGCCGCGGCCCAGGCGCTGAAGGCGCACGCGCCGGTCAACGCCAGGATCAACGAGGCCGAGGGGACCATCACCTACTTCGACACCGAGAACATCGGTATCGCGGTGGACTCCGAGAAGGGCCTGATGACCCCGGTCATCAAGAACGCCGGCGACCTCAACCTCGCCGGTATCGCCAAGGCCACGGCCGAGCTGGCGGGCAAGGTCCGCGGCAACAAGATCACCCCGGACGAGCTGTCCGGCGCGACCTTCACCATCAGCAACACCGGTTCGCGCGGCGCGCTGTTCGACACGATCATCGTGCCCCCGGGCCAGGTCGCGATCCTCGGCATCGGTGCCACGGTCAAGCGTCCGGCCGTCATCGAGACCGAGGAGGGTACGGTCATCGGCGTCCGCGACATGACCTACCTGACCCTCTCCTACGACCACCGCCTGGTGGACGGCGCCGACGCGGCCCGTTACCTGACGGCGGTCAAGGCGATCCTGGAGGCGGGCGAGTTCGAGGTCGAGCTCGGTCTGTGAACCAACCCGTGATCGCGTGATCCGCGGTCGCCGACACGGTCGTACGGTGCCCCCGTCGGGGAAGCCCTCGAGGCTTCCCGGGCGGGGGCACCGGCGTATGGAACGTGTAAGTCTCGTCTCACCTGGGCGAAAGCGCCCCTGTGCGCCCCACCCGCACGGGCTCGCGGCCGTATTGTCTAAGCGTCAAAGCCCCCCGGGGGCCCGTGGGCCCCGCTAAGGAGCCCCTCATGACCGCGCCCGTCGTCCACTCGCTGCGCGAACAGATCCGCGAGCACATCCTGGAAGGGATCATCAGCGGACGCTGGCAGCCGGGCGAGCGGATCGTGGAGCGGCGGATCGCCACCGAGCTGGAGGTCAGCCAGACGCCCGTGCGGGAGGCGCTGCGCGAGCTGGAGTCGCTGCGGCTCATCGAGTCGGCGCCCAACAAGGGTGTGCGGGTACGGAATCTGACGGCCGCCGACCTGGAGGAGAGCTACCCGGTGCGGGCGGGCCTGGAGGCGATCGCGGCGGAGCTTGCCGCGGGGCGGCTGGCGGAGGACTGCTCGGCGCTGGAGCCGCACGTCGCCGCGCTGTACGAGGCGGACCGGCTGGCGGACGGGACGGCGCAGGTGCGGCACACCGTGGCGTTCCACCGGGAGCTGGTGCGGGCCGCGGGCAACTCGGTGCTGCTGCACACGTGGGAGGGGCTGGGGATCGAGGTGTTCACGGCGCTGTCGATACGGTGGCTGGGGACCGTGCAGCAGTCGTACGCGGAGGAGCACGAGGAGCTGGTGGCCGCGTTCCGGCGGCGGGATCCGCGGATCGCGGAGCTGGTCAAGGCCCATGTGCTGGGGTGCGCGCCCCGGGCGTGACGGGTGGGTTCTTCGCCCCCGCCGCCCCTTCCCGCCCCGTCCCCGGGGGCTGCGCCCCCGGACCCCCATGCGCGGTTCCCCGCGCCCCCATAGGGGTGCGGGGAACCGCGCGAGCAACCCCCACCCACCCGCACATCGGGGTCAAAGGGACAGCGCCCCTTGAGGACGATGGGGGTCCCCCCGCTCGAGCGAAGTCGAGAGTGGGGGAGGAGCCGAGAGCGGTGGAGGGAAGGGGCGGCGGGGGCGGGAGAAAGGCAGGGCGCACGCCCGGATGCTCGTTCGCGGCCACCGCGTCTCACCTGCGCAAACGCCCCGACCGGACAGTCACCCCGTGCCACCGCCGGAGGCACCCCGTGCCGACTTTCTCGAGATCGAGAGATTTTGCCCCTCAACCCTTTGATCGATCATCGATCAGCGAGTTACAGTCGCCAGCGGGCTTCCACCCGAGCCCTCCGCCCTGTCCTGCCAAAGACACAAGGGCACCCCCCTTCGACTGAGGAAGGCGGCGACATGACCGACCCCAACGCCATCCAGCCGAGCGAGCTCGACCAGCTCCCGGACCGCGACCCCGAGGAGACCGCCGAGTGGCAGGCCTCCCTGGACGCCGTCACCAAGGCGGCCGGGCCGCACCGTGCCGCGTACCTGATGCGCCGCACGCTGGAGCGTGCCGAGGGCGCCGGCCTCGCACTGCCGAAGCTCCTCGAGACGGACTACGTCAACACCATCCCCACCGCCGCCGAGCCCGCCGTGGACGGCGACGAGGCGCTGGAGCAGCGGATCACCGCCTGGAACCGCTGGAACGCGGCGGCCATGGTGACCCGCGGCAGCAAGTACGGCGTCGGCGGCCACATCGCCACCTTCGCCTCCGCGGCCTGGCTGTACGAGACCGGCTTCAACCACTTCTTCCGCGGCAAGGAGGGGGACGGCTCCGGCGACCAGCTCTACATCCAGGGCCACGCCTCCCCCGGCATCTACGCCCGCGCCTTCCTCGACGGCCGGATCGGCGAGCAGCAGCTCGACAACTTCCGCCGTGAGGCGGGCGGCAACGGCCTGCCGTCGTACCCGCACCCGCGGCGGCTGCCCTGGCTGTGGGAGTTCCCCACCGTCTCCATGGGTCTCGGCCCGATCTCCGCGATCTACCAGGCGCGGTTCAACCGCTACCTGACCAGCCGCGGCATCAAGGACGTCTCCGACTCCCACGTGTGGGCGTTCCTCGGCGACGGCGAGATGGACGAGCCCGAGTCGACGACCGCGCTCACCCTCGCCTCCCGCGAGCAGCTGGACAACCTGACCTTCGTCATCAACTGCAACCTGCAGCGCCTCGACGGACCGGTCCGCGCCAACTTCAAGATCGTGCAGGAGCTGGAGGCCCAGTTCCGCGGCGCCGGCTGGAACGTCATCAAGACCCTGTGGGGCACCGCGTGGGACGAGCTCTTCCGGCTCGACACCACCGGCGCGCTGGTCCGCCGGCTGCGCGAGGTGCCGGACGCGCAGGTGCAGACGTACCAGACGCGCGACGCCGCCTACATCCGCGAGGACTTCTTCGGCAAGGACCCGGCGCTCGTCGAGATGGCGAAGCTGCTGAGCGACGACAAGATCCTCGAGTGCTTCCACCTCTCGCGCGGCGGCCACGAGTCCCGCAAGGTGTACGCCGCCTACAAGGCCGCGCTCGCCCACAAGGGCGCGCCGACCGTGATCCTGGCGCAGACCGTCAAGGGCCACACCCTCGGTGAGGGCTTCGCCTCCAAGAACGCCAACCACCAGATGAAGAAGCTGACGGTGGACGAGTTCAAGGCGATGCGCGACCGGCTGGAGCTGCCGGTCTCGGACGCCCAGTTCGTCGACGGCCAGGTCCCCTACGTCCACCCGGGCGCCGACTCCCCCGAGGTGCGTTACCTCCAGGAGCGCCGCGCCGCCCTCGGCGGTCCGGCCCCGGCCCGCCGGGTGCACCCGGTCGCGCCGCTGCCGCAGCCCGCCGACAAGGCGTTCGCCGCCTTCGACAAGGGCTCCGGCTCGCAGAACGTGGCCACCACCATGGCCTTCGTCCGCCTGGTCAAGGACCTGGTCCGCGACAAGGAGACCGGGAAGCGCTGGGTGCCGATCGTCCCCGACGAGGCGCGCACCTTCGGCATGGAGAGCCTCTTCCCGTCCCTCGGCATCTACTCGCCGATGGGCCAGACGTACGAGCCGGTCGACCGCGACCAGCTGATGTACTACAAGGAAGCCAAGAACGGGCAGATCTTCAACGAGGGCATCACCGAGGCCGGTGCCATGGCCGAGTTCGTCGCCGCCTCGACGTCGTACGCGACGCACGGCGAGACGATGATCCCGTTCTACATCTACTACTCGATGTTCGGCTGGCAGCGCACCGGCGACCAGATGTGGCAGCTCGGCGACCAGCTCGGCCGCGGCTTCCTGGTCGGCGCCACGGCCGGCCGGACGACGCTGACGGGCGAGGGCCTGCAGCACGCCGACGGCCACTCCCCGGTCATCGCCGCGACCAACCCGGCGGCGCTGACGTACGACCCGGCGTTCGCGTACGAGATCGGCGTCATCGTCAAGGAGGGCCTGCGCCGGATGTTCGGCGAGGCGAAGCCGGACGAGGACCAGAACGTCTTCTACTACCTGACGGTCTACAACGAGCCGCTGCCGCAGCCCGCCAAGCCGTCGGCGGCCGGCATCGACGAGGGCATCGTCAAGGGCCTGTACCGCTTCAACACGGCGGAGTCCGCGGGCCTCACCCCGGCGGCGAACGCCCCGCGCATCCAGCTGCTCGGCTCCGGTACGGCGATCCACTGGGCGCTGAAGGCGCAGCGGCTGCTCGCCGAGGAGTGGGGCGTGGCCGCCGACGTGTGGTCCGCCACCTCGTGGACCGAGCTGCGCCGGGACGCCATGGAGGCGGACGAGGCGCTGCTGCGCGGCGAGGACCGGGTGCCGTTCGTCCGGCAGGCGCTGCAGGGCGCCGAGGGCCCGGTGCTGGCGGTCTCCGACTACATGCGCCAGGTCCCGGACCAGATCGCGCAGTGGGTCGAGCAGGACTACTCGTCGCTGGGCGCCGACGGCTTCGGTCTGTCGGACACCCGGGACGCGGCCCGCCGCCACTTCGGCGTGGACGCCGAGTCCATCGTCGTCGCGGCCCTGGCCCAGCTCGCCCGGCGCGGCGAGGTCCAGGCCACGGCCGTGAAGGAAGCCCGCGAGAAGTACGGCCTGTAGGGCCCGGATCACGACAGGAGACCCCCGCCCCGCCCGGCGGGGGTCTCCTGCATGATGGGGCGCATGCGCGCTGCCCGCCTGATCAAGATGGTGTTGCTGCTCCAGTCCCGTCCCTCGATGACCGCCGCCGAGCTGGCGCGGGAGCTGGAGGTGTCGGAGCGGACGGTCACCCGGGACGCGCAGGCGCTGTCGGAGGCCGGGGTGCCGGTCTACGCGGACCGGGGGCGGATCGGGGGCTACCGGCTGGTCGGCGGGTACCGGACGCGGCTGACCGGGCTGGCGCGCGGTGAGGCGGAGGCACTGTTCCTGTCCGGAGTGCCGGGGGCGCTGCGCGAGATGGGGCTGGAGGACGCGGCCTCGGCGGCCCGGCTGAAGGTGTCGGCGGCCCTGCTGCCCTCCCTCCGGGACGCCTCCCGCACGGCGGCGCAGCGGTTCCACCTGGACGCCCCGAACTGGTTCCGCGAGCCGGTCACGCCCGAGCTGCTGCCGGCGGTCGCGGACGCGGTGTGGGACGACCGGCGGATCACCGCCCGCTACCGGCGCGGCGAGGACGATGTGGAGCGGGAGCTGGAGCCGTACGGGCTCGTGCTCAAGGCGGGCGTCTGGTACCTGTGCGCGCGGGTCACGGACGGCGGGTCCTTCCGGGTGTACCGGATCGACCGGTTCACCGCGGTGGAGGCGGGCGGGGAACGCTTCGGGCGCTCGGCGGACTTCGATCTGCCCGCGTTCTGGGAGGAGCGGGCGGAGCAGTTCGCGCGCTCCCTCCTGCGCGCGGAGGTCGTGGTACGGCTGTCGGCGGAGGGGGCGCGCCGGCTGCCGCGCGCCGTGGACCCGCTGTCCGCGCGGGAGGCGCTGGCGCGGGCCGGGGAGCCCGACGACGGGGGGTGGGTGACGGTGACGCTGCCGGTGGAGTCCGAGGAGGTCGCCCACGACCAGCTGACGGCGCTGGGAGCGGAGGTGGAGGTGCTGGCGCCTGTGTCCCTGCGGGAGCGGTTCGCGGCGGAGGCGGTGCGGCTGGCGGAGCTGTACGGGCGGTGAAGGGGGGCGTCCTTTCCGGCCCCTGGGTTCTTCGCCCCCGCCGCCCCTTCCCTCCCGCACTCCCGGCTTCGCTCGAGCGGGGGGACCCCCATCGTCCCCGGGGGCTCCGCCCCCGGACCCCTTCGCGCCCACGCGGCGGAGCCGCATGTCGGCACAGCCCCGCGCCCCTGGGTCGTTCCCGCACTGCGGGTGCGTCCTGGTGCCGCAGGGCCGATGCTGGACCTCGTGATGGACGAGACGGAGTTCTGGGAGCTGGTGGACACCGCCCGCGAGGACGCCGGGGGCGATCCCGAGGAGCAGGCCGACCTGCTGGTGGAGCGGCTCGTACGGCTGGACCCGGAGGAGGTCCTGGACTTCGCCCGTCACTTCGAGTCCCGCTACCACCGCGCCTACCACTGGGACCTGTGGGGCGCCGCCTGGGTGCTGCTGGACGGGGCGAGCGACGACGCCTTCGACTACTTCCGGTGCTGGCTGATCGGCCAGGGCCGGGAGGTGTTCGAGGGCGCGCTGCACGACCCGGACGCGCTGGCCGGTCTGCTGGACGACTTCGACGAGGAGATCGACGGCGACGGCGAGGACCTCGGCTATGCGGCGGACGAGGCGTACGAGCAGCTCACCGGCACGGTGGCGCCCGACCTCGACCTGCCCCCGGCCCCCGCGGAGCCGGAGGGCACGCCGCTCGACTTCGAGGACGAGGCCCTGCTCGCCGAACGCTATCCGCGGCTGTGGGAGTGGTTCCGGGACTGAGCGGCGAGCCGGTTCACAGGCGCCGGTGCGGGCTCGGCACATGGCGCAGGGGCGCGGCGTTGGCCTGCACGAGGGCGGCGGCGGTGTGGGCCGCCGGGCCCAGGACCACGGCGGCGGCGGCGCACAGGGCCGTCCAGGGGCGGCGCAGGGCGTCCGCCCAGGTGGTACTTCGGTCGGGCGTGTCGTTCATGGGACCTGCTCTTCGTTCCGTGTGTCGTCGTTCCGTACGGCGGTCTGTGCGCCGTCGGGCAGGTGGCCTTCGGTGTCACGTCCCTGGAGGCGGGCCGCCAGGGTCCTGATCTCCGGGAGGCGGGCCCTGAGGGCGGCGCCCGGGCAGTCGGTCTCGTAGCCGTCGCTGTGGCCGGCGACCGCGGGCAGGGTGGCGGTGGTGCCGGCCGCGTAGCGGCTGCCGTCGTTGCTGGAGACCAGCCGGACGTCGGCGCGCGGGTCGGTGCCGGAGGTGCCGAGCTTCCAGGCGGCCACGGCGGCGATCGCGCGCAGCATCTCCGGCGGCACCCGAGTGCCCTCGGTGAAGGTGCCGAGGGCGGCGATCCCGGTGGTGCGGTGGTTGAAGCCCTGGGTGTGGGCGCCGGTGACGGGGCGGCCGGTGCCGCCCGCGCGGCCCTCGTAGACGGTGCCGCAGCGGTCGACGACGAAGTTGTAGCCGAGGTCGTCCCAGTCGCGGGCGCCGGTCTGGCCCTCGTACAGGCCCCGGATGATGCCGGGGGCGTCCGCGCAGTCGTAGCCGTTGGGCGAGTCGGTGTGGTGGACGAAGACGGCGACGACCTCGTCGTCGTAGCGCGGCGGCGGCTGTTCCCGCGCGGCGCCGCCCAGCCAGCCGGAGCGGGGCACGACGGCCGGCCGGGGCGCCCGGTGGGCGGCCGTGGCCCGCGCGGCGCCGCGGGGGGCGTCCTCGGCGGCGTCCTCGACGCCGTAGGCGCACAGCACCAGGGCGACGGCGGCGGCCACGCCCGGCAGACAGCCGAGCGGCGCCGTCACGGCCCGCGGCGGACGCGGGGAGCCGGGCCCGCCGGGTATCCGGGGGGAGCGGCGCTTCCGCGCTCCGCGCGGTCTCCTGGGGACACGCATGGTCCCACTGTGGGCCGGTCCGCCCGGGCCTGCGATCCGTGCTGCGCCACCCGGTGGAACCATCGCCTCGGTCCGCGACGTTCTCCCCGGTGCACGCGCGCGTGGCCGCATCCCCGCGGCCGTCGCGCGCGTGGCTGATCACCGGGCCCCTCCCCCACGTACTGATGGGCCGGTGGTCCCGAGAGAAAGGCGGCGTGCGTGGACCTGCTCGACATCCTCCTGTTGCTGGTCGTCCTGGCCTACGCGGCGTCCGGTTACCGGCGCGGGCTGCTGGCGGGCTGTGTCTCGCTGGCCGGTTTCGTGGGCGGCGCGGTCGTGGGCGTGTGGATCCTGCCGTGGGTGATGGACCTGGTGACGCCGGGGACGACCCGGGCGACGGTGACGGCCGTGTTCACGGTGCTGCTGCCGGCCGTGGCGGGCCACGAACTGGCGGGGCGGCTGGCGCTCAGGCTGCGGCGGGAGCTGGACCGGGGCCCGCTGCGGGTGGCGGACGGGGCCGGCGGGGCGGTGGCCAACTCGGTGGCCGTGCTGATCGTGGCGTGGGTGGTGGCGAGCGTGCTGGGCGCGTCCTCCTCCCCGCTGGTGACGTCGGCGATCCGGGACTCACGGCTGCTGGGCGCGGTGCAGGACGTGATGCCGGACACCACTCCGGGCTGGTTCTCCCGGGCGACGTCGGCGCTGACCGAGGCGGGTTTCCCGCAGGTCTTCAACCCGTTCGAGAACGAGTCGACCGCCGAGGTCGCCGCGCCCACCGGCGACAGCGTCACCGCGGCCGCCACCCGGGCCGCGCAGCGCAGCACGGTGAAGGTCGAGGGCGTCACGGGCGCCCAGGGCCGCGAGGGCAGCGGCTTCGTGTACGCGGCGGAGCACGTGATGACCAACGCCCATGTGGTGGCCGGCATCGACGAGCCGACCGTGCGTGTGGGCGGGGTGGGCCGGACGTACGGGGCGCGGGTGGTGCTCTTCGACCCGCGGAAGGACGTGGCCGTGCTGTACGTGCCGGACCTGCGGGCGCCCGTCCTGGAGTTCGACGACGACGCCGGGCGCGGCGACTCGGCGGTCGTCGCGGGCTACCCGCAGGACGGCGACCTCGACCTCCAGGCGGCGACGGTCGCCGGCCGGCTCCAGGCCCGGGGGCAGAACATCTACAACGACGCGGCGGTCACCCGCGAGATCTACTCGATCCGCTCGACCGTCCGCCCCGGCAACTCCGGCGGCCCGCTGCTGACCACGGACGGCCGGGTGTACGGCGTGGTGTTCGCGCGCTCCACCTCGGACACCGAGACCGGCTACGTGCTGACGGCGGACGAGGTGGCCGACGACGCCGGGCGCGCGGCGGACGCGACGGCGCCCGTGGACACCGGGGAGCCGGTGACGTCGTAGCCCCCGCGGCCCCCGTGGTCCTCGCGGTCCCTCCTCAGACCAGCGACCGCCCCATCATGACGTCGTCGACGTACTCGCCCCCGACGAAGAACTCCTCCGGCTGCACGCCCTCCACGACGAAGCCCTCGGACTCGTACAGCGCGCGGGCGGCGGTGTTGTGGCCGAGCACGCGCAGGGTGATCCGGCGGGCGCCGCGCTCCCGTGCCTCCGCGACGGCGGCCCGCACCAGGGCCCGGCCCACGCCCAGGCCGCGCGCCTCCTCGGCGACGGCGAGGCCGCGGATCTGCCGCACGTGCGCGTTGGTGGCGAGTTCGGTGGCGAAGCCGAGGCGGACGTACCCCACGATCCGGCCCCCGTGCTCGGCGACGAGGTGGTCCCGGGGCCCGGACCGCTCGCTGAAGAACGAGTCGTGCGCCGGCCGCGGGACGACGGCGTGCACGGTGGACCAGGTCTCCCGGTCGAGGCGGGCCAGCTCCCCCTCGTCGCCGGAACGGGCGATGCGTATGGACGGCTCGGGCATGAGGGCCACTGTACGGCCGGGTCCTGACGCCCCCGCCGTGCATTTCGAGCCGTGCGGGGCAGGATGGACGCCATGGAACGTTCCCGAATCGCGGTGGCCGGTGCGTCCGGGCTCATCGGTGGCGCGCTGGCCCGGTCCCTGACGGCGGACGGGCACGAGGTGGTCCGGCTGGTGCGGAGGGAGCCCCGGGCGGCGGACGAGGTCCGGTGGGACCCGGAGCGCGGGTCGGTGGACGCGGCCGGCCTCGCCGGATGCGACGCGGTGGTCAATCTGGCGGGCGCCGGGGTCGGCGACCGGCGCTGGACGCCGGCCTACAAGGAACGGATCAGGACCAGCCGGATCGGGGGCACGACCGCGCTCGCCGAGGCCGTCGCGGGGCTGCCCGGGGACGTACGGCCCCGGGTGTTCCTCAACGGCAGCGCGATCGGCTACTACGGCGAGACCGGCGACCGGGCGGTGGACGAGAGCGCGCCGCCGGGCGAGGGCTTCCTGCCGGAGCTGTGCGTCGAGTGGGAGGCGGCCGCGGCACCGGCGCGTGAGGCGGGCGTGCGGACGGTGCTCGCGCGCACCGGGCTGGTGGTGGCGCGCGAGGGCGGGGCGTGGGGCAGGCTCTTCCCGCTGTTCCGGGCCGGGCTGGGCGGCCGGCTGGGCGACGGGCGCCAGTACTGGTCGTTCGTCGCGCTGCACGACGAGGTGGCCGCGCTGCGCCATCTGCTGGACGCCGACGGGCTGTCCGGGCCGTTCAACCTGACCGCGCCGCATCCGGCGACCAACCGCGAGGTCACCGAGGCGATGGCGCGCGTGCTGCACCGGCCGGCGGTGTTCCCGGTGCCGGCGCCGGTGCTGCGGAAGGTGCTCGGGGAGATGGCCGGGGACGTCCTCGGCAGCGCCCGGGTGCTGCCGGCGCGGCTGCTGGAGTCCGGCTTCCGATTCGCGTTCCCCCGGGTCGAGGGGGCGGTCCGGGCGGCGCTGTGAGCGCCGGTGTGACCACGGTCCGCCCGGAACCGGTCCGGCTCTGAGCCCTCTGCGACCACACCGTGCTCAGCCGGCGTGCGTATGCGACCGTCGTGCGCCCGTGCTCTGCCCGTGCGCGACTGACCGGGCACTCGGCCACGGCCCTAACCTCGACCAGAACTCGGGTATCCCTGGGGCCTGTTGAGGGCATGACGTCTCCAGCGCCCGCGCAACCTCGAGGAGGGGCACGTGCTTGAGCCCACGTACCAGGCGGACGTCGTCGTCGTGGGAGCCGGGGTCGCCGGACTCTCCGCGGCTCGACGGCTGACCAGCGCAGGAGTCACCACCGTGGTCCTGGAGGCCGCCCGCGAGGTGGGCGGCCGGATGGCGACCGAGCAGGTCGACGGCTTCCGGCTCGACCGGATCGGACGGTTGCTGTCCACGGCATATCCCGAACTGCGGCCGGCCGCGGGCCTCGACGGGCTGGTGCTGCGGCCCTTCGCGCCCGGCGTCCTGCTGCACAGCGACGGACGGCACCACCGTGCGGGCGTGCAGCCGGGAGTGCGGAGCGCGAGAGGCGCACTCCATGCCGTACGCGCCCTGGCGAGCGCCCCACGGCCGGGAGGAGGGCCCAGAAGGCCGGTGGCCGTACCCGGGCGGCAGGTGTCCGTGCCCCGCAGCCGTACCGGCGCCCCCCTGGGGACGGCGGTCGACCAGGCCCGGCTGGGGGCCGCGTTCAGCAAGCTCGCGGGCACACCGGTGGAGCGGCTGCTGGCCCGGCCCGAGACGACGGCGGCCGAGGCGCTGCCGGCCCGGGGCCTGCCCGCCCGGACCATCGACGGCTTCCTGCGCCCCCTGCTCGCCGCCCTGCTGTGCGATCCGGACCTCACCACGTCCAGCAGGTGCGCGGACCTGGCGCTGCGGGCGTTCGCGAGCGGGCGGCTGTGCGTGCCGGAGGGCGGCGCCGAGGCGCTGCCGCGGCAGCTGGCACGGACGCTGCCGCCGGGCACGGTGCACACGGGGGTGCGGGTCACCTCCGTGTCGACGACCTCGGTGACCACCGCGGAACACGGGGAGTTCCGGTGCGGCGCGGTGCTGGTCGCGACCGGGGGGCGGGACGCCGCCGAGCTGCTGCCCGGACTGCGGGTGCCGGACTTCCACCCCGTGACGGTGGTGCACCACAGCACCGACGAGGCCCCGGGGACCGGCGCCTCGCTGCTGCTGGACGCCGAGCGGGGCGGGCCGGTGGCGCACACGGCGGTCGTCAGCCGGATCGACCCGTCCCGGGCCCCGGCCGGGCGCGCCCTGGTCAGCTCGACGGTCCTGGGGCCGCCCGCGCCGGGGATCGACGCGGCCGTGCGCACGCACCTGGCCCGGCTGTACGGCGTGTCGACGGCGCGCTGGGAGACGCTGGGCGTGCACCACACCGCGGAGGCGGTGCCGGTGATGCGGCCGCCGCACGATCTGCGGCGGCCGGTGCGGTTGCTGGCGGGGCTGTACGTGTGTGGTGACCACCGGGACACCGGGACGGTGCAGGGGGCGTTGCACTCGGCGCACCGGGCGGCGGCGGCGATCCTGGCGGATCTGGGGGCGGAGCGGTCCCTGCACGTGGCGGATCCGGTGCCGAGCGCTCGCGCGGCGTGACCTGAGGGTCGGTCGGGCGGGGTGTCGCGGGTGCCCCGCGTGGGCACGGTCGCGCGGTCCGGCGCGTTTGCGGGATGCCCCGCGTGGGCACGGTCGCGCGGTCCGGCGCGTTTGCGGGATGCCCCGCGTGGGTGTGGGCCGAGGGGTGCTCGCGCAGCCCGGCGCTTACGGGGTGCCTCCCCCAGAGGGGGTACCCCCAGCGCCCACCCTCCCCCACTCTCGGCTCCTCCCCCACTCTCGGCTTCGCTCGAGCGGGGGGACCCCCATGAGCGGGGGGACCCCCATCGCCCCAGCGGCACGAC
>NZ_JBIAZD010000039.1:0-19006 GCF_042898795.1 Streptomyces sp. NPDC000348
ACACTCGGGCCCTCGCCCTGCCCAACCTCAGCCCAGAACACGAAAACGGTCCACCGACTCCGTCGGCGGACCGTCACGCAAGATCGAGGCTAGGGAGGATCGGAATGGCCAGTAGCGACAACGAGCCGATCTTGGTTCCGGTTCGGTGAACCGGACCGTCTCTGCTGGTCAGCGGCCCTACGTTCCGGGGCATGCCAGTTGATTTCCTGTCTGATGATCAGGCTGTTATCTGGACCTTTCAGGTTCGATAGATGTGCTGACCTGGACGTCCACGTGGCTTGCAGTGTCAGCTAAGGGGTCGTCAGCGTCGTTTACCGAGGCCGGGCAGCCCGCCTGGGACTGTCCGCACGCTGGTCGAGGGCTCGTCCGCGACAGGCCACGTCGGCTGCTGTGCTGGGGTTGACACTGGCCTCAACGGTGGGAGCCGAGGCGGTTCCCCGCGCCGACGATTCGTCACGACGCTGTCTGATGCCGGGCAAACAGCGATCTTGCCAGGAAGCTGGTGAGAGTAGAGGCGACCGGTCCTCGTGTTGACTTTGGTGATGGCGCCGCAGTCGGCGCACTCGTGCTTGACCGCGTCTGGATTACGCATGCTTGCCCCTCCCCGCTGCCAAGCCCGGGGGCGGGCCACGGCATCATGGCAATGCTGCCGTGCCCACGCCCGCTGGGCTAGAAGTTCATCGGACCGGGATGCCGCGGCGAAGATCGCGGAGCTGTCCGAGCGCGACTGCGAGTTCGTTGCGGAGCCGTTCGTTCTCCTCGTGCAGTTTGCGGTTGGCGTCTCGTAGCGCTCTCACGACTGTCTCGTGCGACTTGGTGGTGATCCGCTGCTGATCGGGCAGAGCGGGTCGTCCCGTGGCGGGCTGCTTGTCGGCGAGGCTGCGCAGTCTGGCGAGCAGTGGCGCCTGGGCCGTGTCGTAGAGGAAGGTCCGGGAGACCCTTGCCCGGGCGGCGACGCCAGCGACGGTCACCGCACCGCCGTCGCGCTCCAGGGCGTCCAAGACGGCGTGGACACGCTCGATGCAGGCGAGACGTCGCTGTTGTGCGGCCTCGGCCAGGTGCGCCGAGTTGTCAGCCCGCATCGGGAGTCCTCTCCGTTTCTTCGCGGCTGGCCCCGGCGTCGTTCGGCGCTGGGGCCAGTTCGTCGTGCTCCTGGTCGGTGATGCGCGTGATGACGTGTTCGACCGCGGCTGCCAACCGCTCGTTGACCTCGGCGGCCCGGGACCGGCCTGCTGTCGTGGCGTCGGCCTGCAGTTCGCGCGTGCGGGCGAGGGTGTCGCGGTGGATCGGCAGGAACTGCCGATCGCTTTGGAAGTCCTGGCAGAAGTAGCAGCCGTCAGCCGCGGTCTTCGGGCAGGGGCGCGAGATGTGCCGTCCGCACCAGCCGCCGGCCACCGCGTGGAGGCGGCGGCCGATCTTCTCGGCGAGCCACTCGACGGCGGACAAGTCGGCATCGCGGCGGACCTTGACGGCTTCGCCCTTGAGGTTGAAGCGCACCTCGTACTTCTCCTCGTACTCGCGGCGAAGGGTCTCGTCCGCGATGCGCGAGTAGTGCTCCTGCATCGCCCAGGAGGTATGGCCCAGGATCTCGCGGATGGTTCGTCCGGACACTCCCGCATTCGCCATGCGTGTGCCCAGCGTGTGCCGGAACTGATGCCAGTTGACGGTCGCGGGGTCGCCGTTGGAGTCGATGAGCTTGATGCGCTTCAGCCAGGCGTCGAAGC
This sequence comes from Streptomyces sp. NPDC000348, assembly GCF_042898795.1. NCBI lineage: Bacteria > Bacillati > Actinomycetota > Actinomycetes > Kitasatosporales > Streptomycetaceae > Streptomyces > Streptomyces sp. NPDC000348. The sequence goes on from NZ_JBIAZD010000039.1 coordinate 1,725, forward strand.
GGGTGTCGATCGTGCCGTAGGGCATCGGGTATTTCCCGTCCGGGTTGCCGCTGGCCTTCGGGAACAACCACTGGCAGGCGTCGCCGAACCGTTCCCGGACACGGGCGTGCTGCTCGCGGACTGCGTCCACCACGGCTCGCGAGGCGGGGATGGCCCGGAAGCTCTTGTCCTTGCTCTTGTAGTGGACCAGGGCCCAGCGGCCGGACGGCGTCTTCTTCAGGCAGTCGGTCTTCAGGATCAGCGCTTCGCTGATGCGCAGGCCCTCGTCCCGGCAGATCAGCACCAGGGCACGCGTCTCCGGATCGAGCAGGGCCAGGTTCTCCTCGGACTCGATCTGCTCCATCAGGTGCTCGTCGATGAAGTTCGCCTTCAGCCCACGAGGCCGCGGGTACTCGTCTTTGTGGATGCGGGCGTCGGGCGGCAGCACGGGCTGCCAGTGGTAGCGGCGCCACGTTTCCAGCAGCGTAGCCACCACTGACAGCAGGCGGCTGCGGCTGCTCGGGGTCAGTGGCTGACCGAAGTACGCGCCCTTCTTCTCCACGGTCCTGCGGCCGACCCAGCCGATGTAGGACTCCAGCAACGGCCGGTCCAGGACGGCCGGGTCGTCCTGCTGGTCGGGGCGGGCTTCCGCGATGAACCGGGAGAACATCACGAAGTCGTTGAGATTGCGCGCGGCCGTCCGTAGTTCCGTCCGTGCGAGCCGCAGCCGCAGGTAGCGCTTGACTGTCTCCCGCAGCCAGGGCTGGGTGATACCGGTGAAGTCCATCGGGGCAACCCGCTGCCGCTCCTCGATGCTGAAGCCGAGCCGGTCCGGGCGCCACACATCCCTGTCCCACTCCTCGGCGGGGCCGTCGAGGTCGCCGAGAGCCTCCAGCAGGTCTGTGAAGAGCTGGGGGACGGTGGTGTGGTTGGGCGACAGCTGGCCCCAGTACTGGGCCGTGCGGTCGCGCACGGAGGTGACGCCTTCGGCGATGACGGTGTTCACCGCGCGGACCCAGGCGCTGGGGATCACCTTCGAGCGGCGCTGGTCGGTGCGGATCTGAAGCAGGTACTGGAACTCCAGCGCGGCCAGCGGCGGCAGTCCTGCGACGGAGAACTGGGGGATGTTGCGCCGCTCCAGCTCGGCGGGGAACTCCGCCAGCGAGGGTCGGCCGATCTTCGCCCAGCGGTAGTGATGGCCGTCGCACAGATGGTGGCGGCTGATGCCGTAGCCGCAGGAGGGGAAGCTGCACGGCCCCACGGCCGGGCGAGCGAGGACCGGTGCCGCGGCGGCGTACTCGGTGACGCCGATGCGCCGGCCACGCGAGTGCAGGCCGTTCCAGTCGGCGAGGTGCAGATCACACAGGCGAGACAGGCCACCCGAGTAGGGGCATCCGCCGACCCGGCATGAAGCCACGTCCAGGCTCAGCCCGGCCGGCCAGTTCGCCGGATCCGCCATCCATGCCTCACGATCCGGTCGGCCGGCCTTCCGCCACGCCACGTCGTGCTCGGCGCACAGGCCCCGCGAGGCGTTCTTCCGCAGACAGGTGCTGATCCTGCACGGGGTCGGAGCGAGGAAGTGTCCAGCGCGCGGCATGAAGCACTCGACGCGAAACTCGGTGCGCACAAGGCTCAGCAGGGCACTGGCCCGCGGGTCTCCGGGGAACGGGACAACGGCGGCCGCGCCGCCGTGGACGCTCACCACGACCTCCGGAAACCGACGCGGTCGAGCTCCTCGGCGAGGTCATCGGCGTCGAGGTGACCGTAGGTCTCGGCCGTGGTGCGGACCGAGCCGTGCGTGAGCAACTCGCTCGCCACCTCCAGCCGGACGCCCGCCCGTAGGAGCGCGGTCGCGTGGGTGTGTCGGAACTGATGTGGGTGAAAGTCGATGCCCGTGCGCCGCCGCAGCCGCTTGACCAGGCTCATCGCGGCCCAGTACCCCATCGGCGTGCCGACCGCGCCGTTCCACAGGTTCACGAACACGTAGTCGCAGTCCAGCTCGCCGTACTCGGCGAACAGGTAGTCGGTGTAGAGGTCGAGCAGCGTGCACCGGACCGGGATCTCCTTCGGATCGCGGCTCTTGCCCCGCGCCCGGTTGGCGTTGTCCTCCCGTGGCCGCAGGGTGAGCGTCCGCCGGTCGGTGTTGATGTCCTCGTGGCGAAGCCCCAGCGCCTGCCCGATCCGGCAGCCCGTCTCGAACATCAAGGCCATCAGCAGCCGGTCCCGGATCCGGTCGCAGGCGTCCAGGATCTGCTGGGCCTCGGCGTTGGTCAGCGTCGGCGGTCGGCGCTTGGTCTGCTTCAGCCGTGTCGGCCTGCCGGTGACCTGCCGCTCGGCGATCCCCGCGAGGAAGCCCTCGTGGTCACCGATCGAGGCCGGTCGGCGCTGGGCCAGCTGGGCACCCATGCCGACACCCCGGCGGGCAAGGAACTCGTAGAACATATAGACGCTGTTCAGCGCGCGGTTCACCGTCGATGCCTCCCGGGCCGGACCTCTGTCCGTGTCCGCCGAACGCAGGCGGCCGGGCTGGACCGGGCGGCGCAGCCAGCCAGCGAACTGGTCCACGTGTTCCGGAGACGCGGTCAGCAGGTCGAGGCCCAGAAGATGCAGGAAGACCAGCCACGCCTTCAGATCGAAGGCGCGTGCCCGCAGCGTGTTCGGCGAGTGCTCCCGGTCGGTGCACAACGCAAGGTAATCGTCCACCGTCTCGACCACCCGTCCGCCGTCGTCCACGATCGTGTATGTCTCACGACGCGCTCCCGTCCCCACGACCCGACGCACGTACATCCCGATCTCCCCACCCGCTGGCTACTCGGATGGGGTAACGACTGTCGTGGACATCGGTCACGACCAACTGTCAGCCACGAGGATGGGACACTTCGCCGGGCCCTCGTGGCGGACGTCCCTGACACTTCCGGCCCGCATACAGATAAAGGTCTCCCGCTACGGCAGGTTCGCGACCGAGCCGACGCCCGGTGACCTGGAGCAGTTCTTCCGCCTCGACAGCGCCGGGCTGGAGGCGGCTCGCTCGAAGCGGGCGCCGGCGAACCGGCTCGGCTTCGCGGTGTTGTGGGGCTCGGTGCGGATGCTTGGGGTGTTCCCGACCGAGGACTTGGCGGTGGTGCCGGACGTGGTGGTGGGGTTCGCGGCAGAGCAGCTGGGGGTCGATCCGGGCGTGTGGGCCGGGTACGGGGCGCGCAAGCAGAGTCGCTACGAGCACGCCTGGGAGATCCGGGACGCGTTCGGTTACCGGGAGTTCGGCGGGGCCGAGCGGGAAGTGCGTGGGTTCCTGGCGGCGCGGGTGTGGGTGTCGGTGGAGGGGCCGCGGGCGTTGTTCGACCGGGCGGTGGTGTGGCTGGTGGAGAACCGGGTGCTGCTGCCGGGGATCTCGACGCTGACCCGGCTGGTGGCCGAGACACGGGCCCAGGAGATGGCCGAGCTGTACCGGACGCTGGACGAGGCGGTACCGCAGGAGCTACGACAGGCGATGCGTGAGCTGCTGAAGGTGCCGGACGGGAAGCGGGTCTCGGAGCTGGAGCGGCTGCGGACTGGACCGGTGCGGGGGTCGGGCACCGCGATGCGCGAGTCACTGGGCCGGGCGCGGGAGGTACGCGCGCTTGGCGCCGGCCTGGTGGACACCGGCAGGGTGCCGGCCTCCAGGTTGGCCGCGTTGGCGCGGTACGGACTGGGCTCGAAGGCACCCACGCTGCGGGACCTGGAGGAAACCCGGAAGATCGCGACGATGCTGGCCACGGTGCGGCACCTGGAGACCGCGTCGGTGGACGACGCCCTGGACCTGCTCGACGTCCTAATGGGCAGCCGGCTGCTGGCGCGGGCCGAGCGGGTCGGTCGGGAGGAGAAGCTCAAGTCCCTGCCGAAGCTGAAGAAGGCGGCCGGTCGGGTGGCCAAGGCGGTGGAGGTGCTGCTGGACACTGCCCCGGCGACGGTGGACGGCGAGGCGGTGTCGGTGCTGGACGCCTGGGAGGCGATCGAGAAGGTGGTGCCACGGGCCAAGCTCGCCGAGGCGCTGGCCACCATCGCGGAGTGCGTGCCGGACGGCGACGGGGACGAGGACGCCGAGTGGCGGGCAGCCCTCGCCTCCCGGTACGGCACGGTGCGTGGCTTCATCCGGCTGGTGGTGGACACCGTGGACTTCGGTGCCGCGGCAGCCGGTGTGCCGGTGGTGAAGGCGCTCAAGCAGCTGCCGCACCTGGTCGGCCGCCGCAAGGTCGCCGCGTCCGAGGTGGACCAGCAGTTGGTGACCGGCTCGTGGCGGCGCCTGGTGTTCGCCAACCCGGAGGTGGAGCCGGGGTGTGTGGAGAAGGCGGCGTACTCGTTTTGCGTCCTGGAGCACCTGCACCAGGCGCTTCGCCGCCGCGACGTGTTCGCCCGGGACGGAGACCGGTGGGGCGACCCGCGCGCCAAGCTGCTGGTCGGCGACCGCTGGGAGACCGCTCAGCCGACCGTGCTCACCGCGCTGGGCCTGGAAGCCGAGCCGGCCGCGCACCTCGCGGAGCTCGCCTCCGCCCTGCACGGCGCTTACCACCAAGTCGTCGCTGGCCTGCCGACGAACAGCGCGGTGAGCGTGAAGGACGGCAAGCTGCAGCTGGACCGCCTCGGCCCGGCCCCGGAGCCGCACCTGATGCCGGCCTTCCGTCAACTGGCCAACAGCATGCTGCCCAAGGTCGACTTCCCCGAGCTGCTACTGGAGGTCGCCGAGCTGACCGGCATGACCACCGCGTTCACCCACATCTCCGGCGCCGATCCGCACATGGACGACTTCGAAGTCAGCGTCTGTGCGCTGCTGCTCGCGGAGGCCTGCAACGTCGGCCTGGTCCCCGTCGCCAAGCCGAACGTGCCCGCGCTCACCCGCGCCCGCCTGGTCCAGGTCGACCAGGGGTACGTGCGGGCCGAGACGATCAGCGCCGCGAATGGGATGCTGATCGGCGCGCAGACGAAGGTGGACATCGTCCGGGCCTGGGGCCGCGGGCTGGTCGCCTCCGCCGACGGGGTGCGCTTCACCGTGCCCGTCCAGACCCTGCACGCGGGCTACAGCCCGCTGTACTTCGGGCTGCGCAAGAAGGGTGCCACCTGGTTGAACGTGGTCAACGACCAGGTGATGGGCCTGGGCGGGGTGGTGCCCGGCACGCTGCGCGACTCGCTGTTCATCTTGGACGCGCTGCTGGGCCGCGACGGCGGCCCCAAGCCGGAGACCGTGGTCACCGACACCGCCTCCTACAGCGACATCGTGTTCGGCCTGTTCGCGATCTGCGGCTACCAGTTCTCCCCGCGGATCGCCGACATCTCCGATGCCCGCCTGTGGCGCAGCCACGCCAGCGCCGACTACGGGCCGCTGCAGAACGTCTCCCGCCACACCGTGCGCCTGGACCGCATCCGCGCGCACTGGGGCGACATGCTGCGCGTGGCCGGCTCCCTGATGCTCGGCGAGGTCCGCGGCCACGACCTGATCCGCATGCTCTCCCGCGACGGCCGCCCCACCGGCCTGGGCGACGCCTTCGCCCACTACGGCCGGATCTTCAAAACCCTGCACCTGCTGCAGTTCATCTCTGACGACGGCTACCGCCGCATGATCGGCAAGCAGCTCAACATCACCGAGGCCCGCCACCGCCTCGCCCGGCGGATCTTCTTCGGCCAGCGCGGCGAACTGCGCCAGCACTACCGCGAAGGGATGGAGGATCAGCTCGGCGCCCTTGGCCTGGCGCTGAACGCCGTGGTGCTGTGGAACAGCCTCTACCTCGACCGGGCCGCCAAGCAGCTCGCCGCGGACGGCTTCCCCGTTACTGACGACCTGCTGGCCCGCCTGTCTCCGCTCCAGTTTGACCACATCAACTTCCTCGGCCGCTATGCCTTCTTCCGCCCGGCCGATGCCGGGCGGCGCCCGCTGCGCGAACCGTCGGTCGAAGACGCGGAGACCGGCGGGCGCTAGCCGAGAAGGACGCCCCTTGGCTGTCAGGTCGGTCAGGGGCGGAGGAGGGTCTTGATGGGCGCGGCGCTCGTCCATGGCCTGGTGGCCCTTGGCGGCCTGGTCGAGGGGCAGGTTGAGGTCGAAGATGCGGCCGGTTATGACGCGGTCGCTCGGCTGGCTGTGACGGGTGGAGTCGGCTGATGTCAGCGCCGTCGCTGGTCGGCCTGCAGCTCGAAGTCTCCGTAACTGTTATCGACCGGGTTGACGGTGACGCCCGGGGCGACGATCTCGTCGATGGCGTCGAGTACGTCGGAGGAGAGGGTGATGTCGGCGGCGGGAAGGAATGCCTCCAGCTGTTCCATGGTGCGCGGTCCGATGATCGTCGAGGTGACGCCGGGGTGGTTGATGACGAAGGCCACGGCCAGCTCGATCAGGGTCAGGCCTGCCTTCTCCGCCAGGACGGCGAGTTGTTCGACGGCGTCGAGCTTGCGCTGGTTGGCGGGGGTGTTCATGTCGAAGCGGGCCTGGGGGCGGGCGGACGAGGCGGGTCCCTCGGTGGCGTTCTTGCGGTAGCGGCCCGAGAGCCAGCCGCCGGAGAGCGGGCTGTAGGTGAGGGTGCCCATGCCGTGGCGGCGCACGGTGGGCAGCACGTCTTCCTCGATGCCGCGGACCAGGATCGAGTAGGGCGGCTGCTCGGTGACGAAGCGCTCAAGGTTTCGCTCGCGCGAGGTCCACTGGGCTTCGACGATCTGCGAGCCGGAGTAGGACGAGGAGCCGATGTAGCGGACCTTGCCCTGGTGGACGAGGTCGGTGAGGGCGCCGAGGGTCTCGGAGACGTCTGTGTCGGGGCTGGGCCGGTGGACCTGGTAGAGGTCGATGTGGTCGGTGCCGAGCCGCCGCAGGGAGTTTTCGACCGCGCGGATGATCCAACGGCGCGAACCGCCCCGCTGGTTGGGGTCGTCGGGGTCCATGGGCATGAAAAACTTGGTGGCCAGGAAGACGTCCTCGCGACGGTCCTTCAGCGCCTTGCCGACGATCTCCTCCGATACGCCAGCGGAGTAGACGTCCGCGGTGTCGACGAAGTTGACGCCCGCGTCGAGGGCGCGGTGGATGATCCGGATGGAGTCGGTCTCGTCCTCGTTGCCCCAGGGGCCGAACATCATCGAGCCCAGGCACAGCGGGCTGACCTGGACGCCGGTACGGCCGAGCGGTCGGTACTGCATGGAGTGGTTCTCCTCTTTCGTGTGTGTGGGGGTCAGTCGTTTGCGGAGGACACGACCGTGCCGGTGGTTGTCCAGCTCGCGAGCAGGTTCAGGGCCTGCTGTTCGGGGGAGTCCGGCTCGGGTGTGTAGAAGTTGAGGCGCAGGCCGGGGTCGGACGGCAGGTCCATGGCTTCGTAGGGCAGGGCGAGGGCGCCGACCAGCGGGTGACGGAACCTCTTCACTCCGGACCGGTGGAACTTCACATCGTGGCGGGCCCAGCGGCGGGCGAACTCGTCGCTCTTGGCCGTCAGCTCGCCGATCAGGTCCGTCAGCGCCTTGTCGTGCGGCGCGCGGCCGGTTTCGGTGCGCAGGAAGGCGACCGCGTCGTCGGCGCCCTTGTCCCAGTCGACCCAGAAGTCTTGGGCTGCGGGGTCGAGGAACAGGAAGCGGGCGCTGTTGACCGGCCCGCGCTGCGCGAACAGTGGTGAGTCGAACAGCGGTGCGTACAGCGCCCGGCCCAGGGCGTTGGCGGCCACGGTGTCGAAGCGGGCGTTGCGCACGAAGGCGGGGACGCCGGTCATCGAGTCGAGCAGCCGCAGGATCGTGGGCCGTACCCGGGAGGACGTCGCGGTGGGCCGCCGCCCGGCGGGAGTCGATGCGCGGGCGAGGTCGTAGAGGTGGGTGCGTTCGGCCTCGTTGAGCTGCAGGGCGTGCGCGAGGGCTTCGAGGACCGAGTCCGAGGCGCCGGCGAGGTTGCCGCGCTCCAGGCGGACGTAGTAGTCCACGCTCATGCCGGCCAGCAGGGCGACCTCTTCGCGCCGCAGCCCTGGGACACGGCGGTTTCCGCCGTAGACCGGCAGCCCGGCCTGCTCGGGGGTGATCCTGGCCCGCCGGGTGCTGAGGAACTCCCGCACCTCGGCGGCCACGTCCTTCTTGGGGTGGTCGGTCATGCTCATTTCCTGGTGTGGGTGCCCGGCTGGGACCGGGCTGGTGGCGTCGGCCGCCGGGCCGGATCTGACCTCGAGTCGAGGGGCACGGCGCACTCTTCCCGGTCGGTCTGCTCGGTGTGCCGGCTCCTCCACGGTAGGTCGGCCTGGAGGGGCCTGCGAGGTACTGCCAGTACCTGGAAGAGCAGTGACTCCCACTGCCCCCTCAAGGTGCCGTTACCTGGGAGAAGCCACAGATGGGCGGCCCAGGATCGGGCCGCACTCCCGATCGACGCGAGGAAGACCGTGCGCACAGCAGCCACCCACGACACCGGCGCCGCTCCCGCCGGGCCAGTCGCCGACGCGAGCCGTCCGGGCGGGCCGAGCGCCACCGCCCCGCGCCGTCGGGCCGGGGGCCCGACCCGTTCGACGCTGATCCTGGCGATCATCTGCGTCAGCTACTTCATGGTCATCCTGGACAACTCGATCGTGTTCACCGGGCTGCCGCAGATCCGCTCCGACATGGGCTTCTCCGAGACGGGCCTGTCGTGGATCACCAACGTCTACGTGCTGGTCTTCGGCGGGCTGCTGCTCCTGGGAGCTCGCGCCGGTGATCTCTTCGGCCACCGCAAGGTCTTCCTGTACTCGCTGGTGGTCTTCTCGCTGGCATCGCTGCTGGTGGGCGCCGCCCAGAGCGCCTGGTGGCTGATCGCGGCCCGGGCGTTGCAGGGCGTGGGCGCCGCCGTTCTCGCCCCGTCCGCGCTCTCCCTGCTCACGCGCAGTTTCGCGGAGGGCAAGGCCCGCAACCGGGCCATGGCCGCCTACAGCGCCGTGGCCGGCCTCGGCGCGGCGTTCGGGCTGGTCGTCGGTGGCCTGGTCGCGGACCTGATCTCGTGGCGGGCCGGGTTCTTCCTGAACGTGCCCATCGGCATCGTGATGATGGTGCTGGCGGTGCGGTTCCTGCCCGAGACCGAGCGTCGCGGCGGTCGGTTCGACGTGGCCGGGGCGCTGCTGGTCACGCTGGGCTCGACCGCGCTGGTGCTGGGCATCGTCGACGCGGCCGACCACGGCTGGACGGCACCGGCCACCTGGCTCCCCCTTGCAGCGGGCGCAGTGCTGCTGGCCTTGTTCGTCGGGGTGGAGCGGCGGGCCGCGCAGCCGATCGTGCCGCTGCGGCTGTTCGCGAGCCGCGAGCGGTCCGGCGCCTACGTCACCCGGATGCTCTACATGGGCGCGATGATGGGGTTCTTCTTCTTCACCGCGCAGTTCGTGCAGAGCGTCTACCACTGGACGCCGCTGCAGGCCGGCCTGGCCTTCCTGCCGATGACGCTGGTCAACTTCGTCTTCGCCATCCGCGTGCCCCGGCTGCTGGAGAGGTTCGGCAGGCCCCGGGTACTCGCCGCGGGAGTCGTGCTGACGACTGTGGGCATGGCCTGGCTGAGCCGCCTGGACCTGCACACCCCCTACCTGACCGGAGTGGCCCTGCCCATGGTGATCATCGGCGCCGGCCAGGGCCTGGCACTGGCCCCGATGACCTCCAGCGGCGTCGACGGCGTCGCCCCCGAGGACGCAGGCGCCGGCTCGGGCCTGGTCAACACCGTGCACCAGATCGGCAGCGCACTGGCCCTGAGCATCCTGACGGCCGTGGCCGCCACCGTCTCCACCCAGCACGCGGCCGTCGACATCGCGGCGCGCTCCGGCACCGCGCTGACGGGCTCCGCGGTGCTGCTCGCCCTGGCCGTCGTCGCCGTCCTCACCCTGATCGTGCCCGCCCGGGCGTCCCGCAAGTAAAGGACTACGTGATGCAGACCCTCACCCTCAACAACGGCGTCGAGATGCCCGCTCTTGGCCTCGGTGTCTTCCAGACCCCGCCCGACGAGACGATCGCCGCGGTCACGGCCGCGCTGAAGCTGGGCTACCGGCACATCGACACCGCCGCCGCCTACGGCAACGAGCGCGAGGTCGGCCAGGCCATCCGTGACTCCGGGGTGCCGCGCGACGAGATCTTCATCGAGACCAAGATCTGGATCAGCGACTACGGCTTTGAGGAGACTCTGCACGGCTTCGACAAGAGCGCCGCCAAGCTCGGCGTCGACCAGATCGACCTGCTGATCCTGCACCAGGCGCTGCCGTCCGAGTTCGGCAAGACCCTCGACGCCTACCGCGTCCTGGAGAAGCTCCTGGCCGACGGCACGGTCCGCGCGATCGGCGTCAGCAACTTCATGGTCGACCACCTCACCGCGCTGCTCGATGCGACGTCCGTCGTGCCGGCGGTCAACCAGCTGGAGATCCACCCCTACTTCCAGCAGCGCGAAGTGCTCGACTTCGACGACCAGCACCACATCCTCAACCAGGCGTGGTCCCCCATCGGGGGCATCACCTTCTACCCCGGCTACGGCGAGGACCGCCGCAGCGTCCTTCAGGACCCGGCCGTCACTGCCATCGCCGAAGCGCACAGCAAGAGCCCCGCGCAGGTGCTGCTGCGCTGGGGCCTGCAGCAGGGCCGCTCGGTCATCCCCAAGTCCACCAAGCGCCACCGGATCGCCGAGAACATCGACGTCTTCGACTTCGACCTCTCGGCAGAGGAGCTGGCTGCGCTGGACGCGCTGGAGACCGGCCGACGCGGCGGTCCCGAGCCCGAGAACGTCACCCTCGCCGCCTACGGGCGCGCCATCCCCGAAGCCTGATCCCTCCCCCCTGTACGACCTGCAAGAAGGAACCACCGTGCCCACCACCGTCAACGCCTTCGGCGCCCACGAGGCCAGCCGGCCGCTCGCCCCCGTCACCATCGAGCGCCGTGATGTCGGCCCCCACGACGTCCAGATCGACATCCTGTACTGCGGGATCTGCCACTCCGACATGAACTTCGTCGACGGCTCCTTCGGCCCGCTCCCGGTCAGCCCGCTCGTCCCTGGGCACGAGATCGTCGGCCGCGTCACCGAAACCGGCTCCGCCGTCACCCGCCACCAGGTCGGCGACCTGGTCGGCATCGGCTGCATGGCCAACTCCTGCCGCGAGTGCGACAACTGCCGGGCCGGACAGGAGCAGTACTGTCTCAAGGGACACACCCTCGTCTTCGGCAGCCCCGACCCCGCCGAGCCCGGCGCCCACACCCAGGGCGGCTACTCCGAGGCGATCGTCGCCCCCGAGGACTTCGTCGTCCGCGTGCCCGAGACCCTCGATGCGGCCGCCGCGGCGCCGCTGCTGTGCGCGGGCATCACCGTCTACGCGCCGCTCAAGCGGTTCGCCGCCGGGCCCGGCACCAAGGTCGCGGTCGTCGGCCTCGGCGGCCTGGGCCACCTCGGCGTGAAGATGGCCAAGGCCATGGGTGCCGAGGTCACCGTGCTGTCCCGCTCGGACAGCAAGCGCGAAGCCGCCGCGGCCCTCGGCGCCGACCACTACGCCGCGACCGGTGACGGCACCGCCTTCACCGAACTGGCCAACACCTTCGACCTCATCCTCAACACCGTCAGCGCGCCGGTCTCACTGGCGGACTACCTCGGCATGCTGCGCCTGCACGGCACCATGATCAGCGTCGGCGTCACCACGCAGCCGATGCCACTGGACGTCTTCCCCCTACTGCAGAACGGGCGCTCCTACGCCGGCTCCCTGTTCGGCGGCATCGCCGAAACGCAGGAGATGCTCGACTTCGCAGCCGAGCACAAGGTCACCGCCGACATCGAGCTGATCGGCGCGAAGGACATCAACACCGCCTACGAGCGGATCAACGCCTCCGACGTCCGCTACCGGTTCGTGATCGACGGCTCGACCTTCAAGGGGCTGACGGCATGACACAGCCAGCCCCGGCGGACATGAACCGCGTCCTGATCATCGGCGGGACGGGCAGTATCGGCCGCCTCGTCGCCGCCCGCCTGCTGGAGCTGGGCCGCCTGCCGCGCGTGCTCACCCGCGACCCCGCCCGCGCCCAGCGGTCGCTGCCCGCTGGTGTCGAGGTGGTGGCAGGCGAGCTGGCCGACCCGGCGGCCGTGCGCGCCGCCGTTGACGGCGTCGACGCCGTCGTGATGACCCATGGTGCGCCCTACGGCTCCGGCGACTACGCCGCGGTCGACTACGGCGCCGTCCCCGCGGTACTCGACGCCCTGGACGGACATCGGCTGCCCGTGGTGCTGATGAGTTCGATCGGGGTCACGGCCAGCGGCGGGCAGTCGCGGGAGCTGCTGGAGTGGAAGCGTCGCGGTGAGCGCCTCCTGCGGGCCAGCGGCCTGCCCTACACGATCGTCCGGCCCGGCTGGTTCGACGCCGGCAGCAGCTCCCACCAGCAGGTTGACCTGCGCCAGGGCGACCAGACCGAGTACGGACCGGTCCGCCGCGACCACGTCGCCGAGACGATCGTCCAGGCCCTGCTGACCGAGTCGGCGAGGGGCAGGACGGTGGAGGTCTTCTCGGCCGACGGCCCGGCCCTCACCGACTGGCCGGGCGCGTTCCATGCTGCCGAACCCGACCGGCTGGGCGACCTGGACGGAGCCCGCGACCGGCCCGGCCCACGACCGCAGGCAGAACCCGAGCGAGTCCGCGCTGACCTGCGACGTCACGCCCACACCCCGCTGACACCCGAACTCTGACATTTGAGGAGAAAGCCATGAAGGCAGCCATCTTCCGAGGCGAGAAGCACATCGAGCTCGGCCAGCGCCCTGACCCCACCATCGAGCAGCCGACCGACGCCGTCGTCCGCGTCGTGCGCGGCTGCGTCTGCGGATCCGACCTCTGGTATTACCGCGGCATCAACCCCCACAAGGTGGGCAGCATCGGCCACGAGTATGTCGGTGTCATCGAAGCGGTGGGCGAGGACGTGAAGGACCTGGCGGTCGGCGACTTCGTCATCGCCCCCTTCACCTACAACGACGGCACCTGCCCCGCCTGCCAGGCCGGCTTCGAATCCAACTGCGAGCACGGAGGGGCCTTCGGCGACGGCGACAGTGACGGCGGCCAGGGTGAGAAGGTCCGCGCGCCCTACGCCGACGCGACCCTCGTGAAGGTCCCCGCACCGGCTGACGGGTTCACCGACGCCCAGCTCGCCTCCTTCACCGCACTCTCCGACGTCATGTGCACCGGCTACCACGCCGCCGTGAGCGCGGGCGTGAAGCAGGGCGACACCGTCGCCGTCGTCGGCGACGGCGCCGTCGGCCTCTCCGCCGTACTGGCCGCCAAGCTCCTCGGCGCCGGCCGCATCATCGCCCTCAGCCGTCACGCCGACCGGCAGTCCCTCGCGAAGGAGTTCGGCGCCACCGACATCGTCGCCGAACGCGGGGACGACGCCGTCACGGCCGTCCTCGGCCTCACCGACGGCGCCGGCGTCGACGCCGCGCTCGAATGCGTCGGCACCGACCAGTCCATCGAGACGGCCGCCGGGATCGTCCGCGCCGGAGGCATGATCGGCGCCGTAGGCGTCCCCCTCTACGAGAAGTTCGAGTACAAGACCCTCTTCTGGAAGAACGTCGGCATCAAGGGCGGCGTCGCCCCCGCCCACCACTACATCCCCGAGCTGCTGCAGCACGTCCTGGACGGAACGATCAACCCCGGCCTCGTCTTCGACTACTCCACCGATCTCGACCACATCGCCGACGCCTACGCCGCCATGGACGAGCGCCGCGCGATCAAGTCACTCCTCATAATCAGCCAGCCGTAACCCGCTCCCCCGGTCGCCGGGACAGGTCTCACTACGCGGGGCTCACCATGAGCGGGCCGTCGAGCCCGGGCCAGACCCGAGCCGGCGGCCCGGTTCACCAGGTGGTGGCGACAGTCCGCCGGGCGACCCATACGTCGCCATGACGGACGTAGTCGGTGGCCAGGCGCAGACGCCAGCCTGCGCGGGTGCCGTACACGGTGGCGTCGGTCACGGTCCGAACCGTCAGGCGGGCCGTGCCGTCGTCATCGACGTCGAGGGCTGTGTCCTTCTCCTCGATGGAGTGGTAGACGAACCGCCCCTGCCGCATCTGCGCCAGCCACTCCGCCTTCGGCTGCACGTATCCCGTCATGTGGGTGAGAGTGAAATCTCCTGCGAGCAGGTCGCCGAGAGTTGCGGTGTCCCCTTCGAGCATGGCGTCAAGGTAGGCGCGGTGGGCCTCCCGCAGATCCGCGATGGCCGTTGCGTCGGGGGTGGGCATGGTGACTCCTCGGGCTGTGAAGTGGGTCCGGCCCTCGTCACGATCGTCTTCCCGTGGCGGCTGCTGGTGCGACACGCCCAGTGTCCCTGCGGTTGACGCCGCATCTGCCGGGCTGGACTGACAACGGCCAGTGGTGCGCCCCTCTTCTGGTGGCGCTGCACAGCCGCGCTCGCTATCGGCGCGGACGCCGACGAACGGCGCGGGCCGTACCGCGTGTGAGCATGACTCTCCGGAGCACAACAAAGGGGCGCGCTATAGGAACGCCGACTGCCCGTCACCGCTCGCCCGACCCATCCCTGGGAGGAAGCCTGATGGCCGCGCTCGAGTTCATCGTGGTCCTCGGGTGCGCCCTGCTCGTCAGCGGGGCCCTCGCCCACCGGCTCCGGGTGGCTGCACCCGTCCTGCAACTGGCCGCCGGCGTCGCCCTCGGCTTCGTGCCCGCCCTGCGTGAGACGGAACTGCCGCCGGATGTGCTGCTGCTCGTCTTCCTGCCGGTGCTGCTGTACTGGGAGAGCGTGACCACCTCGCTGCGTGCGATCCGTCGGGACCTGCGCGGCATCGTGCTGACCGGCACGCTTCTGGTCGCCGTCACCGTCTGGGCCGTGGCCGCGCTCGCCCACGCACTCGGTCTGCCGTGGGGCCCGGCCTGGGTGCTCGGCGCCGCCGTGGCGCCGACCGATGCCACCGCCGTCAGCGTCGTGTCCCGGCTGCTGCCCCAGCGCAACGTCACACTGCTGCGCGCCGAATCTCTCATCAACGACGGCACCGCACTGGTCGTCTACAGCCTCGCGGTCGGCGTCACCGTCGGCTCCGAGCACCTCAGCGTGGCCCACGTGAGCGGCCTGGTGGCGCTGTCCTACGGTGGTGGCCTCGCGGCCGGGGCGGTGGTCGCGTGGCTCGGCATCCAGCTGCGGCGCTGGGTGCGCCAACTCGGCGACACGCTGCTGGACAACCTGACCATCATCCTGATCCCGTTCAGCGCCTACCTGGTGGCCGAGCAGATCGAGGCGTCAGGCGTGCTCGCGGTGGTGGTGTGCGGACTGATCATGAGCCAGGCCGGGCCGCGGCCCGACGGCAGACAGAGGCTTTCTGGTCGCTGGCGATGTACCTCCTGAACGGCGCCCTGTTCATCCTGGTCGGGCTCGAAGCGCAAGCGGCGGTCCGCGCCCTGTCCGGCACCGCCCTGACCGAGGCCTTGGTGATGGTGGTGGCGGTGGCGTGTGCGCTGGTCATCGTTCGCTTCCTGTTCCTGTTCACCACGGTGTACACCATCAGGGCGCTGGACCGGCGTCCGCAGCAGCGAGGACGCCGGATGAGCCACCGGGCTCGGACTGTCAGCGCTCTGGCCGGCTTCCGCGGAGCCGTCTCCCTGGCCCTGTCCGTGCCGTACACGCTCGACTCTGGCGCGCCGTTTCCGGACCGCGACACGATCGTCTTCGTCACCGCCGGTGTCGTCGTCGCCACCCTCGTACTGCAGAGCCTGGTACTTCCGGCCGTCGCCCGCTGGGCACGGCTGCCCCAGGACACGGACTCCGAGCAGGAGCTCGCCCTCGCCCGGACCACAGCCGCCCAGGCCGCTTTGGACACACTCCCGGCGACGGCGGCCGACTTCGGTACCGATGCCGAGATCACCGAGAGGCTGAAAGCCGAGTACGAAACACACCTGAGTGCAGTGCACGCCGCCGGCGCCGCGAGTGACCCGGAGTCCGAACCTCTCCTGCGACGCCGCCGACAGGAGACCTCCCTACGCCTGGCGCTCCTGGAACACAAGCGCTCCGCCGTCATCGCCTTGCGCGATGGGCACCGCATCGACGACGCCGTTCTGCTGCGGGTGCAGGAACAACTCGATGCAGAGGAGGTACGCCTCGCGCAGGTGAGCCAGGACCAGTGACCGCTTTGCGGGCGCCGGTATCCGGTACGGGCCCGTGAGTGGGGCCTCCCACCATCGATTGGCGCTGCCCGCCTAACGCGACCGCGTTCCAGCGGCTTGGCAACACTCTGGTGGTGCCCGCGCTGGACCGCTACGGCCGCTCCCTCAAGGACCTGGTCAACATGGTCGGCGAGCTCCGGCGTCGGGAGATCGGCTTCTGTTCGCTGCACGAGCGCCTCGACACCACCACCCCCGGCGGCCGGCTCGTCTTCCACGTCTTCGCCGCGCTCGCCGAGTTCATCCGCGAGCTGATCGTCTCCGGCACCCGCGAGGGCCTAAACGCCGCCCGCGGTCGGGTCGGCGGCTGGCCCACCGTCGCCACTCCTGAGATCATCCGCGCCGCCCGCGACCTGCTCCCCAACTCCGAGAACTCGATCACCTCGATCGCCAAGCTCCTCGGCGTCAGCCCCGGCACCCTCTACAACTACATCCCGGACCTGCAGGAACTCCGGGCGGGCGGCCGCGTCCCGAATCAGCTCGCGGCTGGCTGACCGCTCCCGCTACTGGCCGTTCCGATCCTCCCCGTTGGCCTATCTGTAGAACGACTTCACAGACCGACCGGTACCGACGGGCCGTCAGCCGCCCACCAGCAGCGATCGAGGCTTAGCGCCGGTTTTCGTTCCGATGTTCCTCAACCCCCATGCTGGTGGCGAAGGTGGCGAGTGCCGCTGCGACCGCGAGCAAGGCTGAGGCCCGCTTCCGGAGGTCCTCAAGCCGGGCTCGCTGTTCGGTCAGCCGGTCGACCGTCGCCGTGTACGCCGCATCCACGACTGTGCCGAGGTTGTTGTAGTCGCTCCTTTCTCCCTCGCCGCAATCCTCGACCGACGCCTTGGTTTCATTCCGCTGGGGCCAGAAAAACTTCCAGAATCGGTCCTTCAGCCGCGGCTCGGGATGGCCGCCGCGCGGCGGAGTTCGCTCAGGTGTTGACGTAGTCATGCTCGGACCTCCGGCCTGGACAGCATGAAGGTAAGGCGGTCCTGGCAGGGCAGCCACTGCGCATACTCCACTTGCCGGGGCGGTGCGTGGTTGTTGCCGGTTCAGCGCGAGCACAAGGTGCGGCTCTCACAGGGATGAGGCAAACCGGTGCCTCGGTTCAGGTTGAGCTGTACTGAGATTTGTGGAGTCCCTGATGCCAGGGTTACGGTCCTGGCGAAGGAGAACCACCAGCACCATGGCAGCACCCCGTAAATATCC
>NZ_JBIAZD010000040.1:0-18912 GCF_042898795.1 Streptomyces sp. NPDC000348
CGGGTTCCCGCTTCCGCGTTTCCCTTTCCGGCGGTTCCGACTCTATCAGATCCTTTCGGGCCTGATTCCCAGTCAGAGTGGGTTGTCTTCGCGGCTGTTGGGCCGTTCCGACGTCTCAAACCCTAGCGGACTCTCTCGGTGTTCCTCAAATCGAGGATTGGAATTGAATTCGGGCACGCCGAAATCATTCCCGCTGGGAGGTCGTGCTGAGGTTTTGAGTGCCGCAGTCGCGGCGGAAGGTGCTGCCGAAGAACCGTTACGGCCCCGTGGCAACCCGAAGAACCCTACGGATCGGCAAGGGGGCTGTCAAGCGTCCCTGGCCAAGATCTTTCAGTCCAGGTCGCTGAGGCGCCCGCCGGCGTCCGGCTGGGCGTGTTCCACCCGGCGCAGCAGGCGGGTGAGGACCTCGCCCAGCGTCGCCCGCTCGTCCGGGTCGAGGTCCTGGAGGAGGTCCTCCTCGAAGACGGTGGCCAGACGCATCGCCTCGAGCCACTTCTCGCGGCCGGCGGAGGTCAGCTCCACGATCACGCGGACCCGGTTGGTCTCGTCCCGCTCCCTGTTGGCCAGCCCTTCGGCGACCATGCGGTCGATCCGGTGGGTCATGGCGGCCGGAGTCAGCCCGAGGCGCTTGGCGAGGTCGCCGGGGCCCATCCGGTACGGGGCGCCGGAGAGGACGAGGGCCTTGAGGACCTCCCAGTCGGCGTTGGTGATGCCGAGCTCGGCGGTCTGCCGGCCGTAGGCGACGTTCATGCGGCGGTTCAGGCGGGACAGCGCGCTGACGATCTTCTCGACCTGGGGGTCGAGGTCCTGGAATTCGCGCTGGTACGCGGCGATCTGCTCTTCGAGTGTCGGCTCGCCGAGGCCGGAGGTGTCGCCCATGGCCGCAGTATGGCACGCCCCCTCTTTGCCTTGAAGTCCTTCTCTGTGTAGTCTTTAGCATCGAACTTTAGCTTCTAACTCTTCACTCTTAACTACTTGAGAGAGGTGAACGTGACCAGGGCGAGGGGCGCGGCGATGCGCCGGATCCACGTGGGCAACGCACTCAGCGCGTTCGGGCTGGGCTTCACGGTCCCGTACCTGTACGTCTACGTGGCGCAGGTGCGAGGGCTGGGGGCCATGACGGCGGGTCTCGTACTCGCCGTCTTCGCCGTGGCCGCACTGATCGTGCTGCCGTTCGCCGGACGGGCGATCGTCCGGCGCGGCCCGCTGCCGGTGCTGCTCGTCTCCCTGGTCACGGCCGCGGTCGGGGCGCTGAGCCTGGGCCTGTCGAGTGGTGCGGCGACCGTGCTGCTGTCGGCGGCGGCGCTGGGCGCCGGGCAGGCGGTGATGCAGCCGGCGCTCGCGACGATGATCGTGGACTGCTCGACCGCGGAGAACCGGTCGCGAGCGTTCGCCATGCAGTTCTTCCTGCAGAACCTCGGGCTCGGCGTCGGCGGTCTCATCGGCGGTCACCTCGTGGATCCCACGGAAGCGAGCTCCTTCGTCCTCCTCTTCGCGATCGAGGCGGCGATGTTCCTGCTGCTGGTCGTGGTGATGGCGACGGCGCGGATGCCGCGCGCGCCGCGCATCGAGGGCGCTCCGGCGCAGTCGGCCCGGGGCAGCTGGAAGCAGTTGCTGGGCAACCGGGCCATGGTGCAGCTGTGCGTGCTGGGCTTCGTGCTGTTCTTCGCCTGCTACGGACAGTTCGAGTCGGGGCTGAGCGCGTACGGCGTCGAGGCCGCCGGGATCTCCACTTCCGCGCTGGGGACGGCCCTGGCCGCGAACACCCTGGTGATCGTGGTCGCGCAGTTCGCGGTGCTGCGGTTCGTCGAGCGGCGCAGGCGCTCGCGCGTGATCGCGTCCGTGGGGCTGATCTGGGCCGTGGCGTGGGCCGTGGCCGGGTACGCGGGGCTGGGCGACGGGAGCCGGACGATGGCGACCGCCGCGTTCATCTCGACGTACGCGCTGTTCGGGCTCGGTGAGGCGATGCTGTCGCCGACGCTCGCACCGCTGGTCGCCGATCTCGCGCCGGCCGGGATGGCGGGGCAGTACAACTCGGCGTTCGCCCTGGTGAAGCAGCTCGCGCTGGCCGTGGGCCCGGCGGTGGGCGGGCCGATGGGCGCCTCGCTGCACGCGCCGTACGTCGTGGTCTTCCTGCTGTTCTCGCTGGGCATCACGGTGCTGGCGGTGCGGCTCGGGCGGCAGCTCACGGATGTGCAGAACCAGCCGTCGGCGGCGCGGAGCCGTGTGGTGGTGCAGGGAGGCGCGGCAGCGGGGCAGGCTCCGGCGCACGCCTGAGCCACACGCCCTGCCCCGCGTCCGTACGCCCGGCTCTGCTACGAGCCGGGCGTCTTCGGCAGGAGGAACTCGCACCAGACCGCCTTGCCGCCCCCCGGGGTACGTCTGCTGCCCCAGCCGGAGGCGATCGTCGCGACGATGGCGATACCCCGGCCGGACTCGTCGCCGGGTTCCGCGCGGCGGCGCCTCGGCAGGTGGTCGTCGCCGTCGGTGACCTCGATGATCAGGCGGCGGTCGGTGCGGCGCAGCCGCAGCCGCATGGGCGGGGTGCCGTGCTGGAGCGAGTTGGCGACCAGTTCGCTGGTGGCCAGGACACCCAGGTCGTGCAGCTCGGCGGGGAAGCGCCAGCTGGTCAGCACGCCGGAGGCGAAGGCACGCGCGCGTGGGGCCGCCTCGACCCCGCCGAGCAGTTCCAGCGCGGCGTTGCGGAAGAGCTCGCTCTCCGCGCCCTTGCGGGCGGGGTGCTGGAGGACCAGCACGGCGACGTCGTCGTCGTGGTCCGGGGTCACCCCGGCCGAGCGGACCAGGCGGTCGCAGACGACCTGGGGGCTGCCGGTGGCTCCGGCGAGGGCGCGCTCCAGGGCGGCGATGCCCTCGTCCAGGTCCTCGTTCCTCCGCTCGACCAGGCCGTCCGTGTAGAGGACGGCGGTGGAGCCGGGGCCGAGGGGGACGGAGCCGGACGCGTGCATCCAGCCGCCGGTGCCGAGCGGGGGGCCGGTCGGTTCGTCGGCGCGCCGGACGGTGCCGTTCTCGTCGCGGACCAGGATGGGCAGGTGGCCGGCGGAGGCGTACACCAGGCGGCCCTCGTTGGGGTCGTGGATGGCGTAGACACAGGTGGCGATCTGGTTGGCGTCGATCTCCATGGCGAGGCCGTCGAGCAGCTGGAGCACCTCGTGCGGGGGGAGGTCGAGGCGCGCGTAGGCCCGTACGGCCGTGCGGAGCTGCCCCATGACCGCCGCCGCGCGCACCCCGCGTCCCATGACGTCGCCGATGACGAGGGCGGTGCGGCCGCCGCCCAGGGTGATCACGTCGTACCAGTCGCCGCCGACGGCGGCCTCGGTGCCGCCGGGGTGGTAGGTGGCGGCGACGCGCAGGTCGTCGGGCTCCTCCAGTTCCTGGGGGAGGAGGGAGCGCTGGAGGGTGACGGCGGTCTCGCGCTGGCGGCGTTCGCTGGCGCGCAGGCGTTCGGCGGCCTCGGCGTGGTCGGTGACGTCGGTGGCGAAGACCAGCACGCCACGGCCCTCGACCTCGGTGACCGGGGTGCAGGTGAAGGTGTAGGAGCGGCCGTCGGGGGCCTTGCGGGACTTCACCGTGCGGGGCTTGCCGCTGCGCAGGACCTGGTCGAGGAGGGGCAGCAGGCCGAGTGCTTCCAGTTCGGGCAGGGCGCCGCGCGCGGGGGCGCCGATCGGGCGGACGCCGAAGGCCGCCGCGTAGGCGTCGTTGACGTAGGCGATGCGGTGGTCGGGGCCGTGGACCAGGGCGACGAGGGAGGGGACGCGGTCCAGGACCTCCCGCACCCCGAGCTCGTCCACGGCGGGCACGGGCCGCACGTCGTCGGTGAGTTGTTCGGCACGGGCCCCGGGCACGGAGCCCTCTCCCCGCCGGTCCGGGGAGACCGCCTGCTCGTTCCGCGCTGCGGCGCGGCGCTGCGTTCCGGGGAGCCGGGCGCTCCAGCGCGTGAAGTTCACGAATCCTTGCCTCGTGTAGTTGTCGGCGGCCGGAAACCGGGACCGGCCGGGGCCCCGGGGGCCGCACCGGGGTGGGTGGGGGCCCGCCCGCGGTGGTGGACCAGTCTGGCAGGGTGCCGACCGGGCCGGCATCCGTCAGACGCCGGGCCGGCCGGTGGAGTTCCTGGGTCCGGTCAGGACGACCCCTTCGGGTTGTGCGGGGGGCCCTGGGAAGGCTTTCCACCGGCCGCCAGTTCGAACTCCGCCCGGGGGTGTTCGAGTGAACCGAGCGAGACGATCTCCCGTTTGAAGAGCCCGGCGAGCGTCCACTCGGCGGCGACCCGGGCCTTCCGGTTGAAGGTCGGAATCCGGCTGAGGTGATAGGTCCGGTGCATGAACCAGGCGGGATAGCCCTTGAGCCTGCGTCCGTACACCTGGGCGACCCCCTTGTGCAGCCCGAGGGAGGCGACGGAACCGGCGTGCCTGTAGGCGTACGTCTCCAGCGGTTCACCCCGCAGGGAGTGGACGACGTTGTCCCCGAGGACCCGCGCCTGGCGGAGCGCGTGCTGCGCGTTGGACGCGCACTCCCGCCCCGGCTCCCGCGCGGTGACGTCGGGGACGGCGGCGGCGTCCCCCGCGGCCCACGCGTGCGCGGCCCCGTCCACGGCCAGCTCGGCGGTGCACTTCAGCCGCCCCCGCCCGGTCAGCGGCAGGTCGGTGGCCGCGAGGACGGGGTGCGGTTTGACCCCGGCCGTCCACACGACCGTACGCGCGGGAAAGCGCGACCCGTCGCTGAGCACGGCGACCCGGTCGGCGCAGGACTCCAGACGGGTCTCGAGGCGTACGTCGATGTTGCGCCGGCGCAGCTCGGTGACGGTGTACCGCCCTATCTCCTCCCCGACCTCGGGCAGGATCCGCCCGGACGCCTCGACGAGGATCCACTTCATGTCCTCGGGCCGGATGTTGTGGTAGTACCGCGTGGCGTAACGGGCCATGTCCTCCAGCTCACCGAGCGCCTCCACGCCCGCGTAGCCGCCCCCGACGAAGACGAAGGTCAAGGCGGCGTCACGAACGGCGGGGTCACGCGTGGAGGAGGCGATGTCCATCTGCTCCAGCACATGGTTGCGCAGGCCGATGGCCTCTTCGACGGTCTTGAAGCCGATGGCGTGGTCGGCGAGACCGGGGATCGGGAGGGTGCGCGACACGGAACCGGGCGCGAGCACCAGTTCGTCGTACGCGACCCGCCGCCCTCCCGTGCCCTCCTCGCCGGTGGCGAGCGTGCTGACGGTGGCGGTGCGCCCGGCGTGGTCGATGGCGGTGGCCTCGCCGATGACGACGCGGCACCGGTCGAGGACACGGCGCAGCGGTACGACGACGTGCCGGGGGGAAATGGCGCCGGCGGCCGCTTCGGGAAGGAAGGGCTGGTACGTCATGTACGGATCCGGGGTGACGACCATGATCTCGGCCTCGCCCCGACCGAGTTCCCGTTTCAGTCTCCGCTGGAGACGCAGGGCCGTGTACATCCCGACGTAGCCGCCGCCGACAACGAGAATGCGCGCACGTTCCTTCACCATCCCATGACGCACCCGTCGCGTGCGTTTGTCCACAGCCCCGACGAATCGTGTGACCGGAAGGGGCGCGCGTCCCGGGTTGGCCGATTCACCGCCCCTGCCGGAATCCTCACAGGTCAGCCATGGTGAACCTGCCTCCGCGCAGGGGTACATTCAGGACGTATACGACCCGTACTCCGATCGAGGGGCGCTCCGTGCGGAACCTGCCCCTTCTGAATTGACTCCCTCTCAACTATGTTCGTCTGTCGACGGGGTGCGGGGGAAGGCGCTCATCGGACTCGCGACGGGCGGGACCGACAAGCCGGGCCTGCTCCACACGCCCCGGCCATCAATGGCGGGGAGAAGTCTCCGGGGGGAGACGTCATTACCGGGGGAATAGACATGCATGTTCAGGACTCTCATTGGTCTTCCGCTCTCACGGCCGGCGCGACGATGAGCGCGCCCACGGGCGGCGGGCGCCCGGACGGGGCGCGCACGACGCCGCTGCGCGTGGACGCCCAGCGCAATCTGGAGCACGTGCTGCGTGCCGCGCGGGAGGTCTTCGGCGAGCTGGGCTACGGCGCGCCGATGGAGGACGTGGCGCGCCGGGCACGGGTCGGCGTGGGCACGGTGTACCGGCGCTTCCCGAGCAAGGACGTCCTGGTGCGGCGGATCGCCGAGGAGGAGACCTCCCGGCTGACCGACCAGGCACGGGCCGCGCTCGGCCAGGAGGACGAGCCGTGGTCGGCGCTGTCCCGTTTCCTGCGCACGTCGGCCGCTTCCGGCGCGGGGCGGTTGCTGCCGCCGCAGGTGCTGCGGGTGGGCGTGGCGGAGGAGCACGGTCTGCCGGACCACGCGCGGTTGCCGCAGCAGCGGACGCAGGCGGCGGGTGAGCTGCGGCTGGTGCAGGAGACACCGGCGGCGCCGGCGGCTGTGCCGGCGGAGGACGACACGGGGGCGGCGCAGCTGCTGGAGGTCGTGGGGCAGTTGGTGGACCGGGCGCGGGCCTCGGGCGAACTCCGGCCGGATGTGTCGGTGTCGGACGTCCTGCTGGTGATCGCGACGGCGGCGCCGTCCCTGCCGGATGCGGCGCAGCAGGCCGCGGCGTCGGCGCGGCTGCTGGACATCCTGCTGGAGGGTTTGCGCTCGCGCCCGGCGTAGGGGCGGCTCAGGAAAGGTGGCGGGGCTGCGCGGGCCGGTGTTTCGGGGTGCCTCGGCGTACGGAGTGCGCCGAGGCCGGGTCGCCGGACCGGACGCCGCGCCTCAGCGCATGCCGCCCGCGCCGGCGCCCAGGGCGCCGCGCTGGGGGGCGATTCCGCCCGGGACCGCGCGCTGGCGGGCCGGCGTGCCCGTCCAGCAGGTCCCCCTGCGGGCCAGCAGCCGGCGCAGCCACACCTCCAGAGCGACCAGATCCGCCAGGCCGTCCAGGGGCAGCGGCTCGCCCTCCGCCGCGCCCCGCAGCGCCTTGCGCACCACCCGCGCCTCGACCAGCCCCGCCTCCGCCAGCAGCGGCGTGTCGAACAGCGCCACCAGCGAGTCGGCCGCCACCCGCAACCCCGTCCGCGCCGCCGCCGCCGAGCCGGCGGCCCCGGGAGCCCCCCACCCCGCCGGCAACTCCCGCACCCCCGCCCCCTCCAGCACCGACCGCAGAATCGACGCCCGCGCCCCCGGCTGCACCCGCAGCGCCTCCGGCAGCGCCCGGCACGCCCGCACGACCTGGTTGTCGAGGAACGGCGCGTGCAGCCGCTGGGACCGGATCTCGGCCGCCTGCTCCAGCACCCGCAGATCCGCCGCGTGCCGCGCCAGCGCCGCCCGCGCCCGGAAATCACCGGGCCGCTGCCCCGGCCCCACCTCGGACCGCCGCGTCGACGCCTGCAGGCGAACCGATACTTCAGCCAGCGCCTCACCCGTCAGCCAGCGCGCCGCCGGCCCGGGTCTCCCCCAGGTCAGCGCGGCCAGCGAGGCATCCGCCGCACCCCCGGGCCCGCCATCGTCCAGCCGCCGCTGGAGCAGCCGATCCGCAAGGCTCTCCAGCCCCGCCCGGTACGGCGTACGCGCCAGCCGGCGCGCGGCCGCGTACACCCGCGCGGGAACCATCACGGACCCGTCCGCCTTGGCCAGTGCGGCAACCGGCCGCACCAGATGCCGCCGCTTGCGGTCCATCAGCAGATCGGCCAGCCGCGCCGGATGCGCGTCCAGCACCTGCTTCGCCCCGTACCCGGTGAAGTGATCCGCGCTGCCCGCCGCCAGCCGCGCCCGGTGCCGCGCGGCCGACACCAGCGAGGGCCCGGGCTCGTCCGTCAGCGGCCCGTCCAGCTCGACGTACGGAAGCGTCGACTCCGCACCGGCCACCACCACATGGTGCAACCGCGGATTGGCGGCCAGCGCCCCCGCCCGCTCCAGCTCCTCGTCGTCCCGTCCCCCGCCGGCCCCGCCCGCGAGGTCGTTGAAGGTGACGGCCAGCAGCCGCTCCCCCGCCCCCGCCCCGTGCCCCAGCACGGTCCCCGGCATCCCGGGCAGCCCCGCGGCCAGCAGCGCCAGCGTCCCGGACGCCGGCCCGCCGGACAGATCGGCCCCGATCCCCGGTACGGGCGTGCCACGGGCCGCCCGCCGCTCGGCGGGCCCCATCCCGGGCACGGGCCCGGGATCGATGCCGGCGCCGGGAACGTGCCGGGGCGCGGCCAGCCGCGTCCGTACGGCCTCGACCAGCGCGTCCCGTACGGCGTCCACCGCGTGGTCGGGGTCGGCCGGCGGCGCGGCGACGGCGAGCGAGGCGACGGGTTCGTACCCGGCGATCTCGCGCGCCCCGGCGCGCAGGATCAGCGCATGCCCCGGCGGAATGCGTTTCACGCCGTCGTACGGGGTGGAGTCGTGGAGCGCGGCCGGCACGTCGGGGGCGGCGAGCAGCGCGGCGAGGTGCCCGAAGTCGAGGTTGGCCTCGATGAGATCGGCGAGCGGCAGCGCGGCGGTCGCGTACGCCGTACCGCCCGCCCACGGGGTGTGGAAGACCGGCCGGGCACCGGCGAGGTCGCCGCACACGGTGACCCGGCGTCCCACCTGCACGACCGCCGTATAGCTCCCCGGCCAGGCGGTCAGATGCCGCAGCGCCCCGCCCCGCGCGGCGAACAGGGCGACGCGCAGTTGCTCGTCGGAGGCCCCGCACGTGCCGAGGACGGCGATCCGGGTCTGCCCGTCGGCCTCGACCACCCGCACCTCGTCGGGGCGCCAGTCGCCGACCGCCCAGAGCGGATCGGGGTCACCCCACAACAGCTGGGACCCCACGGGGTGCACGGTCTCGCCGTCCGCCCCGGTGGCGCCGGCGGAGCCGGTGGGGCCGAAACCCGTGGCTCCCGCGGCGGCGCTGCTCCACCCCACCAACCACCGCATCGCCGCCTCCACAGACCGTGGACAACCAGTGCACCGTACGAACCGGTTCCCCATGCTGCCATGAAGGAGGCGCTCAGGAGGGATGCCGGAGCCGTACGCGCTCCGTCGAATGCGCCCCGGCGGAGACACCCGCCCCGCCCCGAACAGGTGTCCGCCGCAGAGGAGTCACCGTACCGGCGCCGCGCCACCGGACCCGCCGCCACGACGCGAATGCGCCCCCATTACGCGCCCCTTAAACCCCCAACGCGCCGTCAATTACCAGCGTAGAAGCGGTGATACACCTGGAAGGGCGAGGTCTATTTTCAGCCAAATCGAAGCGGTGAGGTCAGTCTCGAACACGCTCCGTACAGGCTCTGCGCACCGCTGGGCGGTCGCGCGGTCCGGGAGACGGAGCACGCCTCCCGGACCGTTCCGCCGCCCGCGGGGATGAAGGCGGCGGTGTCCCCCAGCCCACTGGATCCAGTACAGCGGGCCGACCCACGCACCGACCATGGAACCGCTCCCGCGATGGCCGGAGAAGAGCGCACGCACGGGCGCACGGCCACACACCGGGAGCGCGCCGCAACTGCGCGTATCGGAACCGTACTTCAGTACGGACCACAATCCCGCCATCCGGAAGAATGCCCCTTAACGCTTGGGATGCGGCGAACTACGCTGGGTTTACGAATGCCGCGTGGTTATGCCAGCGCGGCAGCCGTCTGTGTCGAGGGGTGGCGCATGTCCAGGGAGCAACGCGGGCCGAACGAAAAGCTCGGCGCCGTTCTCGCCCTCGCGGGAATCTCCAACGCGGGTCTCGCGCGACGCGTCAACGACCTCGGTGCCCAGCGGGGACTGACGCTTCGCTACGACAAGACGTCGGTGGCGCGGTGGGTGTCGAAGGGCATGGTGCCGCAGGGCGCCGCCCCGCACCTGATCGCCGCCGCCATCGGCCAGAAGCTGGGACGTCCCGTGCCGCTGCACGAGATCGGCCTGGCGGACGCGGACCCCGCACCCGAGGTGGGCCTCGCCTTCCCCCGTGACGTCGGACAGGCGGTGCGCTCCGCCACGGAGCTGTACCGGCTGGACCTGGCCGGCCGCAGAGCCGGCTCCGGCGGCATCTGGCAGTCGCTCGCCGGATCGTTCGCGGTGAGCGCGTACGCGACGCCCGCCTCACGCTGGCTGATAACCCCGGCCGACAGTTCGGTGGCGCGTGAGGCGAACCCCGCCGACGGCTCCGGCGCACCGGCCAAAGTCGGCCACAGCGATGTGCGGAAACTGCGGGAGGCCGCCGAGGACGCCCGGCGCTGGGACTCCAAGTACGGCGGGGGGGACTGGCGTTCGTCGATGGTTCCCGAATGCCTGCGGGTCGAGGCGGCCCCGCTGCTGCTCGGCTCCTACTCCGACGACGTCGGCCGCTCCCTCTTCGGCGCGGCGGCCGAACTCACCCGTCTGGCCGGCTGGATGGCCTTCGACACCGGCCAGCAGGAGGCGGCCCAGCGCTACTACATCCAGGCCCTGCGCCTGGCCCGCGCGGCGGCCGACGTCCCCCTGGGCGGTTACGTACTCGCCTCGATGTCGCTGCAGGCGACCTACCGCGGCTTCGGCGACGAGGGCGTGGACCTCGCCCAGGCCGCGCTGGAGCGCAACCGGGGCCTGGCCACCGCCCGCACCCTGAGCTTCTTCCGCCTCGTCGAGGCGCGCGCGCACGCACGCGCGGGAGACGCCCAGGCGGCCGGCGCCGCCCTGAAGTCGGCGGAGAGCTGGCTGGAGCGCTCCCGTCCCGGCGACAGCGACCCGACCTGGCTCGGCTTCTACTCCTACGACCGTTTCGCCGCCGACGCCGCCGAGTGCTACCGCGACCTGAAGGCACCCCGCCAGGTCCGCCGCTTCACCGAGCAGGCCCTGTCCAGTCCGACGGAGGAGTTCGTGCGCTCGCACGGACTGCGCCTGGTCGTCTCGGCCGTCGCCGAACTGGAGTCGGGCAACCTGGACGCGGCCTGTGAACAGGGCGTCCGCGCGGTGGAGGTCGCGGGCCGCATCTCGTCCGCCCGCACCACCGAGTACGTCCGGGACCTCCTGCACCGTCTGGAGCCCTACGGCGACGAACCCCGCGTGGCCGAACTGCGCGAGCGCGCCCGCCCGCTGCTGATGACCACGGCCTGACCCGGATCGCGCCACGGACCGCCTTCCGGGTTTGAAGGCGTCGTCGGTGGCGCAGTGCACTATCGGACGCGGGAGGTGGTGCGGGTGACGGGGCGGTCGTACGACTGCGACGTGCTGGTGATCGGGGGCGGGATCGTCGGCCTGTCGACGGCGTACGCGCTCGCGCGTGCGGCGCCGGGCACGCGGGTCACGGTGCTGGAGAAGGAGCCCGGCCCCGCCCGGCACCAGACGGGGCGCAACAGCGGTGTCATCCACAGCGGCATCTACTACCGCCCCGGCTCGCTGAAGGCCCGGTACGCGGTGTCGGGCGCCGCGGAGATGGTGAAGTTCTGCGCGGAACACGACATCCCGCACGCGGTGACGGGCAAGCTGATCGTCGCCACGACCCGTGAGGAGCTGCCCCGGCTGCACGCCCTGGCCCAGCGCGGCCGGGAGAACGGCATCGCGGTCCGCGAGCTGTGCGGCGCGCAGATCGCGGAGTACGAGCCGGAGGTCGGCGGACTGGCGGCCCTCCACGTCGGCTCCACCGGCGTCTGCGACTTCGCCGCGGTGGCCCGCCGGCTCGCTCAGGCCGCGCGGGCGGCGGGTACGGAGATCCGCTACGGAGCACGGGTGGTACGCGTCGACCGCCGCCCCGACCGGGGGGTCGCCGTCCTGACCGCCGCCGGCGACGTCGTACGCGGCCGGGCGCTGGTGAACTGCGCCGGTCTGCACTGCGACGAGATCGCCCGCCGCACCGGCGACGAGCCCGGCGCCCGGATCGTGCCGTTCCGCGGCGAGTACTACGAGCTGGCCCGGCCGGAGCTGGTGCGCGGCCTGGTCTACCCGGTGCCCGACCCGGCGTTCCCCTTCCTCGGCGTCCACCTCACCCGGGGCGTCGACGGCGGCGTCCACGTCGGCCCCAACGCGGTACCGGCGACGGCCCGCGAGGGCTACGACTGGCGCACGGTGCGTCCGCGCGAGCTGCGGGCGACCCTGGCCTGGCCGGGCTCCTGGCGGCTGGCCCGCCGCCACTGGCGGTACGGCACCGGCGAACTGCACCGCTCGCTGTCCAAGGAGGCCTTCACCCGGGCCGTACGCCGGCTGCTGCCCGCCGTGCGGGAGGACGACCTGGTGCCGACGGCCGCCGGGGTGCGGGCCCAGGCGGTGCTGCGGGACGGCACCCTGGCCGACGACTTCCTGATCCGGGAGACCGCCCGCGCGGTCCACGTGCTGAACGCCCCCTCGCCGGCGGCGACGGCATCCCTGCCGATCGGCCGCGAGGTCGCCCGGCGGGCGCTGGCCGCACTGGAGACGGCGGAGCGCTGAACCCCGGACGACCCGGCCCGACGCGTCGCTCCCGCACGTGCCTCCCCGAACCGCGACCCCGCCCACAGCCGACCCCGGCAGCGGCGCATCCCGGCCCGGGGGAGGGCCGTACCGGCCGGAATCCCGGGCGTCCTCCGGCCCCGCCGACCTCGCGGGGATCCTCCTCCGGATTCCGTTCCGGGGACCGGGGCGCGCTCCCCGTAAAATCGGAGGCACTGTGTCTGACACCGTTAACGCCTCCGAAGCCCTTCGTCCCTCCCCCGGCCAGGACCCGCCGCACGCGCCCGGGGTGCCCGTCCGCCATGTCCGGGCCAAGGGGGAGCCCCGGTTCCCGGACGGGCCGAAGGCCGATCCCGCCGGGTCCCACTTCGAGCGGCGGATCCGGAGCTTCCAGCCGCGGCGCAGCCGGGTGACCGCCGGGCAGGCGGACGCCCTGCAGCGGCTGTGGCCCGCCTGGGGCTTCGACATCGACGGCAGCCGGCGGCTCGACCTGGCGGAGTTCTTCGGCAACGACGGCCCCGTCGTCCTGGAGATCGGCTTCGGCATGGGCGAGACGACCGCGCGGATGGCCGCCGCCGACCCGGCCACCAACCTCCTCGCCGTGGACGTCCACACCCCCGGCCAGGGCAATCTGCTCAGCCTCGCCGACCGGCTCGGGCTGACCAACGTACGGGTCGGCAACGGTGACGCGATCATCCTGCTGCGCGAGATGCTCGCCCCCGGCTCGCTCGGCGGGCTGCGCGTCTACTTCCCCGACCCCTGGCCGAAGAAGCGGCACCACAAGCGGCGGCTGATCCAGCCGGAATTCCTCACCCTGGCCGCGAGCCGCCTCGCGCCGGGGGCGGTGCTGCACTGCGCCACCGACTGGGAGCCGTACGCGGAGCAGATGCTCGAGGTGCTCACCGCGCACCCCGACTTCGAGAACACCCGGGCGGACGGCGGTTTCGCGCCGCGTCCCGCCTTCCGGCCGCTCACCCGTTTCGAGCGGCAGGGACTGGAGAAGGGTCATGTCGTGAACGACGTGCTCTTCCGCCGCGTACCGCGGGAGGAGCAGGCAGCAGACCGAGCCTGATACAGCCCCGCCTCGTGAGGGTCGCCCCCTTGGCCACCAGCCCCCCGTACCCGGCGCCTCCCGGCACAGCCCCCGGTGGAGCGCCGCGGCACGCGCACTGGTGGCAGCGGCCCCGGGCGCGGTACGGCGCGCTGATCGCGCTGCTCACGCTGTCCGGGCTGGTCATCCTCGCGCTGGTGCGCGAGCAGACCGGGACGCGGGGGTTCCTGGTCGGGCTCGGTCTCGCCGTCCTGCCCGTGCCGCTGCTCGTCGCCGCCTTCCGGTGGCTGGACCGGGTCGATCCCGGCCCCTGGCGGAACCTGCTGTTCTCCTTCGCCTGGGGCGCCTGTGCGGCGACGCTGATGGCGATCGTCGCGAACAGCTTCGCCACCCGGTGGATAGCGACGGCGACCGCCGACCCGACCGGCGCCGACACCCTGGGCTCGACCGTCATAGCGCCGGTGGTGGAGGAGTCCGCGAAGGCCGCGGCCGTCCTGCTGGTGTTCCTGTTCCGCAGACGCGACTTCACCGGGATCCTCGACGGCGTGGTGATAGCCGGGGTCACCGCCACCGGCTTCGCGTTCACCGAGAACATCCTCTACCTCGGCACCGCCTTCGGCACCGACCGGCTCACCGGCCACAGCGGCATCACCTCGGTCACCGCGGCGACCTTCTTCGTGCGCATCGTGATGTCGCCGTTCGCGCACCCCCTGTTCACCGTGCTCACCGGGATCGGCTTCGGCGTCGCCGCGCTGTCCGCGGACCGGCAGCGGGTCCGGCGCGTGGTGCTGCCGCTCGGCGGGCTGCTCCTCGCGATGGGCATGCACGCGCTGTGGAACGGCTCCTCGGCGCTCGGCCGGTACGGCTTCCTCGTGGTGTACGCGGTGTTCATGGTGCCGGTGTTCGGGCTGCTGACCTGGCTGGTGGTGTGGACGCGGCAGCGGGAGCTGCGGACCGTGCGGGCGGAGCTGCCCGCGTACGCCGCCGCCGGGTGGCTCGACGCGGCGGAGCCGTTCGTGTTGGGCTCGATGCGGGCGCGGCGCGTCGCCCGGCGGTACGCGCGCCGCCACGGCGGGAGGGCGGCGGCGCGGTCGGTGGCCGAGTACGAGGCGTACGCGACGTCGCTGGCGTTCCTGCGGCACCGGGGGCGGCTCGGGCGGGCGGGGCCGGACTTCGTCACCTGGGAGCGGGAGCTGCTGCTGGGGCTGTGGCACCGGCGGGGAGCGTCCCGGCCGGCGATGGAGCACGCTGCCCGCGTCACCGCGCCCCGGGTGCCGGTCGCCGCGGCGCCGTGGATGGTGTACGGCGGTTACGGGCATCCGCCGTACGGACAGTCGCCCCACGGGCACCCGTACGGGCCTCCGAACGCCGCGTACGACCCGAACGCCCACCGGCCCTGACGGGTCCGCGCCGCCTCCGGGAACACCTGACCGGCAGCCCTGACGTCGGGGGGTCGTCGCCGGGACTGCCGGGGTTCAGGGTGCGGTGCTCAGGGGTTGAGGCCCTTGTCGCGCAGCCAGGCCATCGGGTCGATGCCCGTGGAGGAGCCGCCGGTGTGGACCTCCAGGTGGAGGTGGGCCCCGGTGGAGTTGCCGGTGGAGCCGACGCGGCCGATCACGTCGCCGGTGCTGACCTTCTGGCCGACGCTGACGCTGATGGAGGACTGGTGGGCGTACCAGATCTCGGTGCCGTCGTCGAGCGTGAGCACGGTCTTGTAGCCGTAGGAGCCGTCCCAGCCGGCGGAGGTGATCGTGCCGGTGTGGACCGCCTTGATCAGCGTGCCCGTGGGGGCGGCGAAGTCGAGGCCGGTGTGCTGGCCGGAGGACCAGTAGGCGCCGGCCTGGCCGAAGGTCGAGGTGATGGTGTACGAGGAGGTCGGCAGCGCGTACTGCTTGGCCAGCTCGGCGAGGCGCTCGGCCTCGGCCTTCTTCCTGGCCTCCTCCTCCGCCTTCTCCTTGGCGGCCTTGGCCTTGGCCTCGGCCTCCTTCTCCGCCTCGGCGGCGGCCTCGGCGGCCGCCTTCTCGGCGGCGGCGACGGCCTCGGCCTGCGCCTTGCTCTCGGCCTGGTCCTGCTGCTGCTCGACCTGCGCCATGATCCGGGCGCGCAGCGCCTCGCCGGCGTCGGCGGCGCCCTGCTCGGTGTCGGCGGCGGTCATGCCGAGGGTGCTGAGGGGGGTGGACGATCCCTCGGGGGTGGTTTCCTCGTCGGAGATGAGGGAACCCACGTTGGGGAGGTCGGGCATGGAGATCGAAACCGGCGGCTTGCCGGTCTGGGCGCTGGCCATGCCGCCGGCGCCGACGGCCGCTATGACGCCGACGCCCAGGACGGTGGAGCTGCGGGCGAGTCCTCCGCCGCGCTGCTTGGAGACGCGGTGCCGGCCGCGTACGGGGCGAACGGAATCCGCGGTGGGGTTCCACTCCTCGAAGGGGCCCTCGTCGGTGCGGACGCCGCCGTAGGCGAAGGTGTCGCTCGGTTTGAACGGGGCCTCGGGGGCAGGCGGGTTGGACGCCACGTGGGCGTGCTCCTTTCCTTCCGTCTTCGCCTACCGGGTTAGCTGACGGGTTCGGAGCGGGAAGGTCTCCTACGCGCGTATACGAGCCGTGGTGCCACGGCGGTATCCACGCGATTCACCCCATGGTGGTGGTTCCCCGGTTCCCTTGCGGGATTCGGCGCGTGCGCACGGAGCCGACGTCTGTGACGGCTGGGACGACCGCGCTGCGTTATCGAACGTTAATAGACGCGAGGGCCTGATTCCAAGCCGTTCCTCTTGATCTTTAACGATTTCCGCGTGGACTTAAGTGCCACGAGCGGTCAAAAACGGGCGAGTTGACCGCACCTCAGGTGACGGATCACTTCTGACCGTTCGTCAGTCGTTATGCGCTGCGGGGTGGATCGCTCACTCTGGGTGAGACCGTTGGTCGGGAAGGGGGAGCGGAAAACACCGAGGGCCGGAATCCTTTGGATTCCGGCCCTCGGCCTTCAGTAGCGGGGACAGGATTTGAACCTGCGACCTCTGGGTTATGAGCCCAGCGAGCTACCGAGCTGCTCCACCCCGCGTCGGTAAGACCAGTGTACGTCATCCGCAGGACATGGCGCACACCCATGATCGCCGGCCCCGGTTCAGCGGCCGAGCAGATGTCCGTTCGGCGCCTTGGCCCGGTCCTCGTGCTCCGGCAGGACGACCACGGTGGCGCCCCCGGCCGCCAGTACCGCGCTGCCGTCGGCGCCCGCCACGAACGTGTCCGGCTCGCGCCAGGCCGTGACCACCCGCCGTACGCCCGCGTCCAGGATCAGCCGGGCACAGGGTGCCGGCCGGGACGCGCGGCGGGCGCAGGGCTCCAGGCTGGAGTACACGGTGGCGGTGACGAGCCGGGGGTCCGTGGGATCGGCCTTGGCGAGCGCGGCCTCCTCCGCGTGCACCACCGGGTCGCCGCCCTCCCGGGAGTGGCCGCGCGCCAGCTCCGTACCGTCGGCGGCCACCACGACCGCGCCCACGCTGAACGCCGTCGCGGAGGGCGGGCACTCGGCGGCCAGCTCGCAGGCGAGGGCCAGCCAGTGGTGGTCGGCGGCGGAGGGCAGCGGGCCGGTGCCGGGGGCGGTGGGCTCGTAGCGCATCAGGACGACGTCGCCCACCGGGCGGCTCTCGACCAGCCGCAGCCGGCCGCCCTGGTAGGGGCCGGGGCCGAAGAGGCGGGGGGCCTCGGGGTCACCGACGAACAGCGGGGCGAGGACCAGCTGGAGCTCGTCGGCCAGCCCCTGGGTGAGGAGCTGGGTGTGGACCGTGCCGCCGCCCTCGACCATGAGCCGGCGGACCCCGCGCTCGGCGTACAGGTGCTCCAGCAGCAGCCGCCAGTCGAGCTCGGTGCCGAGCGGGACGACGTCGGCGGCGAGACCGAGGGCGTGGGCGCGCCCGGCGCCCTCGTCGGTCGTGTAGAGGACCTTCTCGCCGCCGGTGTGCCAGAACCGGGCCGCCGGGTCCAGGTCGCCGGAGCCGCTGACGGTGACCTTGAGCGGGTACTCGGCCGCGCCCCGGGCGAGGCGGGCGGCGCGCCGCCCGGGCGAGTTGACCAGCAGCCGGGGGTTGTCGGCGCGGATCGTGCCGGCGCCGACCAGGATGGCGTCCACGGATGCCCGTACCTCGTCGACCCGGTCGAAGTCGGCCGGGCCGGACAGCAGCAGCCGCTCGGGGCCGGTGTCGTCCAGGTAGCCGTCCAGGGAGACGGCGGCGGACAGCAGGACGTACGGGTGGGGCATCGGTTCCTACTCCCAGGGGCGGGCGGGCCTGTGGGCGTCCAGTCTGACAACAGGCACGACCGGTCCGCGTGCCGGTTCCGGGTCCGATCGGCCGCCCCGGTGAGCGGGTCCGGCGCGGGCACCGTGACGGGTTCCGGCGGGTCCGCGGCCACGAGGGGCACGACGGCGTTCGGCAGGAGGGCCGGCCGGAACGGAGGCACCCCGTAGCGCCTCCTCGCCGCCGGCCGCTCGCCCCGGCCTCTCCCGGGGCGTGTGGCCGACGGCCCGCGGTCCGGGGGCGCGGCGCGGGCCGTCACAGCCGGCGTGTGCGCCGAGCGGTCCCCGCACCATCGGTGACAGCCCCCACTTTCCCCGGGGACCACGGCCGGCCGGGCGGCCCGTGTACGCACCGGACCCCAGGGGGGATGGGGCCCGCGACGGATGGTGGCGGCCGGTGGCGGTGGGCGACGCTGGAGTCCGTCGCACCGGGCGGGTGACGACGCCGGCGCCCGGGCAAACTCCTTTGTACCGGGCCGAGTTCGCGGCAGGCCGGCGGTTCGGCCGGTTACGCCCCGGCGTCACGGAGCGATGGCCGCCGACGGTCTCACCGGGCGGCCGCCCCCGGGAAGGAGGAGCCGTGCCCCAGTCCGACGACGAGCGCCTGGTCGACCTCGCGGCCCGTCTCGAACACGAGGACCCCCGTTTTGTCCGCTCGCTCTCCGAGGGCCGTCCGGCCCGTCCCCGTGAGTACCGGCGCACGAGCGTCTGGTGCGCGCTGGCCGTCGGGGTGACCATGCTCGCCGCGGGCATCGTCGTCCCCGACGGTCTCCTGATCGCGGCGGGCCTGGTCCTCACCGGAATCGCCGTGCAGCTGCTGGACCCGCACCGGGACGAGCGGCCCGGGAAATGACGCGGCGCCCGAGCCGGCCGAAGCCGGTCCGGGCGCCGCGCGGCAGGTCGGAGGCGATGCGCCGCTCCTGCGGGAGGTAGGCCCTGTGGGACTCGAACCCACAACCAATGGATTAAAAGTCCACTGCTCTGCCAATTGAGCTAAGGGCCCCTGGCGATGTTGTCTCCCCGAGCATAGCCGGACGCGGCCGGGACTCCGATCGGGTATCGCGCGGACGGGTCCGGACGTGTCCCGCGCGGAACGCGGGAGGGGCCCCCCCCCCGGGGGGGGGGGGGGCCCCCCCCAACCCCGGGGGGGGGCCGGGGGGGGGGTGGGCAAAACCCCCGGCGGTTGCAACCCGCGGCCCCACGGGCCCCCCCGGGGGGGGTGAACCCCGCCCGACCGACC
>NZ_JBIAZD010000041.1:0-18316 GCF_042898795.1 Streptomyces sp. NPDC000348
TGCCGGCGTTGACCACCGCGTTGTCGAAGGAGAGCGAGATCTCCAGGATCGAGAGGATCGCCACGATGCCGAAGGCGGTCCACCCCCCGAAGAGGGCCGCTGCGACCAGACCGAGCGCGGTGACCGCGAACGACCAGCCGAAGGTCTTCAGAACCACCGGTCAGCTCACCGTGCCTTCGGGGAGGAGGGCGATGCCGTCGTCGTCGGCGTGCAGGACGTCGCCGGGGCGGAAGGTGAGGCCGCCGAAGGTGAGGGGCACGTCGACGGCGCCGGCCGCGTCCTTGGCGCTCTTGCGCGGGATGGTGCCCAGCGCCTTGATGCCGAGCCGCAGACCGGCGAGGGCGGCGCTGTCGCGGACGGCGCCGTGCAGGACCAGGCCGGCCCAGCCGTTGTCCTGGGCGGCGCCGGCGATGAGGTCGCCGACCAGGGCGGTGCGCAGGGAGCCGCCGCCGTCGACGACGAGGACGTGGCCGTCGCCGGGGGTGCGCAGCAGGTCGCGCAGCAGGCCGTTGTCCTCGTGGCAGGAGACGGTACGGACCGGGCCGGCGAAGCCGCGGTGGGCGCCGAACTGGCGGAACTGCAGGTCGCAGACGCGCAGTTCGGTGCCGTACCGGTCGACGAGGTCGGCGGTGGGGACGGGGGTGACTGTCATGGGGGCTCCTTCGCTGGGGAGACTGCCGCGCTCGCGGTTCATCCGGCCGTCAGGGGGATGTGGGGGCGAGCGCGGCAGCCTGCTCGGGGGTGAGGGGACGAGTGGTGTGTCCCCGCAGGAGGAGGTGGAGTTTGGCGGTCTCCTCCAGTTCCTCGATCGCGTCGGCGGCCTGCTCCAGGGACGCGCCGGCGACGACGGGACCGTGGTTGGCGAGCAGGACGGCGTGGTGGGTGCGGGCCGTCTCCTCGGCGAGCGGCTCCAGCGCGCTGTCACCGGGGGCGTGGTAGGGCAGCAGGGGCAGGGTGCCGACGCGCATGGCGTAGTAGGCGGTGAGCGGCGGCAGCGCGTTGGCGGGGTCCACTCCGTCGAGGCAGGACACCGCGGCGGAGTGGGTGGAGTGCAGGTGCACGACCGCGTGGGCGGTGGGCCGGGCCCGGTAGAAGGCGGCGTGCAGGAACGCCTCCTTCGTGGGCCGGGGGCCGTCCAGGTGGGTGCCGTGCAGGTCGGCGCGGGAGAGTTCGGCCTCCTCGACGGTGCCGAGACTGGACCCGGTCGGCGTGAGGAGCAGGCTGCCGTCGGCCAGACGGACGGACAGGTTGCCGGTCGAGCCGTGGGTCAGACCGCGTGCGAAGAGGGAGCGGGCGGTACGGACGATGAGGGCGCGGGCGGCCGACTCGTCGGCGTAGGCGGTCACGTGGTCTCCTCGGCGACGGTGCGCAGGGCTCGGACGAACAGGTCGGGGGCGCCGAAGTTGCCGGACTTCAGCATGAGGGCGAGGTCGCCGTGCCCGGTGGTGGCGTACGTCCAGGGCACGCCGGGGTCGGCTTCCTCGCCGACGAGGACGGCCCGCACGCCCAGGGCCGTGGTGACGGCGCCGGAGGTCTCCCCGCCGGCGACGAGCAGCCGGCGCACGCCGCGTTCCACGAGGTGGGAGGCGAGGGTGCCGAGGAGCTCCTCGACCTGCGCGGCGGCTTCGGCGACACCCAACTGGGCCTGTACAGCGGCCAGTTCCTCCGGTGAGGCGGAGGCGTAGATCAGGACGGGCAGGGCGGGGTCCTGCTCGTCGTACCAGGCCAGGGCCTCGCCGACGACGTCGCGGCCGGTGGCGGCGGCGAGGACGTCGAGGTGGAGGGAGGGCAGGCCGGCGGCGTAGAACTGGGCGATCTGCTCCAGGGTGCGGGCCGAGCAACTGCCCGCCAGGACGGCGGCCCGCCCCTGGTCCGGCCAGGGTTCGGTGGTGGCCGATCCGGTGGCGGGGTAGGCGTGCCCGACCCCCTCGGCCAGGCCGGCGGCCCCGGCGACCACCGGCAGCTCCAGCGTGGCGGCGCCCAGGACGGCGAGGTCCTCGTCGGTGAGGGCGTCGGCGACGACGTGCCGGACACCGGCCTGCTGGTGGGCGGCCACGGCGTCGCGCACGGCCTCGACCCCGCGGCGCACGGTGGTCCAGTCGACCAGGCCCACCCGGTGGCGGGTCTGCGCGGACAGCAGGCGCACCAGGGCGGAGTCCGTCATGGGGTTGAGGGGGTGGTGGCGCAGCGGCGAGTCGGACAGCAGCTGGTCGTGGACGAACAGGTGGCCCTGGTAGACGGTGCGGCCGTTGGGCGGGGAGGCCGGGCAGTGCAGGGTGACCGCGGCGCCGGCGGCGTCCATGAGGGCGTCGGTGACCGGGCCGATGTTGCCCTGCGGGGTGGAGTCGAAGGTGGAGCAGTACTTGAAGTAGATCTGGGCGGCGCCCTTGCCCCACAGCCAGCGCTGGGCGGCGAGCGAGTCGGCGACCGCCTCGTCGACGGGCGTGGAGCGGGACTTGAGGGCGACCACCGCGGCGTCGCAGTCCGCGGGCAGCGCGGTGGTGTCGTCAGGGACACCGAAGACCAGGGCGGTGCGCAGGCCGGCACGCCGGAAGGCGGCGGCGACGTCGGTGCCGCCGGTGAAGTCGTCGGCTGTGCAGCCGATGCGCAGGGTCATGGTCGGGGGTCTCTCCTCGGGCGTGCGGGCGGAGCATGGGGGACCGGGGCGGGCGGCGGAGTCACCCGCCCCGGAGCGGAGGTCAGTTCTGGCCGGCGTCGATGGCCTTGATGACGGCGGCGGTGAACTCGG
Organism: Streptomyces sp. NPDC000348; assembly: GCF_042898795.1. Classification (NCBI taxonomy): domain Bacteria; kingdom Bacillati; phylum Actinomycetota; class Actinomycetes; order Kitasatosporales; family Streptomycetaceae; genus Streptomyces; species Streptomyces sp. NPDC000348. The sequence goes on from NZ_JBIAZD010000041.1 coordinate 2,750, forward strand.
TGGTGGAGGCGGAGCCGCCGAGGTCGCGGGTGGAGGTGCCGGCGGCGATCGCGTCGGCCACCCCCTTCTCGATGATCTTCGCGACGGCGGCGAGCTTCTCGTCGCCGTGCTTGGCGGCGAGCCACTCGAACAGCATCGCGCCGGAGAGGATCATGGCGACCGGGTTGGCGATGTTCTGCCCGGCGATGTCGGGGGCGGAGCCGTGGGAGGCCTGGGCCATGGCGGTGGTGGCGGAGGAGTTGATGGACGGGGCGGTGCCCAGCGAGCCGGAGATCTCGCCGGCCAGGTCGGAGAGGATGTCGCCGAACATGTTCTCGGTGACGATGACGTCGAAGTCCTGGGCGCGGCGCACCAGGTGGACGGTCATGGCGTCGATGTGGAAGTCGTCCACCGCCACGTCCGGGTAGTCCTTCGCCACTTCCTGGCAGACCGTGCGGAACAGGCCGGTGGTCAGCTTCAGGACGTTGGCCTTGTGGACGATGGTCAGCTTCTTGCGGCGCGAGCGGGCCAGGTCGAAGGCGACGCGGGCGACGCGCTCGGTGGCCTCGCGGGTGATGATGCCCAGCATGATCGCGGTGTCCGGGGTGGGCATGAACTCACCGGTGCCCGCGAAGGTGTTGCGGTCGGCGTAGAAGCCCTCGGTGTTCTCGCGGACGATGACGAGGTCGGCGTCGCCGCAGACGGCCTTGGCGCCCGGGAAGGACTTGGCGGGGCGGATGTTGGCGAAGAGCTGGAAGTGCTTGCGCAGGGTGCCCGAGGGGTTGAGCGCGGACTTGTGCGGCTCGGGGTAGGACACGGAGTCGTGCGGGCCGAGGTACCAGCCGTCCAGGCCGGCCAGGGCGTCCTTGGTCTCCTCGGGGACCGGGGTGCCGTGGGTCTCGATGGCGGCGGCGCCCAGGGGCAGGGTCACCCAGTCGACGGAGACGCCGGCGGCCCGGGCGGCGGCGGTGGCGATCTCGACGGAGGAGGGGACGATCTCGGGGCCGATGCCGTCACCTTCGAGGACGCCGAGGCGGTAGGTCTTGCTGCTCATGGTGCGGGTTCCTCTCAGAACAGGGGTGGGAGTCCGGGGAGACGAGGTCAGAACGGTGCGGCCGCCGCGTCGGCGAGCGCGGTCCAGGAGCGGGCGGCGGCCTTGGTGCTGTCGCCGTCCTGGGTGTGCTCCAGCGTCAGCCAGCCGGTGAAGCCGGCCGCGCGGAGAGCGGTGAACAGGGTGGGGAGCCGGGGATCACCGACCGTCAGGGGGCCCCGGGTCGAGGAAGCGGCGAGCTGGAGGCAGCCCGTGACATCGGTGTGATCCGTGACGGCCCGTACCGTGTCGATGCCCTCGGCGTCGAGGTGGTGGGTGTCCAGCACCAGTCCGGCCGGAGCGTCGAGCGAGTCGATGAAGGCGAGGGCCTCGGCCGGGGTGTGCCACAGCGAGGTGTTGGCACGCGACTGCGGCTCCAGCAGCAACCGGCTGCCGCACGCGGCCGCCTCCTCGGCCAGTCGCTCCACGGCGCGTTCGGCCCACACCTGCTGCATGTCCTCGAGCCCCGGCAGGAAGGTGCCGCGGGTCTGGCCCAGGGTGACCGGGACACCGAGCTCACCGGCCAGACGGGCGGCTCCCAGCAGCCGGGACAGGGCGTGGCGGCGCACGTCGGGTGACGGGTCGGTCAGCGACAGCCGGTCCTGTGCCGCGACCGGTCCGGTGCCGATGCCGAGGATCTTCAGGCCGGCGGTCTCGACGGTCCGGGCCAGGGCTTCGGCGTCCCGGGCACCGGTCTCGCGCACCTGTACCTCCACCCCGTCGTAGCCGAGTTCGGCGAGATCGCGGACGGCCTCGGCGAGAGGCGCCGTGTGGCCGAGCGGCACGGGGGAGCGGCAGTCGTCACCGGAGACGGTGTAGGCCAGCGGCCAGGGCAGTCCCGCGGTCACGGCGCGACCACCGGGGCCGGGGCGGTCGGCGTGCCGTCGGATGTGAGCAGACCGCGCAGTTCACGGGCGGCGGCACCGGCGCCGTCCAGCACCGGCACCCCCAGCAGGGCGGCCAGGGCGTCGCGTGCCGGGGTGAGCGAGTACTGCGCCAGGAGGACCGCGTCGGCGTCGGTCCCCCCGGCCCGGTGCAGGGCGTCCGCCAGGTGGCGGGCGGCGGTCTCGGGGTCGGCCGCGGCGGCGGCCTCCTCGCTCAGGGCGGTCACGATGTCGACCGGGCGGTCCGGGCGGACGGCGGGGACGAGCGCTTCGAGCTGGGCGACGGCGGCCGGGACGGCCGGCGGGGTGGAGGCGACGACGGCGATCCGCCGGTACGGGCCGGCCAGGGCGGCCTTGAACATCGACTCGTCCGACTTCAGTACCGGCACGTCCCACAGCATCCGGGCGGTGTCGACCACCTCTCCGTAGGAGGAGCAGGTCAGCAGCAGGCCCTGGGCACCACCGTCCATCACGTGTCCGATCAGGCGGAGCATGCGGCGGCGCAGCGCGTCGGTGAGTCCGCCGGCCTCGCGGGCGTCGTCCAGCAGCCGGTCGTCCACTACGTTCCAGGTCGTGGCCTGCGGAAATTCCTGAGCGAACGCCTCATGGGCGATGCGGTGTGCGGCCGGCACGGCATGGATCATGGCGACCAGGGGATGGGGTTCGATCACCGGGTTCTTCCTCTTCCGGTAGGCGGGGACCGGCAAGGGTCCCGACCGCGGGCCTTCCTCGGCCGGCGCGGGAACGTTCCGTGACGGCGGGGGAGGGGCCCGGGATGGGGACGGCAGCGTGTTGTCGCGGTGCCGTGCCGTCACTGTAGGCCGAACCGGTCAACCGGTCAACCGGTTGAGGCCGTGGAGTGCCGACGGGGCGCCGGCGCTCGTCCGGCGGCCCGTCGGCGGGGCTACGCCTCGCGCTGTTCGAGGGCTTCCATGAGGCGCCGGGACGCGCCGCTCATGTGCCGGGCCATCGCCGTCCGGGCCGCTTCGGCGTCCCCCTTCGCGACCGCTTCGAAGATCGGCACATGGTCGGCGTAGGCCACCTCGCGGGAACGGACGGCCCCGGTGCGCTCCACCCAGCCGCGCTGGATCATCGCCCGCATGCCCTTGAGCACGTCCCGCAGCACCGTGTTGCCGGACAGCTCGCCCAGGGCCGCGTGGAAGGCGGTGTCCGCCTCCGGGAACTCCTCGTCCGGGCACTCGCGCATCGCCGTCAGGCGGGCGCGCAGCAGTTCGACGCCGGCTTCGTCGCGCGCCTGCGCGGCCAGGCCGGCGACGACGACCTCGAGCTCCGCGCGGGCCTGCACCATGTCGCGAGCACCCCGCTCGCCCAGTACGAGGCCCAGTTCGAAGAGGCGGTAGAGCACGTCGGAGTCGGTGCCGCGGAAGTACGTTCCGCTGGACTGCCGGATCTCCAGCAGGCCGAGGAAGCCCAGTGACTTGATCGCTTCACGCACGGTGGGCCGGTTCACTCCGAGCATCTCGGTCAGCTGCCGCTCCGACGGGATGCGGTCGCCGGGCTGCACCTCGCCGGACATCAGGTAGTCGATCAGGCGACGGGAGACCTCGGCGGCCAGCGGTTCCCGCGGCTCGACCGTGATCCTGGCGAGTTCGGCCATCGAATTCCTCACTTCGGTATTGACGCGATGGCCGGATTCTAGTTACCTACCGGCAATCCGGTAAACCGGTTGTCCGGAAGTCGGCGGTCGAGCCGCCCTCCCTTCCCGACCGGCCGTTCCGGCAGTCCCAGCCATGCCAGGCGCACTCCTGAGCTCCCCACCGGGCCTTCGCCCGCCGCGACCGTGCGCCCGCCGAGCCGCCGTACAGGAGCCGCACGTACCATGACCGACCCGACGCACGAGCCGAGTACGGCCCCGTGTGCGCTGCCGGTCGTCCCCCGAACCGACACGCACTGACCTCACGCGCCGTCCTGCGCCGCCGTCCGACCGGCGGCCCTCAGTCCTGCCCCAAGGAGCAACGATGCTCGCCGTCCTCGGCTTCGCCACACTGGGCAGCTTCATGCTGCTCGTGATGCGGAAGCACCTCTCCGCGTTCACCGCCATCATGCTCACCCCGATCGCCGCCGCCCTCATCGCGGGCAAGGGCGCCGAGCTCGGCGACATGATCATGAGCGGTCTGGAAACCGTCGCACCCACCGCGGCCCTGCTGCTGTTCGCCGTCCTCTACTTCGGCCTCATGATGGAGGTCAAACTCTTCGAGCCCATCGTCCAGGCCATCGTCCGCGCCTCCAAGGGCGACCCGCTCCGCATCGTCGTCGGCACCGCCGTGCTCTCCCTGCTGGTCGCCCTCGACGGCGACGGCACCACCAGCTACATGATCGTCTGCTCGGCGTTCCTGCCCATCTACCGCCGCCTCGGCATGAACCCGCTGATCCTGGCGACCCTGGCGGCCATGGCGCTGGGCACGATCTCCGGCACCACCCCCTGGGGCGGCGCCGCCACCCGCGGCATCAGCGTCCTCCACCTGAACGCCGGCGAGTACTTCGTCCACATGATCGGCCCGATGGCCCTGACCAGTCTGGCCATCATCGCCGTCGCCTACTGGCTGGGCCTGCGCGAACGCCACAAGATCGACGGGGAGAAGCTCGCCGCCTACAAGCTGGAGATCGCCTCCGGCGAGGCGTTCGAGCCGGTCAAGGCCGACTGGCGGATGTGGTTCAACGCCGCCCTCACCCTGATCCTGATGGTCCTGCTCATCCTCGAGGTCGCCGACCTCGTCGTGCTCTTCATGGTCGCCTTCGTCATCGCCCTGCTCGTCAACATCCGCTCCATCGGCGACCAGCAGGACCTCATCAAGCGCCAGGCGTCCAACGCCGTCCCGGTCATGATCCTCGTCCTGGCCGCCGGCGTCTTCACCGGCATCATGACCGACTCCGGCATGATCAAGGCCATGGCGGACGCGGCCCTGTCGATCGTCCCGGACGGCTGGGGCAACGCCATCCCGCTCTTCACCGCGGTCCTCGCCCTTCCTCTCGGCTTCTTCATGTCCAACGACGGCTACTGGTTCGGTGTCGTCCCCGTCCTCGCGGAGTCCGCCGCGCACTACGGCATCGAGGCCAACGAGATCGCCCGCGCCGGCGCCATCGGCCAGATCCTCCACATGATGGGCCCCACTTCGGCTCCCCTGTGGGTCCTGCTCGGTCTGGTCAAGGCCGAGCTCGGCGACTTCCAGAAGCACGCCCTGCGCTGGGGTGTCCTCGTCTCCCTCGCCTACATCGTCTTCGCCGTCGTCACCGGAGCGATCAGCGTGACCTGAGCCGCGCGGGGTGTCCCGTAGGTTGCCTCCTGTCTGGTGGACCGCACCGTGTGACGGTGCGGTCCACCGTGCTTGTACCGCGTGGTGGCGGCGGACCGGCCGGCCGCCCCCACGCTCCGGGTCGGACGACCGTGATCGCACCGGTGAGCAGGGCGAAGCCGAGGACGGCGAGCATCGTTGCTCCTTGGGGCAGGGCGAGGCCGCCGGCGGGAGGCGGCCGTGGCGCGATCGGCTGAGGCGGGCGCAGCCCCGCCGCGCCCGTGCGTCTTGGCGGGCGCGGCCTGCGAGGCGGCTCGTGGGGGGGGTATGAAGTGACCGGTGGGTCGGTGTCGCGGCGGCTCGTGGACCGCGGAGGGACTCGCGTCCGGTGTGATGCGGCTCGACACCGTACGGAGGGCGATGCCTGCGAGAGGACGGCCCGAGGGACGCTCGGGAATCCGTGCGGGACACCCGCAGGACGACACCGGTTCACCGGTAGACAACTAGAAACCCGGCTGCTCGTCAAGAGCGGAGGCGGGAAGACCGCTGCTCATCAGGACCGCGTCGACCGCGCCGACGGCTGGGTGGTCGCCATCCGTGGAGCGCCGGCTCCTTCCTCACCCGCTTCGCCGGTCGGCTCGACCCGTCGGACGGGTCCGCGCCGGGGCGGGCACCGCGATGCGCGTCGGCGCGCCCGGCGCGTGCGGGCCGTCCGGGAGGCAGGGGCGCCGCAAGGGCCGGGCCGGTACGGGTGGATGCCCGGAGTGAGGGGGCGCCCGCGCGGGTCGGCGGGCGGTGTGCCGCACGGCGGTACGGAGACGCCGGCTCCTCGCATCGCCCTGGGAAGGGCGGGGTCGCACGGCTGCCGCATCCGGACGGGTTCCCGACCACCTTTTGGTACAACGCTCTTCCAAAAAACCAAGCGATGTGCCTAACGTATCCGTAGCGGTGACGTACCGGGGCGCGGCGGGTCACCGCCATGTCCCATCCGTCACTCGTCGTCGCCACTCCGGTGCAGCCGCCCCGGCCGTCCACGACCCACCGCCTCCTGCTCCGAGCCGCCTCAAGGACGTTCCATGCACGACCTCGCAGACCCCGCGAAATCCGCCACCCGCGTGCCACCGGGCCCGTGCGTGGCGGACGAACGGGAATCCGCTCCCCGGCGGCGCTGCTGCTGACCTGCGTACCGACGGTGTACGCCGGGGACGGAACAGGAGTCGTCGCCAGGTGCGCCGGCCCCTCCGGACTCCACCCCGCGGAGACGGCCCCGGCCGCGGCAACGCGCAACGGCACGGCCGACGCGGGCGGCACCGCCGTCCTGGCCGCAGCCGGCCGCACGCGTCTCGTGCCGTTCGCCCGGATCGCCACCCGCACCGGCGGCGGCACCACTGTCACCCGGCACTCGTGGCCACCCACGCCGCCGGTGACCGCTCCCCTCCTTCCCTCATGAAAGGCCCTCCGTGAACATCCTGGTCCTGCCCGGCGACGGCATCGGCCCCGAGATCACCGCGGCCACCCTGGACGTGCTCGGCGCCGCCGACGAGAAGCTCGGCCTGAACCTGACCCACGAGACCCACGACATCGGTTTCGCGTCCCTGGCCGCGTCGGGTTCGACCCTGCCGGACGCCGTGCTGGAACGCGTTCCGGAGGCCGACGGCGTCCTGCTCGGCCCGGTCTCGCACCTGGACTACCCGCCCCGCGCCGAGGGCGGCGTCAACCCTTCGGCCGAACTGCGCACCCGCTTCAAGCTGTACGCCAACGTCCGCCCCTGCCGCTCCCACCCCGACCTGAGCATCCTGCGCGATCCGATGGACCTGGTCATCGTCCGGGAGAACACCGAGGGCTTCTACTCCGACCGCAACATGTTCGCGGGCGCGGGGGAGTTCATGCCCGACGAGGACTCCGCTTTCTCGATCCGCAAGGTGACCGCGAGGGCCAGCGAGCGGGTCGCCCGGACCGCCTTCGAACTGGCCCGCACCCGCCGCAAGAAGGTGACGGCAGTCCACAAGGCCAACGTGGTCAAGCTCTCGGACGGACTGTTCCTGCGCGAAGTGCGCAAGGTGGCCGCCGACTTCCCCGACGTCGAGCTCGAAGAGCTGATCGTCGACGCCACCGCCGCGCTGCTCATCCGCAGCCCGCGGCGGTTCGACGTCATCGTCACCACCAACATGTTCGGCGACATCCTCTCCGACGAGGCGTCCGAACTCTCCGGCAGCCTGGGTCTGGGCGGCTCCGTCAACGCCTCCGACACCCTGTGCGTCGCCCAGGCCCAGCACGGCTCCGCACCCGACATCGCCGGCCTGGGCGTCGCCAACCCCACCTCCCTGATCCTGTCCGCCGCGATGCTGCTGGACTGGCGCGGCCGGCGCGACGGCGACGGCCGGCTCCAGCGGGCCGCCGCCGTCGTCACCGCTGCGGTCGGCACCGTCCTGGACAACCCCGCGACCCGCACCCGCGACATCGGCGGCACCCTCGGCACCGCCGACTTCGCTGCGGAGATCCGCCGCACCATCGAACAGACCGGAGAGACCGCCTGATGATCGTTTCCACCGACCCGGCCACCGGCGCCGAACTCGCCCGCTGCACACCGCAGTCCGCCGAGGAGGTCGACGGCGTCCTCGACGCGGTGGCCTCGGCGCAGGCCGCCTGGCGCCGACGTGACGTCACCGACCGCACCCCCCTGCTGCGGGAGATGGCCCGCGTCCTGCGCGAGGGCAGGGACCACTACGCGGCCCTCATCACCGCCGAGATGGGCAAGCCGGTCACCGAGGCGCGCGCCGAGATCGAGAAGTGCGCGATGACCTGCGAGTACTACGCCGATCACGCCCCGGACCAGCTCGCCGACCGGCCGGTCGCCTCGAACGCCACCGAGAGCGCCGTCGTCCACGACCCCCTCGGCGTGGTCCTCGCGGTGATGCCGTGGAACTACCCCTTCTGGCAGTTCTTCCGCTTCGCCGCCCCCGCCCTGGCCGCGGGCAACGGCACCCTGCTCAAGCACGCGAACAACGTGCCGCAGTGCGCCCTCGCCGTCGAGGAGGTCGTCCGCAGGGCCGGCGCCCCCGAGGGCCTGTGCCGGACCCTGCTGATCGAGGTGGACCAGGTCGCCGGCCTCATCGCGGACCCGCGCGTCGCGGCGGTCACCCTCACCGGCTCCACCGAGGTCGGCGCGATCGTCGCCGCGCAGGCCGCCGCCGTCCTGAAGAAGCAGGTCCTGGAACTCGGCGGCTCCGACCCGTTCATCGTGCTGGCCGACGCCGACGTCCCGGCCGCCGCCGCCACCGCCGTCAAGGCCCGCTACGTCAACGCCGGCCAGTCCTGCGTCAACGCCAAGCGGTTCATCGTCGAGGAAGCCGTCGCCGACGAGTTCGTCGCCGCCTTCACGGCCGCCGCGGCCGCCCTGAAGACCGGCGACCCGGCCGACCCGGACACCGCCATCGGTCCCATGGCCCGCGCGAACCTCCGCGACACCCTGCACGACCAGGTCCGGCGCACCCTCGACGCCGGCGCCCACCTGCTCCTCGGCGGTGAGGTCCCCGACGGTCCGGGCTGCTACTACCCGCCCACCGTCCTCGACCACGTGCGCCCCGGCATGGCCGCCTTCGACGAGGAGACCTTCGGCCCCGTCGCGGCCGTCACCCGCGTCGCCGACGCCGACGAGGCGATCACCCTGGCCAATCAGACGGAGTACGGCCTCGGCGCCGCCCTGTGGACGGCCGACCTGGACCGGGCCCGCCGCCTCGCCCGCGTCCTCGACGCCGGCGCCGTCTTCGTCAACGGCATGGTCGCCTCCGACCCGCGCCTGCCCTTCGGCGGCATCAAGAAGTCCGGTTACGGCCGCGAGCTCGGTGCCGAGGGCATCCGCGAGTTCACCAACACCAAGACCGTCTGGATCGGCCCGGCCGCCTGACCACCCCCACCTGGAGAAACACCGTGCACGACCACCCCACCGACACCCCCTGCTTCGCCTCCTTCCCGCCTGCCGTGCTGCGCCCGGCCGAACTGACCGCCTTCAGCCGCGGCGGCGGCGCCCGCACCATCCCCCTGGTCACCAAGTCCGTCGGCGCCGAGGTCTTCCTCACCGGCCAGACCCTCTTCGAGGGCGGCGCGGGCATCGCCCTGCACACCCACAACTGCCCGGAGAGCGTGACCATCCTCGAAGGCGACGCCATCGTGGAGATCGACGGCACCGAGCACCACGTGACCCGATTCGACACCACCTACGTCCCCGCCGGCACGCCCCACCGGTTCCGCAACGCCTCCGCCACCGAGCCGATGCGCATCCTGTGGATCTACGCCTCCGTCGACGCCACCCGCACCCTCGTCGAAACGGGTGTCACCGCACGGGTCGACGCCGAACACGACAAGGCCGCCGCCGAGAACCGCGGCTGACGCCGGGAAGAAGCGCCACATGATCACCGAGATCGCCCAGATCGAGATCCGTCCGGGCCAGGAGCAGGAGTTCGAGGAGGCCGTCGCCAAGGCCCTGCCCCACTTCCTCGCGGCCGACGGCTGCGACGGGGTCGACCTGCACCGCAGCCTCGAACACCCCTCGCGCTACCGGCTGATGGTCCGCTGGGAGACGGTCGAGCACCACACCGTCACCTTCCGCGCCTCCGAGGGCTTCGCCCGCTGGCGGGCCCTGGCCGGACCGTACTTCGCCGCTCCGCCGCAGGTCGAACACGTACACTCCGTCCTTGCACCATGACGTCGGCGGCCGGGACCGATCGGGTCCCGGCCCACGCGGAGGCACCAGAGGATGACAGCGCCCACGGCCCACGGCCCCACCCCGCTCACCCGGCGGACGGCCGCCCGCATCGTGGAGCACATCGCGTCGAGCGGACTGGCCGTCGGCACACGCCTGGTCGAACGGACCCTCGCGGAACAACTGAAGGTCTCCCGCTCACCGGTCCGCCAGGCCCTGCGGCTGCTGGCGGACGAGGGCGTCGTGGCCGCCGCCGCACGCGGCGGCTACACCGTCGCCCTCACCGGCCCGGCCCTGACCGAGGCGTCCCCCCTCCCGCCGGCCGAGGACGACGCCGAGGACGTCTACCTGCGTATCGCGGCCGACCGGCTCGACGGCCGGCTCCCCGACCGGGTCACCGAGAACGCCCTCGCCCGCCGCTACGACCTCATGCCCGGCCGGCTCGCCCACGTCCTGCGCCGCATCGCGGTGGAGGGCTGGATCGAGCGACTCCCCGGATACGGCTGGGAGTTCCAGCCCATGCTCACCTCGATGGACGCCTACCAGGACAGCTACCGCTTCCGGCTCACCATCGAACCCGCCGCCGTCCTCGAACCCGGCTTCGTCCTCGACCGCGACGCCCTCGAGACCGTCCGCGCACAGCAACAACGCCTGGTCGACGGAGAGGTCCACACCATCGGCAACGCCCAGCTCTACGACCTCAACAGCCGCTTCCACGAGGTCGTCATGGCGTGCAGCCGCAACTCCTTCTTCATCGACTCCCTGCGCCGCGTCGACCGTCTGCGCCGCCTCATCGAGTACCGGCGCTCCCTCCAGCGCGACCGCGCGGCCCTGCGCTGCGCCGAGCACGTGCGCCTCGCCGACCTCCTCCTGGCCGGCAAGCGCGCCGAGGCGTCGGCCCACCTGCGCGAGCACCTGTCGTCGGTCGGCCGGGAGAAGACCGGCCAGGGGAACGACGGGGCCGTCTGACCGCTCCGGTGCCGCCGAACGTCCCGTTGGAACCGCGCCGGAACAGGCGCCGACCTGTAGGGAGGTCCGCCTGCTCCGGCGCGGTGCGGGCGGCTCAGCCCAACGTCTGGAGGAGGTCGTGGCACGCCTGCTCGCAGGAGCGGCAGGCTTCCGCGCACAGGCGGCAGTGGTCGTGCATGTCGGCGTGCGCGGCGCATTCGTCGCCGCAGGCTTTGCAGGCGGTGGCGCACGCGGTGAGGATCACGCGGGTGATGTTGGCGTCGTAGCCGGTGTGCCGGGACAGTACGGCGGCGGTGGTGTTGCAGATGTCGGCGCAGTCCATGTCGGTGCGGATGCACTTGGTGAGGTCGCCGACCATGCCCTCGGACAGGCACGCGTCCGCGCACGCCGTACACGCCTGGGCGCAGGCCAGGCACTCCTCGATGCAGCGGGTGAGCTTGGTGCGGTCCACCTGTCCCAGGTCGGCGGGGTAGGTGTCGAGCATGTCCTTGACGTTGACCGTGGTCACTGTGGATCTCCTCCTTCGAACGCCGTTCGCCCCTGCCGGGTGGGCGGGACCCGGCAGGGGCAAACATGGTGGTGCGCTCAGTGGTGGGCGTGGACGACGGCGTGGCCCTTGCCGCGGCCGATCATCCACTTGTTGACCGGTGTGGTGACCAGGAAGGCGACGGCGAACCCGCCGAGCAGGGCCGACCAGAACAGCCCGTCCGACAGATGGGCGTCCATCGCGCCGGGAGTCAGGGCGATGATCGTGTTGTCGACCAGCTCCATCACCGCGATGGAGACCGTGTCGGCGGCCAGCGCCACCTTGACCGCGGACTTGAGGTCGAGGCCGGCCCGCACCACCGCCGACAGCGTGAACGAGTAGCCGAAGAGGAACGCCAGCGCGATCGCCAGAGTCATCGTGGCCACGTTGCCCCACATCAGGGCCGTACCGATGACCATGCCGAGGATCTCGCCGACGGCGCAGCCGGTCAGGCAGTGCAGCGTCGCCTTCACCGCCATCGACCAGGACGCCCCCGCGTGCCCGACGTGGTGCGCCGTGGGGCCGTGGTGGCCCTCGTGGTTCTCATGGGCGCTGTGGTCGTGCAGGGCGCCGGTTCGATGCGTGCTGTGTTCCATGACTCTCATCCCATCCGTCCGGCAGGACCGTCTTCCGCGGCTCTCTGCGGAGACTATATACCCCCAGGGGGTATGCGGCCAGGTGTGGGGGACGAGGATCGGAAAGCTGCTGGACACCGCCCTCGGGAAGCAGACGAGCCCGTATGCCCCCGCCCGATCGGTCCGCACCGCGCGGGCGCGGCGCGGACCGGGGAAGAACCGGCGCGGCGACGAGTACGGCGGCCGGGACCACGACGACGATGTCGCCGGACATGGTCTCGATCTCCGGGTCCTGGGCCGTCCGCGCCATCCGGAGAACCCGCTGGTGGTGCGGGATCATGCCCTGCGCGAAGTCGACGTCCCGGTCGTCCGAGTCCTTCGGCGGCCTGACCGGGACCTGCACCGACCCACGTCTGTGCGCGGCCGTCGTCGGCCGCCTCACCCTCGACGGCACCACCATCGGGACCGGCACCGACTCCTGCCGGCCCGCCGGCACGAGCCGAAACACCCGCCGAGGCGGGCGGAACCGGCGGAAGCGGATCGGGTCCTCCACCGATCCCGGAGCGGTTCACGGCAGCCCACGGCGAGTCCAGAGCTGACCGCGAATGCCGCCATCGACATGGATGCGGTGATCCCGCATCCGCGCCACAAGGGCGTCAGGGCATGAACCGCAGAGCCTCGATCAGCGTGCGTACGGCGAATCCGGTGCCGCCGTGCGGGTTCTCGTCGTACGCGGCCTCGTTGTTGTAGGCGGGCGCGGCTATGTCGAGGTGGGCCCAGGGCGTGCCCGGGGTGACGAAGTCCTGGAGGAAGAGGGCGGCCTGAATCGCGTCGCCGTAGCGGTGGGAACAGTTCACCCGGTCAGCCACCGCGGAGTGGAGATGCCGACGTTCATGGGTGAGCAGCGGCATCCGGTAGAATGATTCACCCGCCCGGTCCGCGGCAGCGAGGATCACGTCGGCAAGCCGGTCGTCGTTGGAGAAGAGAGCGCCGGTACGGGTGCCGAGCGCGTGGGTGGCGGACGAGGTGAGGGTCGCCACGTCGATCACGGCATCGGCGCGGTGCGGTCCCGGACGGGTCGCACGGACCAGGACGTCGGCCAGGACCACGCGGCCCTCGTTGTCGGTGTGGGTGATCTCGGTGGTCGTGCCGTCGAGGTGGCGTACGACATCGCCGAGGCGCAACGCACCGCCGCCCGGCATGTTCTCCGCCAGGGGCACGTATGCGCGGACCGACACCGGCGGGGCGATCCGGGGCAGCGCGGCGAGCGCTCCGACGACCGCCGCGGCTCCGGCCATGTCGGCCTTCATGGCGTGCATCTCGTCCGCCGTCTTGAGGGACAGCCCGCCGGAGTCGAAGGTGATGCCTTTACCGACCAGAGCGACAAGGGGCGGAGAAGCTCCGGCCGTCGACTCATAGGCGACCTCCACATGGCGAGCGGGTTCGCGGGAGCCGCGGGCCACGGCGGACAGGCCGGCGAGGCCGAGTTCCGTCAGTGCGTGGTCATCGTGGATCGTGCAGGCCAGGCCGGTGGAATCCGCCAGTTCCGCGATACGGCGGGCGAAATCCGCAGGAGTCAGCGCGTCCGCCGGGGAGTTGACGAGATCACGGGCCAGGCAGGTCCCGTCCGCCGCGGCCAGCGCTTCGGCCACGGCCCGGCGCTCGGCGGGCGAGGGGAGCGTCACGGTCACCTGGGCCAGCGGGTTCGCCGGCTTCATCGAGCGGTACTCGTCGTATCTGTACAGGGCGAGCGCGGCTCCCTCCGTCACGGCCCGGACCCGGTCGGCGGCCGGGACCCCGCCCTCGTCGGCCAGGGCGAGGTCGAGGCGGAGAGTGCGGGCCGGGCCGACGGCCCGCACAGCGGCGGCCGCCGCCCGGCGGAAGGTCGCGGCCGTGGCGGAACGAGCGGGGCCCAGGCCGACCGTGAGGACCACCGAGCGGCCGTCGGACGACGGTTCAGCGACGACCTGGCCGGGCCGGGCCACGAACCCGCGCCTACGGCTGAACGCGCTGGCCGGAGCACCCGTGTGCCGGGCCACCGCGACGACGTCTGCGGGTTCGCTCCCGTCCCCGGCCGTTACGCGCACCATCAGCCGCACCCCGTCCGTCAGCCACCGTTCGTCAGATGCGCTCGTAGAGCGCACCGGATTCGTCCCTGCGCAGCACGCCCTCGTCCACGAGGGCCCGGCGCAGGGTCACCCAGTCGTCGAACCACTCGCCGCAGATCGCGTTGACCTTGGCCTCGGAATAGGACACGCCGGCCTCGAACGAGTCCCTCACCACGTCCAGCACCCGGCTGCGCACTTCCTTGTTGCCCGGGATGGAGGTCAGCCGGCCGCGCCGGAAGTAGGAGCCTGCTCCGTCCCCGCCGGGTCGCCCGGCGACCCTGACCTCCGCCTGGACGGCCAGCCGGAAGGTGTCGTCGAGCAGGGTGTACGTCTGTTTCTCGCTGTCGAAGAAGACGATTCTGACGTCCGCCAGTTTCTGCAGGGCCATGGCGGCGGCCGGTGGGCGCAGCCCGGCCCGTTCGGCGACTTCGGCTACGGTCGTCGCGCCGAGGGCGAGGGCCGCGTAGGCGGCGCGCCGGTCCTTCTGGGCGAGCGCGCCCACCAGGTCGCGGCAGGAGGGCTGATGATCGTCTGCGGGGGGCGGGTTCATCGTGTCCGTTCCGGTTGTCGTTCGGGGCGCCGGTTTCCTTCGAACCTCACGCGTCTCCATGAATACCTTCTTCTCCGGCGCCCCTTGAAAGGGTTTGCGGTGAAGGGGCACGTTTCAGCCAGGGCTTCGGTCGCGGGGAGGGGCACCGAGGGTGAGTGGTATGGGGGTGCGGGCCCTGCGGGGCGTGCCCTTGGCCGGCGGGGTCCGGTGGGCCGAGGGCTGCTCGCGCACCGCGAGTGCGATCACCTTCGTGCCCTCCAGGAACACCCACCTCTGACGGCGCCATCTGTGCAGCGTTTCCAGGGCGTCGTCCCAGCGCTCCCCCTCCCATCCCCGCCCCTGGAGATCACGGAACCGGGCGCCGCCGATGACGGCCCGGAACAGCCGGGCGTCGTCGCCGCGCAGGACGACCTCGCGCCGTGGCAGCCCCGGGCGTTCGTCGGTGAGCGCCACCGAGTCGAAGCCCAGGCGGTAGGTGAACCGGGCCTCGTCGTGCTGGGCCCGCCACAGGCTCACGCGTGTGGCGAGCAGGCGGCGGATCCCGGCGTTGCGGCTGTCGTCGGTGAAGTCGCCCTCGAAGTGGTAGGCGATGTTCCACAGGTCTTGCGGTGACAGCTCCGGATAGACGTACCGGTATCCCGGCAGCGGACGTGACAGCGACAGACCGTAGGACCCGGGAGACTCCACGTAGGGGCTGAACCGGTCGAAGTGCACGGTCAGAATGTCGTTGTCCGGTGGCTCCAGATGGGTGAGCGAGGGGATCACGTCGATCTGGACGAGCATCGACTCGGGCGTCTCGTTCGGGTACCGGGTGAGGATGTTCCACACCGGCAGGACGCCGTATTCCGCGCAGCCGAGGAGGAAGCGCACGTTCTGGAAGGCGGTGGCGCCCTTCTTCAGCAGTCGCAGTCCCTCGGTGCTCAGACTCTC
>NZ_JBIAZD010000042.1:0-14378 GCF_042898795.1 Streptomyces sp. NPDC000348
GATATTTACGGGGTGCTGCCATGGTGCTGGTGGTTCTCCTTCGCCAGGACCGTAACCCTGGCATCAGGGACTCCACAAATCTCAGTACAGCTCAAACCGCTGATACTCGCGGCGCAGGCTGCCCTTCCCTGTGTAGGCGGCGTGCGTTGCAAGGAAGAGACGCGGTCCCGCCCAAGCACCGTTCGACCACAACTGGATCAACCATGCCGGAGCTGTGCCGATGTCCTGGGACAGTTCAACCCACATCGCCGTGTCGGCAGCATGCTCGCCGTGAGCCATCGACGAGCCGCTCGTCCAGGCGTACCCCTCGATGCCGATACGGCGCTCAAGGTTCTCGCTGAGCCAGTGACGTTTTCTCAACGATGATCATTTCCAGGTTCCGTTGAGGACGAGGGCGGCGCGGGCGATGGCGCCGATCCGGCTGGGGCTGAGGGTGACATGCTGCAGGGCGCGCCAGCGCTGCTTGAGTTCGGCGGCAGCGCGTTCGCCGAGGGCTCGGACGCTTCTGAGCAGGGCGTTGGTGGTGCGGGTGTCGATGTGGAGTGCCTGCTCGGAGCGGCCCTTCGGGCGACGGGCGGGGACGAGAATGCCGATGCCAGCGCCTATATAGCCTTTGTCCGCGAGGGTGGGCAGGCCGTCGGCGGCCGCCTTGTACAGAGCCGGGAGGACGTGGAGGCGGGCGGCGGTGATGTCGGGGACGCTGCCGGGCTCGACCTCGGAAACCCACAGCGGCGTGCCGTCGGGGGCGGCCAGGAACTGCACGTTCCCGCCGAAGGCCTTGTGCTTCTGACTGAACCACCAGTCGTTGCCGTTCTCGCGCACGCCGGCGACCCGGTCCGATTCGATCAGCGTGCCGTCGAGGATCACATGGGTCATGCCGTCCTTGCGGCAGCGCTCCAGGACTTCGTGCAGGTCGGGGGCCTGGTCGGCGAGGACGTCGATGCCCTCGTGCAGGTAGCGGTAACCGGTGGCCTGCGAGATCCCAGCATCGTGGGCCAGACAGTGCACGCAGCCGCGCTCGCGGAACCAGCGCAGCACCAACACCGCCTGCCGGAACGGGCCCAAGGCACGGGACCTCCTCGGAGTGCCGATCCGGCGGCGGTGCGCGGCCAGCAAGCGGGCGAGGAACTCGACGGTACGGCGCGGGACGTCGAGCATGGCGGCGTAGGGGACCACGGTGAAGCCTCTGGGTCGGCGAACGATCGTGCGTGAAGGGCCCCGTCTTACCAGCCCAGCGTCGTGCTCCCACGGTCGGGCCGCAGGGAGCTGTCGTATGGCTGATCTAGGCTTCCCGACCGTGACCACCACCTTGATGACGTATACCGGTCCGGTCGATGACCACGCGCTGGTGACACGCACCGGCGGCGTGCCGCTGGTGCCGGCCGGGTTCACCTGGCCGCAGTGCGCGGCGTGCTCGGGGCCGATGCAGTTCATCGCGCAACTGCTGGTGAACGCCCCCGGCGCCCAGGGGGCCGAGGCAGCTGCGGCGGCCGAGTGCGTCCTGTCGGTCTTCATGTGCCAGAACAACCCGGGGCTGTGCGACGAGTGGGATCCGGTCGCGGGCGGCAACCGGGCGCTGCTGTTCCCTCGCGCCGGACTCACGCCCGCCCCGGTGCCAACGGAAGGTGAGACCCTGCTGTCGGAGACCTGTGGCATCGACTGCACGGCGATCGACGCGGTTGCCTACCACGAGGCACGCAGTAACTGGTCGCAGACTTACGGCCGTCCCTTGCGGGACGTCCTCGGCCAACTGGGCGGCGCTCCGGCGTGGCTGCAGCACGACGAGACGCCGGCATGTCCGTCATGCGCGCAGCCTATGAGCTTCATGGCCCAGCTCGAGGAGGGACGTGACCACCGGACAGCGATGAACTTCGGTGGAGGCGGCTGCGGATACGTCTTCGCGTGCGTGCCGTGCAAGGAAGGCTCGTTCCTCTGGCAGTGCTGACCGGCCATCCGCTGAGAAAACGTCATTGACAATGCTTGATCGGTTTGCGTGATCGGGGCGCGTCCATCTTCGCTACGGGCGAAGGTCGGTCTTCGCCCGGCCAGTCTTCGGGTCGAAGGGGAAGGAGACGTGCTGGTGGATCATCATCCACTCGCTGTCTTTCCTTTGGAACACTCGCGTGCCTCGTGACCAGCTTTCGGCGGTCTCGCCGTCAGGCTGCTGAGCCTGCATGCGGTTGAGGCCCCAGGCGACAGCGATGTCCTCCCGGACCAGGATCTTGAGGTCCGGGACTTCCCAGTCGATGGCTCCGGAAGCTGCTTCAAGCCCGCGCCTGCACTCTTCTCGGATGCTTTCCAGGCCGAGGTATTGAAGCGGCTCACTGTGCTCGTAGGAGACGACGTCCCCGGCGATGTGGGACATCAGCCCGTCCAGGTCCTTCGCAGCGGTGTCGTTGAACCACTGCTGGTGTATCGCATGCACCTCCTGCTCGAGAGCAGCAGCGGGCGTGGTCTCCTCGCCGGCGGTATGGGGGAAAGAGTGGTGCTCGTGTGCCACAACCCACCGGCCATGTTCCTTGTGCAGCCCGAGAGTGAGTCACAGACTGTTCTCCGGCCGTTCGGCGAAATCCTTCGGGGTTCCACAACGCAGTAGGACATGGGCGAAGGCCACATCGTTGCCGGCGGTGATGTCCAACGACTCGATCTCGAACGTGGCGCCTTGTGCCTGCCACTCGAAGAAGGGCGGCCATGTCTCGCGGTAGGCGTCAATGCCGCGGACGCCCGCGTAGGGCGGGGGGACATCGAACATGACGATGTCGTCGGAATGGTCCGCCAGGACACCGTTCATATCGCCCCGGTGCACCGCCGCGGCCCACTGCTCGATCAGGGTCCGGATCTGCTCTTCGTCCTCGGGCATGGCCAAGCTCACTGTCCTTTCGGGTCGGCGCCGCTTGGCGGCGCGTGTACGGGCGCGTCAAGCCGCCCGCCCTGGCAGACTCTTGACTGCCATAAAACTCATCTGCGGGCGGGGAAGGGCGCCCGGGTGGTGGAGGAACGCCCTCTCAGCGGCGTCGTTGTTTCTTCTGGCTCTGGGCGAAGCGGTAGGAGCCGGTGCCGGTCTCGACGATGTACGCGTTGAAGGTGACGCGGTCAACGATCGCGGTGCGGAGCCGGGGGTCGGCGAAAGTCTGCTTCCACTCGGAGAACGGGGCGTTCGACGCAATGGCGATTGACCCTGCGTTCTTCGCGCTCCGTGAAGATCTGGAACAGTAGTTTCGCTCCGGCCTTGTCGAGGTCGAGGTATCCGAAGTCGTCCAGGCAGAGCAGGTCGACACGGCCGTAGCGGGCGATGGTGCGGCCCAACTCCTTCTCGTCGGCGGCCTCGGCGAGCTCGTTGACCAGGTTGACCGTGATTGTGTAGCGGACCTTGAGGCCGGCCTCGGCCACGGCAGTGCCGATCCCGATGAGCAGGTGGGACTTGCCGGTGCCGGAGTCACCGATCAGGCAGATCGGCTGCCCGGCCCTGACCCAGGCGGGGTCCGGCAGGGTGCCGACCAGTTCCGGGGTGACGTTCGGGTTCTCGGTGAAGTCGAAGTCCTCCAGAGGGATTGGAAATCGTTCGGTGTAACTCCCGATCACGGAAGATGCATCGATGACCAGTGAGAACATGGCCGAGCAGGAGGCTGTCGAGTCGGCAGCGGCTGTGTCGGCGAAGGCCGTGGACGACCAGCTGATCGACGAGCTGGTGAGCCGGGCTCAGGCCGAGGGCCTGCAGCTGACCGGTGAGGGCGGACTGTTGCAGCAGCTGACCAAGCGGCTGCTGGAATCTGCCCTGGAGGGCGAGATCACCGATCACCTCGGCTATGAAAGGCACGATCCGGCGGGCAAGGACGGCGGCAACTCCCGTGGGCGGCACACGCTCCAAGACCGTCCTGACCGAGGTCGGGCCGGTGGAGACAGCCGTGCCCCGTGACCGGGACGGCTCCTTCGAGCCGAAGATCATCAAGAAGCGGCAGAAGCGCCTGACCGGCGTCGACGAGATGGTCATCTCGCCGGCGGCGAAAGGCCTGACCACCGGTGAGGTCCAGGCCCACCTGGCCGAGGTCTATGGCGCCGAGGTCTCCCGCCAGACCATCTCCACCATCACCGACAAGGTGCTGGAGGGCATGGCCGAATGGCAGAACCGCCCCCTCGACGCCGTCCATCCGGTGGTCCTCATCGACGCCATCCATGTGAAGATCCGCGACGGCGCGGTCGCCGACCGGCCGGTCTATGTGGCCCTGGCCGTCACCATCGAGGGCCGGCGGGAGATCCTGGGCCTGTGGGCCGGCGACGGCGGTGAGGGCGCCAAGCACTGGCTGCACATCCTCACCGAGGTCAAGAACCGCGGTGTCAGCGATGTGCTCATGCTCGTCTGCGACGGGCTCAAGGGTCTGCCCGAGGCGGTGGAGACGGTCTGGCCGAGGACGATCGTGCAGACCTGCGTGGTCCACCTGCTGCGGAACTTTTTCCGCTATGCCGCCCGCCAGGACTGGGAGAAGATCGCCAGGCTCCTCAAGCCCGTCTGCACCGCTCCGACCGAGGAGGCCGCCCTGGAGCGGTTCGCCGAGTTCGTCGAGGCATGGGGCAGGAAGTATCCGGCGATCGTGAAACTGCGGGAGAACGCCTGGGTGGGGGTGCCCCCGGACGAAGTCTGGGGGAGAGTTCACTCCGTTCCTGCGGTTCGACACCGAGATCCGCCGCATCGTCTGCACCACCCATGCGATCGAGTCGGTCAACGCCCGGATCCGGCGAGCGGTCAAGGCCCGCGGCCACTTCCCGAACGAGCAGGCCGCCCTGAAGTGCGTATACATGGCGGGCCCTCGGGCGGAGTGGCCAGGCGGCATCCGGCCGGTGGGGCGCGACCGGTTCCGGCGCTCTGCCGGGAGCGTGGGAACGCGCCTTCGAGCGAGGGGCCAACAGACGTGGAGGGGGATCGCGACCGCGTCCTAAGAAAGGCGCTCAAGTGGTGAACGGGAGCGCCTTTTCCCACGTTGCGCTGATTGGACGCGCGTGCGTCCCTGCGATGCCGCCGTGCGCTGTGGTCCCCGGCGGCACCACACCACTATGGAAGGAACAACTCACCAGTGAAGCGCTTCATCACACGCCTCGCGGTAGTCGCGGCGGCCGGAGCCATGGCCGTTGTGCTGCCTGCTTCGTCGGCGTCCGCTGTCAACCGCGTCAGTTGCAATGAAACGGGTTACCTGACGTTCCACAACGCAGGCGGCTCCCTCTGCTTCGCCAACGCGGGCGTGCAGAGCGTGGCGATCTACGGCGTGGACCGGATCTGGACCGGTAACAACAAGGTCACGTTGGAGTACGTGCCGAGGCTGGGCGCGCCGGTGATCAGCGAGACCGCTGAGAAGTGGAGTCTTGGGGAGATCTCCGGCGAGCCCATCCACAAGATCACGAAGATCAGGATCTGGTAGCACCCGTCGTCGCGGATGAGGTGACAGCGGGTCCTCGTCAGCGAGGGCACAGGCGCTCAGTTCTGGAACCCACCGTGTCGCGGAGGCGGGGGCGCAGCCGGGCGCAGCTGCAGTTGTCCATACGGCTGTATGACGTCACCGCGATGGGTTCACCGAACCGTTTTCATCCTGTCCTGCAGGGATGATGATGCAGGTCAGCCGGATGGTGTGACGAGGCGAGGCTCCTGGTCGCTGCGGTGGCGTTCTCTACGCCCCATGCTTCGTCCGAGGAGCCTCGCTTGGCCCCGTATCGAGCCACGCTCGACGCCCCGCATGAGCTGGTCGAGCACGTCTCATCACTGATCCATTGACCAGAGGCCGTTTTCACCCGATGTTTTATCCCGGAATTGATTGTTTGGTCTGTGGTATTGGGTCGTGTCAGGAGACGGTGTTCTCGCTGGTGAGGCGGCGGTGCAGCATGAGCCAGCCAGAGACGCGTCCGACCGCCCACCGCTTCGGGATCGGAGTGAAACCCCTGGTCCCGGGCTTGCGAGCGGTGATTTCCATGTCGATGCCGAGAACGACGGCATGCTCGACGAGCTACTGGCGGTAGCCAGCATCGACCCGCACCTTGCGGATACCGGGACGGTCGGCGGCGGCCTGGTCCAGGAGCCGGGCGCCGGCGGCGGAGTCCTGCACACTTGGCGCGGTGACCAGCACGGCAGGCAAAAGTCCAAGCGGGTCGGTGACGATGTTCCGCTTCCTGCCCACGATCTTCTTCCCGGCGTCGATGCCCTGGCCGGCGGCGGGGACGCTGGTGGCGGTCGTGACGCTCTGCGCGTCGATCATACGGGCCGACGGCTCGGCATCTCGTCCTTCCTTCTCCCGAAGCAGCTACCGCAGCAGGCCACTGAGCTGGGTGAACACGCCCTCGTCCACCCACTTGGCGAAGGAGTCCGTAGGCGGTGTTCCCCTGCGGGAAGCCGTGCGGGAGGCAGCACCGCTGGACCCCGGTGCGGTTCCCGTACAAGATCGCGTCCATGATGTCGCGCAGGTCATACTCCGGCGGCCGGCCGAGGTCCAGGGCCCTGCCGCGGCGCTCGAGCCGCCAGGCCGAGAGTACCGGCTCGATCAACTCCCAGCGAGCATCGGACAGATCACTCGGATACGGGCGTCGCGCCGGCGTGTTTCCGGCGTACCGCCGTGGACCGAGTGCGCCCGGGCGCACAGCGACACCAACGGAAGCACGCGTCCGCGAAGGCCCGGCGTCCTGGGATGAGACAGGCACACGCCGCTCCCCACCTCGCCTGTCACCCCAGCTGACCGGCCAGAATCAATCCGTATCTCCACCAGCACGAACACCACAAACCCGGCGGTCTGGAAATAGCCAGACACAGAGCCCTTTCCAACCTGGCCGCTGGGCACGTCAGTTGGGCTGACAGGCAGGTGAAGCCCCTGGTAGATGGGTTTTCGACCAAGAAATCCGTCTCCACCAGAGGCTTCGTGTGCTTGTCTACCCGTCGGGCGTCGACGTGTCCAGTTCTGCCCTGCGCTTCCTGTCCGCCAAGCTCCGCCAGCTCCGCCGGGAGCTCGGTACCCGACCCTCGCCCCGACTCTCGCGGAGGCGGCCCGGACGGCATCGACGAAGGCTTTCGTGCTGCTGGACGGCACCCCGCTGCCGATCGACCGGATCGCCCCTTCTACTCCGGCAAGCGCAAGAAGCACGGGATGAACGTGCAGGTCCTGGCCGATCCGTCCGGCCGGCTGCTGTGGGCGTCGCCGGCTCTGCCCGGAGCCGTCCACGATGTCCGGGCCGCCCGTGAACACGGCATCATCGCCGCTCTCACGGACGCCGGCATCACCTGCTGGGCCGACAAGGGATACCGAGGCGCCGGGGGCACGGCCCGGGTTCCGTACTGGGGACGTTGGGAGAACCTCTCCACAGGCCAGAAGGCCGTCAACCGGTCTCAGGTAAAAATCCGAGCCCTGGTCGAGCAGGCCGTCGCCACCCTCAAGTCCTGGCGGCTCCTCCGCAAGCTGCGGTGCTCGACCACCCGCATCACGAGCCTCGTCCAAGCCGTCCTGATCCTGCATTTGGTCAGTTCAGGCCGATGATGGAGAAGGCTCACAGTCGCACGGAGGATTTCAGTGGGCGAGGCTGTGACCTGGAAACCGAAATCTTCCGTAGCCCGTCTCCGCCGCGAAATAGCGGGCCGCGCCAGGCCGTTGGGAACCTGCTGTCGAACCACTGCGGCACACACCGGTCGGCGGGGCCGTGACCCTGAGCGCCGCAGGCCGGGACGATGAGGTGATGACCCAGGTCGACGACATGGGCACGGGCATTGTCCCCGGCGGCCTTGACCGCGTCTTCGAGCGCTTCTGGCGCGCCGGCTGCTCCGGCACCAAGCACACCAGCGGCAACGGCCTGGCTCTGGCGATCGTCCGCCAATCCACCCGGGCTCACGGCGGCACGGTCACTGCCGACAGCGTCCGGGGTGAAGGCCCGGTGTTCACCCTGTGCTTGCCGGTGACAGTCGCCGACCCGCGGCCGCACGACTGAACCATGGCTTGCGAACCGACGTAGCAGCAGAGGGCGTCTGTCGCGCGCAGGGTGCCCGCATTGCCAGACGAGCCGAAATGAGCCTTGCTTCCATGATGTTGATGACTGCCTCGACACAGTATGTGCTGGATCTCTTGGGTATTTTCGCCTTCGCTCTCTCGGGCGCGCATCTCAGCGTCCGCAAGGACTTCGACCTGTTCGGAACGGTCGTTGTCGCGGAGGCTTCCGGACTGGGTGGCGGACTGATGCGTGATCTCGTCCTGGACGTGCCCTCCATCGCCTTCACCGACCCCGGATACCCCCTTGCCCCGCTGACGGCGGCGTTGCTGACGTACTTCGGCAAACCGTTGCAGCGAGAGCCCTACCTTTTCCACTTCCTGGACGCCATGGCACTCGGCCTGTTCTGTGTCACCGGGACGATCAAGGCACTGCAGCACGGCATGCCAGTTGTGCCCGCGGCGGCCCTCGGTGTCGGCACCGCTGTCGGCGGCGGAGTCCTGGCCAGCGTGGTGTCCAGGGAACTGCCCCCGATCATGCGCTGGGACGCCGACCTGTACGCCGTGCCGGCCATCATCGGCGCGGCGACCGTGTCGGTGCTGCACGGTACGGGCTCTCTCGACGTGAACACGGCGACGCTCGCGGCGACCGGGGCCTTCGGCCTCCGACTGCTGGCCATGCACTTCCACTGGAGGTTGCCCCGGTCCACGGCGTGGCGAGTTGGATTCGGGCACGCACACGCTGCCGCGACGGCCCCCGTCAGGCAGGGAACGCCCCCTCCTGCGATCTTGCACCGGCCGGCCTTCGACCACAACAAGGACACGCTGCGTCTGCGTCTGCCTGACCTGCCGGGGCAGACGTCACCAAGGCAGCACGGCCACGCCGGACGCACGGCGCGGCACCAGCCCAAACTGCACCAGCTCAGCCACCGAAGGTGAGTGGGGACCGGTGACGGCCACTCCGAGTCCGGCCGGATCCGGAGCGGACCTTCCGCCGGCGCCCTGGGCCACGAAGCGCGCCGAAAACCGTCAATGCACGGCTGCTGTCCGCCGGCGAACAGGACACCGTCATGACGCTGGTCACGGCCGGCGCTTGGCACTGTCGTGCTCCTCCGGGCCGGCCGGGGCTGAAACCTCGCCTTGATGCCGGGCACATGGAAACTGGGACGTGAGGTTCCACAGGAAACAGTGCCAGGTAGGAAGCAAGAACAACCGCAGCAGGCAGTACACGGAGAAGTTCAAGCGGAACGCGGTCACCCTCGTCCGCTCCTCCGACAGAACCGTCACACCGAGGTGGCCCGGGAACTCGGGGTCAGCGCCGAAGGACTGCGGAACTGGATCCGGCAGGACCAGACCGACCGCGGCCAAGACGCGCCGGGCGAACTGACAACCGCCGAACGGGAGGAACTGCGCCGACAGCGTCGACAGAACCGTCAGCAGGCCAACACGTACGCCGGCTGCTGAAAGTGGCCCGGTCCTCGTTCTACGCCCATCGGCCCGGCAAACAGACCCGCCGGGCAAGACAGACCACCGCCGACGCCCCGGCCCACGGAATCACCGTGCTGTACAACGCCTCCCAGCACACCTACAGTCCCCCCGAGGCTGCTATATCAAGTCAAGCTGCTTGAGGGAGATCATCGGCGGCGATCTGCTGTGTGGGCTGATCTCCTCGTTCGAGGAGTTTGAAAAGCTGTCGGCAGATTGCGCGCTTGAGGCAGCGCTGGGCGTCCCTTGCGGTCTTCCCCTCGCTGATTCGTCGGGCGACGTAGGCGCGGGTGGCCGGATCGAGACGGATGCGGATCAAGGTGATCGTATGGAGAGCCCGGTTGAGCTGCCGATCTCCGCTGCGGTTGATCCTGTGTCGGTTGGTCAGCCCTGATGAAGCAGGGATTGGAGCGACGCCTGCGAAGGCCGCGAATGCCGCCTCGGACCGAAAGCGCCCGGAGTGTGACCAGCTGATCAAGATCTGAGCGGCGCTGGTAGGCCCGATGCCCTGCAGCGCGAGGAGTTCCAGCTCGAGTTCCCTTGCTTCGGAACGCAGGGCTTCGATCCGCTGAGCTGCGCTTCGCAGGGCGCGAACGGTCATCCGGTGTTCGATGTTCTGGGTCGGCCGGTCCCGGAGCTTCGCGCAGTGAGCGACCTGATCCTTGCTTTTGATGCCTCGGAGCTCGACGCGGAGCTCGTCGGGCGCCGAGACGATCAGGGCCTTGAGCAGGTTGATCGCAGCCGTACAGGCGAGAACGGCGCTTTGGCGGGTGGCGAGAAGCACGCGAAGCGCCTCGCGTTCACCGCGGCGTCGTGGGTGGACGAGGTGTTCGGTGGCCAGGGCCTCCCTGCCAGCCCGGACAGCGTCGAGCATGTCGGTCTTGCGTCCGCCTCGGACGGCAGGACGCTTGGGTCGGCACACCTCGACGACGCTTTCGCCGGCGGCGTCCAGGAAGGCGGCAAGTCCGGCCCCGTATGAGCCCGTACCTTCCAGAGCCCAGTAGCGCCGACCGGGAACATGCTGGCGAGCGAAGTCCAGCAGCTGCTGATAACCCCGGGCGTTGGCGGGTGAATCGGTGCTGGCCAGGACGGCGCCGATAGGGCTGACGGCCGCTGCGGCAAGAGTGTCTCGGTGAGTGTCGACGCCGATGACGCCGTCGACCTGTTCTGCGAGCATGGTCACGCGGTTGTTCTCCTTCAAGGGCTGGACGACCGGGGTCGACGCCGGCCTGGATGGAGTCACCGCGTGGCAGAACTGTGATGAGTCACGTCGAAATGGCGGACAAGCTGCTGATCAAGCCAACGGGGTGGGCCAGGCCGACGTCGACGTCCGGCAGACATCTCGGGGGCACGGCAAGCTCTGACGAGCCGCCAGTTACCGTTTCGGGTCATGCCGGAACGCCAACGCCAGCCTGGCAGCAACCCAACCTGGGCCGCAGGGCGACTATCACAGTTACCTTTTTCCTGGCCCCGCAATGGGGCTCCCGGTCTCCGGGTTCGGCATGACTTGCGCCCCTTGTCGATCATGGTCGAAAAAGTGGTGTCACCGGGCCGGGAGGCATTGGCAGACCGCTGATCAGGGGCATGACCGCTTCATCCGCACTCTCTGGGATGGACAGGCCTTCGTAACGTGGATGCCGGCACGCTGATGCCGCAGCGGAGGCCGGGAAGGGAGTCTGCTGGGGAGGGTGAGTGAGCGACGCGGGTGGGATCGATGTCTACCTCGGTCTGGACGTCGGCAAGAGTGAGCATCACGGGACCGCCCTGACTCCGGCGGGCAAGAAGGTGTTCGACAAGCCGCTGCCCAACAGTGAACCGCGACTGCGTGAGCTGTTCGAAAAGCTCCAGTCCAGGCACGGAACGGTGCTGGTCGTGGTGGACCAGCCGGCCTCGATCGGGGCTCTGCCGCTGGCCGTCGCGCGGGATGCCGGCTGTCGTGTCGCCTATCTGCCGGGACTGACGATGCGGCGGATCGCCGACCTCTACCCCGGTGAGTCCAAGACCGACGCCCGGGACGCTGCGGTCATCGCCGATGCCGCCCGCACCATGCCGCACACGCTGCGGAACCTGGCACCGGACGACGAGACCGTCGCCGAGCTGAACATGATCGTGGGCTTCGACGACGACCTGGCCGGCGAGGTCACCCGCACCAAGAACCGCCTGCGCGGGCTGCTGACTCAGATCCATCCCTCACTCGAGCGTGTCCTGGGGCCTCGCCTGGAGGTAGAGGGCGCGGATGCCGGCGACCCACATCATGGGGTCTCCGTGCGCCTGCCATGTCACCGACCCGGGGCCGAACAGCCCTGGATCACCGGTTCGGTCGCCAGTCATACCGCAGTGTGACCACAGCCGCCGGGTGTCTCGCGTCGGCGGGCCGTGCTCGCGCCAACCGGCCACGCGCGCAAGCCCCTGGCCCGGGCCGCGAGGGCCGGAGCCAGGGTCCCTTGGTCGCGGTGCGGCAGGGTCAGCGCAGGACCCACAGTTCGTGGATGCCGAGGCCGATGGGCCGGCACTGCCAGGCCAGCACGTTGCCGGTGTTCACCAGGTAGTTCCCCCAGCTGACGCACTGGCTGTAGGAAAAGTTCCCGTACTTCTGCCAGCCCACCAGCGGCGCGGCCGGTGCGGCGGAGGCGTGGCCGGAAGGCTGGTCCGCAGCGACGGCGCTCGTCGCGGCGGCACCTCCCACCAGGAGGACCGCGCCCGTCGCCGCGACGGAGATCAGTCGTGCGAGGCGGTTCATACGGCTTGTCATGTCGTTCCCCGTTTCTGTTCGTTCCCGTTCCGGCGGACGCCGGCGACACGGCGGGGCACCGCGATCCCTCTGCGGGCCCGGCTGGTCGCTGGTCCCCCACCGGCTTGGCATCCACCCTGCCTGCCGGACGCCGTACCGCTCTACGCGCGTTCCGCTGAGCGGAACCGGTCAGTGGCGCAGTATGGGCGGCAGGTCCGCCGCGCTCGCCGCGGCCCTCGTCAGGTAGGCGGTGATGGCGGCGCCGGCCCGCGCGGCGTGCTCGGCGACCGCCTGGAGCCGTCGCTGGGGCGGCACCATGGCGGTGATCGCGGCGTGGAGCCGTCCGTCGGGCGAGTGCAACGGGAGTGCGGCGCAGCAGACTCCGTCCATGACCTGCTCGCGCTCCAGGACGGCCGCGGCAAGTGGGTCTGCCGGCCGGCGCGGACGGCTGGTGGTGAGGACTTGCCCCGCGGCGGTGTCCAGCGGGAAGCCCATGCCGTCGCGCACGGGCGCCACCGACTCCACTTCTCCCGGCACGGAGGCGACGGCCAGCGCCAGACCGTCGTGCAGGACGGTGACGACGACGCTGGCGCCGGTAGCTGCGCGCAGGGTGTGCAGGGGCTGGCGGGCGGCCAGCCGCAGGCCCGGATGGGGCTGCCATGCCTGGCCGAGCCGGTAGAGCTGGCAGCCGACCCGGTAGCGCCCGTTGTGCCGTTCGACGGCGCCGAGAAGGAGGAGCTGGTTCAGTAGTCGGTGCGTGCTCGCTTTGGGCAGGTCGCAGGCGGCGGCGATCTGCGTGAGTCTCGCTTCTCCACCTTGGCGCCGTAAGGCGTCCAGCAGGGCGAAAGCGCCCTCCAGGACCCCTCGGCTCTGTGAGGATGCGGTCGGCATTCGATGCCGTGTCTGTTGCATGCATTCCCCCCGAACACATGGCCCGGGCCGCGTCCCCCTTCGGCACGGCCGCAGGCGTAGGTAGGCAGGATGCCCGACGGCCCCGGCGATGGCGAGCCGTCGCACAGAAACGGGCTGCCCGCCTGCCCCTGTCGTGCGGGCCCCGTCGTCGTCCTCGTCCAGTGGCCGCATACCTGCTGGCCGGGCGCGTCTGCGATGCACGGGCCTTGTGGCACGCGCTACCACGGCCCTGGGAGTAGCCGCCACGGCTGGGCAGGACGGTCCTGCCCAGCCGTGGTCTCTGTGCGAACGTCAGCCGCGAAAGCGGAAGAGCCAGGTGCCGCCGGCCTTCTGCTCGGGCACGGCCTGGTCGTGCTCCTGGTGCTCGGGCCCGGCCTGCTCGGCTTGACGCTCGGCGGTGATAGCCCGCTGCTTGCAGTCGTCACACAGGTGCGGGTGGGTCTCGCGTGGGGCGCCCCACCTGGCGGGCTCGATGGCCTTCCACCGTTCGTCGGTGACCCGGGTGCCGCAGTCCGCGCACACCAGACGGCTTGTGGTGGACGAGGTGGGCTACATCCCCTTCGAACCGGAGGCAGCGAACCTGTTCTTCCAGCTGATCTCGAACCGCTACGAACGCGCGTCGGTGATCGTCACGAGCAACAAGCCCTTCGGACGCTGGGGAGAGGTCTTCG
Source organism: Streptomyces sp. NPDC000348 (assembly GCF_042898795.1). Taxonomy (NCBI): domain Bacteria; kingdom Bacillati; phylum Actinomycetota; class Actinomycetes; order Kitasatosporales; family Streptomycetaceae; genus Streptomyces; species Streptomyces sp. NPDC000348. The sequence continues at coordinate 13,746 of NZ_JBIAZD010000042.1, forward strand.
GCGACGAGACCGTGGCCGCTGCCATGATCGACCGCCTCGTCCACCACGCCGAAGTCCACTCCCTCAAGGGAGACTCCTACCGCATGCGCGGCCGTGAACTCGGACGCATCCCCACCGACAGAGACAACGACTGAACCGACACCACCGGGTCACTTCTCAACCGACCAAAGTGGGTCACGGTTCACCCGACGCCGACAATGACTTCCTGCTCGGCCGGTAGATGCGTGGGCTCAGCTACCGGCGTGCGGCTCTGCGGGGTTCACCGCTGAGCGGGCCTCGGCAAGGAAATGGTCTACCCGTGCGTCCAGATCCCGTCTGGTGGACGCGGCGGCCTGAAGATCGGTGGGGCGGCACAGAGCAGGAAGGTGACCCACAGGAATACCCACCGTTGTGAGCAGCGCGCGCAGTTCGCTGATCACAGCCATCACTCTGTCCTGCGGTTCGGAGGTGTTGAGAGTGGGCCAGAGCTCGCGCGCTTCGGGGAGCAGCCTCTGGATTCTGCGCCATTCCTCCGGGCGCGATCCACGCTGCGCATTAACCTCGATCTTGCGTGACGGTCCGCCGACGGAGTCGGTGGACCGTTTTCGTGTTCTGGGCTGAGGTTGGGCAGGGCGAGGGCCCGAGTGTCGTCTC
>NZ_JBIAZD010000043.1:0-12703 GCF_042898795.1 Streptomyces sp. NPDC000348
CCCGCGGAGCGGGTACCACATCGCTGCGCGATGTGCAAGCGAACCCCCGTGCTGCGCACGGGGGTTGCGCTCCCGCTCCGCGGGAGCGCCTGCGGGACGCTGCGCGTCCCGCCCACCCACCTTGCTGCGCAAGGTGGGTGACGCTCCGTTCGCTGCGCTCCCGGAGCTACGGGGATTACGTCCCCGCCCGTGGCCTCCGCTGCGCTCCGGTCACCGTGTGGCGCTGTGCGCCACACGGCCGGCCCCGCTGCGCGGTGCGGCCAACGGGCCTCCGGCCCGAGCAGCAAGGAGAGGGGTGCGGATCGACCAAGAGAGAGGGAGGGGGATCTGCGCGGTGCCACCAGTTTGACTAATTTTTGCTTCATTTCATTGCTTCGATAGAATCTGGAATCATGGCACCCCGGTGCTCAGTCGTGTCGCTCCCCCTCTGGGTGGGGTCATGGAGGGAAAGAGGGGTCCTGACGGATGTGATCCGTAGCCCGATCCATCGTGCTTACCTGCATGTTTCAAGCTTCCAAGGCGTTGAAGAGGCCTTCTGGCGATCCGGGAGAAGCAGATGCTAGTACAGCAGCGGCCACTATCAAAAATCAGTCTGTTTGGCCCTGAAACCCATAAATAGCCCTGCAAGATCTTTTGCAGAGGTCGAAGGTGAGCTACCGCGCGCAGGTGATCTTGAAGACCGAGAAGCACAGTTGACGACGTACCAGTCGGAAGAGGAAGGCATGTAGTGTCCGTACCGCGGTACGGGCCGCAGGTGTTCCCACGGGGAACATGCCCCACCCGCCGCTTAGCCGGCTTAGCGCGACTAGAGACAAAGGCTTCTAGCCGTGTTTCCGCGCTCGTATGTGAAGCGACGGCAGATATTCTTCTGGAGTGTTCCCCTGTGGAACACTCCAGAAGGACGGGGACTTTTCGTCGCTAAGCTAAGGTCTCGTCATTACCGGATGCTGAAATCTGAGACCAGCGACAGGATACCGATACCTCCGATACTAAACCCGATGCCGATACCGATTCCGAGTGCGATTCGCTTGCCGATTTCGACTGGCCACTTTGGAGTCTTGTTGATGACTAGGTGCCATTCTCCAAGCCTTACCTCAAAGAAAGGGTCCGTATTCTCTTCAAACTTTCCCATCTCTTTCACCGCCCACATTTCTGAGCTAGGCGACTGTTCCCCAAATGATGCTCTATGCATTTCGGAGGGAACGGCAGGGTATAATTCAACACAACGATTTCGTCCTAACTGTTCGGAGTCGAGAGAGGGAGCACACTGTTCACCCCTGGATGCTTGGCGGCTCGGGGGTGGCGGGGAGCTCCCTCTCGTTCATGCTGGCAGACAGCCTACAGCGGCGCTGAACGGAATATCTTCGTCCAGCAGGTCCCCGCCCCCTCTTCGACAAGAAGAAGTTTACCGGCTTTCGCCCTTCTCTTCTCTTAGCCCCCTTCTGTGAGCTGCGAAAAGCCGCTTAAGGGCTCAGAGCGTCTGACTACAAAAACTCGCCTATAACGATTTCATAACGCTCTTTCTGGCTGCTGCTCACCCTGATGCAGTGACGTGTTCTGGATAACGGGCCAGGCCTCTCTGTGCCTAAAAAGGTGCTGGTAAAAGGGGCCCGCACTTAGACAGGCCCGTTATCAAACTTGAGAACCGGGTCCTCATGGTGCCTACGAAAATCCGTAGGTGGCCCGGTTGTCATGCTCGCATCATGTGAGAGAAGGCGGCTCGACTCGCTTGGAGGGCGCGGCGCCATCAGAGCACAGCCCCGCCCACCGGAGCCTTCTGCCATCACAGCCCCAACACGGTGCCGAGACGGACCCGTTCACGTCTCCCCCTCAATGTCCGTCCGGCGAGCATCTAGAGCAACTATATACAGCTGAACTAGCTACACATAGTTAATGGTAGAGTGCACGGAAGTCAGCCTGGAGGGGATCTCATGAAGGTGACCGTGTTCCAGTTCGAGGGCACTCCTGAGGAGCTGGATGCCTCGCAGGTACTGAAGGAGTTGACCAACCACCACCGTGGTGCCGTTTCGGTAGTCCCCGACGGCGGCCGCGACAGCGGGACTCTGCCGGCCCGGATTCCGGGAGTGGCTGACGAGGGACAGGAAACGGTGCGTCAGCTGCTGCTCCGCAGCCCGGCTCCCGGCCTGTTCGTCCGGTTCCTCGATGAGACGACCCGGTGGGACAACGTCGGTGTCTACGGCATCAAGCGCAAGAACGCACTGCCCGACGCTCCCCTGGACTACAGCCGCTACCTGCGCCTGCGCCGGCAGGGATCCCAGTTCGGCGGCTTCGCCTACGTCTACGCGGAGTACAGCACCATTAACCTCCGGCTCAACTACAGCCAACAGCAACTCGACGAGCTCGGCATCAAGTCCGCCCGGACCCTTACCACCGGGCACCAGGAGTACCGCGTCAGCGTCGACCTCACCGACGAGACAAGCCTCGCCGACGCCCTTCAGCTGGCCGAGCTCGCCTACAACGCCACCTAAACGCAGACAGTCCATAGCCCCAACCAACAGGAAGAGCCGGTGTGGACCTACGACCTCACCAGCGAGAAGCCGTCGACGCGATCCTCCGAGCCCTCGAACTGCCCACCCGAGCGCTCACGCCCGAGCAAGGGCTGCGCACCCAGGTGGTCATGGCGACCGGATCCGGCAAGACCCTAGTCGCTGCCCGCAGCGCCGAAGAGCTCCACGCGAACCGTGTCCTCGTCCTCGTCCCCTCACTGGACCTGCTCGCCCAGACCGAAACCGCCTGGCGCAAGGGCGGCCGCAGCGGCCCGATGATCGGGGTCTCCTCCCTGCGGGGTGAGGAGGTGTCCTTCCCCAACACCACGGACGTGGACGAGCTGGTGGAGTGGACCCGGGGCCTGGACAAGGTGACCGTGTACGCCACGTACGCCAGCCTCGGTCTGGGCACGCTGGAGCGGGCGCACGCTGCGGGTTTGGCGGCTTGGGACCTGATCGTTGTGGACGAGGCCCACCGCGTTTCGGGCCGGATCGGGAAGCCGTGGGCGGTCGTCCACGACAACCAGAAGATCCCGTCCCTGCGCCGTCTGTACATGACGGCCACGCCCCGGCTGTGGCAGCTCGGGGACGAGGACGAGGCCGGCGCACCCGGCGAGCTGGTCGCGAGCATGGAAGACGACCCCGAGGGCCCCTTCGGCAGCAGGGCGTTCACTTTGACGCTCTCGGAAGCCATCGACAGGGGAATCTGTGCCCCCTACCAGGTCGTATGCGTGGACGTCACCGACACCGCGCTCCAGGCCGCGCAGCTCCTGGGCGTCGAAGGCCGGTCGGCCGAAGTCCGCGGGGCACGGCTCGCCGCTCTGCAGACCGCCCTGGTGAAGGCGTCCGCTGAGGAAGGCTTCCGCCGCACGCTGGTCTTCCACCACCAGGTCCGCGAGGCCGAAGCGTTCGCGGCCGGCCTTCCCGACATCGCCAAGCGACTGCACGCGTCCGACCCCGAGCTGTACCCGGCCACGATCTGGGCAGACTGGCTGTGTGGGGATCACAAGCCGCCGCACCGGCGGCGTCTGCTGGGCGAGTTCGCCGCCGGGATCGCCACGGACGGCACCATCGTGGAGAGGTGCTTCCTGTGCTCGGTGAAGGTGCTCGGCGAAGGGGTCGACACCAAAAAATGCGACTCCGTGTACTGGGCGGATGTGCGGGGCTCCATGCCGGACCTGGTCCAGGCGGTGGGCCGGGCGCTGCGGATGCAGCCGGGCGAGGGCAAGGTGGCAAGCCTGGTGGTGCCGGTGCTGCTCGGGCCCGGGGAGACGGCGGACAACATGCTCACTTCCCGGGCGTTCGGCGGGCTGGCCAAGCTGTTGGAGGCGCTGCGGGCGCACGACGTGCGGATCGTGGAGAGCCTCGCGGAGCAGCAGGCCCCGAGCCGCTACAAGCCCGTCGACAAGGACGACAGCGGGAAGAGCGCGGGTGGGAGCGGCGAGGGCTCCGGGGGCGTCAGCGCCCCCGCCAAGGCCCTGCTGAAGTTCTCCACGCCCCGCGACCCGGCCGCCCTCGCCGCGTTCATCAACCTGCGGGTCCTCAACCCGGAGCACGAGCACTGGCGGCGCGGTGTGGAGGCGGCCGTCATCTACGCCCGCATGCATGGCGACTTGAAGGTGCCGTTCACGTTCCGCGTGCCCGCCGTCGAGGACCAGGAGGCGGAAGGCGAGGGGTGGCCGGCCTCGCTCGCCGGGTTCCCGCTTGGGCAGTGGACCGCCGACGCCCGCCGCTTCTACGCCCGCGGTGACATGGACGAGGACCGCGTCGCCCAGCTGGAGAAGCTCGGCATGATCTGGAGCCATTTCGACGTCGCATGGGAGGAGGGCCTGTCCGCCGCGCGCGGGTGGGCAGCGGAACACGGGCACCTCCTGGCGCCGCTGGACGCCACCTTCCAGGGGTACCGGGTGGGCATCTTTTTGAAGAACGCGCGGGCCGCCGCCCGGAAGGCTCAGGAGATCGAGCAGCGGCGTGCCGAGGAGTTGCCAGTGGAGTCGTCGGCCGGGGCGTTGTCAGACGAGCGGCGCGAGCAGCTGGAGGAGATCGACGCGTCCTGGTGCCCGAGCTGGCCGGTGACCTGGCAGCGGTGCTTCCACCTGGTCCGGATGCACCTGGATGCGGGCGAGGCGCTGCCCACCACGGCGGGCGAAGTCCTGCGCCAGGGCGAGGATCTGGGGCGGTGGGTGCAGTCGGTGCGGCTCGGCTGGGACCAGCTCACGACCGTCCAGCAGTGGATGTGCGAGCAGGTCCTCGGGATCGAGCCCGCGACCGAGGACGAGAAGCCGCCCCCGCGCCGCACGCAGGCCGACAAGTGGGCGATGAACTACGCGGCCGCCCGGCAGTTCTACGAGCGTGAGGGGCACCTTCGGGTCCCGAGGAAGCACATTGAGCGGATCGTTGGCGAGAACCAGGAGGCGCGGGAGCTGAAGCTGGGTGCCTGGATCGGCAATCAGCGGAGCAGGGCCGCGACGCTGACGCCGGAGCGGATGGAGCAGCTGTCCGCGATCGGGATGCGCTGGTCGTAGCGACAAGTAGCGGGCCTGTGCAGGGTGATCTGCACGGGCTCAGAGAACGGACGGCGGTGTGGCGGGGACGGACATCAGGACTCTGTCTGCGACGGCGTCCGGCGGCCAAGGTGATGCGTGTGACGGCTCCGAACCCTATGCCCTGGGACTGATGGTGATGGTGAGATCGACCTGATCGTAGCCAGCCAGCTGGTCGGTGCCTGTGGTGTCAGCGAGGGACCGGGTGTCGGTGTGCAGGACGGCCGTGACCAAGGGGGCGGGCCGGTCGTCGAGGGCCAGCGCGAGCGGCCGGGCGGTGCCCTTGGCGATCCAGCCGAGAGGGAGGCCGTTGTGCTCGACCCGGATGGCGTTTGGGTCAGTCGGGTTGTCGTAATCGCGAACGAGGTCGAGGACGGTTCCCGCGGGCAGGTCGGCGAGGTACCCATCGCTGTAGGTGTGCCGGACGCCGCGCAGGGGGGTGGTGAATGTTCCGCGGCCGCTGAGGATGGTCTTTTGGACGGTGCGGGGGCTGCGCCGCTCGGCACTGCGGATGAGCAGGGACGCGGTGCTGGGGGTGGTGATGGCGGTGATCTCGTCGGTGGTGAGGTTGCCGAGCCAGCCGGTGAAATCGAAGAAGGACGGCTCGAGAACAGGGCAGCGTGCGGCCAGGTCGATTGCCTCGCTGCGCTGGTGGATGCCCAGGCTGGCGGCGTAGCAGGCAGGGGCGGTGTCAACGCCGTACTTGAGCATGGCCGGCAGGGCGGCGAGTGAGCCTTCGGGTGTGATGCCGTGGCGGGTCTCCAGGATCTGCAGGATCGAGGAGACGGCCCAGGCCAGGTCTTGGACGATCACCTTGTCGATGTAGTCCGAGGTGACGGTGATGTCCTTAGCGTCAAGGAGCAGCTCGTAGTGGCTGTGGATCTCCTGGAGCGTCCAGCCGGCGATCCAGTCACCGGCGAGAGGGACGACCGCCCCGATCGGCCGGTCCTTGGCAGTGGCGCTCCGGCGGAGTTCCTGGATCGTGGTGGCGGCGGTCAGGACGATGTCGCGCAGGGCTGGCCATGTTGCGGGGGTGAGGAGGCCGGGGTGCTCGGTGAGGGTATTCGCGAGTTGCTCGGCGGCGGTGATCGCGTCGAGGCCGCCTTGCAGGCTCAGTCCTGTGCGCAGGATCGCCGCGCGGGCGGCCGGGTCGGGGAGCTGTCGGGCGAGAGCGGCGACGCGGCGGGCGGTGAACCGGGCGAGCGGCTTGAGGGACCACTCCTGGGCGCCGATCTGGTGGCCGCCCAGGGTGTGCGCGAGCAGGTCGTGTGCCGCGTCCTCCAGCAGCTGCTGGTCGGGGGTGTCGACGACTTCTTCGGCGAGCATCGTCAGGAGCTGGAGATCGAGCGCCTGCGCCCAGTCGGTCAGCTCTTCCTCTTCTGGGTCGGGCAGTTCGATGTCTGTCAGGTTCTGTCCCGGGGCGGGGCGGGCGCCCAGTCTCGTGATGGCGAGGCGGTGGTAGAGCGCACCGATGGTGGACAGGACCGGTTCGATGTTGCCCTTGTCTAGGTAGCGGCGCCGAAGCTTTCGGGCGTCCTCGGCGTCCTTGGCGATGAGGACGACGTGGCCCTCGGTCTCCTGGAAGGCGCGGCCGGCTCGGCCGGCGGCGTTCCAGAACTCGCGGACGCCGATCTGCTCTTGGTTCCGCCAGGTGCTGTGCACCAGCACGGTCTTGACTGGCAGGTTCATGCCCTGGGAGAGGGTGCTGGTGGCGCACAGCACGCGCAGTGCGCCGTCGCGGTAGGCGCGCTCCAGCAGGTGCCGGACGGGCTGCGGGACCGTGCCGTGGTGGTAGGCGATGCCCTGGGTCACCATCACGGTGAGTTCGTGCTCCTCGCCGAGGTGCTCGGCGATTCGCTCCGAGAGCGCCAAGCGTTGATCCCGCTGGTTCCGCACGCCGAGCACTGGGGTGTCTGTCTTCTTCAGTGCCGTTTGCAGGGCGCGCGCGGCGGCCTGCGCGTAGGCGGGCTGGGTGGTGGAGATCAGTACCGGGCCGAGGTGTTCGAAGTGCAGCGTCAGTGCGGCCGCGACGTCCTTGGCGTCGCGCGGGGACAATCGCTTTCGGACGAGGTGGCGGGTGAGCACCTTGGGTACGAAGAAGTCTCTGCCTTGGGCGGTGCCGTAGTGGATGCTGCCGGTCTGTCCGTCCTTCTCCTGCCCCTGCCAGGAGAAGATCCCGGTGCGTAGCTGGGAGGGCGACCAGTCGATCTTCGCGTGGTTGGTGCCGTGGGCGGTGGGCTCCAGCCAGCGGGCGATGTCTTCGCCGTTGGGCAGGACCGCGGACAGCAGGACGATCCGCGCCTGCGGGGTGGTGCGGCGGATCCGGGTGAGGACCATCTCCAGGCGCAGCCCGCGCGCGGACCGGTCGATGGAGTGTCCTTCGTCGACGAGGACCAGGCGCAGCCGGCCGGCGAGTTCGGGGGTGTTGCGCAGTAGCAGGTCGAGTTTCTCGGTGGTGACGACGAGGACGTCGGTGTAGTCCAGGAGGTGGTTCTCGTAGCGGACGTGTTCGGCGCCGCCGAAGAGGGAGGAGACGCGCAGGCCGACGAGTTCGAGGCTGGCGGCGAGGTGCCGTTCGACCTGGGCGGCGAGCGCGCGGGTGGGCACCACGTACACGGCCAGCGGCGGGTCCATAAAGCGTAGAAGCAGCCCGAGGGGGCTGTCGTCGGCCTCGCCGGTGTCGGCGAGGGCGTGGAGGATGGCCCACTCGGCGATGTGGGTCTTGCCCGCGGAGGTGGGCATGGTGACCGTGAAGTTGTGGGCCCGGGCGTCGAGGAGTCCGGCGTCCAGGGCGGTGCGCTGGGAGGGCCAGACCTGGGTGAGCGGGCGGTCGGAGACGATCAGGGCCTTGATATAGCGCTCCCAGGTCCTCGACCAGCTGGAGGCGCGGCGCAGCAGGAGCCACGGGGAGGTCGCGACGATGTCCTCGACAGCGTGGGCGAGGGAGTCGACCAGGGTCCAGGTGTCCGCGACGGAGGCCTGGAGGAGGATGGCAGCGGCCTGCTTCAGGTCGCTAACCGCGGCGCGCCCGGCCGCGCGGTCGCCGGTACGCCACAGGGTGGCCAGGGAGCGTGCCGAGCGGCCGACCAGGCCGTAGGCGGCCAGCACGGCAAGGTCCGCCTGCTCGGCGTTACCAGCGGCGAGTTGGGCGGTGAGTGCGCGGCCGAGGCGTGGGAGTTCGCTCGCTGCGGCGGCGCCGAGCCGGGCGGTGGTGTCGATGTCGCGGCGCAGGACCGCGCCGGCGGCCTCGGCGATCCGGAACGGGGCGGCGGCGGTCAGAGCGTCGGTGTCGGGCATGTCCCCGTAGGAGAACAGGTTGCCGACTTCCTGCTGGAAGGTGTGGGCGATGGCAGTGGCGTTGGCCTGGTAGCCGGCCAGGCTCCACATCGTCGCCGAGATCGCCAGCAGCTCGATCCGTGCCTCTGGCGTGTTGGCCCGGGCTGCGAGGTCGGCGTAGGCCTGGGCGATGTCCGGCAGCGGCCCCGGATCCGCGCGGCGCTCGCGAGGGGTGCGGGCCAGCTGCCCGAGCCGGGCGAGGGAGAGGCCGCGGCGTAGCGCAGCGGGGTCGTAAGTGTAGCCGGCCGTTCCCTCGGCGCTGATCTGCTCGGCCAGGACGTGGGAGCGCAGCTGCTTGCGCAGGACCGGGGATGCCTCTCCCGTGGCCAGTGCCTCTTCACCCAGGCGCCGTACGGTCCCGTCGTCGTCCCTCACGCTGTTCCCGCCGCCGTTCCGCTGTCCTTGCCGCTGCTGGTGGTGCTGGGGGCCGTCTCTGCCGCCTCGTAGACGCGGCCGACGAACTCCTTGAGATCGTCGATCTTGACCACGGTCAGCTCGGTGCGCTGGGTCACCTTCACGCCGAGCCCGGCCACGATGTCCTCCTTCCACGACCCCGCGTCGTGGACGAAGAGCATGTGCCGCTCCACCCGGCGCCGCCCTGGATCGCGCAGCAGGGAGCCGAGCCGACGTGCGAGGAACACCTGTCCGCGGTCAGCGCAGCGTGCCATGAGGAAGTGGATGCTCTCGTCCAGTCTGTCCAGCACCTTCTCCAGGCTGTCGTATGCCTCGCTGCCGACCCGGTTGTCCCGGTAGGCGCGGGTCTTCACCTCCGGCACGGCGATCGCCGGAGGGTCCTGCCGGAAGCGGAACGCCAGCACGTCCGTGCCCTGCACGGCCTGGGCCGGGGTCTGCTTGTAGCGCAGTTTCAGGACCGGGACGCACCACCGGCGCACCCTGCGGTAGAGCGCACCTGTGACGATCTCCCCGAAGTCCCCGTGCCGGATCTTGCGGTCCACGGGAAGCTTGTTCTTGCGCAAGTAGCCCGCAACCTCCGGCGCACCCAGGTCGTCGAAGACGTTGGCGAGCTCACCGGGAGCCAGGTAGTTGCGCATCACCTCGTGGCCCAGCCGTTCGACAAGCTCGCCGTCCTCGATCAGCCCCTCGTCGGCGAGCAGTTGGTACCCCAGCAGCCCGTCCGGCTGCTCTACGTCCTGCGGCCTGAGCCACTTGTCGAACACGCGTCCTTGCCCTCCCCCGGCGCCGCGCCTGGTCGGCAAGCGCACCTGGGCCAAGGCTAGGCCAGCGCGTGCCATCGGTCTCCATCCTGGCACTGGAAGTTCCCGTGCTACACAAGCTGATCGGCTGAACCGGCGGCGGGGCGCCGGGCCGACACACCCTGCCCGGCCCCGCCGCCTCTCGGACATTTACAGGGCGTCTGTGCGGCGAAGACGTCGCGGTTGAGGGTCAGGGGAGGTGCTGTGGAGCTGTTCCAGGACCTTCTCCATACCGAGCAGGCCGGCGTCCAGGCTGATCTGCTGGAGCCAACTGTCGACGAGCGCACGGCGCTCTGCAGGGTCGCGCTGGTCGACGCCCGGGTCAGCGAGCAGGTTGGCGCCTCGTGATGTGCCAGCGTCCGGCACCAAGGTCAATCCGTTCCCGGCGAGCAGGTCCGGCATGTCCGTGCTGCTGAGAAAGTCCAAGCCGAGCGGCTGGGGCATCACGAGAGGATCGACACCCGCCAGAGCGGCGAGCGCTCCGGTGACCTTGTCATCGACCAGCGTGGCCGTCAGGGCGTCGACCAGCTCGTGCAGATGGGCAACGGACAGGGACGCCGCGCGGCCGAGGGTGTGCCGGAAGCGCGCGACGACTTGCAAGGAGACCTGCAGGTGCGAGACGGGAGCCCCGTAGGCGTCCGGCAGGTCGATCCTGGCAACGGCCTCCAGCGGGAAGAGCGGCCCTCCGTCCGGGCCGCCCTGCCACAGCAGCCGGACCTTGCGGGCCCGGTTGAAGCCCGACCGGTGGAAGGGGCTCATGCCACCCTCACCGATCGATGCGCACCAGCGGAACAGGGCGTGGTGCAGGGGGGAGTTGTTCAGCGCGTCGGCGAATGCCTGCACGCCGCGCTCCGACAGCGGGCGCCAGGTGGCCGATGCGTCCACCGGAACGAACATCCCTGTACGCACGAGGAAGTCAGCGTTCTGCTTCCCCTGGTCGTCCGTGGGCAGGTCGGCTGGCGGCAGCCGCAGTCCGGCAGCCACAGCCTGGGGCGCGGCTTCGTTGATCAGCCGTGCGAGCCCCGCTCGGTCCGCTAGGGCGTTGCGTCCGTGCAGCCGGATCGGGGCGGCGCCTTGGACCAGAAGCGGGCGGGATGCCTTGGCCGGGTCTACGCGGACGACCAGGATCATCCGGTCGTCGGTCTCAGGCAGGGGAACCGGGATGATCTCCGGCTCCCAGGGCGGCTCCAGCGTCTGATGGCAGCCGTTGACGATCTGGACGATCGCGTCCTCGGGCACGCCGATGATCCGGTCGTCGATGCTGCGCTCGGTGACGCCGACCAGGATGAGGCCGCCGTAGCTGTTGGCCATTGCCGCGACCGAGGTCGGGATCTTGGGGGTGTATTTCTCTTTGTACTCCAGGGTCAGGCTCTCGGGTTGGCCGATGGCAACCAGCTCGCGAACCCGCTCCAGGGTCACGTCCGCGGGGCGGCAGGCGAACAGCGAGGCCGCGGATGTCATACGAGCCGTCCATCCGCTGGGCGTGTGTGGATCGAAGGTGTCATCAGGTCAAGTTAGCGAAGCCGTAGGGGCCCACACTCCGGGTTTCCCTGCCACCCGCCGGACCCCTCGCGCAGCCGTACCCCGGCTGATCGGCGACTCGCGTGGCCCGCTTCGCTGTGACGCGGGTGACTTGTCGCGCGAAGCTACTCACCCGCTTTTCCCCTCCACCCTGCGAACCGGTTGTCTTTAGCCTGGAGACATGCCCAAGCCCGAGTTCAGTACGGACGACTACGTCAACCCCGAAGCTCCCTTTGGGGAGCGCCGCCTGAGGCCGGACCATCCTCGTGTCCGTGACCACTCCTACGACTGCTCGCGCCGTACCCAGGAACTGGATCTCTGGAAGGCGTCGCTCATCTCTACCGTGATGGAACCTTGGGACGCCTACCCTGACCTGGAAAATGTTCCCAAGGACGCGGTCCCTGGCCCTTCGCTCACCCTGTTCGTCAAGGAACGGGGACGCGGACCCGGCTACGTCGCGGACTTCCTCTACACGGCATCCGATCTACCGGTCACCGTGCACGGCATTCTGGCCAATCAGGGCTCCGGGCTCGGACTGATCGAACTTGAACTCTGGCGCCCGGATTGGGGGTACTGGGACGGTTTTGGAGACTTCATCGGCCCCTCACACGACGACGCAGCGGTGACCGTTTCCGCGCCGATCACGAGTGATGTGCTGCGCCGCATCCCGCTGGGCCAGATCATCGCCCGGGCCCAGGCCGAGCTGGCCGACCAGTCCTGGAGAGAGGACGGCGTGACCATCCTGGGTCGCCCACAGGCTGCAGGATCAGAACTCGCCCCGGCGTCCCTCCAAGCCCTGGAGAACGCGAACGCACTCGCACAGCCAGCACAGCGAGGGCGTCCCCCGCTCGATGGTGAACTCCTGCACGCCGTGGCCCACGCCTATCTCCGTGAAGCCATCAACGGCCCTGGTCTCCATCACCGCCTAGCTGACCTGTTCAACCGCCCGGAACCAACCATCAAAGACTGGATCAAAGCAGCACGGGACCGCGGCTACCTCTCCCCCGCCGTCCCAGGCCGCCGGGCCGCCGGGCCCGGCCCACTCCTCACTCCTCACTCCTCACTCCTCACTCCTCACTCCCTCTGAGGATGGCTCACGGACACCACCAACGTGACCTCCGTACCGGTCAGCGTCTGCACCGGATCGGATTATCAAGGGCGAACCCATCGCACAGGACGTGCAGAACCGGGGTGGCCTTGGGTGTCAGCGCCGCTGGCTGGAGACCTGCTGGCCCGCCCGGCTGGATGTGGCCGAGTTGCCGCCTCGCATCGTGACGGCACGCTAACCGCAGGCTGGCCGGTGCGTGCGTCAGCGACTCGATGGCCGGTGTTCCTCACACCGCCAGAGCTGACGCCGAAGCGGATGGAGCTGCTGTCCGCGATCGGGATGGGGTGGTCCTGATGGTGGGCGTCGTCATCACCGCAGCCGCCGCGCTTGCGGCCGGCTATCTGCTCGGGCGGCTGCGCCCGTGGCAGCGGCTGGGCGACTAGGAGCTGTCCGGGCGATCAAGGATTTCGTTAGGGTGGCTCGGCGGAGGGACCTGATGAGTGTTGGGGAGATGAGTCGCGCGGAGGCGGTCGT
>NZ_JBIAZD010000044.1:0-12386 GCF_042898795.1 Streptomyces sp. NPDC000348
GAGGCGGCTGCGGATACGTCTTCGCGTGCGTGCCGTGCAAGGAAGGCTCGTTCCTCTGGCAGTGCTGACCGGCCATCCGCTGAGAAAACGTCATTCAATCGAAAGGGGTGTGATCTCGGGGGTGCGACGGCCCCTCTTCACAGGCCAGCCCCGGTCCTTGGCGTAAGCCAAGATGTCGCTGATGTCCTTCGCAGGATCGCGGTTGGTCCCGTGCGCGTCATCCACGTCGCCGTCGTTCTCAACGAGCTGGTCGGCATCGGTATCGCCGCCGAGCATTTCCCTGAGACGGATACCTGCCGAGAGTCGTGCGAGGCGACGCGTCAGGGCACGTTGCAGGCGCTCGTCAGTGCTGATGGTCGGGTCGATTACCGCTGTGGCCCACAGGCACGCCTCGAAGACGCCACGCGCGACCGAGACCGCGCCCATCAGCGATTTCTCTGCACGAAGCAGGACGGCGAAACCCCGAAGCTGATCGGCGGCGCTGAGGATGTTGACCGCTGATTCATACCGGAGAACCGTTGCGGCTGGTTCGGCGCGGTCACCGAGCATGACGTCCGGGACCTTCATGTCCTCTCGCGCCGGGCTCTTACGCTCCGATTTCCAAGGCTTGAGGCCCAGTTGCGTGAAACCGTCGGCTATTTCGTCGACCGCTGCCGCAAGCGCGTCGCGACGCGCATGTGCCTCCTGTCTGCCTTGGCGCAACTGGACGAGGATATCCATCGCCCACGCCTCGCCGTCCCTGCTCGTATCGCCTTCGCTTGTCACACGCCACACCCTGCCAGATGGCTCCGACCAGGAAGTAGCGCTTTCCGTCCCGTGCTCCTTCGCGGCGACCGCTACAGGGTGGTGGACTCCTGGTTCAGCTACGACCACCACGGCGTCTTCGATGACGGCCTGCACATTTTCCTCGAACCGGTCACTGAGGAAGACGACCGGCTCCGGCACCTCGCCCCCGACTACTTCCGGCAAGAGCCCGACGCCTGAGCACCGCAACCACAAGGCGCGCCCCTCCACCCGGCCCGGGGGAGGCGCGCCTGTTACACCTCACGAAGTCCTGGTCCGGCTGCGGGCCCAGGTGGTCGTGGTCGGCGCCGTAGCAGCTGCTCGTCCTTACGGTCCATCCGTTCGGCCTGGCGGCTGCCGCTGGCAGCAAGGCCCGGTCGCGTCACCTGCGGAAGCGTGAGAGCCAGGTTCCGCCGGCCTTCTGCTCGGGCACGGCCTGGTCCTGCTGCTGGCTCCCGATCTTCACGCCGGGCCAGGCTTCTTCCCAGCCGATCTCGTACCGCTGGTCGCAGTCCCTACACAACGACGGTCGGGGCTCTTGGGCCGTAGTGCCCCAGCCGACGCGCTCGGTCGCCCGCCACCGTTCATCGGTGAAGTCGGCACCGCACTGGGTGCAGACGGGGCGCCGGGCACTCCGGTGGAAGCCGTGCTGCCCCGCCTCCGCGCGTCCCGGCTCCTGGTGCTCCCGCGTGGCGGCCGGTACGACGGTGGCCGCGCTGGCCCTCTGCTTGCAGCCGTCGCACAGATCCGGGTGGGAGTCCTTCGGGGCGCCCCAGTCCGTCACCTGGGCCGCCTCCCAGCGGGCGTCGGTGAACCGCGCCCCGCAGCCGGTACAGACAGGACGGCGGGCCTCCCGCTCGGCTGCCTTCTTCGCCGCTTGCTCTTCGGCTGCCCGCCGCACCTTCGCCTGGTGCGCCTCCTGATGGGCCCTGGCCTCTTCCTGGGAACGGGCTTCGGCCGCCTCACGACGGGGGTTGCCGATCACTTCCCGCAGGGGTTGCATGTGGTCGCGGCCGAAGCGGAGGAACACCGGTCCGTCCGGGCCGTGCTCAGTCAGGTTCCCCAGGCCGGTCGCGATGATCGGGATCTTCCCGTCGTAGACGTGGTAGCCCTTGTGCCGCTGCCCCTGCCACAGGTGGGAGGTGAGCTCGCTCAGTTTCGAGACCGTGATGTTGGGATTGCGCTCACCGAGCTTGTTGAACACCAGCAGAACCGGCGGGTGCGTCCGGTCACCGGACCAGGTGTCCGGAGCGCTCCAGCGGGTGCGCCACATCGGACGCTCCTTACCGTCGGTGTCCTTCACCTTCCGCCGAAAGAACCGGGCATACTTCTCCAGCTTGTCGGCGAGCTCCTCCGGCGTCTCGTGGCAGTTGTCGACCTCTATGAACAACAGCGTCACCCGGTCCTGCGGTGCGATGAGCACCAGGTCCGCCTGAGCGCCGTCCTTGCCGGGCGCGCTCCACGTGCCGGTGGCGGGCAGCGGGACCTCGGTCCAGTACGAGGCGATGGTGCCGATCCCGGCCGGCGCGTCGGCGGTGGCCTGGGCGGCGGCGCGGACTTCGGCCGGGTCGTCGGCGAGCTTGGCCATGTTCGGTTTCGGGCGCAGCATCGCGATCACGGTCTCGTTGACGGCCATCGGGTGGGAGGCCCCGCTGGAGCCCGCGCCGCGCGCGGTGGAGCCCATCCTCCGTCACCGGGCGCCGCAGCTCGTAGGAGGCGGCTTGCAGGCCCTTGAGGGTGAGGTTCCGCAGCTTGTCCCCCGTCTCGGTGGAGCCGCCGTTCTCGGACAGGCCGTGCTTGCGCATGTCGGAGAGTGCGCCGGTGTGCGAGGCGGTGCGGGCCTGCTTCTGCTTCGACGGGGTCTCCTTGTCGGCGTGCCGGAAGGTCAGGTGCGGAGCGCCGATCCGCTGGATCTGATCAGCCGTGGCCACCTTCAGGACTCCGAGCACGCGCAGCACCTCGCCGCGGTAGCTGTTCGTCGACCCCGCCGGGTTACTCTTCCGCTTCCCCGCCATCAGCTCTGCTCCCTCGTCACTCGCGACCGCCCGCCGACCGCCGCCGCTGCTGCTGGCCGCGCCCGGCTTGGGAGGGCGTCCGGGCCTCCCGGAAACCCGATGCTCTCCTCCACTACGGACAACAAGAGGAGAGAGGAGGGTTGTAGCGGCGCAGTTTTCGCGCCGATTCGCGGCTTGACGAGGGGTTTTCCCCCGTTCCTGGGCGCCGGGCGCCAAAGGGGGTTTCCAAGGGGCCTTCGAAGTGGGCACCCAGGGAGCCCTCTTGGGCTTGCCCACCGCGGGCTGGCCTTCCGATGTGATCGGCCCGAGCGGTGCCGCTGCCCGGCCCTCGGGTGAGTGTTCGTCATCGTCTCGTCTCCTTCGCTGCCCCGGCCGGGGCGGTCGTTGCGAAGGAGCAGCGTGCAGCCGACCCCCTTGTCCGCGGTCTGACCGTGGCCGGTAGCGGACGTGGCCAAGGAGAAACGCGGCCGTGGTCGGGGCGGTAGCAGAGGTGGACAAGGGGTCATGGTCGGGCTCGTGGTCTGGGCGACCACGCTGGACAAGGGGGCCGTGTTTGGCTCTTGCAGCCCGGTTCATCCCATCCGGGCAGAGGGGGCGTGATCGGCATGGCGACCGTACGTCAGGAGCTGCCTGTGTCCCCCATCGTTCCCTCGCTGCCCCCGCGCCCGGTCCAGCTCAGCTTCGACTACGTCTTGGCGGTGGAGGCCGGAGACGACGTCCAGGCCGCGCGGCTCGCGCCCGAGGTGGAGCAGTTGCAGGGACTGCTGCCGGGCATCGCGGAAATGGTCGTCTTCCCCGTGACCGCGTTGTCCGACGACACCGATCCCTGCGCCGACTCCTTTGTCCTGGACGAGGTCGGCGTCATCTACCTGATGGCGATCAGGGAGTGGGCCGTGCACGCCCCCGCGGCTGCCGCGCCGGGGATCGCTCGCACCATCGTGCACTTCGTCGGCCAGGTCCTCGCCCACGCGCCGAAAGACGTCGTCCGGGCTCTGCAGGTGTTGCGTAATGAACAACTTGAGCAGGCCCACGTGATCCACTCAGTAGGCGGTATGCACGGGTAGCTGCCGCGCCGCGCATCGAGTGCGGTGGTGCGCAGCTTTTCCCTTGCCCGGAACCGTGCAGAGGCAGCCGCTGACAACCGACCCGGCGCCCGGGGCGCCCTGGACATGCTCAATCGAACGAGTCACCATCGTCGGCTTCCCACATGTAGAAGTGGCTGTCGTCTTTGTGCTTCCACTCAGGCCAGAGATTGCGTGTGTCCTCAACCCTGGCGCTTCGTGCGGGCAGTTCCTCGTCTCGGAGAAAGGCGCCGAGGCAGGCGATGGCGTCGGCGCACAGTTCGATGATGGCGACCCGTCGTTCGCTTCCTGTCCGCCTGTCGTCGGGCGGGGAGAGAGGCATGTAGAACGTGTCTTCCCTGACGCGGGTACGCAGCTTGATATCCGGGATGCTGTGCAGCAGGACCTGCACCTTCGCAATGCGATCGTGCAGCAAGCGGAGGCGTTGTCGCCACTCATCTCCGTCGGACGTCCTGGCCTTCCGGAAATCACGATGGATCTCCAGCAGTTCAGCCAGTGCGGCCTCCGCAGCCGCGGCCGCGCGCGCCCGCTGCTGTTCGGCGCGCGCGGTGCGTTCTTGTGCCCTATGTGTCCAGCGCCCTGACCAGATGGTCAGGGCGCCGCCGGTGGCTGTTCCGATAATCCCTGCGACCGCACCGATCCACACCGAGGCATTCATGGAAGTAATCTTCGCGAACCACCGGGCGCTGCGGAACCTGGTGGAACCGGCTTCGGAAAACGCGTGGCTGCACTCCACGCACGATGTTCTGCACTCTCCGCGCGAGTGCAGAACATCGTCGGTGCGCACCAGCGCATCGAGTGCACCGCACCGGGTTCGCTCAGCGGCCGGTTCCTGGCCCGTGGCGCGGGTCCGGCTGCTGGGGGCGGTGCGCACGCTGGTCGTCCTCGCGCCCCGGGTGCGGTGCGCCGGTTTCCTTCCGGTCGGCGTACCGGTTCATCGTCTTGCGAGCCTGGTCGGCCGCCCTCGTGAAGACGTCCTGGAGGTGGCGCAGCCGCTCGGCCGTGAACTCCAGGGCTTCCACTTCCGTGCGGGATTCCTACAAGGCCCGCAGCGCCGTCAGGCCGATCGCCGACCGGGGCTCGGTGCCCGACTCCAGGCGGTCGGACTCGAAGTCAGGGCCGGTGTCCGGGAACGGGATGAGGAGCTGTTCCGGCATCGCGGTCTGCTGGTGCACCACAACGTCGTAGGACAGAGCGCGGCCGGTGCGACGCGTTGCGCGCAGCCGGGCGCTGAGAACGGTAGAGGCGATGACCGCGCGGTTGTACTGCAGCGGGGTACGCGGGATGTCCCACTCCCCCGACTCCAGGGGCCGGCGAGACTCGTCCGGGGCACCGGGGCCGGCCGAGGGCCGGTGGTCAGGATCGAGTTCGGCGCCCGGCGAGCAGGCTGGTCGGCCAGTGGCCAGCGCGTCTGCGGCGGGTTGGGGGCGGATCGTCGGAAGCGCCGAGGAACGGGAAGATGGGCCAGCCGTCCTTGCGGTAGCCGAGCACGGTGTGCGGATGGGGCAGCAGACGGGACACGGTGTCCTCCGGAACGGCGACGCCCCTGCACCAGCGATCGTTCTACGGGGTTCGCAGACATGTGATCTTTTGCCTCTACCGCCCCGGATGGCCCACTGCCTACTCTTCCAGCATCACATCTGACGACAAAAGGTGCCGCTGTGACTGCTAGCTGGGTAGCTATTGACTTCGAGACCGCGAACCGCAACTCGGGGAGCCCGTGTGCGGTCGGCATGGTCGCCGTTGAGAACGGAGTGGTCACCGACTGGATGAGCACCTTCATACAGCCGCCGGCCGCACACTCCCACTTCGAGCCGTTCAACACTCAAGTCCACGGCATCCGATCCTCGGACGTGCAGGGCGCGCCCGGATGGGCCGAAGCCCTCACCAAGATCGTCGCTTTCGCCGACGGGCGTCCGCTCGTAGCCCACAACGCCGCCTTCGACATGCGCGTGCTCCGAGCAGCGTGCACCGCTGAGGGCCTGCCGTGGCCGACCATGACGTACGCGTGCTCCCTGGTGGTGGCCCGCAAGACCTGGCAGCAGGTCTCACACACCCTGCCTGCCTGCGCCAAGACCATCGGCTACCGGCTGGACGACCACCACGAGGCTGGCGCGGACGCCGCCGCGTCCGCCCACATCATGCTCGCTGCCCTTCGGTATCACGGGGTCGCGTCGCTGAACGAACTGCTCCAGAAGATCCAGGTCGGGTTTGGCACCATCTCACCCGATGGGTGGAAGGGATCCCACTCCACAAGCGCCTCGTCGAAGCCTGCGGCTCTTCCCGGAGTGAACCCAGACGCCGACCCGATGGGGCCTTTCTACGGGCGGCAGGTGTACGTGACGGGCAAGCTCGGCAGCATGACGAAGGCGGAGGCTATGGCCGCCATCGCAGACGTCGGCGGAATTCCGTCGACGAAGGTCACGAAAAGAACCAACGTCCTCGTGGTCGGCACCCCGAACCCGCGCGCCTTCTCCACGGGAGCCGAGAAGACGAACAACCACAAGAAGGCCGAAACCATGTTGGCCGAGGGCCTGGACATAGAGCTCATCGCCGAGGCCGACTTCCTCGAACGCCTCAACAGCTGACCAACTTGACCAGATCGGCCACGTGTCAGTGATCCCTTTCCAACCTGATGGCAGTGCCAGGGCGTGGGCGAACAGACCATGGCCACCCAGAAGAGCTGGCGTCTGCTACGAACCCTCCGCTGCAGCACCAACCGCATCACCGCAATCTTCTAGGCCGTCCCGTCCTCCACCACGCTTCAACCTGAGGTTGGAAAGGGATCATGGAATCCACGAAACCCGAGGTCAAAACCATAATCTGAGATCTCTACCGAACCCGGGGCGGTTCACATTGGCATCACGGCCGAGGCTGCGCGCGCAGCTCTGCCGCGGCGACTCAGCATCCAGGCCAGCTTCGAGACGGGGCTGACGCACACCAGGTCATATGCCGCCGAACACGGTTGTCTGGCCACCGCGGACACGATGTACCAGAGGTATCCGCTGGGACCGTGGCTCGCACGCCAGCGCCGTAGAGCGCGCCAGAGCCCGGAGCCCACGGAGCGCTCCCGCGCACTCGACGCGATCGACCCTCGAGGCGCTTGATGATCGCCTTCGCCTTCGGTTCTGCGTACGGAGTGTCGTGGGCCGGGGATCCCAAGTGACAGGGCGTCACCATGCGTTGGTTGTTCCGCTCCAGGACCGCCGTCGTGTCTTGAGGGCATCCTGTTGGCCGGGGAGCACGGGAACTGCCGTGATCGCTTGAGCCGTCCTTACTCCGTACGTGCTGGTTGACTAGTGTCGGCCAGTGGCGGCGCTGTGAGAGGAGGGGCAGAGCATGTCGGGTGGTCGAAGAGCCGCAGTGACGGTCGCTGCCGTGTTGGTGATCGTTTCGACCCCGGTTTTCTGGCTGCTCGACGGGCCGGATACCGGGCAGCTGGTGGGGGCCTCAGTGCAGGCCGCCACGGGCGTGGGCGCTTTGGTATGGGCTTGGATCCAGCCGGCCGCCGAGGCACGGGACGGGGCCGTGCGGACGGGTCGGGCTGAGGCGAGCGGCGGTGGGAGGGCCCATACCGGCATTCGCCGTCGTGGTGCTGGGGGCAGCGGGGCGGCTCGTGTTGAGCAGAGCGGAGATGCGGTCGCCCGCGGGCGGGGAAGCAGTGCTGGCACCGGCATCGATTACACCGGCTAGGACTACCGTGGCTGCGGGTGGATGGCGGGAGGGCCGATGAGACGGTTCCGGATTGGGCGTTCGTCAGCTGCCCGGGAGGGCGCGGGCGAAGCGGTGCCATCTGTCAGCGTCAGTGAGAGCGGCGATGCCACTGCCGTGGATGGCGGCGCCGCGCTGAGCGGCTACCGGGGTTCGGGACGCCAAGCTTCGGCAGGTAGCGGGGCCGTGCGGGTGGAACGGTCGGGTGACGCGGTCGCCTCGGGCGCCCATGCGGTGGCCATCAGCGGCCATGTCAGCCAGGTCCTGCTGGCCCCTCTGCCGCCGCCCAGACCGTTGGAGTGGCCCATCCGGTTGGGTTCGGTGCCGGTGCTTGCGTCTGCTTTCCAGGACCGGTCTGCGGTGCGGGACCGGATCGATCGTGCCGGGGAAGGGCATGCCACAGTGGTGCTGGCCCAGGTGCTGTCCGGTGGCGGGGGCGTGGGCAAGACCCAACTCGCCGCCGCCTACGCCCACCAGGCGTTAGTGGACGGCGTCGACCTGGTGGTGTGGGTCGACGCCAGTGACATCGAGCAGGTCATCGCGCGCTATGCCCACGCCGCGCACGCTGTGGAAGCTGCTTCCGATCGTCTTCTTGGCAAGGGTGCCGAGTCCGACGCCGGGCTGTTCCTTCAGTGGCTGGCGACCACCCGGCGCTCATGGCTGATCGTTCTCGACGACCTCACCGGCCTGGAGGCAATGCAGGCGTGGTGGCCGCCGTCCTCAGCTTTCGGATCCGGCCGCGTCGTGGCAACGACCCGCCGCCACGACGCGGTGCTGTCCGGCGGCGGCCGGGCCGTGGTGAACATCGACACCTACAGCGCCGAGGAAGCCGAGGCTTATCTGCGCGAGCGGCTCAGCTCGGCGCATGCAGATCATCTCCTGGACGCACAGGCCGCCGTGCTGGCCGAGGCGCTGGGCTTCTTGCCGCTCGCGCTGTCGCACGCTGCCGCCTACATGGTCAACGAGGACGTTCCGTGTGCGGAGTATCTGCGCCGCTTCAACGACAGTGCCGCGCGCCTGGACGATCTGTTGCCGCGCGAGGCGGACACTGAGGGGTACGGGCGTCAGGTGGCCGCGGCTCTCCTGCTCTCGTTGGATGTCGCGCAGGCGAGCGAGCCTGTCGGCCTGGCCGTTCCGGTCATGCGTCTGGCCGCCGTCCTGGACCCGGCCGGGCACCCTCGTTCCCTGTGGGCCAGCGACGCAGTCACTCGCTACCTCAGCGCCCAGCGCCCCACCTCCCCGGGCGGCATTCCCACGGCCACCGGTCCCGCCCAGGCCCAGGCAGCACTGCGGCTCCTGCATCGCTACGGTCTGCTCACCGATCACGCGCAAGCCGGCTCCCGGGCGGTGCGGCTGCACGCCCTGACGGCACGCGCCGTGCGTGAGTGCACCCCTGATGCCGCAGTGCCGGAGGTGGTGAAGACCGCTGCTGGTGCATTGACGGAGCTGTGCGACACAGTCCATTGGGGCGAGTATGAGACGACGGCCGCGCTGCTCACCAACATCGACAGCCTCGACAGATGCGCAGGGGATCTGCTGTGGCAGGTCGACGGTCACTACGTCCTGCGCTGGGCCGGGCGCAGTATGGCTTTGGATGCGGCGGTGCCCTACTGGCGGCGGCTGGTCGGCACCAGTGAACGGCAGCTGGGCCGGGCTCATCCCCTGACGCTCGTTGCGCGGCGTGATCTCGCTTGGGTCTGCTTCCTCGGCCACCGAGACAAGGAGGCCTTCGCCGTGCTGCAGGAGGACTTCCCCTATCAGGACAACCGACTGGTTCTTGAAAGGCCAGGGCCCCCTGCGGCTGGCCCGGAGGCCGTCAGCGCCGTTGCGTTACTGGAAGACACCGTCACCGTTCGTCAACGGCTGCTGGGCAGCGCGGACCCGGCGACCCTCGCGGGCCAATCCAAGCTCGCCCTCCTGTACTGGGCCCAAGGTGACAAAGCGAAGGCCGTCGTTCTACTGGAGCGTTCTCTCGCTGGCTACCGGACGACGCTCGGCCCCCGCCACCCGTACACGATCTCGGTGGACAACCGGCTGCGCAACTGGCGAGACCAGCGCAGGAGGCGCTGGTGGAGGCGCACACGCGGCCCGTCCGCGCCAGCTGGACTGACGGAGGCGGGTGACGACGTGATGCGGCAGGACCGGGCATCGCGGTGAGGAGGCGCAAGACCCGGACCAGGATCACGGCTGAGTGCAGCTCTTGCGCGGCGGATGGCACACCGGGCAGCGTTTGCCGGTGCCGCCGCGGCGGGAGCGCTGATCGGGCGTGGCGTCCCAGCGTCCCGGACAGCCGGGCTTGGAGCAGGCCCACCGGCACAGTTTGGTGGAACTCGGCCTCAGCTCCTTCGCAGTCAGGTCCGGTTCGTCGATCACTTCAAGGAGCTCGCTGGCGATGGCAGGGTACACGTCCTGCAGGGATTTGCCGGGCTTGGGGCGCACCCTGGCGGCAACGGTGCGTCGGCGAGCGCATCGGGGGCATCCGCTCGACTGGCCCGTGCGGCGGTTTGGAGGGGCGGGGTACTCGAATCGGCAGTGCGGCTCGGGACACCTCCACTGGCATGTCTTGTTCGACGTGGGGAGCAGGTCGAACGCGGTCCAGCCGGGGTGGTCGACGACCTCGATGAGTTCTTCGGCCATCGTCGGATTGACCTCGGCGAGTGATTCACCGGGGCCGGGCCTGCTGTTTGCCGCGCCCACCCGTGCGTGACCGCACTGGCGGCAGCCTCGGCCGGCAAGTGCCCGGCTGTGCAGTACGGCCTTCCATTCGTAGCCGCAGTCCGGCTTCCGGCACCGCCAGAGGCACACGTCGTTGCAGCCGGGCGGCGTCCGATCGGGAGCCTTGCCCGGGTTGGTGAGGTTCGCGACGAACTCCTCCTCAAGATGCGGAGCCACATCCACCGCCGACAGCTCGGGGCCGGCCACGGCCCTCTGCCACAACTGCGCCCCCTTCGTGAGCGCCGCTGTGACCTCGGCCGGTGTGAGCTGTCGCCAGGAAAGGCCGCGGCGTCGCAGTACGACACCCACCGCCTCCGCCCAGTCTTCGGGGTTCACCCCCGGCCCGGCCTCATGATGGGAAAGGCCGTGCACCGGGACGGGCGGCAGCCCGCGGCTTCGGATGCGTTCCACGTCGAGTCCGGCGGCGAGTGCTGCCTTCGTCTTCGCGGTGTCACGCTCCAGGCTCCCTGGCCGGCCGTGGGTCCATTCCGGGTCCAGGTCGATGAGCAGGCCCGGGGCCGGCTCGGGCAGGTACAGGTCGAAGCGGTCTTGCCTGCGCCCGGGCAGGCGCAGGCGGTGGTCCAGTTCCACGCGGAAACCGGAGGCGGCTTCGATGAGCATGGCGACGTTGCATTCGAACGGGGAGCGGCCGTGGCCGGTGCAGTCCGGGCATCCGCGTCCGTTGGTGCGGTTGGCGAGCGTCGCCGGCCAGAAATGCCCTTGAGCGCACTCCCACTCGCACAGATTATGCGACTGCGGGCGCAGGGTGTCCGGACCACGGTCGGGACGGCTGAGGTTGCGGCGGAACTGCCGTGCCAGCGCAGGATTCAGATCGGCCAGCGATTCCCCCGGGCCGGGAGCCCGGTTGCGGCGCTTCCAGCACTCAGGGCACCCCGAGGGCTTGACCGCACGGCTCCGAAACCGCAACTGGGCGGGCCACTGATGACCGCATCCTTCCGCCGAGCAGCGCCACTGGCACCGGTCCCTGGAGGACAGCGGCATGTCTTCCAGCGCCATACCCGGGCTGGACAGGTTGGACACGAACTCGGCCTTCAGCCGAGCCCGAACCGCAGCCACCTCGGTAACACTTCGCCGTTTACCCATGACGGCAGATCCTGACAGCCGCCACTGACAACGGCCGCCCATAGGCTCGGGCTGCCGGATACGCCCCGCAGCGGCCCGAGAGAGCCGAGCCCGTGGTCGCCACCTGCTCGGGCGATGCTCCTCACCGTTCTGAGGACGGCCTGGCTCTGTACACGAGAACGGGTTCTGGCTCGCTTTGAGGTTGATCCCCGGGAGTGGACACCGAGTTTCATGCGACGAGTGACAGCGTAGGTGACGTGATCAGTTGCTGTTCGAACTCGGCTGGTGTGAGGTAGCCGAGCGCGGAGTGCCGACGGTGCTGGTTGTAGTACGACAGCCAGCGGAATAGCTCCAGCCGGGTCTGTGCCTTCGAGGTCCAGCGGCGGCCATGGAGCAATTCGTGGCGTACGCCCAGGCATCACAGAAGGCCGGGCCCCACTAGCTTGAGAAGCTGTTCGACTGCGTGCTGGAATCTGGGATGGGGGACATCCTCCGGCAGGCACTGCGCGATCACGTCGTTAAAAAAGGCCGTCGGGAACCTTTTGGACTTTGGAAGCCCCATGGCCTTGAGCGCCCACTTCTTGAACGGTGTGGGCGTCTCGGCCGTCGCTTGCTCCTCCTTCCATTGCCGGAGTAGAAGATCCCAGCCAGGGAAGATCGCCTCCGGAAAGGTACGACGGACGGCGCTTTCCGGTAGCGCACAGATGACGTCTGGATCGTCATAGCGGACGAACTGAAGGCGGTCGCCGAGGTGTCCTGAGAGGTCGAGGAGGGCTCGCTCAGCCTTGGTGAGTGGTGGTGTGAGGGCCTCCAACTCCTCGTGTGAGCGGCCTCGAACCTCATCGAGGAAGGCGACGACCGGCAGACCAAGCGCGGGAATGACAGCGGCGTCCGCCAGTCCACCTAGGAGCTGTCCGGGCGATCATGTGACCGTCCCGTGTCTGGGTCGTTGTTGTGGGCATGGGGCGGGGCGATCTGACGGATGCCGAGTGGGAAC
>NZ_JBIAZD010000045.1:0-9605 GCF_042898795.1 Streptomyces sp. NPDC000348
TGCGCCGCACCCTCCGCGAACTCCAGTACCGCAGCGAAACCATCGACGGATGCCTCGCCGCAACCGGACTCACCCTGACGACATCACGCCGACAAATTCAGTAGCGGGTTCGGGTCGGTCAGCCGGCTCAGGGGGCCCCGCAGCCGCCGTACTCGAGGGAACTCACTGCGTTGTCGTAGAGGAACAGAAGTTCCTGCTTCTCACCCGGCATTATGGTGTAGTGGTAGCCGCGGTAGTCGGCATCGGTGTAGATGCAGACGAACCCCTCGCCGCGGTTCCACACCGAGCTGGCCCGGTCGTTCCACGCCCAGCCGAGGTTGGGGATGTCCACCCGGTACTGGAGCTGCAGGTTGCTCCCGGTGAGGTTGTGGCCGTCGTAGAGGCAGATCTGGCCTTCTTCACAGCGGGTCACGGGTTCATCAGCCGATGCGGTTCCCGGAGCCGCCAGTACGGCGGTGAAGGCGAGGACTGCTCCTACTACCGAGGTCTTGAATGTCAGTTTCATGAGTACTTCTTCCCGTCGTTGCCCGTGGAAGCGCGGCCATGGTGCAGCCGCCTACTGTCCCTCTTCTTCAAGGGCATGCAGTCATAAACGGCTTGCGCACGCATACGGTTCCACCATAAAGCTGCCAGCCTGCGCAAGTTCGCCGAAACCCGGGACTGGCTGACCGTCTACTAACTGCCGCCCTACGCACCCGACCTCAACCCCGTCGAGGGGATCTGGTCGCTCCTGCGACGCGGCTGGCTCTCGAACGTCGCCTTCAGCACCCCCGAACACCTCGTCCAGACCGTCCGACGCGGGCTGCGGCACATCCAGTACCGCAGCCACCTATCGACGGCTGCCTCGCGGAGACCGGCCTGACCATCCGACCCACCTGACACGAGGCGACATCACGAGTTCAACCTCAGTAGCGGCTACCCGGCTCCGAGGAGGACTTCGCTGCGACGCCAGGCCGTCGGCGACCGGCCCGTGAACTCGCGCCAGTCCCGCACGAGATGGGCCTGGTCGGCGTAGCCGGAGACGGTTGCCACATCGCCCCACGGGAGCGGGTCCTGTGCCGCCGCCAGTTCGTGCGCGTGCTCAAGGCGCAAGACTCGGGCGAAGGTCTTCGGCGACAGGCCCACCTCACCGCGAAACCGCTCGGTGAGGTACCGACGGCTCCAGCCGAGTTCCGCGGCGACCGCACCCACCTGGACGCAACCCCGCGCGGCGACGAGGCGACGCCATGCCTCGGCCACCTCGGGGCGCGCCCAACGCACATGGTCGCCGCAGGCGCCACGGCCGACAGCTCGGAGAAGCAATTCGTCCAGCACGGTGACCCGCGCCGCCCATGTTGTCGCCGATCGGAGCCGGTCGACCAGCTCAACAGCAAGCACTCCGAGAAGCTCGTCAAGTGGGACCAGTCGGTGGGCGAGCTCGGCGGACGGCATGCCGTAGATGGCCCGGGCCCCGAGCGGTGTCAGCGATACCTGAACACCTTGCTGGCGTCCGTCGTGATGAATCGCGACGGACCGGCACATCAGACCGCCGGCCACGCTGCCGAATCGGGTGACCGGTGACCCGTCGTCAACGCCCGCCGCCACCTCCAAAAGATCTGACAGACTGATCACCGCAGTGAGCGCGCGGCTCGGCGGGCCGCAGTGCACCCCCGTCGGGAGCCCGCGGAGGTCGAAGCCGACATACCAGTCGACGTACTCCCGCAAGACGGGCGCCGGACGCGCACCGATCCCGGTGCCCGTGTGATCCTCCATCTTCGTCAGTGTACGAGCCGCCCAGCCCAGGAAGATCACCATCCAGGGTCTCTACTTCTATACACCCGAGCATGGGCTCAAGAAGTCCTGAGATAGGGACAGCCTGAAGCTACGCAGGTCCACGATGCTCGAACCGGCTGCGTCGGCATTGCGACACAGCCGTCGCATCCGCGGAGGGTAGAACCGGGCACGCGGCCGCTGGCGTGCCGGTGCGCGGCCACGCCGCAGGGGCCGTGCAGAGAGGGCTGCAAGGCGCAGCACAACCCCTGAGTCAGGAGGCCAACGGGGGCGAGAGGAGCTTGGCGCGGTAGTCTGACGATCATGTTGGACTGAGGGATTCGGCTGGCTGCGGTTGCGGACGTCGAGGCGGTTGCCGAGCTGCGGGCCGTGGTGCTGCGGGCAGATCTGGAACGGCTCGGGCGGTATGACGATCAACGAGTGCGGCAGCGACTGCGGGACGGGTTCGCTCCGGCGCACACCTGGGTGATGGCGCTGTCACGTTGTTGGGTGTGCGAGTGCCTGTCGGCGTGTCGTGTGTGGTGGAGCCGGGTTCCGGTTCCGGGCTCAGGCCTCGGCGGGCCGGCCGACGACGCCGGTGGCCTGGTCCCAGATGGCGAAGCGGACGGTCATCTCGGGTCGGTAGTGAGGTGCGGGCATCAGGTGACGGCGGGGCCGGAAGTGCGGTGGGATGCCGCTGAACGCGGACAGGAACCTCTGCGCCCCGCCCACGGAGCGGAAGCCCTTCATCGCGCGTTCGTGCTGCCGCGTGGGCTGGTGGCTGTTCTCGGCCCGGTTGTTCAATCCCTTGTGACAGTGGTGCTCGACCGAGGGCATGACCTCGCGGTGGGCGGCGCTGTAGGAGCGCAGCTCGTCGGTGACGACCACCCGCGGCACCGCACGCGTCTTCTTCAGCAGACGGTGGAAGAAACGCCGGGCGGTGGCCTTGTCCCGCCGGTTCTGCGTGAGGACGTCCAGGACGTTGCCGTCGGAGTCGACGGCTCGCCACAGATACTTCAGCTCGCCGTTGACCTTGATGAACACCTCGTCCGCATGCCATTTGTCCCCGGGCCGGGGCCGGCGGCTGCGCAGCCCGTTCGCATACGCCTGAACAAACTTGGCGCACCAGCGGCGCGCGGTCTCGTACGAGACGATGACGCCGCGCTGGAGCATCAGCTCCTCCACCTCGCGGAACGACAGCTGAAAGCGGAAGTACAGCCACACGCAGTGGGAGATGGCCTCGAGCGGGTAGCGATGCCCCTTGTACGACGGCGACGCACTCCCCACGGACGATCCTTCCCAACGCGATCAACCCGAAGATCATCCCACCCGGTCAGCCGACGTGACAGTGCCCCGCGAACCACAACCGGTCCGCCGGCTCGTAGCGCACCGGGCCCGCGAGCTGTCGACGCAGCGCCGCGTTCTCGTGCCGTAGGACCAAGAGTTCGGCGTCTTCGGCCACCTGTCGGCGCAGGAGCACAGCCGGGACCGACAGCAGCTTCCTCGTCGCCCAATACACCAGCGAGACGATCACCCATGGCATCGTCCCAGGCGACCCCGAGCGCCACCAGACCTCCACGACCCGCAGCGACACATTTCTGAACGGCGCATGAGCAGAGCCTGTCGGCCGGGGCTCAGACGCCGCCACCAGGTGCCGAACTCCCGGCGGTACCGGCGGAGCTTGGCGGACAAGAAGCGCAGGGCAGAGCTGGACACGTCGTTGCCGGACGGGCAGACAAGCACACGAAGCCTGTAGTGGAAACGGATTTCTTGGTCGAAAACCCACCTACCAGGGGCTTCATCTGCCTGCCAGCCCAACTGACGTGCTCATCCGTCAGGTTGGAAAGGGCCCACTCGCGGCACAACGATCACGTGTCCGAGATCATGGGGAAACTTCGCGCTCGGCTTCCACCCGGTTCGCGATGTCCTCGCGCAACCGCGTCTTGTCAATCTTGCCCGTTCCGGTCAGAGGCAGTGTCGGCACCCTGACGACGCGCTCGGGCAGTTTGAACGGGGCCAGTCCGCAGTCCTCGAGGAAGCGGCGGATCTCCCGCAGCGTCGCAGATCCCTCCTCGCCGTCGACGACGTACAGGCACACCGTTTCGCCCAGGACTCGGTGGGGCATCGGGACGGCTGCGGCGGCGCGCACGCCGGGATGCCTCTGGACCAGAGCTTCCAGTTCGCCCGCCGGGATCTTCTCGCCGCCACGGTTGATCACGTCCTTGACGCGCCCGACGACCACGAAGTTGCCCGAGGGATGGCGGTGGACCAGGTCACCGGTGCGGTAGAAGCCGTCGGAGGTGAACAAAGCGGTGTCCGTGTCGCCGTGGTAGGCCGTGATGACGCCAGGCCCCCGGGCCAGAAGCTCGCCCGTTTCCCCGTCGGCGACGGGGCGGTCCCGGCCATCCACCACGAGAGTCTCGTCCCCCGGTGAGACGGGTCGCCCTTGGGTGGAGAACACCACCTCCGGGGGGTCGTCGAGCCGGGAGAGGTTCAGCAGTCCCTCGCTCATTCCGTACACCTGCTGGATCCGGCAGCCGAAGGCGTCGCCGAGCTGCCTGGCTGTCTGTTCGTCCAGGCGGGCTCCGCCAACCTGCAGTACTTCCAGGCTCGACAGGTCGGGCCCGTGAGAGGCGGCATGCACGGTGAGCCACTGGCGGGCGACCGCAGGGGTCAGCGCGCAGTGCGTGACG
The DNA here is from genome assembly GCF_042898795.1 of Streptomyces sp. NPDC000348. Lineage (NCBI taxonomy): Bacteria > Bacillati > Actinomycetota > Actinomycetes > Kitasatosporales > Streptomycetaceae > Streptomyces > Streptomyces sp. NPDC000348. Next base: position 4,443 of record NZ_JBIAZD010000045.1, read on the forward strand.
CGTTCCCGCTCGATCAGCGCCATCGCGCCGACGGGATCGCCGGGTGCGCCGAGCACGGCCTTCCCTCCGTGGACAAGTGCGCCGAGGATTCCGGGGTGGCCGAAGGCGAAGCTGTGCGTCACGGGCAGGACCGCGAGGTAGACCGAGTCCGGTGTCAGCGCCGACGCAGCCGCCGAGGCACGGATGACATGGCCGAACGCCTCGTGCGTACGGGGGATGGGCTTGGGCGCGCCGGTAGTGCCGCTCGACAGCAGGAACAGGGCGATGTCCGAGGGGCGCCGGTGCCTGCCCGCCACGGGAGCCGCCTCCTCGGCCACGGCGAACTCGTCGAGGTCCAGATGGCCGCACGCCGGGTCGACGCCGCCGGAGACCAGCAGGTTCCGCACGAAAGGATGGCGTTCGCGGAGTTCTTCGGCGAATCGAAGGTGGTCGAAACGGGCTTGCCGAACGGGTACGGCCATCGCTGCCGGACGTACCGAGGACAGCACGGGAGCGAGTTCGTGTTCGCGCAGCGTCGGCGGCGCGAGGACCGGACGGGCGCCGAGTCGTATCAGGGCGAGCACGAGGATGACGAGCTGGGGCTGGTTGGGGAGTTGTACGAGTACGTTCTCGCCGGGGCGCGTTCCGCAGCGCGCCAAACGAGCGGCGCAGCCTGACACCGCGGCGTCCAGTTCGGACCAGGTGAGAACCCGGCCGTCGCCGACGAGTGCCTCACAGCGGCCCCGATGCCCGCGGGTGGCCAGAACCAGTTCGTCCAACAGGTCCGGGGACCACCAACCGCGGCTCCGGTAGTCCGCCGACACCCGAGGGTCCGGCCCGTGCCCACCCAAGGCGTCGGCGAGCTGCCGCAGCGTACAGTCATGCTCGCTCCAGAGGTCGACGCGGGTGCCGAGTCGCTCGGAGAACTCGATCTCCAATTGCGTGATGTCGACCGAGTCGAGCCCGAGATCGGCGCGCAAGAGCGCGTCCTCGCGCAGGAGTTCCTGTTCGATGCCCAGCTCGGAGAGAACTCTTCGCACGTCGTCGATGTCCGGCAATCGGCTCTCCTCAGGGGTCGAGAAAACCTTCTGGTGGGGGGCGGCTCGGGCAGAGGGTGGCACCGGCGGCGGGACCACTCGCGTCCCGAACCCGTGCGGCGGGCGCCACGGCCGGAACCGGGGAGTCGGCCTGCCCCTCCTCCATCGGTCCGCGTCCGGTGACCGGCCGCGGCGGCCTCAGACGATGGTGAGCGTCGTCGTTCCGGTCGCGCCCGTGACACCGGTGGACAGACACTGCAGCAGTCCCGGCTGCGGAAGGACGATGACCTGGATCGCCGAGCGGCCCTGGAAGCGGCCCTGGACGACGGTCCCGGTGAGCGTGGTGACCACCTGCCCGGCGACCGCGGTACTGCTGCCTTCGGCCTCGATGACGCTGGTGTCGCCGGTGCTCCACGTGAAGGTCCGAGGACCTTGGAATCCGCCGAGGAGATCGTTGCACCCCGCGTGGAGGGTGAACCGCTCCCCGTACGCACCGCTCGTCACCTCACCCGCGCCGTCGACGCACGACCCGAGACGCCCGTCGGTGGTGACGTCGACGTCCCGCGGTTGGAAGGTGATCCCCGGCCTGTAGGCGACGGACTCGGTTCCCTGGCACTGCAGCACCGCGAGTGGTTCCGCGCGGGCGGGCCCGGCGGCCAGTGCGCCGGTACAGAGTACGGTGACGACGGTTGCCAGGACTGTCGAGCGTGCTCGTGATCTTATGACGGACATGAGACGACCTCCTTCGGGGTGAACGGCGTGATAGGGGTGATGCCCGGCACGCCCGTTCGTGAGACGAGCGCGCAGGTGCAGTGAGGGGGTACGCGAAGCCCCGCGCGCTGCCCCGTGAAGACCGCGCGCTGGGCCACGCCCCCGCGCGTTCGGTTCACCCCTTGCCGCCCGGGACGCGGGCATGAGTCAGTGGACCGTGCGCGCGGCGAGCGGGACGCGGGTTTCCGCGCGTTTCTCCCCCGCGGGCGGTCTTCGCGACTCCCTGGAGCGCCGCGTCGGCTTCGGATCTGGAGGATGATGCATCCACAGGAGAGCGGCACACTGGTGGTACCGGGCGCCAGGCTTCATTTCGAAGCGCGCGGGGAGGGATCGCCGGTACTGCTCATCGCGGGCGGCAACTCCGACGCGGCCGTCTTCAAACGCCTGGCCGGCGTCCTGGCCGCGGACCATCGCGTCATCACGTACGACCCGCGCGGCAATTCGCGCAGCCTCCTCGACGGCCCGCCGACGGACCAGCGGATCGAGGAGCACGCCGACGACGCGTACCGCCTGCTCGATCACCTCACCGGGCCCGGTGAATCCGCGTACGTCTTCGGAAGTTGCTCAGGCGGGCTCGTCGCACTCGAACTCGCCGTCCGCAGCCAGGACCGGGTCCGTTTGACGATCGCCCACGAACCGCCCGCGATGGGACTGCTGCCGGATGCCGAGGAGTATCTGGCGTTCTTCGACGACGTCCACGAGACGTTCCGCCGTGAAGGCGTGGCGGCGGCCCTGCGCAGGCTCCAGCTCGTGTTCGGTGACGGGCCCGCGCCGACGCTGCCCGAGGCCCACGACAACACCGCGTTCTTCCTGGCCCACACCGTCAGGCCGGTCACGCGCTTCGTGCCCGACCTCGGCAAGCTGGCGACGGTGGCGGACCGTATCGTCGTCGCAGGCGGTCGCGACTCGCGCACCCACGCCGTCCACCGGCCCGCGGTCGTCCTGGCGGAGCGGCTCGGCTGTGAACGGAAGCTGTTCCCCGGCGGCCACGTCGGCTACGCGAGATACCCGGCCGAGTTCGCCAGGCGACTCGTCGGGCTGTTCACCGCGCCGTCCGGCGCGGCGACTCCGTCCGGCACCGGTGCGGGAGGCTGACATGCGCATCGTGATGGGGGCGCAGAACTGTGGCTTCGGCCCAGCCTCCGAACTCGTCGCGGTCTCCCGGCTGCTCCCCCACCACGAGCGGGTGTTCGTCGGCAGCGGTGTGGCGGCGACGTTCACGCGTCGCAACCCGGACGCCTTCGACGCCATCCTCGAGATCGACGCGACGCGCGGAAGGGCCGGGGCGGAGTTGATCGACGACCTGCTGGAGACCGGCGACCAGGTGATCTCGGTCATGGACGCCGACCTCGCCCTGCGGTCCGTCATCGCGCGGCGTCCGGTGGTCATGGTGGACAGCCTGTTCGGATTCTGGCGGCTCGGACGGCCGTTGGCCCAGATCCGCGACCTGTGCGCGACCCTGCCACGTTCCTCCTACGTCGCGGCAGACCGGCACCTGGCCGCGCTCTCCCCGCATGAGCGTGTCGTCGCGGCCCATCTGCTCGCCACGCACAGCGTGGTGCAGAACTTCCCGGGCGTCCCCGAGCGCGTGGCCGAGTTCGCCGCTCTCGGCGCCGGGTCCGCGATCCACCTGACCGGCCCGATCATCGACCTCGAAGGGCTGAGGAACACCCCGCTCAACGCCGAACCGGAGTACGACTTGCTGATCAACGTCGGCGGGTTCAAGAACTTCCTCCTGGACTTCGACGTCAACAACGACTACCTGCGGCTGCTTCACCACTGGATCCCCGACCTGCTGCGGGACTGGCCCCGGTTTTCGCATGTCCTGGTCTGCGGCGGCCCTTTCGGCGGGCACCGCGAGCGGAGTGTCTCGGTGGCCGGCCGGCGGGCCGACTGCCGTCTCCTGCCGCAGCGCGACCTGCTGCGGGCGGTGGCGAGCACGCCCGGCTACCTGCTCGCCCCCGGGCTCACGGCACTCCACGAGTCGATGGTCCTCGGCCGGTTGCCGCTGGGGATCCACGAGCAGCACTACGCGCACGTCTACACCCTGCGCAGTCTCGACGGCACGCTCTTCGGCCGGAACGCCGGCCGGTTCGCGGACGTCCTGCCGCACCACCGGTTGCCCGAGGACGACTTCACCGGGACGGCGGCCCTCGTGGAGATCGCCGGCTGCGTGCAGGAGGACGAGGAGCTCTACACCGTATTTCGCAGAACGTTCAACGAGCGGATCGAGCACTATGTCTCGCTCACCCCGGCGCAGCGGCGGCACGGCGTCGAGGAACTACGCCGACTGCTCGGCGGTAAGCCGGTCCACGAGGCACTGGCCAAGATCCTTCCCCCTCGGGGCAGCGAGTGACCGGCCGACGGCGCCCAGCCCGGCAGTTGGCCTTCCCGACACCTGGAGACGGATTGCATGCCTCTGAAGAACCCGCCCACGCCGACTACTTCGCTCTCAGGAACCGACTGCTCGGCCCCCTGCGCAACCGGTTCCTGACCGCGGACCAGTTGTGCGAGGCGGGCCGCCTCATGTGCGGCCGCCCCGAGTTCCTGTCCCTCTACGGCATCCCCGCCCCCGAGATGGCCGCCCGGGAGATTCGCCTCCTGGGCCGCACCGCCGTCGAGTGCACCAAGGACCCTCACCCCGTAGCCATCGCCGGCGTCATCGCCGACATCGAGGCCATCACCCCTGGGGCCGAGGGCGAGGCGATGGTCGTCGATCTGTTCTGCGGTTCCGGAAACATCGGTCACCACCTCGGCCGCTGCCTGGGCCGCCCCGTATACGCCTCCGAACTCGACCCGGTCGTCCACGAGGCCGGCTGGCGCAATCTAGACCGTATCGGCTCCACCGTCCGTCTCCGTCATGCGGACTATCGTGACCTGCTCGGCGCGCTTCCCGCCCGCAGCGAGCGTGACGTCTACATCGTGGAGCCCTCCTGGGGCCGGGCCTTCACCTCGGAAGGTCTCGACCTGACACGTACCTCTCCCCCGGTCCCCGAGATCATCGGGCACATCCAGCGGTCCCGCGACCACGTGCCGTGCCTGGTGGTGGTCGAGACCAGTGACCGTGTGGTCCGCGGCTCCCTCGACATCTGGTGTAGGAACGCGGTCCACCTGCGCACACTCGTCCCCAAACCGTTTCCACCCCATGGCACCGGCTCGCGTTTCCACTTCTACCGCCTCAGTGAGAGCCAGCCCCGAGCCGTGCGGGTCATGGAGGACAACGGTCCGAACGCCCGGCAGCCGCGGGCACAGGCCGCCGAGGCGGGCGACAGCGAGCATCGCTAACCTCGGGCTTTCGCGAGGTGGAGTGTCCGAGGCTTGATCAAATAAGCGGAGAGTGCTCCTGACCTGCAACGATGGGACTTGTCTAGGGTCC
>NZ_JBIAZD010000046.1:0-9374 GCF_042898795.1 Streptomyces sp. NPDC000348
CGAGTACGAGGAAGCCTTCTGGCGCAGCCAGGAGCAAACCCCGCAGTCCGCCTGAACCAATCAAGATCGGACTCTATGAAACTCGGGGCAGCTCAGGTGGCCGTGGTGCGGGTCGCGGTGGTGGTCGAGCGTGTGGTGGATGTACCGCTGCCAGTCCGCACGGGTCCGCTCCGGAGCATCGCCCGTCTCGGGCATCAGCAAGCCGTCAACCACGGCCTCGGCACACAGGCCGGCGAGCTCGCGTGCGTGCTCGTCCATGGCGGTGAACTGTTCGATGACGTTGACCGGTTCGAGATACCGCAGTGCCTTGACGGTGGCGTCGTCGTACGGGCTGTGCTCGGGGTCGAAGGCGAGCACCGTCAGTTCGTGGCTGACCGTCTCGTTCTTCCGGGCCCCAGGCATGCCGGGCAGGTCCGCAGGGGTGATGACCGACAGCGCGTACCGCGACTACAGCGGATGAGCGTCGGGCGCCGTGACGCTCCAGATGGCAAGGACGGCCGGATGCCCGCGCGGGGGAAGTCGGACGGTCCGTCCGTTCGGGCCGTGCAGCTCGTGATCTGTCTCCTTGTGCGGAGCCTAACGACGCTCGTCGCCGGGACAGCGGTGGCGCTTCGACCACCGGGTCACGCCGCCCTGCTCATGCCGGGTCCGGCGCCTCGTCGACTTCCTCGACGACGAGTTGGGGAAAGCGGCTGCACACCTGCTCTTCCAGCGCCTTGCGCTGTGCGGCGGCCCGGACGCAGGCGCTCGAGCCGCGGGCCTCCGGAGGCCCTGAGCTCGTCGGCTGGAAGCCGAGCACTTGCTCCTCCCGCTCCAGGTTGAACTTTACGGAACAGACCGAGCACCCCAACCAAGTGCAGCAGGTGGGCGGCGCCGCGTCGTGCTCTGCACTATCCCACGAACCTTGACCACCCCTGGCATTTGATGCGGGCGTCCTGTCTGTTCCGTAAAGTTGAAAGCTTCCATTCCCCACTTGGCCACGGTGGTGGTGCGCGCTCGCCGACCGGGCGTCAGGCTTCGCGAAGAGCGTGCGCTACCGTCCTTGCTCCAGTCCGAGGAGGGGGAGCATGACACAGCAGGGGCGGATAGCCGGAGCACGAGGATGGTGGCGCAGCACCCCACCGCTGATCCGCCGCTTCAGCATCGTGTTGCTCATCACCGGCGCCCTTCTCGCCGTCACAGGCCTCTGGCTCGACCGCACCGACTGGTGGGAAGGGCACAGCTTCTTCGTCAATCTCGTCTCCAGCCTCACGTCGCTGTGCTTCGGCGTCCCCACCGCCCTGCTGGTCCTCAGCCACCTCGGGAACGCCCAGGCGGACGCACGGCGAACCCGGCGGGCCAAAGACTTCGCGTGCGCCGAAGTCGAGGAGTTTCACACATCCCTGACCAGGATCTTCAACGTCAACAGCGTCGCAGCTCTGGACTCCGAGGTAAGAAGACTGCTCCACGACCTGCACCGCCTGCGTCAGCTGAGAGACACCGACGGATCGGCCGCCGCCGAGTTCCTCCACGCCTTCAACGCCCTGCTGAAACTCGGTCCAGCACCGACGGCATACCGAGAGCCGACTGGCTGGACAGCCCTGTCCGCTGACCGCTGGCAATGGAGGAGGATGGAGAGCTGGCACGTCCGGGTCGAGACCCAGTGGAGAGTCCTCAGCAACGAGGTGCGTCCCATGGTTGTCGACTGCGGCCTGCCTTGGCTTCCGAGGTCCCCGGCCGCCAAAGCCGAGCAGGCGATACGGCGGCTTCTGAGCGACCACAAGCGCAACCCTTGGACGGTGGAGCGAACAACCCTCGACGACCAGGATGTGGTGGACGCGATGAGGCACTTCCTCTTTGACCTGCGCGTTCTGTGCACCACGGCGAAAGATCTGGCCGCCCGTTACCCTTCCCCCGCCTCGTCCACCGCACCGTGAACCCGACCGGTGCCCGCAGTTCCTAGAGTGGCAGGATGAACCGCTCCGCCGAAGCCCCGGACCCCCGCACCGTCCTGCACGGATGGCTGTGCGGGGTGTACGTGCGGCCCGACGGCCAGGAGGTCCGCGGCCGCGCCTGGGACGAGGACACCCGCTACCGCTACGGCCTGCTCCTCGCCGGCATCGACGCTCCCGCCGGATGGCGCGGTGACTGGCTCACCTACATCGGGGACCTGGTCTGGCACTTCGAGCCCCTGCACATCCGGGACTGGGCCGCCCGGCTCATCAATCTCGACGGCAGCCCCATGGCGGCCGCCTCCCGCGGCCGCGCCGTCTCCGCCGTCCGCAGCTTCTACACCCACTGCGAAGAAGACCTCGGCGCCGCCCGCTGGAACCTCCCGCCGCGCCGCGAACTCGCCGGACCCACCCCGCCGTCACCGCGCGAGCGGCTCACCCGCTTCCAGACCGACGCCCTGCGCACCGCAGCCGACCGCTACCGCGGCCCCCACGCCGAACGTGCCCGGCTCGCCGTCTACATGACGCTCGCAGGCCTGCGCCCGGGCCAGTCCATCGCCGTCGTCGTCCAGCACATCCAGCGCGACAACCAGGCCGGCCCCACCTGGCGCCTGCCGGCGAAGAACAACAGCACCTCCGCCGTCACCCACCTCCAGCCCATCCCCCGGCCGGTGGTGTGGGCGCTGGACGAGTACCTGCCGGTCCGCACCCACAAGGCCCCGCACTCCACCGAGACGACCGGCCCCCTGCTGCTCTCGCGCACCGGGCGCGGCCTGGACCGGGTCACCTTCCCCCGCCTGCTGCGCGACGTCGCCGCCACCCACCCCGACCTGGCGGAGATCTCCCCCTCCCTGCTGCCGGACGTCGTCGCTCACTCGCCGAGCCCCTTCGCCGACGAGGCCGGGACCGGCGCCGGCAAGAAGTAGCCGCTCTCCGGTCAGCCGGGCACAAGCACGGCACACCGCCGGCCCCCGCACCAGCTGCTTCCGCACCGAACGGCGCGAACGCCCGGAACCGTTCCTCTCTGAGGATGGCGTCCAGGCGCTGCTGCGGACTTGAGTCTCGTATCTCTTCGGGAACCCAGACCGGCCGAACGCCGTTGCGCCCGGTGAAGTGATACAGGTACTCGCTCTGCGCAGGCCCTACCGGACCAAGTGCCGGCGTCATCCCGCCCCCTGTGCTCTGCGCGCTTGCCTTCGTCCCAGGCCCCGCGACCTGGACGGAGCCAGTACGGCAAACGACCTTGCCGCTATGAAGGTCCATGCCGGCACCGCAGTTCCTCGATCCCAGGGCCGGAGCCCGGGACCGGCCGGGAAGCCTGTTGCACACTGCGGGCCAGGACCGTCGCCACGTGCCCGGCCTCCTGGATGCCCCTGTACCAGGTCAGCCCCCACCAGTCCGCCACGACGGTGGCCGGGCCGACGGTCGAGGCACGCGTGTGCCACCTCAGCCACAGACGGCACCAGCCACGCTTTTCCGTTGCTGCGTTCCCGCGCCCTCCTCGATCAGCACCCGGAAGACGGCATCAACCCGACACACCCGAGGACCGGCGCTTGCGCCGGCCCGCAGGGGTACGCGGGGATACGCGTACCCCGCGTCCCACGTGCATGAAGAACTCGCAGCCATCAGCGCGAGCCTGACCTGCGGAAACATGCGATGCGATCCGACTGGGGAAGCGGCATACCCGATCCGGGGATCATCTTTGGCGACTCACCGATCGGGTCATCCCGATCCCAGCATCGGGATGACCCGACTCTGGGATCGGATCAGGTACCTATGAGCACACTGCTCACATGGCACATCGATCCGACTGTGCAGACGGATCAGTTAGCAATGTGGTAATGCTCTTCCTGGTAAGTGATCTGTTCCCCGAGCCTGATCGCTCACCGGCCCCATACCGACTTGTAGGGACGGCCCTCACATGGCAGAGCAGGCGCGGAAGATCCTCGCCCTGGTCGATCAGGACACAGGAGAATTCGAGGAGGTACACCGCGCCAACTACGCCTTCAACGGTGCCCACATCAATGTGGGCATCCGTAGGGGCCGGGAGTTGGCCTCGGCTGCTTCAGGCCTGACCGACCGGGAGTTCCGCGTCCTCGTCTGGTACTGGTTCGCCACGGAGACGAGCGAAGAGGCCGTCATGCGGACGGGTGCGGACATCGCGGCAGAACTCGGCATGAGCCCGGATGCTCTGTCGAGAGTGGTGAAGGTTCTCAAGAAGGCTCGGCTGCTGGTGGAGGCGGGCGGTCTTGGGCGGACTACCTTCTACAGGTGCACGCCCTACCTCGCCTTCATCGGTACAGGCTTCGCCCACCGTGAAGCCGTCAAGGACTGGAACCCACCAGAGACCAGGGTGCGCGAGCCCCGTGACCGCCGGCGTCGGAAGAAGGGCGAGGCCTGATGAGGATTCACGACGCGGAAGACGTCCAGTACCTGCTGAGGAAGACCGGGCGTGTCCTCAGTCCCAACCAGCGGATCGTCGTCATGCTCTACGCGTCTTCGGAGCAGCGGCCCGACGGAACCGTGATGATCAAGGCCAGTGAGCTGGCCGCCACCGCAGGGATGACGCCGCCGGTGCTGTCCCGCACTCGCAAGGAGTTGCTCGAGGCCGGCTGGCTGGAGGCCACCGGCAGTGTGGGCAGCGTCAAGCACTACCGGCTCACCCCGGCCTTGTTCGAGGACCGCAGCCCGGCCGGACGCCACCTGCGGGCTGTCGGTAGCTGAGGGCTCCTCCAACAGTGAAGCGACCCGACTCCGGAGTCGGGTCGCTTCACTGTTGGAGGAGCCCTCAGCTACCGACAGCCCGCAGGTGGCGTCCGGCCGGGCTGCGGTCCTCGAACAAGGCCGGGGTGAGCCGGTAGTGCTTGACGCTGCCCACACTGCCGGTGGCCTCCAGCCAGCCGGCCTCGAGCAACTCCTTGCGAGTGCGGGACAGCACCGGCGGCGTCATCCCTGCGGTGGCGGCCAGCTCACTGGCCTTGATCATCACGGTTCCGTCGGGCCGCTGCTCCGAAGACGCGTAGAGCATGACGACGATCCGCTGGTTGGGACTGAGGACACGCCCGGTCTTCCTCAGCAGGTACTGGACGTCTTCCGCGTCGTGAATCCTCATCAGGCCTCGCCCTTCTTCCGACGCCGGCGGTCACGGGGCTCGCGCACCCTGGTCTCTGGTGGGTTCCAGTCCTTGACGGCTTCACGGTGGGCGAAGCCTGTACCGATGAAGGCGAGGTAGGGCGTGCACCTGTAGAAGGTAGTCCGCCCAAGACCGCCCGCCTCCACCAGCAGCCGAGCCTTCTTGAGAACCTTCACCACTCTCGACAGAGCATCCGGGCTCATGCCGAGTTCTGCCGCGATGTCCGCACCCGTCCGCATGACGGCCTCTTCGCTCGTCTCCGTGGCGAACCAGTACCAGACGAGGACGCGGAACTCCCGGTCGGTCAGGCCTGAAGCAGCCGAGGCCAACTCCCGGCCCCTACGGATGCCCACATTGATGTGGGCACCGTTGAAGGCGTAGTTGGCGCGGTGTACCTCCTCGAATTCTCCTGTGTCCTGATCGACCAGGGCGAGGATCTTCCGCGCCTGCTCTGCCATGTGAGGGCCGTCCCTACAAGTCGGTATGGGGCCGGTGAGCGATCAGGCTCGGGGAACAGATCACTTACCAGGAAGAGCATTACCACATTGCTAACTGATCCGTCTGCACAGTCGGATCGATGTGCCATGTGAGCAGTGTGCTCATAGGTACCTGATCCGATCCCAGAGTCGGGTCATCCCGATGCTGGGATCGGGATGACCCGATCGGTGAGTCGCCAAAGATGATCCCCGGATCGGGTATGCCGCTTCCCCAGTCGGATCGCATCGCATGTTTCCGCAGGTCAGGCTCGCGCTGATGGCTGCGAGTTCTTCATGCACGTGGGACGCGGGGTACGCGTATCCCCGCGTACCCCTGCGGGCCGGCGCAAGCGCCGGTCCTCGGGTGTGTCGGGTTGATGCCGTCTTCCGGGTGCTGATCGAGGAGGGCGCGGGAACGCAGCAACGGAAAAGCGTGGCTGGTGCCGTCTGTGGCTGAGGTGGCACACGCGTGCCTCGACCGTCGGCCCGGCCACCGTCGTGGCGGACTGGTGGGGGCTGACCTGGTACAGGGGCATCCAGGAGGCCGGGCACGTGGCGACGGTCCTGGCCCGCAGTGTGCAACAGGCTTCCCGGCCGGTCCCGGGCTCCGGCCCTGGGATCGAGGAACTGCGGTGCCGGCATGGACCTTCATAGCGGCAAGGTCGTTTGCCGTACTGGCTCCGTCCAGGTCGCGGGGCCTGGGACGAAGGCAAGCGCGCAGAGCACAGGGGGCGGGATGACGCCGGCACTTGGTCCGGTAGGGCCTGCGCAGAGCGAGTACCTGTATCACTTCACCGGGCGCAACGGCGTTCGGCCGGTCTGGGTTCCCGAAGAGATACGAGACTCAAGTCCGCAGCAGCGCCTGGACGCCATCCTCAGAGAGGAACGGTTCCGGGCGTTCGCGCCGTTCGGTGCGGAAGCAGCTGGTGCGGGGGCCGGCGGTGTGCCGTGCTTGTGCCCGGCTGACCGGAGAGCGGCTACTTCTTGCCGGCGCCGGTCCCGGCCTCGTCGGCGAAGGGGCTCGGCGAGTGAGCGACGACGTCCGGCAGCAGGGAGGGGGAGATCTCCGCCAGGTCGGGGTGGGTGGCGGCGACGTCGCGCAGCAGGCGGGGGAAGGTGACCCGGTCCAGGCCGCGCCCGGTGCGCGAGAGCAGCAGGGGGCCGGTCGTCTCGGTGGAGTGCGGGGCCTTGTGGGTGCGGACCGGCAGGTACTCGTCCAGCGCCCACACCACCGGCCGGGGGATGGGCTGGAGGTGGGTGACGGCGGAGGTGCTGTTGTTCTTCGCCGGCAGGCGCCAGGTGGGGCCGGCCTGGTTGTCGCGCTGGATGTGCTGGACGACGACGGCGATGGACTGGCCCGGGCGCAGGCCTGCGAGCGTCATGTAGACGGCGAGCCGGGCACGTTCGGCGTGGGGGCCGCGGTAGCGGTCGGCTGCGGTGCGCAGGGCGTCGGTCTGGAAGCGGGTGAGCCGCTCGCGCGGTGACGGCGGGGTGGGTCCGGCGAGTTCGCGGCGCGGCGGGAGGTTCCAGCGGGCGGCGCCGAGGTCTTCTTCGCAGTGGGTGTAGAAGCTGCGGACGGCGGAGACGGCGCGGCCGCGGGAGGCGGCCGCCATGGGGCTGCCGTCGAGATTGATGAGCCGGGCGGCCCAGTCCCGGATGTGCAGGGGCTCGAAGTGCCAGACCAGGTCCCCGATGTAGGTGAGCCAGTCACCGCGCCATCCGGCGGGAGCGTCGATGCCGGCGAGGAGCAGGCCGTAGCGGTAGCGGGTGTCCTCGTCCCAGGCGCGGCCGCGGACCTCCTGGCCGTCGGGCCGCACGTACACCCCGCACAGCCATCCGTGCAGGACGGTGCGGGGGTCCGGGGCTTCGGCGGAGCGGTTCATCCTGCCACTCTAGGAACTGCGGGCACCGGTCGGGTTCACGGTGCGGTGGACGAGGCGGGGGAAGGGTAACGGGCGGCCAGATCTTTCGCCGTGGTGCACAGAACGCGCAGGTCAAAGAGGAAGTGCCTCATCGCGTCCACCACATCCTGGTCGTCGAGGGTTGTTCGCTCCACCGTCCAAGGGTTGCGCTTGTGGTCGCTCAGAAGCCGCCGTATCGCCTGCTCGGCTTTGGCGGCCGGGGACCTCGGAAGCCAAGGCAGGCCGCAGTCGACAACCATGGGACGCACCTCGTTGCTGAGGACTCTCCACTGGGTCTCGACCCGGACGTGCCAGCTCTCCATCCTCCTCCATTGCCAGCGGTCAGCGGACAGGGCTGTCCAGCCAGTCGGCTCTCGGTATGCCGTCGGTGCTGGACCGAGTTTCAGCAGGGCGTTGAAGGCGTGGAGGAACTCGGCGGCGGCCGATCCGTCGGTGTCTCTCAGCTGACGCAGGCGGTGCAGGTCGTGGAGCAGTCTTCTTACCTCGGAGTCCAGAGCTGCGACGCTGTTGACGTTGAAGATCCTGGTCAGGGATGTGTGAAACTCCTCGACTTCGGCGCACGCGAAGTCTTTGGCCCGCCGGGTTCGCCGTGCGTCCGCCTGGGCGTTCCCGAGGTGGCTGAGGACCAGCAGGGCGGTGGGGACGCCGAAGCACAGCGACGTGAGGCTGGAGACGAGATTGACGAAGAAGCTGTGCCCTTCCCACCAGTCGGTGCGGTCGAGCCAGAGGCCTGTGACGGCGAGAAGGGCGCCGGTGATGAGCAACACGATGCTGAAGCGGCGGATCAGCGGTGGGGTGCTGCGCCACCATCCTCGTGCTCCGGCTATCCGCCCCTGCTGTGTCATGCTCCCCCTCCTCGGACTGGAGCAAGGACGGTAGCGCACGCTCTTCGCGAAGCCTGACGCCCGGTCGGCGAGCGCGCACCACCACCGTGGCCAAGTGGGGAATGGAAGCTTTCAACTTTACGGAACAGACAGGACGCCCGCATCAAATGCCAGGGGTGGTCAAGGTTCGTGGGATAGTGCAGAGCACGACGCGGCGCCGCCCACCTGCTGCACTTGGTTGGGGTGCTCGGTCTGTTCCGTAAAGTTCAACCTGGAGCGGGAGGAGCAAGTGCTCGGCTTCCAGCCGACGAGCTCAGGGCCTCCGGAGGCCCGCGGCTCGAGCGCCTGCGTCCGGGCCGCCGCACAGCGCAAGGCGCTGGAAGAGCAGGTGTGCAGCCGCTTTCCCCAACTCGTCGTCGAGGAAGTCGACGAGGCGCCGGACCCGGCATGAGCAGGGCGGCGTGACCCGGTGGTCGAAGCGCCACCGCTGTCCCGGCGACGAGCGTCGTTAGGCTCCGCACAAGGAGACAGATCACGAGCTGCACGGCCCGAACGGACGGACCGTCCGACTTCCCCCGCGCGGGCATCCGGCCGTCCTTGCCATCTGGAGCGTCACGGCGCCCGACGCTCATCCGCTGTAGTCGCGGTACGCGCTGTCGGTCATCACCCCTGCGGACCTGCCCGGCATGCCTGGGGCCCGGAAGAACGAGACGGTCAGCCACGAACTGACGGTGCTCGCCTTCGACCCCGAGCACAGCCCGTACGACGACGCCACCGTCAAGGCACTGCGGTATCTCGAACCGGTCAACGTCATCGAACAGTTCACCGCCATGGACGAGCACGCACGCGAGCTCGCCGGCCTGTGTGCCGAGGCCGTGGTTGACGGCTTGCTGATGCCCGAGACGGGCGATGCTCCGGAGCGGACCCGTGCGGACTGGCAGCGGTACATCCACCACACGCTCGACCACCACCGCGACCCGCACCACGGCCACCTGAGCTGCCCCGAGTTTCATAGAGTCCGATCTTGATTGGTTCAGGCGGACTGCGGGGTTTGCTCCTGGCTGCGCCAGAAGGCTTCCTCGTACTCG
>NZ_JBIAZD010000047.1:0-8668 GCF_042898795.1 Streptomyces sp. NPDC000348
AAGCCGATGACGTCGGGGGCGGACGCGAGCAGAGCGGCGGCCGTCTCCTCGACATGCCGGTCGGCCACCTCCCGCAACGAGTCGATCAGGGCGATGGTGGATTCCCGGATCCCCTTCGCGCGCAGCTCGCGGGTGTACGCCTCGCGCCGGTCGGCGTCCGCACGGCGGCAGGTGAAGATCCAGTCGCCGACCGACAGGTGGTAGAGCCCCTCGGAGACCAATTCGTAGGCATCCGACCATGCGGTGTCGCCCATCGCGAGCGTGGCCCGGGCGAGACCGTAGAAATCGAGGTAGGCGTAGTTCGAGTCGACCCGCCACCCGGCCTCCTCGGCGACCGAACGCAAGGTGCCCACCTGGATCGAGGGACGCCTCACGTTGTTCCACGGCATCGACACGAGCGTCACGCACCTGGCATCGGTCATGGCGCCCTCACCACACGAGCCTCAGGTCGTAGGCGTTGCGCAGGAACGGTGGCTCGGCGGCGGCCCGCTCCGGCGGCACCCCGTACTCGGGGATCAGGTCATGCCACTCCTCCAGTGCCGTGAGGATCTGGGCCCGCGCGAACGCCGCACCGAGGCACTGGTGGGCTCCGGTGCCGAAGGCGATGTGCGGATTGTGGTCGCGGTCGAAGTCGACCCGCTCCGGCTCCGGAAAGACCTGCGGATCGTGATTGGCGAGGGCCAGTGGCAGCAGTACCGTCTCACCCCGCCGGGCGACGCCGCCCGCGCCCTCGCTCGCCGCCATCCGGCCCGGATACATGCAGGAGTTGACCCGCAGGAACTCCTCCACCGCAGCTGGGCGGATCTCCCGGGAGGACAGGAAACGCCGCCGTTCGCGCTCGTGGTGGGCGAGGTACTGGACCGCGTTGGCCATGTGGTTCACCGTCGAGTCGACGCCGGCCAGGAACAGCACGCACAGCAGCGAGGCACGGTCCTCGTCCGTCACCGGGGCGCCGTCGATCTCCCAGTCGAAGCTCGCGGTCGTGAGGTCGTCGGCGGGCTCGGCGCGGCGCAGCTCGATGAGGTGGCGAGCGTACTTCTCCAGCGCCGGGATACCCAGCTCGGCGTGGGCCGCCTCGCGCGGGTCGGGAGCCGACCGTGAGTCGATCATCGCCCTGTTGATGGCCAGCAGATGCTCCAGGCCGTCCGGGGGCCAGCCCACCGCGGTCATCAGATTCTCCATGACGTACGGCCGGGCGAATTCCTCGTTGAAGGACACTTCGCCCTCGGCCCGGAACGCCTCGATGCGCCGACGGGCGTTGCTGCGGATCTCCGGTGTCAGTTCCCGCACGCGCTGCGGGGTGAACCAGGAGGCCAGCCTGCGCCGCCACTGGGTGTGCTGGTCACCCTCCACGGTCAGCGGGATCCACCGTTCCTCCTCGGCGCCCTCGGCCGCGCTGACCCGTCCGACGGTGAAGGCGTCCTCGTCCTTGAACGCCTCACTGATCCCGTCATACGTCGCCAGGACCCAGAAGCCGGAGCCCCGGCCGCTGTAGAAGGCGCCGTCGCGCCCATGGGCGGCCGCCACCCGGCGGTACTCCCCGGGGGCGTTGAAGAAGTCGAAGTCGACGGGGCAGCGTCCGGCCCCGTCCGGCTCCGTTGCACCGGGGTGGCGCTCGGCCTCAGCCTGCATCTGCGTTCTCCTTGTCCGGCTCGTCGGTCTTGTGGGATGAGCCGGCGGTCACCGGCGGATCGATGTCGCCCCGCCGCCACGCGGTGGCGTCAAGTCCGGCCGCCCTCAGGCGCAGCGCCCAGAGGCGGTCGAGGTCCTCGCCATCGAGGAAGACCCCGTCGACCAGCACCCCGTCGGGGCGGGCGAGGCGGCCGGCGTCACCGTCAGGGGGGCGCCGGTAGAAGACGAGGTCGGTCTGACCGGTGCCCGGTTTGCCGTCCCAGCCCATCACGTCGTACGCGTCGACCGTGGCCGCTCGCAGCAGGGACGCGAAGTCGAACCCGGCCCGGGCGAGTTCAGCGATCTCCTTGTGGTACGAAGGGCCCGCCACCACGAACGGGTTCCCGCAGTCGGTGCCCACCAGCGGCCGGGCGCCTGCCTCGGCGAGCGCGCGGACCAGCCCGCCGAGCCGGTCCACCAGCGCGCCGCGCCGGTGCGCTTCGGCCGGAGCGAGCCGGAGGGCCTCCCGGGCCGCCGCCTGCCAGGTCCGCCTGCGGCTCGGTGTCACCACCTGCAGCGCCGCTTTGGACGGCCGGGTGAACCGGCGTTCGCCGCTGCGCGCACGCCAGGTCACGAGCGTGGGGCACACGAAGTGGCCCTCGGCGCCCTCGACGACGGCGGGGCGCTCGCCCCGGTGCGGCTCCAGCGCGGCCGCGAGCGCGTCCCAGCGCTCGGCCGGCGGCAGCCGGAACACGTTCGGCACGATGCCGTACAGGTGCTCGGTCGACCGCATGGTGCGGTACGCCACGTCGAGCGGTACCGATTCCGGTGCGTGCCCGACCACGGGGATGCCCGTCCGCCCCGCCTGACGAACCAGTTCGTCGAAGACGGGCCGTGGGACGTCGTCGTACACCTTGATCGCGTCGAAGCCGAACGCGAGCACGTCCTCGACGACCCGCCGGACCGAGCGCTCCCCGTCCACCAGCGTGGCCGCATGCGGTACGTGTGAACCCGGCCCGTCCACGATTCCGGCGGTGACCCACGGCCGGGGCAGCACCGCATGGCGGGCCTGACGCACGCCGGCCGAGTACAGGTGGGCGGGCTCGCCCCACATCTGCCGGTAGGCGGTCACCCCGTGGGTGAGCAGCCCGACGAGGTCGGCCGCGGAGGAGACATGGGCGTGGGCGTCGACGAAGCCGGGTGTGACGTACCAATCGCAGACCGCGCCCTCTCCTTCGCCGGGCGAGGCCGGGCTCCACCCGGCGATCGCCCCGTCGACCACCTCCAGATCGCACCGCGGACCGACCTCCCCGGTGGCCGCGTCGATCAGCCCGACGCCCCGGAAGGTGTGCGCCCGGGGCCGCCCCGCCAGCTCCTCCAGCGCGACGACGAGCGGATCACCTTCCGGAAGCAGGTCCCTGCGGTGCCGCCACTGGGCGTCCTCGGTTGACGCCGTGCTCCCGGGGCTCGTGTCCCGCCCGGTCATCGCACCCCCGCTCCGGCGGCACCGGCGTCCTCGGTGGGGTCGCCGAGTACCCGCGCCACCCGTCGGCCGGTTTCCGCGAGGTGCGCGGCGGCGCGCACCCGGGTGGGACCGGCGATCAGCCACAGGTGAGCGCCCAGGCGTTCCGCGCCGGTGCGGAACGGGGCCATGTCGGTGTCGCCCTCCGCCGTGATCAGCACCAACTCCTGCTTGGAGTGGGCACGTTCGGTCTGCTCGTGGGCTCCGTACAGCAGGCCGCGGGTGGCCGCTCCGAGTTCGGCGGGGGCGACGCGGGCGCAAGCCCCGATCATCCACGGCGGGGCACCCTTGTCGGTGAAGTGGTCGTGCAGGTAGGTGTGCCCGCCGGGCCCTTCGACGGCGCGTGCCTCCTCCTCGACGGCGTCCTTCGGTACCTCGGTCTCCTCGCCGTGCGCGCAGAACGAGAACACCCTTGCCACGCGGTCGTCCACGCCCGCGGTGCGCAGGGCGATCCGGCCGCCGAAGTAGGTGCCGAACAGGCCGTACCGGTCCCGGCCGAAGTGGTCCAGGACCGCGCGGACGTCCTCGACGCAGCGGTCGATGGCGTGCGCCTGTGCGCTGCCGACCCGTTGGCTCAGCCCGCGGCCACGCAGGTCGAGGGCGACGAGGTGGGCGTCCGGCAGCGCGTCGAGGAATCCCGACTCCGCCCAGATGCGGTGGTCCATCGCGATCCCGTGCACCAGTACCAGCGTCTCTCCCGGCCCCGGCCTGGCGACCCCGTGGATCAGCGTGCCGTCCCGGGATGTGACCTCGAAGTGCTCCAGGTCGTCGTGGTGAGCGTTACGCACTCTGTCCCCTCAGCTCGGCGGCCCGTCCCAACTCGTCACGCATGCCGTCCCGTACGGCCAGCACGAGGCCGCGCCTGTCCTCCAGATGGATCCAGCCCTTCCGCGCCCACAGGCCCAGCGTCTCCTGTGCCTGCTCCCGCGAGGTCCCGTTCGTCTCGGTGGCACGCGTGACGGCCTGGGAGAGCCGACCGCCGTGGACGAGCGAGCGGAACAGCTGGTCGTCGGCCCCCCGCAGCACGTGCCGGCCCGTGCCCACGTGGGGCCGGTGGTCGTGCAGGACCGTGATGCTCGGGCCGTACCGGAAGGTGAACCGGGACTGTCCGTGCAGCTTCTTCCACAGTCCCACCCGCGCCCCCAGCCGACGCCGCAGCGCCAGCATCGACGCGTTGTCGGCCTTGCCCACGACCTCCTCGTGCTCGAAGGAGTAAGCAAGGGCTGTACGGTCCAGGCCCGGAGCGGCGTGGATGAACCGGTACTTCTCCTCGGGGCCGCGCAGTTCGATGCCGAAGTCGTCCGGCTTCTCGAAGTAAGGGCTGTAGCGGTCGACGCGGACCTTGCTCACCGTCGACGGCGGTGCCAGATGCGTGATGAAGGGGATCAGCCGCAGCTGCTCCTCCAGCATCTCGGGCAGTTCCTCCGGCATCGCGGAGAGCAGATTCCACTGGGCGTCGATGCCCAGTTCCTGGCACAGCACGAGAAACCGCAGGTTGTGGAAGCCGGTCGCGCCCTTGCGCAGCAGCCGCAGCGCACCGGTGCTCAGGCTCTCGATGCCCGGCTGGACCATGGTGACGCCGGCCGCCCGCATCTCCCCGAGTTCCCGTGGCCCCAGGTTGGCCTTCACCTCGAAGAACGTGGTGATGTCCACCTCGGCGTCCGCCAGCGCCGCGAGACCGTTGTCGTTCTTCGCGAGGATCGTGTCCACCGCGTAGGTGTCGAACACCCCGTGCCGCTCGGTCAGGGTGCGCAGGGTCTCGGTGAGCTGTCGGCCCGGCTTGCTGCGGTAGACCATGCCGCTGCCGTTCTCGCCGCAGAAGGTGCACTGCATCTTCTCGCCCCACCAGCAGCCCCGGGACATCTGGAACGGCAGCGCCACGTGCGGGGCGATGAGATCGCTCCAGGGCAGTTGTCGTAACCGCTCGAAGTATTCGTCGTAGCGGGGAACCGGAGCCGTCTCGGCCGGCTGGACCGCCGGCAGGGAGACCCGCAGCCCGTCCTCGTGCCGGATCACCAGCCCCGGGGCCGCCGCCAGATCGGCCACGTCGCGGGCGGCAGCGATCGCCGCCACCGCGCCTTCGCCCTCGCCCTGCACGACGGCGTCGACGAACGGGTAGGCCCGCATCACCGCCTGGCCCATGGGGCGGTCGCAGTTCGCCCCGCCGAGCAGGACGAGCCGGTCCGGTGCCCGCTCCTTGACGGCCCGAGCGATCGCCAGGGCCGGCACCAGCTGGCTGAAGGACGTGGTGAACCCGAAGCACCGGGCACCCGTGTCGAGCAGCCGGCCGGCGAGTGCGGCGGTGAACCGGGGGGCCGCCTCCCGCAGTGCCAGCACGCGGGCCACCAGGTCCTCGTGCACGCCCTGCTCGCGCAGGAACGCCGCGTACCCGGTGCGCGCCGACTCCTCCTCGGGCGAGTCCTCGGTGCGCAGGACACCGCCGAAGATCCAGTCGCCGACGCCGTGCCCGTACAGTTCCTCGCCGATGGTGTCGTACACGGCGACGAAGTCCTCGGGGGCGCACCCCAATGATTCGACGGCGAACTGGAACCAGTCCAGGTACGCGTACACCGGTGTGATGGGATCCCCCGCGTCCTCCGTGTCCGCCAGGGCCGCGAGCGTGGCGATCTGGATCGACGGCCGGTAGAGGCTGTTCCACGGCGGGGCCACCAGGGTGAGCTTCATTTCGGCTCGTTCCCTTCCGGCTTCGGCAGAAGCCGCTCGCCCAGCCGCCCGGTAGGCAGGACGGGATAGCCCGCTCGGGCCTTGTCCAGCATTTCCAGGCCCGGGGCGACGACATCGACGACGGTCACGGCGCCCGGCCTGGTCAAGACCCGGTAGTGGACGTCGACGCCCACGCGGCCCAGCCGGTCCACGAGGTGGCGCAGCAGTTCTTCGGGGGCGGCGGTTGCGGGCAGCCCGTCGTCAGCGCGGAACGGGTGCTGCTCGCGGGGGAGTTCGTGGACGTCGAACCGGGCGGCGGCGAGATGGCGGGGCCAGCGGGCCAGAGCCGCGGTGATCTGCCCGGCCTCGCGGTCGGCGTCGACGGGCCCGTGCTCGTACATGGTGCAGACCTGGAGATACTCGAGCAGGGCCCGCTGGAGAGCGTAGGCGCGCACAGGTGAGGCGCCGCTGCCGATCAGCCGTACTTCCTCCCGGCTCTCGGCGTCGCACACCACGTAGGCAGGTACACCCGTGTCGCAGGCGATGGAGACGACGAGGACGGGAGCGCCGCGCACTTCCTCCACCGTGTGCGCCAGTTCCCCCAGATCGCCGGGGAGGGTGGCGGGGTCCACGACGCGCAGGGACCGGCCGGCCTCGTCGTCCAGCCCGAAGTAGGACCGTGCGAGCTGGTACGACCAGGCGTCCCGCTCGATCAGCTCGCCCACGGCGTGGACGAGGGCCTCGTGCAGCGTGGCCCCGGCCGCGTATCCGGCACTGGAGGTGTAGTGCCACAGCACCTTGAACGAGCCGTCGTCGGCCGGGTGCGGCCAGTTCCGGTATCCGCCGTCGCGGAGGAAGACGGGCTGGCGGTGCGAGGCCGTCCCGTTCGCGGTTTCGCCGAACGCCTCGGCCACCGGACGGTACTCGCGGGTGAGGACCGGTGCGTCGGCGGCGACCTTGCCGAGTCGTTGCAGCAGCGCGGAGCGTCGTGCCGTGGCCTGTCGGGCGATCTCCCGGCCGGGCAGGAACTCGGCGTCGGACGCCCGGTGGTCGCGGCGCCAGTCGAGGTGGTAGTGCTCGGCACTCTCGAAGAGCGCGCTCGCGAGGCTGCGGTGCCCGAGGCCCTTGCCGGAGCTGCGGGAGCACAGATTGCCCTCGGCGTCCTCCAGCCGCACCTCGTACGTGGGGGTGGAGTCGAGTCCGTATTTGCGGATGTCGGCCGTCAGCCGCTCGGCGGCCAGCCAGTCGCCGACGGCGGACAGGGCCTTGCCGAGAGGGGTCTCACGCTCGGGCGGGACGTCCTCCTTGAGCGTTCCGTCCAGGATGGCGGCGGTCAGCAGGTCGTTCTCGGCGGGACGGGTCAAGGATCTTCCTCACTTCCCCCGTGTCGAACACGGGTACACCTGCGCGGACAAGGCCCAGCAGAGGCTGCGGATCCGACACCACGTGCGCGTAGTGGAGACGGGTCCGCGCGATGCCCGGACCCGAGACGTCGACGGCTCCGCAGTCGGCCCATACCGCGATGCCCCGCGCCTGGAGTTCCTGCAGGGGCGACGGGCACGGGCCGCCGTCGGGTGGTGCGTCACGGGCACGCAAATCGAAGTCCAAGGTGGCGCAGCGCGTCAGCAGCGGCCATCTCGCGAAGCGCCGCATGAAGGAGCGCTCAGCGGGGACGGCCGTGGGGTTTGACCGCCAGAGGGTCTCGGCCTGTGCGAGTTCGAGCAGAGCGCGTTCTCTCGCCTCGGCGAGGGTGGTCCCCGAGCCGAGACCGGTGGCGGGCATCCGTTGCCGGCTGCCCCTCGCCACGGCGAGGACGGTCGGGGTACGGACGGCGCCCGAGAGGGGGACGGTGAGCGGCTGCGCCTCGGCGTCGTCGCCCGGGTACGGGGGACCGGTGAGGGCCTGGTGGAGGAAGACGCCGTAGTTGAGCAGTTCGGTCAGTTCGAGCACGGCGCCGCGCACGGCGGCGGAAGGCGACGGCGCGACGGCCCAGCCGATGGTGCTCGACAGCCGGGCCGTCTGCGCCGTCAGGTGCGCCGACCGCAGTTCCTGGCCGGCGATCCAGGGTGACGACCAGAACAGTGGGACCTGCCGAGGCAGGGCCCCGTCCGTCAGTGGCCGGTAGCCACGGGTGCGGCATCCCGCGGGGGCGCTGCGTATCCCTTCCGGCCACGGGTCGTGGTCGTCGGTGGTGATCGTCGGCGGGCGGGCGGCCGAGGCGAAGGGAGTGCACGCCAGCAGCCGTTCCATGGCTTCGGACAGTGCCTTCTTGCGTGCCACGGACTCTGTTGTGGCGGTGCCGTAGCCATCGGCGGACGGGGCGCCCGATGCGGGGCGCACCGTGCACCGCACGGTCACCGTCTGTTCCGGCTCCGCGTGGTACGAACGGTAGGCGACCTCGCTCAGCACGCAGTCCGTCACCGATGTCTCCAGCATGGTCCCTTCTCCCTGGTGCGCCCGTCCCGCCGACTTCAACGCCTAGCGGCTAGTCAGAGCCGGGCGTCAGACGGCCGAGTCCTTCTCGGACCAGGCGCCCCAGGACTCGAGCTCTTCCAGCTCGAGGGCGCTCAGCTCGGCGTTGTTGGGGTCGTCGTTGAGGAAGTCCGCGGTCATGCAGTCGAAGACGACTACGGGTCCCATATCGGTGATCCTTTCGTCTGAACGGTCTGCTCCGCACCGGCCTCCTGCCGGTGGGGCTGTCACGTGTCGTGCCGGGAACTCCGTGCGCGGTGGGCCCCCGCGGGTGTCAGCACCTCCTTACGGCCGGGCCGTGAGCGTGAGTGGTATGGGGGTGCGGGCCCTGCGGGGCGTGCCCTTGGCCGGCGGGGTCCGGTGGGCCGAGGGCTGCTCGCGCACCGCGAGTGCGATCAC
>NZ_JBIAZD010000048.1:0-8340 GCF_042898795.1 Streptomyces sp. NPDC000348
GCCCCCCCCCGGCTTTGACCGAGGCCCGCCCCCGGGCCGGACGCCACCTGCGGGCTGTCGGTAGCTGAGGGCTCCTCCAACAGTGAAGCGACCCGACTCCGGAGTCGGGTCGCTTCACTGTTGGAGGAGCTGTGAGCTGCGGTTGCGGATCTCGTACGCCCAGGTGTGCGGTGGCCGGCCCTCGGCGCAGTTCCATACCCGGCCGCACAGCGGGTCTCCACCGGCGCCGGGGTTCCCTTCACGCCGCCGGTGTCGGGCGGCAACGAGCGCGGACGACGGACCGGCAGCGGCCGGGCGGGTACCGCGTGGACCGCCGAGGAGGACGACGCGCGGGGAACCGATGTGGGCGGGGCCCCGCAGACGCTCGGCCGGTGAGAACACGAGGAGCCGGAGGAGCTCGGGACGACTGAGGAACTGTCCGTCGACGCCCGGGTCGAGAAGGCACGGGACGAACCGCGCGCCGTCGAGGCGGCCGTCCGGCGAGCCGGGGTGGAGTTGACGGTCGGCGCCCAGGGCGAACTCACCGCGATCGGGTTCCCCGGCAGTGGTCACCGGCAGTGGTCACCGGCTGAGCAGGACCGCTATGAGCGCCAGTGCTCCGGGTAGTGCCTGCGCCAGGAGGATGCGCCGGTTGGCGGTGAGACCGCCGTACACGCCGGCGACGACCACACAGACGAGGAAGAAGACCCGGACCTGGAACCCGGTCGGGTCCCCGACGGTCATTCCCCAGACCAGTCCCGCGGCCAGGAAACCGTTGTAGAGGCCCTGGTTGGCGGCGAGCGGCGCGGTGGCCCGGGCCAGGGACGCGTCGAAGCCGGAGAGCGCGCGGCCCGGCTTCCTCTCCCACAGGAACATCTCCAGAACCAGGAAGTAGACGTGCAGCGCGGCCACCAGGCCGGTCAGCACGTTCGCGGTCGTCTCCATGGTGTGCCTACTCCTCGGAGTGCGTGAACGGGGCCGGGCCGGGCCGCGCTTCGGACGTCGCGCCTCCCGGCCGCGGGCGTGAGGATCCACCGCTGGGGGCCCGCCCGGGGGGCGGGGGCCCCCCCCCCCCGGGGCCCGGGGGGCCCCCCCCGGGGGGGCGGGGGGGGGGGGGGGCCCCCCCGGGGGGGGGGGGGGGCGGCCCCCGGCCCCGCCCCCGCGGGCGGGGGGGCCCGCCCCCCCCCGGGGGGGGCGCCCCCCCCCCCGCGGGCCCCCCCCCCCCGGGCCCCCGGCGGGGCCCCCAGCGGTGGATCAGTGGATCTGCAGGACGCACAGCGGGGCGTTGAGGTCCTCGATGTCGCGGATGGAGGACCACTTGCCCATAGCCCGGATCTCATTGCCCAGCCAGACGTGGATGCTGTTGTTGCCGGACGTGATCTGCTCGACGTCGGCGAGGCCGGGGGTGATGGTGCCCGCGTTGGCGAAACACTTGGTGTTGGCGCCGCCGTTGTACCAGACCTTCACGAAGTCCGTCCGGTCGCCGCAGTCGGTCTGGTTGATCGCGGCGGCCGGGGAGGCGGGCAGCAGGAGTGTCGTCGCCGCCGCGGCGGCAGCGGTGAGTGAGAGACGCTGGATGGAACGCTTCTTCATGAGGGGGAGAACGTTCCTTCTGTGAGATGCCGTGCCGTGGGAGCGGGGCGTGCAGCGGGGAGAGCCGCAGCCGTCACCGCGCGGGCCGGCCGGATGCGTTTGCGTCCCACCGGGTCAACGAGGAGCTGAGGTCTCCGGTTCACCGTGCGGGCGACTCGGCTGCGTGGTGCGGAGAGGACCTTGTCGATCTCCCCTTGCGGTGGTCGAACAGTGCCTGGTCCACGAACGGCGGCCGCTCTCCCCCACGGCACGGACCAGGTGAGGCGGCCGTCCGCGACAAGGAGACGACAAGGTTTGACCAAGGCATTCCGGAGAGTGTGGCTCCCTGCTGTCGCCCTCGGGCGGCAGCCACGCCACAGCACCACCGGAAGACGATTGGTCACCACCCATGAACGGGACTTCGGAGGCAGGGACCGCTGCCCCCGCCCACACCCGGCACTCCTCCTCGGATGTCGACCACGACGTCTTCGTCCGGACGATCTACGACCGTTACGGCCCCCGCTCCTGCGGTATGCGGCACGGCTGCTGGACGGGGACTGGCACAAGGCGGAGGACATCCTCCAGGAGACGACGGCCCGGGCCTGGAAGCACGCCCACTACCTGGGCACGCGCGACCGGCTCGTCCGGCCGTGGCTCTTCACCGTGGTCAAGAACCTCGTCATGGACCATCATCGCTCCCGGCGGATCCGGCCGCTCGAACTGATGCCGACCGAGGAGCTCGAGGCCTCCTGGGAGACTTCGGAGACCCTGCTCACCCTCCATGTGGTGCTGGAGGCGCTGCAGGAGCTGACGGAGCAGCAGCGGACCGTCATCAGGCTGATGTACCACCTTGAGTGCAGTGTGGCCCAGGCGGCCGCCCAGGGTCATTGCGTGTAGTCGATCTGTCCGGTTGATCACCTGATCCCGAGGGCTGTGAGGGGTCGTTGTGGATCGCGTGCGGTGTAGCGGCACGCGGCGGCGATGTTGGTGTGGTCGTCCTGGCGGAACACGCTGATGGCGAGGTTGCGCAGGCTTGCCATCACGCGGGGCAGGCTGCCGGTCCGGGTGGTGGAGGCGTCCTCGGTGAAGGTGGTGTCGCGGACGTGGTGGAGTTGGTTCTCGATCTTCCAGTGCCCTCTGATCCAGTCGGCGAGCTCCTCGCCCGTGGCAGTTCCGGGCGGGAGACCGGTGACGAAGTAGAGCCGTTCGATTGTGATCTTCTTGCCGGTCAGGACCTTGCGCCACCGCATGACGCGCAGGGCCTGGCGGGCGCCGGGGCAGTCGAGGTGCCGGAAAGCGACGGCGATCGCGGTCATGGACCGCGCGCCGGCCAGGACACCCGCTGCCGCAGCGGCAACGAGAGCCGTCAGCGGGAAATGCCGACCACAACGGCCACGCGGGTCGGGCAGGTCCGCGAGAAACGGGACGAGGCACACCGCATCGGGCAGCGGTTGCGGTGACGAGGTACGGGCCAGTTGCTCCAGACCCGGGGACATGGGAGAAGATGAGACAGCAGGCACGGTCTTCGGTTGTGGTCATGCGGATTCGACACCTACATGATCACCGAAACCGTGCCTGCTTCTGCGTCCGGGCACACCACACGTAACGGACCATCACCGGGCAAGCCTGCGCAACCCTTCCACACGCAAGGTCCCTGGGACCAACTCCCGCCCGACGTGAGCGAGGAACCCGCCGCCGAACGCCAGCACGGCCATCCCGGCAGACTCCTATGCACCCGCATCCTCGGCGGAGCGATCAACGAGTACCGATATGCGGCTTGACCAGCAGCGATGACTTTCCAAGCGGCACAGGGTGGAACCGGGTGGTAACACGGGACAAGAATGAAGGGTGGCGCCGCCGCTTGAAGGATCTGCAGAGTCCTCGAAGTGCATAAGCTTGAGAAAAAAGTTTTGAAGCGGGATGGACTCCGTTTTGAGCAGCGAAACAGCCGAACGCCGGATCGTCACGGAGATGCGACTGCTGAACAAAGCTCAGCGCTCTGCGACGGCCTTGCTGATCGATGCGATGCGGCGCGGTCCGGCGTCATCGAGAAGCCTGACGGAACTGCGCTGCCTCGTGATGGGGATTCTACGGCATTACCATGATCGGCAGGACGCTGTGCTCTGGCCTCAGCTGATTTCCGCCGACTCCGCGAAGATGATGTGGCTCATCGACCTCAGCGCCGAACATGACGCATTGGATTCCGCCCTGGACGTACTCAGCACCATTCCGTGCCATGGCCATGGTGACCGGCCGGAACTGGTCACGGCGGCGGTCGCTCTACGTGATCTGCTGCACACGCACCTCGATCATGAAGAGTCGCTGCTGTTACCGGCGTTGACGACACATGTGTCCGACGAGTCCTGGACCGAGCTCTTCCGCTCCATGCTCGCTTCGGCCCCGCGTGCGGGCGCTCATCTCGGACTCGCCCTCTTCGATGAGGTGGGGACGCCTGCCGAGCTCGCGCTGATCACAGCGGACCTCCCGCAAACCGCGCTTCGGTCGGTCCCGGCCATGTGTGAACGGGCCAGCAACACCTTGAGCAGTCTCCGAGCGGCTCGATGAACCGGATCCACGCGTTGTCCGTTGTTGCCAGTGCATTTCTTGAAGTGCGGTCGTGGAGCGCTGGCAGCAAGAGGTCTGTCCCTGCGGAACAGTGATCAGAGCTGGTGATCCCATTTCCGCGCACTGGTGAGGAGGATCAGGACATACCGTGGCTGAAGAATCCAGTAAGGAAGAACCCTCTGGCCGCCTGGGCAGGGTAGGACGCGCCATACGGTCCGGCCTTTCGAGGGCCGGGGCCTTCGCCAACTCACCGGTCGGGCGTCGGATCGGCGGCGTGGCCCTCCTCGTCGCCGGCGCCGGGGTCATGGCCGCGGCGCCACCTGTCGGACTCGCGCTGATGGCCGCGGGCGGGGTCATCGCATGGCGGGCAAGGGGAAGCCGTGGGGCGGTTGAGCACCGGCCGTCGCAAGGTCAGGAAGCGATCCCGCAGTCGCCCGTACGGTCGGCGCCGGACCGTGCCACGACACGTCCGTCATCCAGTGGTGGCGTGCTGACAGCGCCTCAGGCGAATTACCTGGTCCGTCAGGTGGTCGAGGAGATGCTGGCGGCTGATAGAAGCATGGCCCGGCCCCCCGAGGGGCCCACGCGCACCGGTTCGCACGAGGCCGGACAGTCCACGGAGTGGCCGCTGGAGGGAAGGCTTCAGCGGGGTCCGGCCCGGCTGGTGCGTGACGGTTACCATGCGGGAGGTGAGAACGGGAACGCCCCCGTGGCGCAGCCGTCGGCAGCGGTTCATGTCCGGGACGACGACCGGTACTCGACTCCGATCAACATAGGTGGGGCGGTAGGTCGGCCTCCCGCGCCTCGGCCGCCCGTCCAGGACGTGCAGTCCTTCATGCCCCACCAGGGCCCTGAGCGTGCCGCGTCGCAGCGGAGCCGCTCGTCGAATTCGCCGCCGCTGACGAGCGGACCCACGCCTCCCGCGCTGCCCCAGAACAAGAGGTTCAGTAGATAAGAGTCCGATCGGGGCGCCGGTCCGTCACCGCCGGCTCCCGGCAGCTTCATGCGCGACAACTGCCGGCCCGTCCCAGCCGCTGGTAGCCGTCCATCGGCCGACTGGACGAACGCCGCCACAGCCGCCCCCGTCGGCTCCCGGTGAGCCAAGGGACGAGGCGCGACCGAGCCGAAGCCCTGCCTCCGCGGCCCCGTGTTTCCGGTGGATCTCCGGTTCGGACGCCGTGAACCGCTGCGAAGCGGGGGCTGTTGCGGGGATCAAGCCCGTCATCCGTCACCCTTGGAGGAAGCCTCCTGTGCCAAAAACATTTACTGATCCCCAGTACGACGACTACGGCGTCCCGGTCTCGGCGGTCGCCCGCCACCGGGCCGTCCTGTTCGAGCAGCCGGTCTACGACGACAAGGCGGGGATTTCGTTGCTCTTCGCGGCGACCTGGCGCTGGGCGATCACGGTCTGGCAGGCGTGGAGCGCGGCGGCGAGCAGGTGGACGGCCCCGGGGGGGGGGGGGGGGGGGCGCCCCCCCCCCCCCCGCCGGGCCCCCCCCGCCCCCGCCGGGCGCCCCCCCCCCCCGGCCCCCCGCGGGGCGGGGGGGGGGGGGGCCCGGGGGGGCCCGGGGGGGGGGGGGGGGGGGGGGGGGGGGGGGGGGGGGGGCGCGGGGGGGGGGGGGCGGGGGCCGCCCGCGGCCCCCCCCCCCCCCCCACGGCCAGAGCGGTCAGCGTGCCATCGGCCTCGTCGACCGGGTCGGTGGCGTACCGGGCGAGCCAGGTGCCCACGGCGTCGTCGAGCGCGTCGCCGTCCAGACGGGCGATCAGCTCATCTCGCCAGCCGAGGACGCATTAGCCCTGGCTCGGCCAGGTTCGTGAGGGTCCGGAGCCGTCGGGGCTCGGGGGCTACGGCTACTGGACGAGTACTCGTGCGTCCCGTCGGTAAACCCGAACGGCGCTTCTGACGTAGTCAAGGGGGGCGACGCGAACAGGTGCGCTCCTCCCGTGTACTTCTCCGGGTGCCGGGACACATCCTCGTTCCCCGTGAGAGGAAAGCCGCGATGAAGGAGATGACGGCAGGACTGCCTGTGGACACCAACGACGACAGCGTTTGCCTCACCGCCTCAGGCCGCTGTCCGGCCGGCTGAAACACCGGCACCGTCTCCCCGCGCAGCCGCTACGCATCCGAGCCGCCAGGGCGCCGCACACCGCGCGGCGGTGCGCCGAGCGAGTGGCGACACGGAGGCCGGCAAATGCAGGTCCTCTCCCCCGACCTCAGCTCATCCCCTCTGTGTCGACACGACGACAGGAGTAAATGTTCATGAGCACGCCACCGGACTTCTCGGACCCGAGTGTTTCGGGTTCGCACTATTCGGACGGCTCCGCGTTGAGCGACCCCGGCGACTACCAGGAGTTTCTCGAGTACTACCGGCGGTACGCACGGGAGAGCACGTTCACCCCGCAGCCGACGGTGGGTTTCGGCAGCAGCATCTACGGCCCCCGCCCCGAGCAGATCCGGGTGGCCAACACCGGCCCGGCCGCCGGCGCCCGGGTGGTCTACCGGGCGGACCTGGAACCGCTGTACCGCTGGGACTCCCGGCCTCCCGAGGTCATCTTCCGGGACGGTTTCCAGCCGCACAACGGTCGGCTGCCCAGCAGCTTGCAGTACTACCAATCCGAACAGACCGAGACCGGGCTGGTCAGCACCACCCGGGACTTGAACCCGGATGCCGCCCAGCCCTCCTGGGCCCGTAACAGCGCGGGGCATTCCTTCCGGTACACCATTCACGCTCCCGGCGGCTACGAATTCCTCGCGTCCCTCACCCACCACGCGAGTTTCTACGGGCAGCAGGAGGTCGCCTTCTGGAAGGGCATCCGGCCCGAGTACATCGCCCAGGTCGACGTCTTCGACCGCAGCGGCCTGCGGGTCGTTTCCCAGTTGAATCCCAACGCCCACGCGGCGACCGCCGTGGCAGCCGAGCGCGAACGCAGGAACCAGCAGGTCCTCGCCCAGATCGCGGCCACTCGCCGCACCACCGCACCACCGCAGCCGACCCATCCCGCCCCCCCGAACGCCCAGATCGCCTACTACGCCTCCCTCACACCAGGCCCCTCTCAGCAGCCTCCCCGGCAGCCCCAGCCCGGCCAGCCCTCCGGCTGGCAGCAGTATCACGGAGGCAACCACCAAGCGCAGGGCCGCGGACGGCGCTGACCGCATCCGCTCACTGCTCCGTGGCCTGAGGCCCGCCCAGCTCCGCGGCCCGCCCGCGCCTCGTCCCACACGGGCACGGCTGACACCGTCCTGCGTGAGGGCGGACGGCGCGGGGCGGCCATCCGCGCGACGCGCTGACCACCCGGGCAAGAGGGCCACCACCTGACACAGGGCGGGAGCCCGGTCCGGGGAGGACTTTCCGCCGAGCCCGGCGGGACGGTCGGGTTGAACTGATTGCCTTCCCAGTCCGTTGCGGGGGTGCGGGATCCGCCGCGCCGCCCTCTCCTGCCGTTCGCGGGCCGCGGCGGCCCCGGGAGTGAGCCACACGGACGGTACGTCAGGAAGGTACGGGCCTGGGCCTGGGCGAAGAAGCCGACAAGCCGAACACGGGGGGCGGGCACCCCGGGTCGGGAGACCCAGTGGATCTCGGCAAGCAGAGCTCGTCCGGCGAGACCCCGGAGCCGGCTCCTCTGCCTGTGATCGTCTCCTCCGACGGTTCCGTCGTCATCGACGGCGTATCCGTGCCACTGGTGGGCGGAGAAGCGGTCGGCGTCGCGATCCTGGACACCCTGCACGGCTACGCGCGCAGTCGGAACTGTCAATCCCCTCGCAGCGTGGAGACGATCTATGCGGCCAGTCCCTCGGCGAGGGTGGCTCGGTAGTCACGTTCGTAGTCGATCGGGCTCTTGAACCCGCACACGCTGTGTAGCCGCCTGGCGTTGTGGAAGTCGGTGGTCCAGGTGGCAATCTTGATGCGGGCCTCGGTGCGGGTGCGGAAGGTATGGCGGTGGACGTACTCGACTTTGAGGACGCTGTTGAACGCCTCGCTCACGGCGTTGTCGAAACAAGATCCGACTCTGCTCATGGACTGGACGATGCCGGGCTTTCGGCAAGCCCGCTTGAACCGTCGTGAGCAGTACTGGGTGAGTTCAACCGGTCGTTGCAACACCCGCAGATCGCGGGTGTTGCGAGGACCGTTACTGAGCTTGTCGGCGTGATGTCGCGAGGCTGACAAGTGACGATTATCGCGGTATGCCGGAACTATGAGGTATCCGCAAGGTGGCGGCCTGACC
>NZ_JBIAZD010000049.1:0-7675 GCF_042898795.1 Streptomyces sp. NPDC000348
ACTTCTCCCGCTTCGCCCAGCCCACCGAGCTCGACCTCAGCGCCTTCGGGGGACGGCACCCGGTCGAGCTCTTCGGCGGGGTGCGCTTCCCGGCCATCGGCGAACTGCCGTACCTGCTGACCCTCGGGGGCCACGGCTTCTACTGGTTCCGCCTGCGACACGAGAGCACGGTGAGTAGTGATATGGTTACTCCACCCTGATGAACAGGGTTCGAGCCCGCCGGGCGGGTGGCTCGGTCATCAACTGCACGCGCTTGTCGCGTGAAACCTTCCCGAGTGATCGGCAAGGACACGCTCCCGCTTGGGGCGGCGTGCACGCCAATGGTTCCGGCTCCGCATCCGCCGGTGAGGCCTCTGGCCACCATGAGGGCGGGACGGTTTTCTCCGTCCCGCCCTGGGCACCCTTCACGCAACCCGACGCTCCTCCGCAACCGACGCGGAAAGGAACGCGACGCCATGTCGGAAGCCGTCACCCGCACCGTCACGACCCCGCCCGGCCTCCTTGCGTCACTGGATCCACTGCTCAGGGAGTGGCTGCCGCGGCAGCGCTGGTTCGCGGGCAAGGGCCGCCCCGTCAGCGGGTTCTCCCTGGTCGCGGCCACCGAACTGCTGCCGCCCACGGCCAAGCTGGGCCTGTACCACCTGCTGGTGCGCGCCCACCAGCCGCTCCAGCCGGGCCACGGCGGCCCCGAGCAGCCCGGCGACTGCTACCAGCTGTTCATAGGCGTGCGCGAGGCGTTGCCGCCCCGGCTGGCGCCCGCGCTGATCGGTCATGTGACGCAGGGCCCGCTGGCCGGACGGACGGTCTACGAGGCCCTGCACGACACCCGGCCCGCCGAACTGCTCCTGGAGGCCCTGCGCACCCAGGCCCGGATCGGCGGGCTCCGCTTCGAGCGGGACCCGCGCCAGGAGATCAGGTCCGGTCTGGTGCCGCGCCTGGTGACCGCCGAGCAGTCGAACTCGTCGGTCGTCTACGGAGATACGTTCATCCTGAAGCTGTTGCGCCGGGTCGTGCCCGGGATCAACCCCGATCTGGAGCTGCCGCTGGCGCTGGCCCGCGAGGGCTGCCCCCGGGTGCCCCCGCCGACGGCCTGGCTGGTCGCGGAGCCCGGCGGGGCGCCCGGCCCGGCGGTCGAGCCGTACGTCCTCGGGGTGCTCCAGCCGTTCGTGCAGGGTGCGACGGACGGCTGGGAGCTGGCGCTGCGGGAGCTGGCCAAGGGGGAGGACTTCGTCGCCGAGGCGCGGGCTCTCGGGCGGGCCACCGCCGAGGTGCACACCGCGCTGGCCCGCGCGCTGCCCACGGTCACGCTGGGACACGTCCAGCTCCGTTCCCTGGTCGCCGGCATGACCGAGCGGCTCGAGGCGGCCGTGCACGCGGTGCCCGCGCTGCGGCCGTACGCGGACGGGCTGCGCTCGGCGTTCACGGCGCTGGACGACCTGGCCGCCGAGGGCCGCGTCTGGACCGCCCAGCGGGTGCACGGCGACCTGCACCTCGGGCAGTGCCTGCGCTCCCCGGCCGGGGAGTGGTCGCTGATCGACTTCGAGGGTGAGCCGGCCCGTCCGCTGGCCGAGCGGCGGATGCCGCAGCCTGCGGTGCGGGACGTGGCCGGCATGCTGCGGTCCTTCGACTACGCGGCGCGTTCGGTGGACCCGCCGCAGCCGGACTGGGCCACCCGGTGCCGGGCGGCGTACTGCTCCGGCTACGCGGAGGCGGCCGGCCGGGATCCGCGCACCGATCCGGTGCTGCTGCGCGCGTACGAGACCGACAAGGCGGTCTACGAGGTGGTCTACGAGGCCCGGCACCGTCCCGAGTGGCTGCCCGTGCCGCTGGCCGCCGTGCACCGGCTCGCCTCGACCGACCTGATCTGACCCCATCCGCCCCGCGTCCAGGAGGCCTCGCCCGTGACCCCCCGCCCCGAGTCCAGCGATTCGCATCCGGAGCAGCCGGCCGAGCCGGTGAAGAAGGCCGCGAAGAAGACGGCCGCGGCAGCGAAGAAGGCCGTGGCCAAGAAGGCGACGGCGACGAAGGCGACCGCGGCGCCGAAGAAGGCCACGGCCAAGAAGGCCACGGCGAAGAAGACAGCCGTGAAGCAGACGACGGCCGAGAAGACCGCGGCCAAGAAGACAGCCGTGAAGCAGACGGCGGCCAGGAAGACCGCGGCCAAGAAGGCGGCGGCCCCGAAGACGGCGGTGAAGAAGGCCGCCGCGAAGAAGGCCGCCGCGCGGGAGACCGCCGTGCGGGAGACCGTCGCCGCGCAGTCCGTCCCGCCCGAGATGGAGATCGCCGTCTCCCCCGCCGTGGACGCCGCCGACCGGGAGCGGCTGCTGAGCGGGACGCACCACTCCCCGCACTCCGTGCTCGGCGCGCATCCGGTGCCCGGCGGGGTCGTCTTCCGGGCGTTCCGGCCGTACGCCCTCGCGGTGACCGTCGTCTCCGGGGGCCTCACCGTCGAGCTGCACGACGACGGCGACGGCTTCTTCTCGGGACTGCTGCCGCTGGGCGCGGTCCCGGCGTACCGGCTCCTCGTCACGTACGAGGGGACGGTGCAGGAGACGGAGGACGCGTACCGCTTCCTGCCCACGCTCGGCGAGCTCGACCTGCACCTGATCGGCGAGGGCCGGCACGAGGAGCTGTGGACGGTCCTGGGCGCGCACCCGATGACCCACCAGGGCGTCACCGGCACCCGGTTCTCGGTCTGGGCGCCGAACGCGCGCGGGGTGCGGGTGGCCGGCACCTTCAACTTCTGGGACGGCACCGGCTTCCCCATGCGGTCGCTGGGCTCCACGGGGGTGTGGGAGCTGTTCGTGCCGGGGATCGGCGAGGGCGAGCTGTACAAGTTCGAGATCACCCGCCCCGACGGCTCGAAGACCCTGCGCGCCGACCCGCTGGCCCGCCGTACGGAGGTGCCGCCGGCCACGTCGTCGATCGTCACGTCCTCGGCGTACGAGTGGGGCGACGCCGAGTGGCTGGAGCGCCGGGCGGAGGTGCCCGCGCACCGGGCGCCGTTCTCCGTGTACGAGGTGCACCTGCCGTCCTGGCGGCCCGGTCTGACGTACCGTCAACTCGCCGAGCAGCTGCCCGCGTACGTCAAGGACCTCGGCTTCACCCACGTGGAGCTGATGCCGGTCGCCGAGCACCCCTTCGGCGGCTCCTGGGGCTACCAGGTCACCGGGTTCTACGCGCCCACGGCCCGCCTCGGCACCCCGGACGACTTCCGGTACCTGGTCGACGCGCTGCACCGGGCCGGCATCGGCGTGATCATGGACTGGGTGCCGGCGCACTTCCCGCGCGACGAGTGGGCGCTGGCCGAGTTCGACGGCCGGCCGCTCTACGAGCACGAGGACCCGCTGCGGGCCGCGCACCCCGACTGGGGCACCCTGGAGTTCGACTTCGGGCGGCGCGAGGTGCGCAACTTCCTGGTGGCGAACGCCCTCTACTGGTGCGAGGAGTTCCACATCGACGGGCTGCGGGTGGACGCCGTCGCCTCCATGCTCTACCTCGACTACTCGCGCGAGCCGGGCCAGTGGACGCCGAACGAGCACGGCGGCCGGGAGAACCTGGACGCGGTGGCGTTCCTCCAGGAGATGAACGCGACCGTGTACCGCAGGGTGCCGGGGGTGGTGACCGTCGCGGAGGAGTCCACGGCCTGGGACGGCGTCACCCGGGCCACCCACCACAAGGGTCCCAGCGGCTTCGGCGGGCTCGGGTTCGGGCTGAAGTGGAACATGGGCTGGATGCACGACTCGCTCCAGTACATGAGCCACGAGCCGGTCCACCGCCGGTACCACCACGGCGAGATGACCTTCTCGATGGTGTACGCCTACAGCGAGAACTACGTGCTGCCGATCTCCCACGACGAGGTGGTGCACGGCAAGCGGTCCCTGGTGTCGAAGATGCCCGGCGACTGGTGGCAGCAGCGCGCCAACCTCCGCGCCTACCTGGGCTTCATGTGGGCCCATCCGGGCAAGCAGCTCCTCTTCATGGGGCAGGAGTTCGCGCAGGGCGCCGAGTGGTCGGAGGCGCACGGCCCCGACTGGTGGCTGCTGGACCCGCACTACGGCGCCGAGGCCCACCACCGCGGGGTGCGCGACCTGGTGCGGGACCTCAACACCGTGTACCGGAACACCCCGGCGCTGTGGCGGGGCGACACCGAGCCGTCCGGTTTCCGGTGGGTGACCGGGGACGCGGCGGAGGACAACGTGCTCGCCTTCCTGCGGTACGACTCCGACGGCTCCCCGCTGCTCGCGGTGTCCCACTTCGCGCCGGTGGTCCGGCAGGACTACCGGATCGGGGTCCCCGACGACGTGCCGGCCTGGCACGAGGTGGTGAACACCGACGCCGGCCGCTACGGCGGCGGTGACGTCACCGGTCCGGACCCGGTCAAGCCGGAGCCGCAGGGACGGCACGGGTTCCCGGCGAGCATCCGCCTGACCCTGCCGCCCCTGGCGACGGTGTGGCTGCGCCCGGCCTGACCCCCCGGGCCCCGGTTCAGCCGAGGGCGTCGGCCAGCGGCTCCGGCAGCGGCTCGGTGTGCAGGACGCCGAGCCGCTGGGTGGCGCGGGTGAGCGCCACGTACAGGTCGCTGGTGCCGTAGCGGCCCGGCTCGACCACGAGGACCGAGTCGAACTCCAGCCCCTTGGCCTGGCGCGGGTCGAGCAGGACGACGTCGTGCGCCAGGTCGGGTTCGGCGCCCGCCGTCACCCCGTCGAGGCGGGCGGCCAGGGACCGGTGCAGGGCGCGCGGGGCGATGACGGCGAGGCGGCCCTCGTCGGGGGTGAGGTCCGCGACGGCCCCGGCGACGGCCCCGGGCAGGTCGTCGGTGGCGCGGGCCCAGGGCCGTACGCCCGTGGAGCGGACGGAGCCGGGCGGCTCGAAGCCGGGGTGCTCCGCGCGGACCACGGCCGCGGCGACGTCCATGATCTCGGCGGGGGTGCGGTAGTTGACGCCGAGGCGGGTGTGCTCCCAGCGGTCCTCGACGTAGGGGGTGAGGATGTCCGCCCAGGAGCCGACGCCGGCCGCCTCGGAGGTCTGCGCCGGGTCGCCGACCAGGGTCATCGAGCGGGTCGGGCTGCGCCGCATCAGCAGCCGCCAGGCCATCGGGGACAGCTCCTGCGCCTCGTCCACGATGATGTGCCCGAACGCCCAGGTGCGGTCGGCGGCGGCGCGCTCGGCGGCGCTGCGGTGGTCGTCCTCCTCGTGCCGTTCGGCGAAGCGTTCGGCGTCGATGATGTCGTGCGCGGACAGCACCTCGGAGGAGTCCGGGTCGTCGTCCTCCTTGTCCTCGAACTCGTACGTCCGGGAGGCGTAGGAGACGTCCAGGACGCCCTGGGCGAAGGCGATCTGCGCCCGCCGCTCGCGTGCGGCGCGCTCGCGGGCGAGCCGGTCGTCCTCGCCGAGGAGTTCGGCGGCCTCGTCGAGCAGGGGGACGTCGGAGACGGTCCAGTGCCGGGTGACGGGGCGGCGGACCGCGGCGGCGTCCTCCTCGGGGAGGTACCCCTCGGGGGCGGCGAGGAAGTCGGCGACCAGGCGCTGCGGGGTGATCCTCGGCCACAGCCGGTCGATCGCGGACCAGACCTCGGGGTTGTCGGCGAGTTCGTCGCGGATCTGGGTGATGTCGCTGGGGTCGAGCAGGTTGGAGCCGTCGTAGGGGTCGGTGCCGATGCGTTCGGCGACCATGTCGGTGAGCGCGTTGAGGATGTGGCCCTCGAAGTGCTCCCGGGCCACGTTGTGGGGCAGTTTCGCGGCGCGGGTGCGTTCGCGGGCGACGTTCACCAGGCCGTCGTCGAGCATGAGGACCTCGCGGTCGTGCTCGATCGCGATCACCGGGTCGGGCAGTGCCTGCCGGTCGCGTACGACGTCGGCGAGGACGCCGGCCATCTCCGCGCGGCCCTTGACGGCGGCGGCCTCGGGGGTGTCCGTCCGGGTGGTCCGCACGCCGGGGAACAGTTCGCCGACCGTCGCGAGCAGCACCCCGGTCTCGCCGAGGCTGGGCAGCACCTCGCCGATGTAGCCGAGGAACGCCGGGTTGGGGCCGACGATCAGGACGGCGCGGCGGGCCAGCAGCTCGCGGTGCTCGTAGAGGAGGTAGGCGGCGCGGTGCAGGGCGACGGCGGTCTTGCCGGTGCCGGGGCCGCCCTCGACCACCAGGACCCCGCGGTGCGGGGCGCGGATGATGCGGTCCTGGTCGGCCTGGATGGTGCGCACGATGTCGCCCATGCGGCCGGTGCGCGCGGAGTTCAGGGCGGCGAGCAGCACGGCGTCGCCGGTCGGGTCCTCGTGGCCGGTGCGGGTCTCGTCGCCGAGGTCGAGGATCTCGTCGTGCAGGGCGGTGACCCGGCGGCCCGCGGTGGAGATGTGCCGGCGGCGCCTGAGTCCCATCGTGGTGTGGCCGGTGGCCAGGTAGAACGGGCGGGCGACGGCGGCGCGCCAGTCGATGAGGACGGGCGTGCGTTCGGCGTCGTCGGCGCGCAGGCCGATCCGGCCGATGTGGTGGGTGTCGCCGGAGGCGAGGTCGATCCGGCCGAAGCAGAGGGAGCCGTCCACGGCGTTCAGCGCGGCGAGCAGCCCGGAGCGCTCGGCGACGAGGATGTCCCGCTCCAGCCTGGCCTGCCGGGGGGTGTGCCCCTGGGCGAGCGCCTCCGTGACGGACACCTCGGTGTCGCCGCGCAGGGCGTCCACGCGTGCGTACAGTCCGTCGACGAATTGCTGTTCCCGCCGCAATTCATCGTCCGGAAATTCGGTGTTTGACAATTCCGCTCCCGCCCGGATATACTGTGGTCACTGAACTTCACCGCGACTTCTCCGAAAACGAAGTCGCGAATCAATGAATATACGCAAAGAAAACCCCCGGGCGCAATTGCCCGGGGGTTTTCTCGTATCGCGTACCAGGTCAGAGCACGTCCGCCAGCTCCTCCAGGAGCCGCCGCTTGGGCCTGGCCCCCACCATCGACCGCAGCGGTTCCCCGTCGCGGAACACCATGAAGGTCGGCATCGACAGCACCTTGTAGGCGTTGGTCGTCCCGGGATTGGCGTCCACGTTCAGCTGGACGACCTTCAGCCGGCCGTCCTCCTCGGCGGCCAGCGCGCTCAGCACCGGGGCCATCTGCCGGCACGGCGGACACCAGTCGGCCGTGAACTCCACCAGCACCGGCAGCTTCGAGCCGATCACCTCCGCCGCGAAGTCCGCGTCGGTCACCTCGGGCACACCTCTCACCGCAGCTCCCCTCCCAGTTCGCACACCGGCTCCGGACCACCCGGAACCGCCGCGTCGGCGGCCAGCACGTCCCGTGCCGACTCCGCCCGCGCCAGCTGCTCGCCGACCTTCGCCCGCACCGCCCGCAGCTCGCCGATCAGGGCGTCGAGCTCGTCCAGCTTGCGCCGGTAGACCTGGAGCGAGGCGGGACAGGAGTCGCCCTCGGGGTGCCCGGCCCGCAGGCACTCCACGAAGGGCCGGGTCTCCTCCAGGTCGAACCCGAAGTCCTGGAGCGTCCGGATCTGCCGCAGCAGCCTCAGATCGCTCTCGTCGTAGGTCCGGTATCCGTTGCCGGTGCGTGGGGGGGGGGGCGCGGCGCGCGGCGGGGGGGGGGGCGCCGGGCGCGGGGGGGGGCCCCCGGGGGGGGGGCCCCCCCCCCCGAGACAAACCGGGGGCCCGACCCCAGTGGGGCGGGGGGAAGGC
>NZ_JBIAZD010000050.1:0-5504 GCF_042898795.1 Streptomyces sp. NPDC000348
GCGAACAGGGCCTCGTTCAGCTTGGGACGGGCGGCCGATCCCTTGGAGTGCAGCGTCTGCCGGCCGCCTTCCTGCCAGGAACGGCGCCAGCGCTGCACCGAGCGCACGCTGACCCGCAGCCCCTTCGCCACCGTCGCGTTGTCCTGTCCCTCGGCGAACATCCCGGCCGCCTCCATGCGGATGCGTTCGCGAAACGCCCGCCGCTCGGCGGTCGGGCCGCCTCCTTGCGGATACCTCATACTTCCGGCATACCGTGACAACCATCACTTGTCAGCCTCACGACATCACGCCGATAATCTCAGTAACCGTCTGCCCTTCGTGTCGGCCTCTCTTCCCTTTTCTTCAAGACCGCCCGATCGCTGTCGTGGACGATCGTCGGCATGAGACTCGTCAACCACGAACGCAATGCCATGGACCTGCGGACCACCCCCGTGCACCTTGGGCTGGGATCGAGAGCGAAACCAGTGGAGGGCTTCGCCTGGGACCCGGAGGTGCTCCAGGCCTACAGCGCCGCGGTCACGGCAGACGGCGCCGAGGCCCGGATGGTGATGATCTTCGACGGCGACGGGCTCGGTGACCATGGGGAGAGCCACCCTGCAGGCGACGAACTGGTCGTTTGTCTCAGCGGGTCCGTGACGGTCACCCGCGACGTGGACGGGGCGCCCGACCACGTTCTGCTCGGGCCGGGCGAGGCCACCATCAACCCGGCCGGGGTATGGCACGTGGTCGACACGGAGGGGCCGACGTCCGTCCTGGCCATCACTGCGACCCTCGGCACCGACCACCGTCCTCGGACCGACACCCGCCCGACCGAACGTGTCGGCACGCCCAGCCCGGAGGAAGCGCCGTGACGACACGCATCACGTGCCTCGGCGACAGCCTCACCCGCGCACAGTTCAGCGTCGACTACCTGGACCTCCTCGGACGACGCCACCCTCCCGGTGATCTGCAGCTTGTCCGCTTCGGCGCCAACGGCGACTTCGCCTACAACCTCTTGCAGCGCCTCGACGCCGTCATCGCGAACCCGCCCGACGTGATCACCGTGTTGATCGGGACCAACGACGCCCGAGCGAGCCTTGCCGGCTACCGCGTCGATAAGGCCATGAAACGCAAACAGCTCCTCGAACGCCCGTCAGCCGGCTGGTTCCAGCAGTGCCTGGAAGTCGTCGTCGAACGACTGCGAGCGGAGACCGACGCGACGATCGGCCTGCTGTCGCTACCGGTACTCGGCCAACAACTCGACGGAGCAGCGGCACAGGCATCGCAGCGGTACAGCCGGATGATCGCCGAAGTCGCCGCCACCAACAAGGTGACTTACCTTCCACTCCACGAAAGCCAGATCGAGGAACTGCGCCAAGTGGACCCACCGCCGATTCCCTACCAGGAGGTGCCCCCCCCGCAGCGGGCCTCGGCGTCCTCGTCCAACACGCCGTGCTGCGCCGCAGCCTCGACACGATCTCGCGGCGCCGAAACCTCGTACTCACGACCGACCACATCCACCAGAACAGCCGCGGCGCCACCCTGATCGCTGAGGCCATCGACGCCGGTCTCCTGCCCCAGAGCGCGTAGCTGGTTCCGGCACCCGGCCAGTCAGATCCGCGAACAGGGAGCGCGGGTACTCCCGGACGATGGGCATGACCAGACAACACAACGCCTCCCGGGCTGCGCGCCGTTATGCATCAATGGTGCTGAAGTCGCCCGTCGGTCACGGCCCCCGAAGATCGCCGGACACCGGCAATGCGCAGAAGTCCACCGCACGTACACGCTGACGTCTTCGGTAGGAATGGAGGGACGCCAGTGGAAGCAACCACCGTCCGCTGCGTGGCGCGTGCACGTATCGGAGCGGGCCTGGCCGTATCGGTCACCTGCTGGCGCTGTCACGTTGTTGGGTGTGCGAGTGCCTGTCGGCGTGTCGTGTGTGGTGGAGCCGGGTTCCGGGCTCAGGCCTCGGCGGGCCGGCCGACGACGCCGGTGACCTGGTCCCAGATGGCGAAGCGGACGGTCATCTCGGCACGGTAGCCATATGCGGTCATCAGGTGGCGGCGGGGTCTGAAGTGGGGTGAGATGCCGCTGAACGCGGCCAGGAACCGCCGCGCCCCGCCGGTGCTGCGAAAGCCTTTCATGGCGTGTTCGCGTTACCGGGTGGGCTGGTGGCTGTTCTCGGCCCGGTTGTTCAGGCCCTTGTGACAGTGGTGCTCGACCGAGGGCATGACCTCGCGGTGGGCGGCGCCGTAGGAATGCGGCTTGTCGGTGACGACCACCGCGGCACCGCACCGGTCCTCTTCAGCAGCCTGCGGAAGAAGCGCCTGGCGGCGTCCGTGTCCCGGCGGGTTCTGCACGCGGAGCCGACGACGGTGACGGTCTCCCGCGATGCGGC
The DNA here is from genome assembly GCF_042898795.1 of Streptomyces sp. NPDC000348. Taxonomy (NCBI): domain Bacteria; kingdom Bacillati; phylum Actinomycetota; class Actinomycetes; order Kitasatosporales; family Streptomycetaceae; genus Streptomyces; species Streptomyces sp. NPDC000348. The sequence goes on from NZ_JBIAZD010000050.1 coordinate 2,378, forward strand.
GGGCCGCTGGTTCGTGTCCCTGCTGTGCAAGGACACCATCATTTCCGCGCCCGCCACCACGGCGGCCGTCGGCATCGACGCCGGCATCACATCCCTGGTGACGCTGTCCACCGGGGAGAAGATCACCACCCCGAGGTACGAGCGCCGTGACCGCGCCCGCCTCGCGAAGGCGCAGCGAAAGCTGTCGCGCAAGGCTAAAGGCTCGGCCAACCGAGAGAAGGCCCGCCGCAAGGTCGCCCGCGTGCACGCGCGGATCGCCGACCGGCGCCGCGACTTCCTGCACAAGCTGTCGACTCGTCTCGTCCGTAAGAACCAAACGGTCGTGATCGAGGACCTCACCGTCCGCAACCTGCTGAAGAACCACTCGCTCGCGCGAGCGATCAGTGACGCGTCGTGGACGGAACTGCGCTCCATGCTGGAGTACAAGTGTGCCTGGCATGGGCGCGAACTCGTGTTGATCGACCGCTGGTTCCCCAGCTCCAAGCTGTGCGGGGCCTGCGGCACGGCCGCGGCGAAGATGCCGCTGAACGTCCGTGAGTGGACGTGCGACTGCGGCACTGTGCATGACCGCGACGTGAACGCGGCGCGCAACATCCTGGCCGCCGGGCGGAGGTGCTGCGGGTGCCCGCGGGCGCTCCGATCGGTGTGGGCGGGGTGGACTTCGAGGCGGTGGAGCTGGACGCGCCCGCCGGGGCGACCCTGCTGCTGTACACCGACGGCCTGGTGGAGTCCCGGCTGCGGGACGTGTGGACCGGGATCGAGCAGTTGCGGGAGAAGCTCGCCGCGACCGCGCAGCTCACCCTCGCCCTGCCGCCCCAGTACGCGGCCCGCCTCTTCGACGCGAAGGATGCAGGCGCCGGCGAACAGCAGCTGCGCGACATCGCCGCCGAAAGCCTCGGCGAGGTGTACTTCCGCGACGGAGGCCGCCGCGCCCACGGCCTAGAGGTGGAGTCACCGACGTCGAACACCTCGAGTTTGACCTCTAGGCGGTGCGGCTTGACTCTTCGGCGCTCAGGCTGCGGTGTGCCGAAGCACGGCAGTTGTCACCATTGGCATCCGCTGGCCTGCGGCTTCAATAGGGCAAAGCATGGTGGTTGTCACCGATACGGCGCGCTACCTGTCACCAGCGGCAAGCGAAGCAGGGGCGATGTCACCGCGTTCGGCTTCTGGTGAGCAGGGCGCCGAGCGGCGGCCCTCGGCGATCACGGGCCATATTTCCCGCGCCCTACGCGAACCCCGCCTCCTACGATCACCTGATACGACTGCTGGAGGGGCGGGAATGCTTGAGGACATCGAGGACGGGACAGCGGCAGCAACGCGGCTCGCGGGTGGTGCGCCGCTTCACAGCACGCTTGATGTCGCCGACCCCGCTGACTGGCTCGCGCTGGACGCAGGAGTGCGTGAGGTGGCCTGGCACCGCCCGCAGTTCCTGCCGGGGTGGGAGCACTCCGCCCCACTGCCAGCCGACCTGACTCAGCTCGGCGAGTCCCGGCTCGCACTCGCTCTCTGCCACCGCGACGGGCGGATCCGTCAGGAGGCGGTGCGTCAGTCGGTCCGGTACCCCGGTCTGCTGCCGTTGGTCGTGATCCGTTGCGCCGACTGGGCCGGCCCGGTGCGCGAGCACGCGCGGCGGCTGCTGTGCGAGGCCCTGAACGTGGACTCGGCCCTCGACCTCGCGCCGCTCATCCTCCGCGTCGGCCACCGCGACAGAGGCGCCTTCGGCGTCGATGTGCTCAGGCAGATTCTGCGCGAGGCATCCCACGGGCAGCTCGCTGTTCTCTTCGCTGACCCCGACCGCATCGTTCGGCGGTTCGCGTACCGGCTGGCCATCGAGGGCCGACTGCTCCGTCCCGCTGAGCTGGCCCGCGCGGCCGCCGGGGACCAGGACACCGTGGTCCAGGACCTGTGTGCCACAGCGGCGCTCACGGCTCTGGGGCATGAGGATGTTCACGAAGGTGTGCTGCCTCCACTGCTGTCCGCACGCAACCCGCGTGTCCGTTCGGCCGGCGTCACCGCGCTGAGACGGGCAGGGCGATCGAAGCAGGCGGAGCCGTTTCTCAGCGACCGCTCCGCGCTCGTGCGTGCTTGTGCCCGGTATGTCGTACGGCAGCAGGGTGGTGACCCGGTGGCCTGGTACCGGGAGCGGTGCACGGCACCTAACGACCCCGAGTTGCCGCCCGGTGCGGTCATCGGGCTGGCCGAGTGCGGGAACCGCGCGGACGCCGGGCTGCTGCAGCCGCTGCTCGCGCACCCGGCGGCCGGGGTACGGGCGCGAGCGGTAGCAGGGTTGCGGGCGCTGGACTGCGCGGATGCGAAGCAGATGCGGCCGCTCCTCGACGACCCTGCCGCCGAGGTCGTCCGCGAGACCGCCGCCGCCCTGCTGCCCTCGGCCAAGGAGCTGCCCGCCGACTGGCTACTGGAGCGCACCAGCTCCGAGCGGCCGCGGCACGTCCGCGTCGGGGCGTTCCGGCTACTCGACGCGCACGGCGGCATCGTGGCGCTACGAGCGGCGGTCGGTCTGCTCGAGGACCCCGATGTGAAGCTGCGCACCTGGGCCGCGCAAGCAGTGCAGCGCTGGCATCCGTCCCCGGACGGGCGGCGCGGCGACGCAGAGGTGGGTGAACTGCTCGACCGGAGCCGACACCTCTTCAGCGACCACATGCTGCGCCGACGCAAGTGGGAAGCCGGGGTGGACAGCTGAGACTGCACCGCGGTCCAGGTCTCTGCTCAGCACTCGCCACCAGGTGGCCCCGGTGACAACACACCTGCCTTGGTGACAACCATCGTGCTTTGGCTCATGCAGGCGCCCCGGTGCCTGAGCACCAGGCCGTCATCGTCAAAGGTCTCTAGTACTCCAGCCGCAGATGTGGATCTTCATGAACAGGCTCTTGCCCGTAAGGATCAGCCCCGGGGGCTCAGGTGCCGGCCACGAGCGAACCAACGGCCGAGTAGGCATGCCTCACGCCGTCAGTGGTTCCCGGCCGGCAGTCAGGTGGCGTCGGCGGAGGCGGGTAAAGGCGGTGGGGCTGGGACGGTGCGGGAGAAACCCCTTGATCCGCTGTGCACATTCACGTGGGCTTGCCGCGCTGGTGTCGCACTCCAGGTCGTAGTCACCGTGGTCGTGGAC
>NZ_JBIAZD010000051.1:1726-3356 GCF_042898795.1 Streptomyces sp. NPDC000348
GTTCGGGGTGATGGGTGGCTGGTCGTTGTTTGAGAACTGCACAGTGGACGCGAGCATCTGTGGCCAAGTTTTTAAGGGCGCACGGTGGATGCCTTGGCACCAGGAACCGATGAAGGACGTGGGAGGCCACGATAGGCCCCGGGGAGTCGTCAACCAGGCTTTGATCCGGGGGTGTCCGAATGGGGAAACCCGGCAGTCGTCATGGGCTGTCACCCTTGCCTGAACACATAGGGCAAGTGGAGGGAACGCGGGGAAGTGAAACATCTCAGTACCCGCAGGAAGAGAAAACAACCGTGATTCCGGGAGTAGTGGCGAGCGAAACCGGATGAGGCCAAACCGTATGCGTGTGAGACCCGGCAGGGGTTGCGCATGCGGGGTTGTGGGATCTCTCTTCTGTTGTCTGCCGGCAACAGGACGAGTCAGAAACCGTTGATGTAGGCGAAGGACATGCGAAAGGTCCGGCGTAGAGGGTAAGACCCCCGTAGTCGAAACGTCAGCGGCTCGTTGGAGAGACACCCAAGTAGCACGGGGCCCGAGAAATCCCGTGTGAATCTGGCGGGACCACCCGCTAAGCCTAAATATTCCCTGGTGACCGATAGCGGATAGTACCGTGAGGGAATGGTGAAAAGTACCGCGGGAGCGGAGTGAAATAGTACCTGAAACCGTGTGCCTACAAGCCGTGGGAGCGTCGCGCAAGGACTTGTCCTTGCGTCGTGACTGCGTGCCTTTTGAAGAATGAGCCTGCGAGTTTGCGGTGTGTTGCGAGGTTAACCCGGGTGGGGTAGCCGTAGCGAAAGCGAGTCCGAACAGGGCGTTTCAGTAGCACGCTCAAGACCCGAAGCGGAGTGATCTAGCCATGGGCAGGTTGAAGCGGAGGTAAGACTTCGTGGAGGACCGAACCCACCAGGGTTGAAAACCTGGGGGATGACCTGTGGTTAGGGGTGAAAGGCCAATCAAACTCCGTGATAGCTGGTTCTCCCCGAAATGCATTTAGGTGCAGCGTCGTGTGTTTCTTGCCGGAGGTAGAGCACTGGATAGGCGATGGGCCCTACCGGGTTACTGACCTTAGCCAAACTCCGAATGCCGGTAAGTGAGAGCGCGGCAGTGAGACTGTGGGGGATAAGCTCCATGGTCGAGAGGGAAACAGCCCAGAGCATCGACTAAGGCCCCTAAGCGTACGCTAAGTGGGAAAGGATGTGGAGTCGCAGAGACAACCAGGAGGTTGGCTTAGAAGCAGCCACCCTTGAAAGAGTGCGTAATAGCTCACTGGTCTAGTGATTCCGCGCCGACAATGTAGCGGGGCTCAAGCGTACCGCCGAAGTCGTGTCATTGCAGCAATCAGCCCCAACGGGTGCTGTGATGGGTAGGGGAGCGTCGTGTGCCGGGTGAAGCAGCGCCGGAAGGCAGTTGTGGACGGTTCACGAGTGAGAATGCAGGCATGAGTAGCGATTCACACGTGAGAAACGTGTGCGCCGATTGACTAAGGGTTCCTGGGTCAAGCTGATCTGCCCAGGGTAAGTCGGGACCTAAGGCGAGGCCGACAGGCGTAGTCGATGGATAACCGGTTGATATTCCGGTACCCGCTGTGAAGCGTCAAACATCGAGCATCGTGATGCTAAGGCCGTGAAGC
>NZ_JBIAZD010000051.1:3452-5187 GCF_042898795.1 Streptomyces sp. NPDC000348
TCGGAGTGGTGGAGCCGCCGGCCCAAGCGGTTAGTAGGTGAGTGATGGGGTGACGCAGGAAGGTAGTCCATCCCGGGCGGTGGTTGTCCCGGGGTAAGGGTGTAGGCCGGACGGTAGGCAAATCCGCCGTTCATCAAGGCTGAGACCTGATGCCGAGCCGATTGTGGTGAAGTGGATGATCCTATGCTGTCGAGAAAAGCCTCTAGCGAGTTTCATGGCGGCCCGTACCCTAAACCGACTCAGGTGGTCAGGTAGAGAATACCGAGGCGTTCGGGTGAACTATGGTTAAGGAACTCGGCAAAATGCCCCCGTAACTTCGGGAGAAGGGGGGCCACAACCGGTGAGAGCACTTGCTGCTTGAGCTGGGGGTGGCCGCAGAGACCAGCGAGAAGCGACTGTTTACTAAAAACACAGGTCCGTGCGAAGCCGTAAGGCGATGTATACGGACTGACGCCTGCCCGGTGCTGGAACGTTAAGGGGACCGGTTAGTGCGCTTTCGGGCGTGCGAAGCTGAGAACTTAAGCGCCAGTAAACGGCGGTGGTAACTATAACCATCCTAAGGTAGCGAAATTCCTTGTCGGGTAAGTTCCGACCTGCACGAATGGCGTAACGACTTCTCGACTGTCTCAACCATAGGCCCGGTGAAATTGCACTACGAGTAAAGATGCTCGTTTCGCGCAGCAGGACGGAAAGACCCCGGGACCTTTACTACAGTTTGATATTGGTGTTCGGTTCGGCTTGTGTAGGATAGCTGGGAGACTGTGAAGCTCGGACGCCAGTTCGGGTGGAGTCGTCGTTGAAATACCAGTCTGGTCGTGCTGGATGTCTAACCTGGGTCCGTGATCCGGATCAGGGACAGTGTCTGATGGGTAGTTTAACTGGGGCGGTTGCCTCCTAAAGGGTAACGGAGGCGCCCAAAGGTTCCCTCAGCCTGGTTGGCAATCAGGTGTTGAGTGTAAGTGCACAAGGGAGCTTGACTGTGAGACCGACGGGTCGAGCAGGGACGAAAGTCGGGACTAGTGATCCGGCGGTGGCTTGTGGAAGCGCCGTCGCTCAACGGATAAAAGGTACCCCGGGGATAACAGGCTGATCTTCCCCAAGAGTCCATATCGACGGGATGGTTTGGCACCTCGATGTCGGCTCGTCGCATCCTGGGGCTGGAGTCGGTCCCAAGGGTTGGGCTGTTCGCCCATTAAAGCGGTACGCGAGCTGGGTTTAGAACGTCGTGAGACAGTTCGGTCCCTATCCGCTGTGCGCGTAGGAGTCTTGAGAAGGGCTGTCCCTAGTACGAGAGGACCGGGACGGACGAACCTCTGGTGTGCCAGTTGTTCTGCCAAGGGCATGGCTGGTTGGCTACGTTCGGGAGGGATAACCGCTGAAAGCATCTAAGCGGGAAGCCTGCTTCGAGATGAGGACTCCCACCCACTTGATGGGGTAAGGCTCCCAGTAGACGACTGGGTTGATAGGCCGGATATGGAAGCACGGTAACGTGTGGAGTTGACCGGTACTAATAGGCCGAGGGCTTGTCCTCAGTTGCTCGCGTCCACTGTGTTGGTTCTGAAACCACGAACGGCCCCACGCCCGGTCACGGCGTGGTCGGTTGTCTGTTTCATAGTGTTTCGGTGGTCATAGCGTAGGGGAAACGCCCGGTTACATTCCGAACCCGGAAGCTAAGCCTTACAGCGCCGATGGTACTGCAGGGGGGACCCTGTGGGAGAGTAGGACGCCGCCGAAC
>NZ_JBIAZD010000052.1:0-4238 GCF_042898795.1 Streptomyces sp. NPDC000348
GGACCCTAGACAAGTCCCATCGTTGCAGGTCAGGAGCACTCTCCGCTTATTTGATCAAGCCTCGGACACTCCACCTCGCGAAAGCCCGAGGCTAGTCTCACTCATGGTCACCGACTCCTGGACACACGCCCGTGACCTCGTCGGACGATTCTTCTCACGCAGCGGTGCAGACAGCGCCGCGATCACCGACCTGGACACCGCCCGGACCCAGCTGCTCACCGCCGAGGCGACAGAGGACACACAAACCACCCGTGACATCACGGAACAATGGCACACCTACCTGCAGCGCCTTCTGCAAGCAGGCGCTGCCACTGGCGACGACCTGCGCGACCTGCTCACCTCCTTGCAGCAGATCGCGAGCAACCCAGATCCACAACCGAGCACCGTACACAACGACATCAGCGGCGGAGTCCAGCATGGCCCTGTCATCCAGTCGGGTCGGATTGCCGGACTCACCTTTCACGTCCACCAAGCCGCCGCCCCCACGCACGACTGAACTGAGGCAGCCACACTGAAGTTCCCTCAGAGGCTAACGTCTCTACGGGATCTGTGGACGGGTCTTGTACGGTGAGCGGTGTAACTCCCGAGCTAGAAACGTCAGTTGATAACTGACGTGGCGGGTGGCATCGAGGCCAGGGAGGCCGTTGCGAGTGGGGCGGGCGCCGTGGATGACGGGCTGGTCGCCGAGCTGGTGGCCCGGGCCCAGGCCGGTGGGGTGAAACTCACCGGGAGGGCGGCCTGCTGCAGCAGCTGACGAAGCGGGTGGTGGAGTCCGCGCTCGAGGGCGAACTCACCGATCATCTGGGGCACGAGCCCGGTGAGCGGGCCGAGGGCGGCCAGGAAAACTACCGCAACGGACGCCGGCCCAAGACGGTGATCACCGAGTCGGGGCCGGTCGAGATCGCGGTGCCGCGGGACCGGGCCGGGTCGTTCGAGCCGCAGCTGGTCAAAAAGCGGCAGCGGCGTCTGGGCGGGGTGGACGAGATAGTCCTGTTGCTGTCAGCGAAAGGGCTGACGCACGGGGAGATCTCCGCGCATCTGGCTGAGGTGTCCGGCCCGGAGATCTCCAAGTCCACCATCTCCACGATTACCGACAGTGTGATAGCCGGCATGACGGAATGGCAGAGCCGTCCGCTGGACAGCGTCTACCCGGTCGTCTTCATCGATTGTATGAACGTGAAGGTCAGGGACAGTCAGGTCGCCAACCGGCCTGTCTATATGGCGGTGGCGGTCACCGCCGAGGAGCACCGGGACATCCTGGGCCTGTGAATCGGCGACGGCGGGGAGGGCGCGAAGTACTGGCTCCAGGTCCTGACCGAGATCAAGAACCGCGGCGCGGCCGATGTTTTGATGTTGGTCTGCGATGGTCTGGCCAGGGACCTGTCGGTGTGCGGCACCCGCCACGCCGACGACGTCACCCACCGGGAGGCCGCCGCCGAAGCCGAGCGTGCCGCACGGCGGCAGGCACAGCAGGACGCGGCCAGGGAGGCGGCCGAGGCGGAGGAGAAGGCGAGGAAGGTGCTCGGCCGGTTCCGCCGCCGGATCTGACCCGGCAAGCCGCTCGCGGAGGCGGACAAGCCGGAGACGATCCCGGGCGCTGCGGCGACCGGTGCCGGGCAGGACGAGACGGTAACGATGGGGGTGCCGTATGTTCCCGGGCACTCAGCTCCGGCGTGTACGTCTTCACCGTGAAGACGGGCCGGAAAGTGAGCGGGAAGGAACATTACCGTGAAGACCATCGAGGAAGGCCTCTACGTCCAGAACGGGTCCGCCTACGGAGCACTCGCAGAGGCGGCGCTGCGCCGTGCCGCCGAGACCGGCCGACGACTCGACCGGCTCCAGGAGGAGGCGGACACAATGACGGACGCACAGCTCTTCTACCGGATGTACCGTGCCCTGAAGTACTACACGCAGGGGGAGGTGAATGCCACCCAGGTCTCACACCTCGTCGGACAGGTACGCCGTGGGGTCCGGCTGGAGTGGAGCGTCCCGAAAAGGTTTCCCTGTGCCTGACCCTTCGCAAGAACGGCCGGGCCCCTTGAGCTGAAAGGTCGAGGGGCCCATGGCCTCGTACCTCACCCTCCTGGCGCACAGGCGGTCCGCGTCCGACACCCTCCAGATGTCGGTGACGACTGACAGGCTGACAGGCTGGCCGGTATGAACGGTGACGAGCAGCTGCTGCGCGGCCGGGTCTACGGCCACGACCACGACGACCCTGAGCCGGGCCCGAGGCTGGGCCGGACCTACGCCGAACTCGTCGACGGCCCGCTGGACGGCCTGCTCCTGGACATCCACGGACCTTGTGTGGAAAGCCGTATGCGGTCATCTGCCCCGTGGCCAGCCGCCTCCCCGCGCTACGCCGCGCGATGCCTCGGCCACCGGCCGGGCCGACGACGGCGACCCGTTGCGCCGCGCCCGCGACACCCAGCTGTGCAACGTCCCCGCGTGGATGCCCAGATCCCCAGCCACTTCCGGAATCGGCTTCCCGGTCTCCGTCACGATCCGCACCGCCCCCCCGCGCGGAACTCGGCGTCGTAGATGCGCTACCTGGATGCCATGACCCCAACTATCCCTCCGGTCACGGTCTCCGCAGTAGGAGGGGAACCTCACGAGTCACGCTTGGTACTACTTGGGTGAGGCGCTGCGGCCACCGCCGTGCGATTCTTATCGTTGCTTCCCGCAATCTTCTGTGGAGGTCTCGTGCGAGCCATTGGGGCGATCGTCGCCGGCTACAAGTCAATCCGGACGGCTGAAGTGCCCCTCGGAGGCCTGACCGTCCTTCTCGGTCCCAACGGATCGGGCAAGACGAACATCATCGAGGCTATTGGCGCACACGATCCCGTGGCCCGACACGCCCTTCGCCGCTCGGACGGCCGTAACCCCGCACTGCAGGCCCGCCTAGGTCTTGTCGTCAAGCTCGACATCGACTCCGTCGGGCACGGCGCTGACGCCGAATTGCTGAGGCAGATGATGGTGTGGCCCTGGCAGGAAGGCCTCCGCCCGCTCGAGATCACTGACGGGATCGGCGCCTACTGCGGCAGCGCTTGGTGGCTGTACGGAGGAGATCTGTACGATCCCAGCGACAGCGCGACGTTGAAGGGCTGTTACCACGTCGTCCGGCAGTCGCTGCTCTATGGAGTTCCAGCATCGGCGGCGGCGGACGCACAGCGGCTGGTGGACCTCCTACTCACGAACCCGGTTCTGATCGTGCAGGAAGACTTCATGGTTGAGCTCGCCTGTGACCGGTCCTCTACGGCTAGCCAGGAGGCCACAGAGCTCGCATCGCGCATCCAGCCGCTCCTGACCAAGGGGCCGCTCCGGGACATTGTCGGCGTGCTGACGTCGTGGACCGGCCGGTGGCCACCTCTGACCGCCTTTACTCGTGGACCGTCGGGCAGCTCACCGGCTGTCCCTGCCGGTTTCGAGTGGGTCACCGGCAGACTGGGCGGTGTGCGGGTGGTCGACGGCGATGCGATAGCTGTGGAAAATTACCTGGACCGGGCACTTGAAACAGTTCACGACCGGATGTTCCATCAGCTGGAGACCGGTGACGGGATGCGAGCCGACGATGAGTTTTGCGACCATTGCCTCCATCCCGATCATGCGGGCCGGGTCGATCCGTCATTCTATGCTGCCGACGAAGCACACGCGGTTGACGACGTCTTCGTTTATCCCGGTAGTTCCGACTGGTTGGAGCAGAACAACGAGTGGGTTCGGGTGCGACCGGAGCTCCACGTCGCGCTTAGCGCTATCGAGCACGAAGCGAACCATCGGCTGATCCCATTCGTCGCCGAACAAGGGAAGATCCGGCTTGAGATTCGGCGTGTTCCGGAGTGGGACTCATCGGCATCTCGATGCCGCATCACGTTCGAGCATCACATCGGTGAAGCCCGTCCGATCGAGGCGGACTGGGACGGGCCGGTCGGCGTCGCGGGTTTCGCCTATCCGCAGCACTGTCCCGGCGAAGCCATACCCTTAGCACACCTCGGTGCGGGGATTCAGAGATGGGTCGCGACCGCCGTCCGGTTGGCCGCGGATGCCTGCGCTGAGGGCGAGACCGACCCTATACCGCGGATCCTGCTCGTTGACGAGCCCGAACAGCACCTGCATCCTGCGGCTCAGACGCAGGTGGCTGCCTGGTGCCTAGCCTCGGGCTTTCGCGAGGTGGAGTGTCCGAGGCTTGATCAAATAAGCGGAGAGTGCTCCTGACCTGCAACGATGGGACTTGTCTAGGGTCC
>NZ_JBIAZD010000053.1:0-3389 GCF_042898795.1 Streptomyces sp. NPDC000348
GTTCCCACTCGGCATCCGTCAGATCGCCCCGCCCCATGCCCACAACAACGACCCAGACACGGGACGGTCACATGATCGCCCGGACAGCTCCTAGGCGGCCGATCAGGTCCGCTTCACCGGGGTGTGGGTCTGGGGCGGTGCTGGCCGTCAGGCCGTCGTCGTCCTGGCCCACACCGTCACCGCGCCGGGCACCAGCTGGCACATCATGCGCGCCCCGGCCACCGAGACCCGAGCGCTGGCGCCCGTACGGGCTCCGGACTGGGTCGCCAACCGTTCCCGGGGAGAACACGAGTAGACGGTAGGTCTCCGACTCCCTTACTGGCGTTCGACTCACTAGAGGACTTCGACAGCGCAAGGCCCGGACCAGGCGTCCGGGCCTTCGTCGTGCCCCGGAATCTTTTTTCCCGGTCGCTGCTGTCCGGGTCCCGGCCTCTGGCCCTACGGGGTGAAGGAGCCGTGCCCGCCAGGACGAGACGCAAGCACTTGAGTCCTGTCACTGTCCCGTCCGCCATGTCGAACTCACGCCAGAGGCAGTACCGATGACCGCCCGCCAGACACCCGGGGCAACACCCGCACCGATCGCCGCTACGCTGAACACGCCCACCCTGGGCCGGGCCGAAGCCCCACAGGGACGCTCTCCGGCAGAGAGCCGCAGCAGGACCGCCGACCGCGAGGCGCGCGCCACCCCCACGCGGACGACACCACCACAGGTGTCCGCCGTCTCTGTTCCTCCGCCTCGTAGGAGACTCCCGATGTCTCGGGACCCGCACCCGCACTACCCCATACCCGCCCGACCCGAACCGCCCGGCCCGGCCGGCGCAGGGACGCCGGCGGAGACCCCGCTGCTGTCGGTGCACGCCGCCGTGGTGTTCCTGGCGGCCGTCATCATCGGCCTCGTCATGGGTGGCCTCATGTTCCTCCACAACAAGTCCATGCCCGCGGCCGTCGCAGCGGGCCTGGTGGCCGCTGGAGGCAGCGTTCCCGTGCTGCACAAGCTGATTGGCTGACCGGTGGTGGGCCGGGCGCAGCATGCGCACCCGGCCCACCACCTCCGTCAGGCGGCGTGGAACTCGTGGGCCCGGCCGCCGCGCCACTCCACCCACTGCGGGTCGTCCAGGATGGCCTCGGGTTCGGCGACACCGGCGCCCTCGAGGAACACGACCAGGTCGTGGTCGCTGTAGGCGGTGCCGAGGATCTCGTCCTGGCCGTGGCTGTGCACGGTGATTCTCCGGCCGCCCGAGTGGGAGGGCCGGTGCACGACGATCGGTGCGCTGGTCACGCTTCTCAGCGTGCCCCGGGCCGTGCTGGCGGGCGAGTCGGCCCGGAGCAGTCAGGGAGTGTCACCGGACCAGTTCCAGCGGTTCCGCTCGCCGGGCCGCGGGTCGTACAGGGCCCGGCCGCCGGCGCCGAACTGCCCGAGCTCGGTCGTCAGCGCGACGCCGGTCTGGATCTCGTCCGCTGTCCAGCCGGTGATGTCGAGCAGCAGCCCGTCGAGCGGGCCGCCGACCAGTTCGGCGTAGTCGCGGTGCGGGAGCGGGCCCTGGTGGTCGTGGTCGGCGCCGTAGACCCGGCCGCGCAGCAACTCCTCATCCCTGTCCATAGGTAAGAACTCTCGAACCTGAGACAACATCAGCTGCCATGCGATAAAGCCCCATGACAGCGATCCCACCCCTCAATCTCTCACTTCATGACAGCGGCCCACCCACTCACAAACAACCGCTGACCAGCCCAGGAACACCCCGCGCCAGAACACCACCACCGACACCAACCCGAGAGATCGCACGTCGGTCAGCCGAAGTCGAACGTCTCCTGGGAGAAGTCGGCCGGCGCCGGGGTGGGCGGGGGCGCCGGTGGGCCGTCCGGGCGGGCGGCCTTCCAGCGTTCGGCCAGCTCATCCTTCCAGCCCTTCGGCGGGGGCCACGGCACGCCCCAAGCGGCGAGCTGGTCTCGCTTCCAACCGCCAGCGGGCGTGCGAGCGGCTTCGATCTCTTCGGGTGAGGGGAGGTACGTCATAGATGGTGAGCGCTCCGTGTTCAAGAGTTGTCCCGCAATGCGGTGACGGAAGACCGACAGGTCAGATGCCTTGCTCAGAGGGAGCCACCCCTCGGGCATGGGAGAGCTCGCAAGCGAGGGAGGCTGAGCGCCGACGGGCGCGTAGTACATCTCGGCACGTTCTTCCCACACGGTCGACTTCAAGGCGACCTGCTCGTCGAACACTTCCTGTCGAAGTTTCAGCATCCCGGCCTCGTTCAGTGCCCGGACAAAATTAAGGAGCTCGATTGTGCCGACCATCGCCCAGGCCACCAGGGGCACAGCGGCGCGAAACCGATCGCGCAGTCCGAAGGTGTCGCCTTCCTTGCGTCGCTCTGGATCGTGATGCACCACGTCTCCGTAGATCCAGGCCATGGCCAGCCCATGCGCATCGAGGTCACGCTCTTCGCCTGTGGACGTGTCAGCGACCATGACCCAATAGCCAGATTCGTCGCGCGTGGAGGGGCTTACCCGTGTCCGCCACTCAGCGCGTGCGGCCCGTATCCACGCCGCATCTTGTGGCACTGCTCGACAGGTGTAGCCCAGAGCCGAGAGCGCCTTCATGTGAAAACAGTCCTCCTGCTCCAGCAGAATTGGCCTGATACGCGCTGCCGCAGACTCGACCACTTCCTCGGGCGGGAGCTCGTACGAGATCCGGACCTCGCCGCGGTCGACACGGACGTTGATGCTCATGCGGGTCAGCTCGACAAGGGCGTCCCAGTCGGCGGCCAGCGAATGCTCCTCCACCCTGCGGGCCCTCAACACGAAAGCTTCCAGCAAGCGCTGGTGCTTCTCGTCAAGAGTTTCCGTCTGCCCGCGGCTCACGCTTCCCCCCCCTCGCATCGATCGCTTCCAGCATGACGTGCCTTCTCCGTCGTATCCATCCAATTCGCCGGGCTGGTCCTTGCCAGAAGGAGAAGCGCGGCTGGTCGGGAGGCGTGCCCAGCTCAGCGGCGCAGGCGCGAGAGCCAGCCGGTGGCCTTCTGCTCCGGCACGGCCGGCTCCTGCTCCTGGCGCGCCGCGTCCGGCCAGGCTTCCTCCCAGTCGGTCCCGTGTCGCTGGTCGCAGTCCCCGCACAGGGTCGGACGGGCCTTCGGAGGGAGGCGTCCCAGCCGGTGCACTCCACCGCCTGCCACCGCTCGTACGTGAACGCTGCCTTGCACTCGGTGCAGCGAGGACGGCGGGCGTAGCGCATGAGGGCATGCTGTATGGATCTCCAGGGCCTCAGCTCTTGCCGGCCCCGCTCAAGAACAACTCTTCGAACTGAGCTGCCCCGAGTTTCATAGAGTCCGATCTTGATTGGTTCAGGCGGACTGCGGGGTTTGCTCCTGGCTGCGCCAGAAGGCTTCCTCGTACTC
>NZ_JBIAZD010000054.1:0-1930 GCF_042898795.1 Streptomyces sp. NPDC000348
ACCGAACTCTCGGGGGAGGCCGCCTCCTACATGCGGCCCAACTTCTTCGCCAACACCCCCGACATCCTGCACGCCTACCTCCAGCACGGCGGACGGCCCGCCTTCGAGGTCCGCGCCGTCCTGGCCGCCACCCTCTCCCCCGCCTGGGGCATCTACAGCGGCTACGAACTCTGCGAGAACACCCCCCTGCGCGAGGGCGGCGAGGAATACCTCGACAGCGAGAAGTACCAGCTCCGCCACCGCGACTGGGAGAGCGCCGAACGCGAGGGCCGCACCCTCACCCCCCTCATCACCCGGCTCAACACCATCCGGCGCGAGAACCCGGCCCTGCGGCAACTGCGCGACCTCCACTTCCACCACGCCGACAAGGAGGAGATCATCGCGTACTCGAAGCGGCGGGACTCGAACACGGTTCTGGTGGTCGCCAACCTCGACCCCCACCACACCCAGGAGGCCACGGTCTCGTTGGACATGCCGCAACTCGGCCTGGACTGGCACGAGTCGGTACCGGTGCGCGACCAGCTCACCGGCGAGACCTACTACTGGGGCAGGGCCAACTATGTGCGCCTGGAGCCGGGGGGAGCGCATGTGCTCGTCGTCGGCCGGGAATCCGGGGACCGGTCCCCGGATGAGCACAGCACGGTTCTGCGACCGTCCAGCCCGTCGATCGGAGGGTCACCCACAGCATGATCGTCAACGAACCCGTCCCGGACACCTTCGAGGACACACCCGCCAAGGACCGGGACCCGGACTGGTTCAAACGAGCCGTCTTCTACGAGGTCCTGGTCCGTTCCTTCCAGGACAGCAACGGTGACGGCGTCGGCGACCTGAAGGGTCTGACCGCCAAACTGGACTACCTGCAGTGGCTGGGCGTGGACTGCCTGTGGCTGCCGCCCTTCTTCAAGTCGCCGCTGCGCGACGGCGGTTACGACGTCGCCGACTACACCGCCGTCCTGCCCGAGTTCGGCGACCTCGCCGACTTCGTGGAGTTCGTCGACGCGGCGCACCAGCGCGGGATGCGCGTGATCATCGACTTCGTCATGAACCACACCAGCGACCAGCACCCGTGGTTCCAGGAGTCGAGGAAGGATCCCGACGGCCCCTACGGCGACTACTACGTGTGGGCGGACGACGACAAGCAGTTCCAGGACGCGCGGATCATCTTCGTCGACACCGAGGCCTCCAACTGGACCTACGACCCGGTGCGCAAGCAGTACTACTGGCACCGCTTCTTCTCCCACCAGCCGGACCTCAACTACGAGAACCCGGCGGTCCAGGAGGAGATGATCTCCGCGCTGAAGTTCTGGCTGGACCTGGGGATCGACGGCTTCCGGCTGGACGCGGTGCCGTACCTGTACCAGCAGGAGGGGACGAACTGCGAGAACCTGCCCGCCACGCACGCCTTCCTGAAGCGGGTGCGCAAGGAGATCGACACCCAGTACCCGGACACGGTGCTGCTGGCGGAGGCGAACCAGTGGCCGGAGGACGTCGTCGACTACTTCGGCGACTACGCCGCCGGCGGCGACGAGTGCCACATGGCGTTCCACTTCCCCGTCATGCCGCGCATCTTCATGGCCGTGCGCCGCGAGTCCCGCTACCCGGTCTCCGAGATCCTGGCCAAGACCCCCGCCATCCCCTCCGGCTGCCAGTGGGGCATCTTCCTGCGCAACCACGACGAGCTGACCCTGGAGATGGTCACCGACGAGGAACGCGACTACATGTGGGCCGAGTACGCCAAGGACCCCCGCATGCGCGCCAACATCGGCATCCGCCGCCGGCTCGCCCCCCTGCTGGACAACGACCGCAACCAGATCGAGCTCTTCACCGCCCTGCTGCTCTCCCTGCCGGGCTCGCCGATCATCTACTACGGCGACGAGATCGGCATGGGCGACAACATCTGGCTCGGCGACCGCGACGCGGTCCGCACCCC
>NZ_JBIAZD010000055.1:0-1661 GCF_042898795.1 Streptomyces sp. NPDC000348
CCTCGATCTTGCGTGACGGTCCGCCGACGGAGTCGGTGGACCGTTTTCGTGTTCTGGGCTGAGGTTGGGCAGGGCGAGGGCCCGAGTGTCGTCTCGGGGTGGCGCCGGGTTCCACTGCTCCGGGTGGGGAAGGGCTGTTGTAGGGACGGGTGGATCCGCTGGTCAGCCGGGGTTCGGCAGGAGTGCGAGTCGTTCGAGGCCGGCGGTGATGTGGCGGGTCCAGGGCCAGTGCCGGGCGAGGCGGAGGATGCGGCGTCGGCCGGTGGTGACGAGCTGTCCGGCCGCGGAGAACAGCCGGAGCCGCAGGCGGCGAGGCTCCCAGAGTCGTGCCTCGCCGGTCAGGGCGAGCATCGGCATCCAGGCCAGCAGGTCGAGAGCGATCTGCACGATCTCCAGCCAGACCTTGTTCTGGGCCGTGCGCTTCAAGGGCAGGTTGCGCAGGCCGGTGGCCCGGGCGGCCCGGATCCGGTCCTCGGCCCTCGCCCGCAGCCGGTGACGCAGTTCGAGTTCGGCGATCGGCCGGCCGACGGTGTTGGTCGCGAAACAGGTCAGCCGCATGCCGTCCGCGTCCGTGAGCCTCAACTGGGCCCCGGGATGAGGTCGTTCCTTGCGGACGATCAGCCGCATGCCCTTGGGCCAGCAGTCCAGGACGTCGCCGGTGAGCTCGGCGACCCAGGCCCCGTCCCGGACCTCGCCGTCCGCCTCGACGGCCGGCGTCCAGGCCGATGCAGGAACCCTCAGCACATGCTGGTGGACCTGCTCGGTGATCACCATGCCGACCGAGTAGGACAGCCACCGTCCCCGCCGGGCGAGCCAGGCGACGAAGTCGTGGGTGCCGCCCGCGGAGTCCGTGCGGATCAGGGTCCGGCGCCCGCGCCGGTACTTCTTCGGCAGCTGGGCCAGGGCCAGTCGAGCGGCGGTGATGTGGTCGGTGGCCGTGTTCGAGCCTGCGTTGCCCGGTCTGAGCAGGGCCGCGACCGGTTCACCGGTGCCGCCCGGTCCGTGGTCGACGAACCCCATCAGCGGGTGGTGGCCGTAGGTTCGCTTCCACGTAGGTGCGGCGTCCTCCTTGTCGGAGTGCGCGATCACCAGCACCCCGTCGAGGTCCACGGTCACCGAACCGCCCGCATCAGGCGCTTCCCGGCCGGCCAGCCGCCAGACATGTCGGCGCACTTCAGCCCGCGCGGCACGGATGGCCCGCAGGGCCTTCACTTCGGAGGCTGCAAGGGTGTCGATGAGGCGGGAGACCGTCGGGTCGGAGGCCACCGGCCCGAACACGGCCGGCTCGGCCCGCAACATGCCGACATCCGCGAGGCAGTCCCCGCCCAGCGCGACCGCCAGGGCCACGTCCAGCAGGACCTTGCCCGGATCGTGCACCGCCCGAGCCCTCCGCCACGGCGTCAGCGCCGCCGATATCGCGGTGTCCAGGCCGGCCTTGCGGACGGTCTCGACCAACAGCACGCCCCCGGCCTGCGAGACCACCGCCCGGCCACCGCCCTCGATGCGGACACGCGGGTACGACCCGATACGCTTCTTCACCTGGAGAGTGCTTCTTTCCCTGCAGCCAACAGGACCCTAGACAAGTCCCATCGTTGCAGGTCAGGAGCACTCTCCGCTTATTTGATCAAGCCTCGGACACTCCACCTCGCGAAAGCCCGAGG
>NZ_JBIAZD010000056.1:0-1305 GCF_042898795.1 Streptomyces sp. NPDC000348
TGAGCTGCCCCGAGTTTCATAGAGTCCGATCTTGATTGGTTCAGGCGGACTGCGGGGTTTGCTCCTGGCTGCGCCAGAAGGCTTCCTCGTACTCGGCCGGCGGCACGTAGTCGAGCGCGGAGTGAAGGCGTTCTTCGTTGTACCAGGTGATCCACTGGAAGATCGCCCGCTCGACCTGGTCGACGTCCTTCCAGGGGCCCTGCATCTCGATGAGCTCGGCCTTGAAGGTGCCGTTCAGGGCCTCGGCCATCGCGTTGTCATACGAGTCCGCGACGGAGCCGACGGAGGCGGAGACGCCGATGTCGGCGAGCCGGTCGGTATACCGAATTGATACATATTGCGACCCGCGATCGCTGTGGTGTATCAGTCCGGAGTCCTTCTTGATCCGGCGCCGCCAGAGCGCCATCTCCAGGGCTTCCAGGGGGAGTTCGGTCCGCATGTGGTTCGCGACCTGCCAGCCGACGATCATCCGCGAGTACACGTCCAGGACGAACGCCACATACGCCCATCCCGACCAGGTGCGGACATACGTCATGTCCGCGACCCACAGCTGATCGGGCCGGGAGGCGGTGAAGTCGCGGTCGACCAGGTCCGGCGGACGCGGCGCCGGCGGTTCCGGAATCGTGGTCCGACGCCGCCGGCCACGGATGACGCCCTCCAGGCCCAGCTCGGCCATCAGCCTCTCGACGGTGCAGCGGGCCACCCCGTGGCCCTTGCGCCGAAGCGCGCGGGTGATCCGGCGGGCGCCATAGGTGCCGCCCGACTCCGCGTGGACCTCCTCGATCAGCGGCATGAGCTGCTCGTCCCGGAGCCGACGGGCCGACTTCGGCCGCTTCTTGCGGGCGAAGTACGTCGACGGCGACAGCTCCAGCACCCGGCAGACGGGATCGACCCCAAGGCCCCTCTCGCGCAGGTGGTCGATCACCTGCTCGGCCTCGTCCGGGGACGGTCGATCTCCTGGGCAAAAAACACCGAGGCGGCTTTCAGGATCTCGTTCGCGCGCCTCAACTCCGCTACTTCTCTGCGGAGTTGTTTGAGCTCGTCCTGCTCGGCGGTGGTGAGCCGGTCGTCCCGCTCGCCGCGGTCGGCCTCGGCCTGGCGGACCCAGCCGCGCAGGGCCTCCTTGTGGATGCCCAGGTCCTTCGCGACGTGCGCGATCGGGCGGCCGGTGGTGCGGACCTCGCGAATCGCGCGCTCGCGGAGTTCGTCCGGATATTTACGGGGTGCTGCCATGGTGCTGGTGGTTCTCCTTCGCCAGGACCGTAACCCTGGCATCAGGGACTCCACAAATCTCAGTACAGCTCA
>NZ_JBIAZD010000057.1:0-1287 GCF_042898795.1 Streptomyces sp. NPDC000348
CTAGGAGCTGTCCGGGCGATCAAGGATTTCGTTAGGGTGGCTCGGCGGAGGGACCTGATGAGTGTTGGGGAGATGAGTCGCGCGGAGGCGGTCGTGCTCGTGCAGCGGATCATGGACGCGGACTACGCCTCGGACGACGAGGTGGACGGCTGGCTGGACAGGCTGGGCAGAGCCCTGGCATGCCCGTCCGGACAGGTCAGGGACTTGATCTTCTGGCCGCCGGAGCGGGAGCTTTCGGCTGATGAGGTGGTCGATCAGGCGCTGGCGTATCGGCCAGTCGCTTTGTGACGTCGGGACTCAACTCCGAAGCCAGATGAGCAGAGCCGCAGTGGTGGCGGTGCCGAGGAAGACGTAACCGCGCTTGTCATAGCGAGTGGCCACAGCCCGAGACTGCTTCAGCCTGTTGATCGCCCGTTCGACGGTGTTGCGCTTCTTGTAGCGCTCCTCGTCGAAGCCGGGCGGCCGTCCGCCGCGGGAGCCTTTGCGCAGGCGGGCGGCCTGGCTGTCGGTCTTCTCCGGGATCGAGTGCCGGATGCCACGGCGCCGCAGGTACTCGCGGCAGGGTCCGTTGCTGTAGCCCTTGTCGGCCGCGAGGCTGTCGGGCTTCGTGCGCGGCCGGCCCGGACCGCCCCGCGGAACGCGGATCTTTTCCAGCACCGTCTGGAACTGGGTGCAGTCCGCCCGCTGTCCGCCGGTGACGACCAGGGACAGCGGGCGGCAGCGGCCGTCCGCACTCAGGTGGAGTTTGCTGGTGAACCCGCCCCGCGAGCGGCCCAGGCCCTCACCTCCCGCACCACCTCCACCAGCCGGGCGAGCAGGCTCTGCCACGGCGTTTCGCCCTGGTGTTCTGCCGCTTCGGCCCCCTTTGACGCGGGCGCCGACGGCGGTCCGGTCCGGGCACCGGCCGCGTGCTGATGGGCCCGCACGATGGTGGAGTCCACCGAGATGTCCCAGTCGATCTCGCCGGCGGCATCGGCGGCGGCCTGGACCTGCTGCAGCAGACGCTCCCACGTCCCGTCGGCCGACCACAGCCGGTGGCGTTCATACACGGTCTTCCACGGGCCGAAGCGCTCGGGAAGATCCCGCCACTGCACCCCGGTCCGCACCCGGTGCAGGATCCCGTCGATCACCTGCCGATGATCCCGCCACCGGCCACAACGTCCATTGCTCACCGGCAGGAACGGCCGCAGCCGTTCCCACTCGGCATCCGTCAGATCGCCCCGCCCCATGCCCACAACAACGACCCAGACACGGGACGGTCACATGATCGCCCGGACAGCTCCTAGG
>NZ_JBIAZD010000058.1:0-1116 GCF_042898795.1 Streptomyces sp. NPDC000348
CCCCGCCGTACCCCCCGCACATCGGGGGGGGGGTGGGGGGGGTTTGGGGGGGGGGGGGGGGCGGGCCCGGCCCCCCCCACGCCCTTGTCCGCCCCTGCCCATCCCCTCCCCCTCCCCCACCTCCGACCCCCAAGGAATCCGTTGTCGTGACGCACGAGAGCCACGCCGACTTCGCCGAGTTCGCCACCGTGGCCTGGCCCCGCTTGGTGCGTACGGCTCACATGCTCACCGGCGACTTCCACGAGGCCGAGGACCTCGTGCAGACCACGCTGGCCAAGATGTACGCGCGGTGGCGGAAGATCCCGCGTCACGAGGTCGACACCTACATACGCCGGGCTCTGGTCAACAACAACATCAGCCGGGTGCGCAAGAAACGCCTGACCCACTTGCTCATGCCGTTTCTGCCCGAGTCGGTGCACCGGACGCACGGCGGGCACGCCGAGGCCGTCGAGCAGAGCGCCGTTCTCGTGGAGGCCCTCTCGGTCCTGTCCGCCCGCCAGCGTGCCGTCATGGTGCTGCGCTACTGGGAGGACATGAGCGAGCAGGAGATCGCCACAGCGCTGAACTGCTCCGTCGGCACGGTCAAGACGCACGCCCGGCGCGGCCTGGAGGCGCTGCGCGCCCATCCCCTGCTCACCTTCCACCTCGTCGACCAGCGAACGGAGCGCTGATGTCCTGGACTTCCCCGCCCTCCCCGCAGCCTCGGCACGAGAGCGAACGGCTGCATGACGCGTTCGGTGAGGTGGCCGCCGGCCTCACGCCTTCTCCTGTGCCACTGGCCGCCATCGAACGGGCGGGCCGTGCCCGACGGCGCCGACGCACCGCCGGGATGGTGATCGGCTGCGGCCTGCTCCTGGTCCCGCTGACCGCCGTCACGGTCCGCGCCGTCCTCACGGAACACAGCCCGCCGGAGCGGAACGAGGCCGCGGCGCACCCGACGCCGCCGGACACGTCGGACGCGGCCGGGTCGGTGCGGGTGGTGGCACCGGGTGAGCGCGTCCGGGCCGGGGCGGGTGTCGAACTGTGGCTGACGGAGGAGGGCAGGCACTGGTCGACACCGGAGACGGACCACCAGTTCCGGAGCGTGGTCGACGGCAACATCGACCTGCGCAGCCC
>NZ_JBIAZD010000059.1:0-1064 GCF_042898795.1 Streptomyces sp. NPDC000348
GCGGCTCCCTGGCGGTGACCACCACCTCCGGTCCGGGGGTGGCGCTGAAGTCGGAGACGATCGGGCTGGCCGTCTCGCTGGAGCTGCCGCTGCTGGTCGTGGACATCCAGCGCGGCGGCCCGTCCACCGGGCTGCCGACCAAGACCGAGCAGGCGGACCTGCTGCAGGCGATGTACGGGCGCAACGGCGAGGCGCCGGTCCCGGTCGTCGCGCCCCGCACCCCGGCCGACTGCTTCGACGCCGCCCTGGAGGCCGCCCGCATCGCCCTCACCTACCGCACCCCCGTCTTCCTCCTCTCCGACGGCTACCTCGCCAACGGCAGCGAACCCTGGCGCATCCCGGACCTCGAGGAGCTGCCGGACCTGACCGTGCAGTTCGCGCAGGGACCCAACCACACGCTGGACGACGGCACCGAGGTGTTCCGGCCCTACCAGCGGGACCCGCAGACCCTGGCCCGTCCCTGGGCCATCCCCGGCACCCCGGGTCTGGAGCACCGGATCGGCGGCATCGAGAAGCAGGACGGCACGGGCAACATCTCCTACGACCCGGCCAACCACGACTTCATGGTCCGCACCCGGCAGGCGAAGATCGACGGCATCGAGGTGCCCGACGTCGAGGTGGACGACCCGCACGGGGCGAGGACCCTGGTGCTGGGCTGGGGGTCGACGTACGGGCCGATCACGGCCGCCGTGCGCCGTATCCGCAAGGAGGGCGGCCGGATCGCGCAGGCCCATCTGCGTCACCTCAATCCCTTCCCGCGCAATCTCGGTGAGGTTCTCGCCCGGTACGAGCGCGTGGTGGTCCCGGAGATGAACCTGGGGCAGCTCGCCGCTCTCGTCCGGGCGAGGTACCTGGTCGACGCCCGCTCCCACACCCAGGTCAACGGCATGCCGTTCAAGGCGGAGCAGCTCGCCGCGGCGCTGAAGGAGGCCCTCGATGACTGACCCCGACGCCCTGCTGCAACTGGTGCCCAAGGCCGAGGGCCGGCAGTCGATGAAGGACTTCAAGTCCGACCAGGAGGTGCGCTGGTGCCCCGGCTGCGGCGACTACGCCGTGCTGGCCGC